>NZ_JACRVZ010000027.1:0-1531 GCF_018812145.1 Gluconobacter sp. P5E10 | reverse complement strand
ATCACGAGTTTGTTATATAATCGCAAACAAATTCTTTAATAAAACGATGCATTTATGTATTTTTGATTTGAAAATTTGGTATAACTCCAATTACTCAGGTATGATCCAATTCAAGGACATTGCCAGGTAGGGAGTTTGACTGGGGCGGTACATCTCTCAAATAATAACGGAGGTGTCCCAAGGCCAGCTCAGTGCGGACAGAAACCACACATAGAGCAAAAGGGCAAATGCTGACTTGATCTCGGTGTTCAGTACACACAKGGACAGCAAAAGCTCGGCCTATCGATCCTTTTGGTTTAAAGAGTTTTTAACAAGAGGTGYCAGAAAAGTTACCAYAGGGATAACTGGCTTGTGGMRGCCAAGCGTTCATAGCGACGTYGCTTTTTGATYCTTCGATGTCGGCTCTTCCTATCATTGTGAAGCAAAATTCACCAAGCGTTGGATTGTTCACCCATGCAAGGGAACGTGAGCTGGGTTTAGACCGTCGTGAGACAGGTTAGTTTTACCCTACTAATGACAAAACGTTGTTGCGACAGCATTCCTGCGTAGTACGAGAGGAACCGCAGGTACGGACCAATGGCACAATACTTGTTCGAGCGAACAGTGGTATGACGCTACGTCCGTTGGATTATGCCTGAACGCCTCTAAGGTCGTATCCGTGCTGGACTGCAATGATAAATAAGGGGCAATTTGCATTGTATGGCTTCTAAACCATTTAAAGTTTATAATTTACTTTATAAACGACAATGGATGTGATGCCAATGTAATTTGTAACATAGTAAATTGGGAGGATCTTCGATCACCTGATGCCGCGCTAGTTACATATAAAAGCATTATTTAATACAATGACAAAGCCTAGAATCAATTGTAAACGACTTTTGTAACAGGCAAGGTGTTGTAAGTGGTTGAGCAGCTGCCATACTGCGATCCACTGAAGCTTATCCTTTGCTTGATGATTCGATATAAAATAAATGGTTGCCAAACAGCTCGTCATCAATTTAGTGACGCAGGCATATGATATTGTGTCCCTATCATATAATTTTAATATAAAGAATTTAAAGAATTTTATCAAGAGTAGCCAAACACCTCGTCATCAATTTAGTGACGCATATGATATTGTCCCTATCATATAATTAATATAAAGAATTTTATCAAGAGTAGCCAAASACCTCGTCATCAATTTAGTGACGCRTATGATATTGTCCCTATCATATAATTAATATATAAAGAATTTAAAGAATTTTATCAAGAGTAGCCAAACACCTCGTCATTAACTACTATRATAGGTAGGCAGTGGTTGCCGACCTCTCATATTGTTCAAAACGTATGTRTTCATATGATTTTGGCAATTATATGAGTAAATTAAATCATATACATATGAAAAAGGCAGTGGTTGCCGACCTCTCATATTGTTCAAAACGTATGTGTTCATATGATTTTGGCAATTATATGAGTAAATTAAATCATATACATATGAAAATTAATATTTATTATRTGTATAWGTGAAAAATGTTGAAATATTCCCATATTC
>NZ_JACRVZ010000026.1:0-1451 GCF_018812145.1 Gluconobacter sp. P5E10 | reverse complement strand
TTTCGCYGGAKACGGGAAYGGCTGCTGAGCTGGATTAGACCTCGCGCTAGGTGGTTGGGGTGCGTGTRAAGCTTGCTATGGTATTTTTCCTTAAGTTCCGTGATTGCGTTGGTAACTGATGGGATATTTAAGTCTCTTTKGATGTTTTCACTCCGAWCGTACCACGGTGCCCCAGTGATGGTTCTCAGAATCTTTGATTGTGCTCGCTGWATGATGTCAATATTGCTGTTGCTGGCATTGCCCCATAACTGTGAGCCATAGGTYYAGATTGGTTTCAAWATAGAATTGTAGAGCAAGACCTTGTGATCTAGGCTGAGCGGAGAACCAGAGTTGATGAGCCAGTGTAAGTTGTTGGCTTTGAGTTTAAGTTGGGTTTTTTTGGCTTCAATGTGCCTGCGCCATGTGAGTCTTCTGTCWAGGTGTACTCCTAGGTACGYTACCTCRTCTGCTTTYGGGAGTGGTATGYTGTTCAACAAGAGCGGAGGACAGTCTTGTCTGTTTAGCGTAAACGTCACGTGCTTGCATTTTTGCTCGTTTACTTTTATTCGCCAGTCAGAGAGCCACTTCTCAATGTCGATGAGGTACAGTGCCAACTGTGCTGTAGCTTGGATAGGGGACCTTGAACGGCTAAGGATAGCTGTATCGTCGGCAAATGTGGATACCGTTAAGCGACTATTTGTAGGGATGTCGGCTGTATAGATGAGGTATAAGGTTGGCCCAAGAACGCTGCCTTGGGGGACTCCAGCCTCAATTGTATGATCAGTGGAAGTRGCAGTGTTGCACCGCACTGCAAACTTTCTGTCATAGAGGTAAGACTTTAGAAGTTTGTGTGTGCTTTCGGGTAGGGATGTTTTAATTTTAAACATTAGGCCGTCGAGCCAGACTTTGTCGAATGCTTGGGATACGTCTAAAAATACTGCTGTACAGTATTCGCGATATTCAAATGCAGTTCTTATTTCCGTTGTAATACGATTCACCTGTTCAATGGTTCCRTGGCTTTCGCGAAATCCAAATTGGTGGGCTGGGATTATATTGTGGTATATCAGATGTTGATTAAGTCGGATCAGCAGGCATTTTTCGAATAGTTTCGAAATGCATGAGAGTAGACTTATTGGTCTGTAAGATRAAGCGACTGTGTGGTTCTTACCAGGCTTTGGAATCATTATGATMWTCRWMMTCTTCCATCGTTGTGGAAAGTAACCAAGTTTKGTGATGGCATTAAAGAGCTTGGTTATGTAGCRAACTGCAGAATGTGGCAGCTGGATGATYATTTCCGGTGTTATAAGGTCGYAGCCGGGGGATTTTTTCGGGCTGAGATTRTCTTTGATTATTTTAGTTAYTTCTTTAGGACGAAACACARTTGGGGTGTGTTGCTGRTGGCGGTTTACGGGATAGGACGGTAGCGCGAATGTGCTAGTAGCCTGGTTTGGCGTGAACACATTTTGTAGGTG
>NZ_JACRVZ010000025.1:0-1878 GCF_018812145.1 Gluconobacter sp. P5E10 | reverse complement strand
CTTGTGCGGGCCATATGCTTTCGGGGCGTCTTTCCACTGAAGCCCGTTGCGGATCACATAAACGATCCCGCTCAGAACACGCCGGTCATCCACGCGTGCTACTCCATGTGCCAGAGGGAAAAATGGCTCAATCCGCTCCATCTGGCTCTCAGACAGCAAAAACATGTCACTCACAGCCTCACCTCCATCGGTAACCCTGTGAATCACAACGTCTCGCTCAGTTCAATAAATTAATAGGTCCTGAGCCTACATATTGGCCTGACCGGCACGATGAATGCGCTCTACCTCAGGGAACTGGCCAACAAGACCCGGCGGGGTCTGCGTGGCCGCGTCGAACTGGGCAAATCCGGTGGCGGCCTGTGCTACGGCTACGATGTTGTCAAACAGCGCGACAGTCATGGCGAACCGATTTGCGGAGAGCGCGCCATTAATGATGATCAGGCCCAGATCGTCCGACGGATCTTTCGGGACTATGCCGACGGCAAATCCCCCAAAGCCATTGCCCTGTCTCTGAATGCTGAAGGCCATCGCGGGCCCCTGTCCGGAGCCTGGAGCCCGTCAACGATCAATGGAAACCGTGAACGCGGCACCGGCATCCTCAACAACGAACTCTATATCGGCCGACTGGTCTGGAACCGCCTGCGCTACATCAAGGTCCCGAGCACCGGGAAGCGCGTCTCCCGCCTCAATCCTGAATCGGAATGGGTACTTCAGGGTGTTCCTGATCTTCGCATTATCGAGCAGGATCTCTGGAATGCGGTCAAAGACCGTCAGAGCAAAACGACCTGGTCCCAGAAATCCCGCGGTAACGGCGTTCATCCCCTCAACGCCCTGCAACGTCCGACCCATCTTCTGACAGGCCTCATCAAATGCGGCTGTTGTGGAGGTGGCTTTTCAATGATCTCACAACATCACCTCGGCTGCTCAACCGCCCGCAACAAAGGCACTTGCGAGAACCGCCTGACGATCCGACGGGATGTTCTGGAAAAATCCGTGCTCAACGGACTGCGGACCCAGATGATGGACCCTGCGCTCTTCAGGGAATTCTGTGAGGAGTTCACACGTGAGGTTAACCGTTTGCGGATGGAGAAAGGGGCCGATCTGGTCGCTCTGAAATCCGAGCTCCCCAAAATCGAGCGTGAACTGGACAAGGCCATTCAGGCTATTCTCGATGGCGTCCCGGGATCACGCCTCAAAGACCGCATCGGTCACCTTGAAACCCGCAAGGCCGAGATAGAGGAACGACTGGCGGAAGCCCCTTCCCCGCCGCCTCTGCTGCATCCCAACATGGCGGAGCTGTATCGCCAAAAGATCGCGTCTCTTCACGCCAGCCTGCAAAACGAGGCCACCGGGACGCAAGCCAGAGAAGCGATTCGTTCTCTGATCACGCGGATCAAACTCATTCCGGAGAATGGGGAGCTCGGGATTTTTCTTGAGGGTGATCTGGCTGCGATGCTGGGCTTTGCAACGAACAGAAAGAACGCCATGCGTCATCCGGACGCTGGCGTTCTTGATCGGTTCCTGGTGCAGGGTTCTATGGTTGCGGGGGTAGGATTTGAACCTACGGCCTTCAGGTTATGAGCCTGACGAGCTACCGGGCTGCTCCACCCCGCGGTGGTATTGGTGATGTTGGTGATGTTGGTGTTGTGGGAGTGATGAGTGGGCTAGGGGACCTGGCGGCGACCGACTTTTCCGCACCTTGAGGTGCAGTATCATAGGCGCTGAGGGATTTCACGGCCGAGTTCGGGAAGGGATCGGGTGTAGGGCCCTCGCAATGGCCACCAGGTCTTCTAGCCCACCCAGTCTTTTTGAGAGTGGGTGGAGGTTGGTGTTTTATGAGTGTGGCTGATTTCTGTGCATGTGTTTGATGTGAGAAGT
>NZ_JACRVZ010000024.1:0-1923 GCF_018812145.1 Gluconobacter sp. P5E10 | reverse complement strand
GAAAGATGGTGAACTATACTTGATCAGGTTGAAGTCAGGGGAAACCCTGATGGAAGACCGAAACAGTTCTGACGTGCAAATCGATTGTCAGAATTGAGTATAGGGGCGAAAGACCAATCGAACCATCTAGTAGCTGGTTCCTTCCGAAGTTTCCCTCAGGATAGCTGGTGCATTTTAATATTATATAAAATAATCTTATCTGGTAAAGCGAATGATTAGAGGCCTTAGGGTCGAAACGATCTTAACCTATTCTCAAACTTTAAATGGGTAAGAACCTTAACTTTCTTGATATGAAGTTCAAGGTTATGATATAATGTGCCCAGTGGGCCACTTTTGGTAAGCAGAACTGGCGCTGTGGGATGAACCAAACGTAATGTTACGGTGCCCAAATTAACAACTCATGCAGATACCATGAAAGGCGTTGGTTGCTTAAAACAGCAGGACGGTGATCATGGAAGTCGAAATCCGCTAAGGAGTGTGTAACAACTCACCTGCCGAAGCAACTAGCCCTTAAAATGGATGGCGCTTAAGTTGTATACCTATACATTACCGCTAAAGTAGATGATTTATATTACTTGTGATATAAATTTTGAAACTTTAGTGAGTAGGAAGGTACAATGGTATGCGTAGAAGTGTTTGGCGTAAGCCTGCATGGAGCTGCCATTGGTACAGATCTTGGTGGTAGTAGCAAATAATCGAATGAGACCTTGGAGGACTGAAGTGGAGAAGGGTTTCGTGTGAACAGTGGTTGATCACGAGTTAGTCGGTCCTAAGTTCAAGGCGAAAGCCGAAAATTTTCAAGTAAAACAAAAATGCCTAACTATATAAACAAAGCGAATTATAATACACTTGAATAATTTTGAACGAAAGGGAATACGGTTCCAATTCCGTAACCTGTTGAGTATCCGTTTGTTATTAAATATGGGCCTCGTGCTCATCCTGGCAACAGGAACGACCATAAAGAAGCCGTCGAGAGATATCGGAAGAGTTTTCTTTTCTGTTTTATAGCCGTACTACCATGGAAGTCTTTCGCAGAGAGATATGGTAGATGGGCTAGAAGAGCATGACATATACTGTTGTGTCGATATTTTCTCCTCGGACCTTGAAAATTTATGGTGGGGACACGCAAACTTCTCAACAGGCCGTACCAATATCCGCAGCTGGTCTCCAAGGTGAAGAGTCTCTAGTCGATAGAATAATGTAGGTAAGGGAAGTCGGCAAAKTAGATCCGTAACTTCGGGATAAGGATTGGCTCTGAAGATTGAGATAGTCGGGCTTGATTGGGAAACAATAACATGGTTTATGTGCTCGTTCTGGGTAAATAGAGTTTCTAGCATTTATGTTAGTTACTTGTTCMCCGGATAGTTTAGTTACGTAGCCAATTGTGGAACTTTCTTGCTAAAATTTTTAAGAATACTATTTGGGTTAAACCAATTAGTTCTTATTAATTATAACGATTATCAATTAACAATCAATTCAGAACTGGCACGGACTTGGGGAATCCGACTGTCTAATTAAAACAAAGCATTGTGATGGCCCTAGCGGGTGTTGACACAATGTGATTTCTGCCCAGTGCTCTGAATGTCAAWGTGAAGAAATTCAAGTAAGCGCGGGTCAACGGCGGGAGTAACTATGACTCTCTTAAGGTAGCCAAATGCCTCGTCATCTAATTAGTGACGCGCATGAATGGATTAACGACGGACGTGTTTTCGTTGCGCTCGTGGACATAGTGCGAAGAACTTTGTTTTCCGTATTTGGAAGTATACGAATAAATAATTTAGTGTTCCGTGGAAGTGGCGCGCAAATTTTCGCGAATTAAAAACAAGCGGTTTGGAAGTAATTGACAATAAATTATTGGAAATTTTCCACTCCGCACGTGTTGCGAGGCGAGCTTGCGGGTGAGCTTTTCGAACAGCTGTGAGA
>NZ_JACRVZ010000022.1:0-2110 GCF_018812145.1 Gluconobacter sp. P5E10 | reverse complement strand
TGCGGTCGTCTCTGCGCTCGTTGCGGAGCGGCATGGACCCAGGCTCGTAGCCCAGCTCCTATTCTATCCGGTAACCGATGCCGCGATGAATGACGGATCCTATCGCGAGTTCGCCAGTGGCCCCTGGCTGACAGCGAAAGCAATGGATTATTTCTGGAACCAGTATCTGCCTGCCGGCACTGACCGCGCCCAGCCGCATGTCTCGCCGCTGAACACGCCGGACTCCATCCTGCACGGGCAGGCGCCAGCGCTAGTCATCACAGATGAAAACGATGTCCTACGTGACGAGGGCGAGGCCTACGCTCGACGCCTGGTCGAAGCCGGTGTGCCTGTCATAACGACCCGCTATGACGCGACGATCCACGATTTCGTTATGCTCAATGCACTCGCCAAGACGCCGGCATCCACCGCCGCAATTGCCCAGGCAACGCATTTCCTGCGCGATGCCTTTACGAAGGCAAAGTAAAAGAACGAAGGCGGTCTGAAGCAATTTCCTCCAAAAAGAAATAGCGCTTCAGCCTCGCGCCAGCCGCAGTTTCTGCTCCGTCCCTCAGGCACTGACCATGAACCTATCGCTGGCATGACGAGTGCATATATGCGGCGTCTCACGGGGCGAGCAGCTCTCCCCCGACGAAGTAGGTGCTCTTCAGGAGACGCCCATTTGTATCGTGAAAATCGATTGCGCGAATGACCGATTTTCCGGTCCTACCGCCCAACTGCCGACATTCCGTTTCCCGCCCCTGATCCGCCTGTCCGCTCAATAATGCAGAAGCAGATAGGCGGCAGTCGCCTTCATGCAGGTCAATCGGTAAGTGCGGACGGCGCCCCGAAACCGGTTGTTCGTGCAAAGCGGATTAGTCCTGTTTTACCATCTCCAGTAGGCAGTCCTGAGACGGTGCTTTGCCTTGACGAGGTCAAGTGTGTTTTTCTGTTTGGTACCGTCTTGCTGAAACTTTTGCGACGGGAACAGCAGATGTTCCTTGGAAATCCTAATTTGCGGGTCACGGTGACGGAATGTACTCTCTGCTCATGACTATCGACACCATTGTGATAGAGCAGCATCCACCCAAGCATAGTTGCCTTGCTGGCTGGTATGAACGTGCGGATTTGGTCGATTCATTCGCGGTACGACTACCTTCTGGTGCAAACACCAACATCCGTTCGATCGGACAGGCCATCCTTGGTCAACCTGCCCCTTGGTTCAAGGTATTGTTGGCGACCCGCGATAGGGTTGTGCGCATATTCGGTTTGCAAACCTCTACCGAACTTCGTGGTAAGAACACCGAGAAAGATCGGATCGATTTTTTCCCGATCCTCTCGGTGGATGATAACGAACTGATTTTAGGCGAAGACGATAGGCACCTGGACTTCCGTATCTCATTGATGATTGAGAGGGCGGGAAGTGGTCCCGCAGTCGTTTTCGCGACAACAGCCGTTCGATGCAACAATCAACTTGGGCGCATATATCTTGCTGCAATCAAGCCGTTCCATCGGCTTGTGGTTCGCTCTCATCTTCAGCGCGCTGCCAAAGCAGGGTTTGCGGTACGTTCCATAGTGTAAGACGCTGAGAGTATCGTTCAACGACGATCATTCCCACACTTCGATCATTTTCGGGACGGCCGCTATTATTATCTGGTCCACCAAAAGCGGACATTCCGCTTTCCCGCCTCAAAGCCGCCGCAAAACCGATAAAGGATTGCAGGCCTGAGCGGGGGTGTAATTCCTCACACCCGGCATGGCAGAGGCGATGGAACCAACTTTCCACGAGGCGTCTTTGTCCACGAACGAGGGCTCCAAGCCAGCACATCAGAAGGCCTTTTGGCGACGATTTTATGCATTCTACCCTATGTCCGATAAAGTAAATTAACGGACATAGGGGGTGAAGAGGGGGCGCGTTTTGGAAAAATTTGCAAATTTAACCTAAGACCGATTTAACATGACTTCATGCTTTTCTTCGCTGTCTCTCCACGCCTGTCTCTGCTCACACTAAAGGCCACCTTCAAGCCTTGTGATGTGACAGCACGGATGCGCCCTGGTCCTGCGCCGGCAATGCCGTGATGCTCTTCCCGACGCGTAACACGCTTCAGGTCTCTGACATGGCGGTCGACCT
>NZ_JACRVZ010000021.1:0-2292 GCF_018812145.1 Gluconobacter sp. P5E10 | reverse complement strand
ATCCAAGACTGCTCATTGAGGTAGGCCCCCTGGTGGGAGTATCGTGGTGGCTGTGGTTGGTACCCATATCGCGGGTAGAGCCTTCATGCTCGACGTTTGAGTTACGGACACATGCACCATATGCTCACTTGTGGGTGTATAGGGTGCCGTGGTTGTAATCCCTTCAGTGTGGAACACGCCACGTAAAACAAGTTCGGAGGGATCCGAAAAGCATACATTGTCCCTATCTACGCGCATGAATGGATTAACGACGGACGTGTTTTCGTTGCGCTCGTGGACATATTGCGAAGAACTTAGTTTTCCGTATTTGGAAGTAAACAAATAGGTAATTTAGTGTTCCGTGGAAGTGGTGCGCAAATTTTCGCGATTCAAAAACAAGCGGTTTGGAAGTTATTAACAATAAATTATTGGAAATTTTCCACTCCGCACGTGTTGCGAGGCGAGCTTGCGGGTGAGCTTTTCGAACAGCTGTGAGAAGCTTATTGGTGGTAGTCACTGCTAAGGTTTGTGTCTTGGGACAGCTTAGTGCACTCTACCAATAGGTGGAGCTCTACCACCATAGCAACTAGCCCGTGTCAGTGAGCATACGATTGCTGGATTCGACAAAAGGAGGAGCCACCATCGGAGCAATGCCGATGGAGAGCGACAGCAGCGTGAGTGCCTTGAGCGGAAGCAGTGCCTCAAGGAAATCAAGACGAGGCAGGCGTAGAGGCCATCTGGCCTCCAAGAGCTCGGCGCCAACGCAGGCGAAACTGGTTGCCCTGGCCTCGAATGGAGTGCCAGAACCCGTTGGTGTGCTGGAGGAGGCGTTTTCATCGCTGGAGGATGCCCGGGCGGCTACGTCAAGCGCTGCCATCGATGCATGCCAGTGGAAACCCTCACCACAGATTATGGCGTATGTCTGGTCGTTAAAGGGAGTTTTGGCTCAATCTTCCTTTGCGCCGCATACTGCCAGTTCGATGCACCTCTGGAACCGTACCTCCGGTACATGGATGCGGTCCTGCTGCAGGCCAGCAGAACCCCCGCAATCCTGGGCCTCGACGCGAATGCAGTGTCCCCCATGTGGCTTAGCAAACTCTCTCGTCATGCCGAGGGGCAAGCTAACTACAGACGGGGTGAGCTGCTGTCAGAGTGGATGCTGGAGGCAAGAGTCGCCGCCCTAAACCAGTCAACAGAGGTGTACACGTTCGATAATCACAGAGCTACTAGTGATATCGACGTGACAATCGTCAATGAGGCAGCATCTATGTGGGCCACATATGAGTGGAGAGTGGACGAGTGGGAATTGAGTGACCACAACATCATTACTGTTGTGGCCGAACCAACTACCGCGCGCGCAGTTGAGAGCATAGCTCCTGTGCCGTCCTGGAACTTCTGCAATGCACGTTGGCGATTGTTCAAGGAGGAAATGGTGAGTAGAACAGCCGAACTTCCGGAAAACTTTTCAGAGTCGCCGTTGGACCAGCAAGTTTCGACCCTGCGCAGTATAGTACATAGTGTATGTGATACTGCGCTAGGAAGGAAGTTGACTCGATCGCCCAGCAGGAGAGCACGTTGGTGGACTGCCGACCTCTGCGCTGCAAGGCGCGAAGTCCGAAGACTTCGTCGCCTGCTCCAAGATGGAAGGCGTCGAGATGACGATGCCGCTGTAGAGCTTGTAGTGGTCGAGCTGAGGCGTGCCTCAGCCAACTACAAGAAGCTCATTGGGAGGGCGAAGATGGATGACTGGAAACGCTTCGTGGGAGATCATGCCGACGACCCATGGGGGCGCGTCTACAAGATTTGCCGAGGTCGCAGGAAGTGCACGGAGATTGGGTGCCTCCGCGTGAATGGCGAGCTGATCACTGATTGGGGTGACTGCGCACGAGTGCTCCTCCGCAATTTCTTCCCAGTTGCGGAGTCCGAAGCACCGACTGCCATCGCGGAGGAAGTCCCACCGGCCCTCGAAGTATTCGAGGTTGATGCATGTGTTGCCTGGTTGAAGAGCAGGCGCTCTCCCGGGTTGGACGGCATCAATGGCACTATCTGCAAGGCAGTCTGGCGCGCCATACCTGAGCACCTAGCATCATTGTTTTCCCGATGCATCCGATTGGGATACTTTCCAGCCGAGTGGAAGTGCCCACGAGCCAGATAAGGACAAATGTGAGCCCTCCTCATATAAAGGAATATGGTTGCTACCAGTTATTGGTAAGGTGCTCGAGGCCATCATGGTGAATCGTGTAAGAGAAGTTCTTCCGGAAGGCTGCAGATGGCAATTTGGATTTCGCCAAGGACGATGTGTGGAGGATGCTT
>NZ_JACRVZ010000020.1:0-2547 GCF_018812145.1 Gluconobacter sp. P5E10 | reverse complement strand
ATACATGTGTTGCCCGGCTGAAGAGCAGGCGCTCTCCCGGGTTGGACGGCATCAATGGCACTATCTGCAAGGCAGTCTGGCGCGCCATACCCGAGCACCTAGCATCATTGTTTTCCCGATGCATCCGATTGGGATACTTTCCAGCCGAGTGGAAGTGCCCACGAGTCGTCTCGCTGCTCAAAGGGCCAGATAAGGACAAGTGTGAGCCCTCCTCATAYAGAGGAATATGCTTGCTACCAGTCTTTGGWAAGGTGCTCGAGGCCATCATGGTGTGAGAGAAGTTCTTCCGGAAGGSTGCAGATGGCAATTYGGATTTCGCCAAGGACGATGTGTGGAGGATGCTTSGAGGCACGTGAAGAGCAGTGTTGGCGCCAGCCCGGCGCMATACGTGCTCGGCAYATTCGTGGACTTYAAARGRGCATTCGACAACGTCGAATGGAGTGCTGCACTCTGCCGACTAGCCGACTTGGGATGCCGGGAAATGGGCTTGTGGCAGAGSTTTTTCTCCGGCCGAAGAGCAGTGATCCGAAGCAGTTCCGKTACTGTGGAKGTACCGGTAACTAGAGGCTGCCCRCAGGGATCAATCARCGGCCCAKTTATCTGGGACATACTGATGGATGTACTGCTTCAGCGTCTCCAGCCGTATTGCCAGCTGAGTGCATACGCGGATGACTTGCTGCTTCTCGTCGAGGGAAATTCCCGAGCTGTGCTARAGGAAAAAGGAGCGCAACTAATGTCCATCGTAGAAACGTGGGGAGCGGAAGTTGGCGTTGCCGTCTCGACCAGCAAGACRGTAATCATGCTGCTGAAAGGTGCCTTGAGACGTGCGCCTACGGTGAGGTTTGCTGGAGCGAACCTTCCGTAYGTGCGTAGCTGTCGGTACCTTGGCATCACGSTYAGTGAAGGAATGAAATTCCTCACGCACATAGCYTCKYTTCGCCAGCGGATGACMGGAGTCGTTGGAGCATTGGCGMGTGTGCTTCGAGCCGACTGGGGCTTCAGTCCTCGAGCCAGGCGGACCATATATGACGGACTCATGGCACCTTGTGTGCTGYTTGGTGCCCCGGTATGGYATGACACCGCGGAACAAGTAGCTGCCCAGAGGCGACTAGCCTCCTGCCAGAGGCTAATCCTGCTTGGATGCYTTTCGGTATGCCGAACAGTGTCCACARTGGCACTSCAGGTACTTGGTGGAGCTCCCCCGCTTGATCTGGCTGCTAACGTGGATTCCCGCTGGAGGAGAACGASTGGCTTTACGGCRAGGACATTGCGTGTCTWAGCTGGGAGCAGAGGAAGRCTCGCCTAGAGGAGTGTTTAATCCAGAGTTGGCAGAACAGATRGGACGAYGACAGCGAACCAGGACGGGTKACGCATAGGTTTATCCYATACGTTACTCTTGCCTATCGGGATYCAAGTTTTGGATTCTCGATGAGGACGTCTTTCCTGCTTACAGGGCACGGGTCGTTCAATGCATTTTTGCAYGGGAGAGCCCTCAGCGATACCACTGCTTGCGCATGTGGAGATCCATATGAGGACTGGATGCAYATYTTGTGCGCTTGCCCCCTATATGCAGATCTGCGGGACCTAGATGGACTTGGAGTGCAGCGCCTTGGCGAAAACTGGATCTTCGAGRGAATCCTGGATGATCAAGAGAAGACTCAACGGCTGGCAATGTTYGCGGARGAAGTGTTCCTGAGGAGGAGGGGCGTTTAGCTCARCATCTYTGCCGTGTGGTTAGCGGGCGAGAATACTACCACAGTCCGCTGTTGCTTGTCGTAAGAGACGACTAATACAGCGATAGGATTCCTCTAACCMTGCTWGTCGGAGCAAAAGGGGGAGGCCCACCGAGCCTCTTTTCGGTACCACGGGTTGAGCAGCTATCCAAGACTGCTCATTGAGGTAGGCCCCCTGGTGGGAGTATCGKGGTGGCTGTGGTTGGTACCCMTATCGCGGGTAGAGCCTTCATGCTCGACGTTTGAGTTACGGTGCTRGTTGCGCAAAACTCGGGTGCTGWGACCCAGAGATCAGTAGAGATTTTAGGTAGATCTCGCTCCTCAGCAAGGGGGAGTGCTTGCCCGGCAAGCAAGTACTCGAATTGCTACCGGGGTGGWCGCYATGTACATAGCTATAGCTTCTAGTCCGGGACGCTTGTCTGGCGTATCCAGACACATGCACCATATKCTCACTTGTGGGTGTATAGGGTGCCGTGGTTGTAATCCCTTCAGTGTGGAACACGCCACGTAAAAYAAGTTCGGAGGGATCCGAAAAGCATACATTGTCCCTATCTACTATCTAGCGAAACCACAGCCAAGGGAACGGGCTTGGAATAATTAGCGGGGAAAGAAGACCCTTTTGAGCTTGACTCTAATCTGGCAGTGTAAGGAGACATAAGAGGTGTAGAATAAGTGGGAGATATTAGACCTCGGTTTGGTATCGTCAATGAAATACCACTACTCTTATTGTTTCCTTACTTACTTGATTAAATGGAACGTGTATCATTTCCTAGCCATTATACGGATATATTTATTATATCTTATGGTATTGGGT
>NZ_JACRVZ010000019.1:0-2562 GCF_018812145.1 Gluconobacter sp. P5E10 | reverse complement strand
CTCATATATACTTTAGATTGATTTAAAACTTCATTTTTAATTTAAAAGGATCTAGGTGAAGATCCTTTTTGATAATCTCATGACCAAAATCCCTTAACGTGAGTTTTCGTTCCACTGAGCGTCAGACCCCGTAGAAAAGATCAAAGGATCTTCTTGAGATCCTTTTTTTCTGCGCGTAATCTGCTGCTTGCAAACAAAAAAACCACCGCTACCAGCGGTGGTTTGTTTGCCGGATCAAGAGCTACCAACTCTTTTTCCGAAGGTAACTGGCTTCAGCAGAGCGCAGATACCAAATACTGTCCTTCTAGTGTAGCCGTAGTTAGGCCACCACTTCAAGAACTCTGTAGCACCGCCTACATACCTCGCTCTGCTAATCCTGTTACCAGTGGCTGCTGCCAGTGGCGATAAGTCGTGTCTTACCGGGTTGGACTCAAGACGATAGTTACCGGATAAGGCGCAGCGGTCGGGCTGAACGGGGGGTTCGTGCACACAGCCCAGCTTGGAGCGAACGACCTACACCGAACTGAGATACCTACAGCGTGAGCTATGAGAAAGCGCCACGCTTCCCGAAGGGAGAAAGGCGGACAGGTATCCGGTAAGCGGCAGGGTCGGAACAGGAGAGCGCACGAGGGAGCTTCCAGGGGGAAACGCCTGGTATCTTTATAGTCCTGTCGGGTTTCGCCACCTCTGACTTGAGCGTCGATTTTTGTGATGCTCGTCAGGGGGGCGGAGCCTATGGAAAAACGCCAGCAACGCGGCCTTTTTACGGTTCCTGGCCTTTTGCTGGCCTTGAAGCTGTCCCTGATGGTCGTCATCTACCTGCCTGGACAGCATGGCCTGCAACGCGGGCATCCCGATGCCGCCGGAAGCGAGAAGAATCATAATGGGGAAGGCCATCCAGCCTCGCGTCGCGAACGCCAGCAAGACGTAGCCCAGCGCGTCGGCCCCGAGATGCGCCGCGTGCGGCTGCTGGAGATGGCGGACGCGATGGATATGTTCTGCCAAGGGTTGGTTTGCGCATTCACAGTTCTCCGCAAGAATTGATTGGCTCCAATTCTTGGAGTGGTGAATCCGTTAGCGAGGTGCCGCCCTGCTTCATCCCCGTGGCCCGTTGCTCGCGTTTGCTGGCGGTGTCCCCGGAAGAAATATATTTGCATGTCTTTAGTTCTATGATGACACAAACCCCGCCCAGCGTCTTGTCATTGGMGAATTCGAACACGCAGATGCAGTCGGGGCGGCGCGGTCCGAGGTCCACTTCGCATATTAAGGTGACGCGTGTGGCCTCGAACACCGAGCGACCCTGCAGCGACCCGCTTAACAGCGTCAACAGCGTGCCGCAGATCCCGGGGGGCAATGAGATATGAAAAAGCCTGAACTCACCGCGACGTCTGTCGAGAAGTTTCTGATCGAAAAGTTCGACAGCGTCTCCGACCTGATGCAGCTCTCGGAGGGCGAAGAATCTCGTGCTTTCAGCTTCGATGTAGGAGGGCGTGGATATGTCCTGCGGGTAAATAGCTGCGCCGATGGTTTCTACAAAGATCGTTATGTTTATCGGCACTTTGCATCGGCCGCGCTCCCGATTCCGGAAGTGCTTGACATTGGGGAATTCAGCGAGAGCCTGACCTATTGCATCTCCCGCCGTGCACAGGGTGTCACGTTGCAAGACCTGCCTGAAACCGAACTGCCCGCTGTTCTGCAGCCGGTCGCGGAGGCCATGGATGCGATCGCTGCGGCCGATCTTAGCCAGACGAGCGGGTTCGGCCCATTCGGACCGCAAGGAATCGGTCAATACACTACATGGCGTGATTTCATATGCGCGATTGCTGATCCCCATGTGTATCACTGGCAAACTGTGATGGACGACACCGTCAGTGCGTCCGTCGCGCAGGCTCTCGATGAGCTGATGCTTTGGGCCGAGGACTGCCCCGAAGTCCGGCACCTCGTGCACGCGGATTTCGGCTCCAACAATGTCCTGACGGACAATGGCCGCATAACAGCGGTCATTGACTGGAGCGAGGCGATGTTCGGGGATTCCCAATACGAGGTCGCCAACATCTTCTTCTGGAGGCCGTGGTTGGCTTGTATGGAGCAGCAGACGCGCTACTTCGAGCGGAGGCATCCGGAGCTTGCAGGATCGCCGCGGCTCCGGGCGTATATGCTCCGCATTGGTCTTGACCAACTCTATCAGAGCTTGGTTGACGGCAATTTCGATGATGCAGCTTGGGCGCAGGGTCGATGCGACGCAATCGTCCGATCCGGAGCCGGGACTGTCGGGCGTACACAAATCGCCCGCAGAAGCGCGGCCGTCTGGACCGATGGCTGTGTAGAAGTACTCGCCGATAGTGGAAACCGACGCCCCAGCACTCGTCCGGATCGGGAGATGGGGGAGGCTAACTGAAACACGGAAGGAGACAATACCGGAAGGAACCCGCGCTATGACGGCAATAAAAAGACAGAATAAAACGCACGGGTGTTGGGTCGTTTGTTCATAAACGCGGGGTTCGGTCCCAGGGCTGGCACTCTGTCGATACCCCACCGAGACCCCATTGGGGCCAATACGCC
>NZ_JACRVZ010000002.1:0-554468 GCF_018812145.1 Gluconobacter sp. P5E10 | reverse complement strand
AGCCCGGGCCGCCCCAGCCATTCCATCCACCCCACCCAGGCGTGCCCCAACCGACGAAGCGCGGGCCACCCCATCCACCGCCCCAGCCACCATAGCCGGGACGGAAGCCCCAACCGGGGCCTCCACGATAGCCGTAACCACCGCCCGGACCACCCCGGAAGCCACCCATGCCAGGGCCGCCACGGAATCCACCTCCCGGGCCACCACCGTAACCGCCACCACCACGAAATCCGCCCATCCCGCCACCTCCGGGACCACCGCGGCCTCCGCCTCCACCATGGAAGCCACCACCGCCGCCGCCCGGACCGCCGCCACGCTGCGCCATGGCCGAGAACGGTGCAGAACCAATCAATGCGGCCAGCACCAAGGCTCCAGCAGATTTTTTCGTGATGTTCATGGCTTGTCTCCTTGGAAATAGCCGCTTTTCAACTTTCCATATCGTCAGAACTCTGGTCCCTGAAAAGGGCTCTTTCAGGGCATGAAACAAGTCGTTTCACGTGAAACACTTCTGTCACCGACGCCTGCGGCCACCCCGCGCTCCGATATGGCCACCAAGGCGTTGCAGGGCATCCCGCAACTCGTCATCCTCAATCTCAGGAACATCAACCTGAACGGGCTTGGGCCTTGGCGGCTTGGGCCTCTCAAATGCTGTCATGTCCTGAACAATCTTCAACCGAAGAATGAGATGCTCGCCCCGCAGACCACAGGCTGTATTGATCCGTTCAATGATCTGAGGTGCGAGATGCTGCAATTCCATGGCAATCGGCCCCGAACACGCCAGCGTCAGAGACCCTGCCGACAGCCGACGCGGCTCGGTCACACGAGACAGACGTGGACCGATAAAATCTTCCCAGTCCATGGAAAGCCGAACCAGAAGCGGAGACTTCTTCTTGAACGCCGACTTGGTAATTCCTGGCACCAGAGCGCCGATCTGCCGCGCTCCTCCCCGCTTGGGAATCCATGCGGGCTTTTGGTCCATTCCCGCTGCCCGACCACGAAGGTTCTTGTCCGGACCGTGATCCTTCGTCATATCCCTCTCCGTGACTCCTGATGCTTCCGACCTGCTCCGCTGGTACGACACTCACCGCCGCACCCTTCCCTGGCGTAGCCTCCCGGGGCAGCGGCCTAACCCCTATGCTGTCTGGCTGAGCGAAATCATGCTTCAGCAGACGACCGTAAAGGCTGTCATAGCCTATTACGAACGCTTTCTCACGCATTACCCGACCGTGCAGGATCTGGCCGCAGCCCCACAGGAAGACGTTCTCTATCTTTGGGCCGGGCTCGGCTACTATGCCCGTGCCCGTAATCTCCATGCGTGCGCCAAACGCGTTGCAGAACTCGGGCAATTCCCGGACACAGTCGAAGACCTTCTGAAGCTTCCGGGCGTGGGGGCTTATACCGCACGCGCCATCGCCGCGATTGCCTTCGGCCGCCCCGTCGTACCGGTCGATGGGAATGTCGAGCGCGTGACATCACGCCTTTTCGCCATAGAAAACCCTCTCCCCGCCTCGCGCCCGCTTCTGGCCAAACAGGCAGCGCTCCTCAACCAGTCAGCAGAAGCACAGGATCGTCCATCAGACTTTGCCCAAGCCCTTTTCGATCTTGGGGCCACAATCTGCACACCCCGCAACCCATCTTGTCTGACATGCCCCTGGCGTCCATCCTGCCTTGGTCATGCCAAAGGAATAGCGTCCACACTTCCCCGCAAAGCGCCCAAACAGGCACGTCCCACGCGTTACGGCGTGCACTTTATCCTTCTGGATACAAGCGAACGGGTTTTGATGAGAGCCCGACCTGAAAAAGGTCTTCTCGGCGGCATGGACGAATTTCCGGGGACGGAGTGGCGCGAGGCCCCCTGGACTGAAGCTGATGCCATGAACCATGCCCCGACACTTGGGCCGTGGTCTTTACGGGGAGAGGTCACTCATGTCTTTACCCATTTCACACTTAAGCTCATGGTTTACGAAAAGACCCTCCCTGCGGGACATAATGCAGGGATCGACCCATCCTTTGGCGCGTTTCGGTCAACGACACGCGCAGCATTGCCAGGCGTTATGAAGAAATGCCTCGCCCTTGCAATTACTGATATGGAGAAAAAATGAGCCAGACTTTTCCCAAAACCCAGTTGTGGTTCATGGACTGGCACAGCCGCGTTCTGGACCATGACCCGATCAGCGACTATTTTTCTCCGACGCCCTTCCAGCCTGGCGTCTATCCCGGCATGTCGGCCCTGATTGCGCTTCCCCTCAACCTTCCTTGCGACATTACGTTTACCAAGCGCGTTTCAATGCCCCGCCCGCTGCCCGTATTTGAAGCCCAGGATGCTGAAAAAGGGCTGCTGTTTTTTCAGTTAAAAGGGCACGACAAATTTCTGAAAAGCGCCCCCGTACCAGGAAAGGGCGAGATCACCACCGACGCCTCTATTCCAAAAAACTGGGAGCGCTTTCTCCCCATGACGGAAGACTTCATGCGTGGCCTGTCCACTCTTCTAACCCCTCAATCCGCCAGCCTGATTGATGTAGCCACCGGGAAAGTACTTCCGCCCATCAAACCCGGCGCAGGGTTCCTGTGGTCCTTGGGAGAAACACCTCTTCCCCTCGCCGCCAACATCCAGAATATTGAACAGATCGGACGGCTCCCCGCACGGCACGAAGCCGAAATCTCGTTTATTCGAAACGATGATCAGCCTCCTTTCCGAGTTCACGTCAGGCGACCCAGTTGACACATCAGGACACGAAATTCACGATTGTCGTGAGGGCAGGTGATTTCCAGACCTTTCATGGCTGAACCTGCGTTGCTTTTCCTGAAAACCTCTCAGGGAAAGCTGCGACAATGCCTCAAACACCGTCCTCTGACCTCAAACATCTTCTCCCCTCCGAATTGGATACGGGAACAGTCAAACAGGGTCAGATTACTTTTGGAAACTGGCGCGGAGACGCTGACGTTCCTGAAGCACAGCCTCCACACGCCCTCCCACCATCCGAGCGTATCGGGTTCGCAGTCATGGGACTGGGACGGCTGACCCTCGGGGAAATTCTTCCTGCCTTCCTTCAATGTCGGCTGGCCAAACCCGTAGCGCTCATTTCCGGTCGCAGGGAAAAAGCCAGATCCGCAGGACATGCTTACAGGATCGGGGAAGATTCACTTTTCACCTATGATGAAATTCACAAACTGGCAGACAGGCCTGACATTCAGGCCGTGTATGTCGTAACCCCCAACGCATTGCATGCCAGTCAGGTGGAAGCACTTGCCGCCGCGGGCAAACACGTCCTGTGCGAGAAGCCCATGGCCAACTCAAGTGCAGACGCCAAACGCATGATTGAAGCCTGCCATGCTGCAGGTGTTAAGCTCATGGTTGCCTATCGCTGCCATTATGAACCTTTCAATCAGCTTGTCAGAAACCTGGTTCAAAGCGGCGAACTGGGACGACCCAAACTTGTAGAAGCCATCAATACCCAGATGCAGGGAAACGCCGATCAATGGCGCCTCAAACCCGAACTGGCTGGTGGAGGAGCCCTTCCGGATATCGGTCTTTATTGTCTCAACGGGACACGCTCTGTGCTTGGAGAGGAGCCTGAAAGTCTGTTCGCACAGATGGTCAGCCCTCCTGATGATCCACGCTACAAAAATCTGGACGAAACATTTTCATTCATGCTCTGCTTCCCGTCAGGTGTAATTGCCAACTGCGCCACCAGCTACGGCGCACATGAAAGCAAAGACCTGCGCATCCACCTGGAAAAAGGATGGATCTCTTTGGAAAACGCATTTGCCTATACAGGGCATCGTCTGCGCATTGGACGACGTCAGGGTGACCACAAAATAGTCAGCGAATGGCACATCCCGGCCGAGAACCAGTTTACTCTGGAAATCGACCATTTTGCTGAATGCATTCTCCAGAACCAGCCTCCCCGAACGTCTGGCGAAGAGGGGCTGCGAGATCAGAAACTGATGGAAGCGCTCTATCAGTCCGCCAGAACAGGTCAGATGATCCACCTGCCTAAAGACGCGTTGTAAAACCCCTCCTCAACCTATCTCGTGCAAGCCACACTTCGCATGCAATGGAACCCCACACCGCCCAGACAGTTAGGATCTTTGCTATGCTTAAACTCTCTTCTCCCCTTTCCGTACCGGCCGCCCTGTTCCTCGCAGCATTCAGCCTTGCAGGCTGCGTGTCCGAACCTCTTAGCCCGCAGGAGCAGCAACTCGCTTCGGCAGGGTTTGTCAGACACCCGGCCAATTCCCCGTCCCGCCGGGCCGAACTTCAACTCATGCCCCAGCATGTCTTCCTGACCCGGACCACACCAGAAGGCCTGCGCTATATCTACGCAGACCGTGACATCTGCGACTGCGCCTATATCGGCACGCAGGAAGCCTTCGAAAAATATGCGGCACAGCAACCCCATGGCGTACCAACCCTCGGTAAAGCTACCCCGCCGACGGCAAACCCAGCGACACCAAACCTGCCCGCAACAGGCAAATAACTGACCTCGTCCCCGAGGCGCGTGCACCATGACCTTCACTGTCGGGCACTATCTTGCTGAACGCCTTACCCAGATTGGGCTGAAGCACCATTTCGCAGTGACGGGCGACGACAATCTCGTTCTGCTGGATCAAATGCTGGCTCATGGCGGCATGAAGCAAATCTACAGCTGCAATGAGCTGAATTGCAGCTTGTCCGCAGAAGGCTATGCCCGTGTTAATGGTTCAGCTGCGGCGATCATGACGCTCGGGGTTGGAGCAACTTCCGCCCTGAACGTCATAGGCGAAGCCTACGCTGAAAGCCTGCCTGTCATCCTGATTTCAGGAATATCAAACACAAATGACGAAGGGGCGGATCGCGTTTTACCCAGTCAGATTGCCATAATCGGCCGCATCACCGTAGCCGCAGAGAAAATCACTTCGGCTGAAACAGCCCCGGGGCAAATAGATCACGTTCTCCGAGCAGCTCTACGCGAGAAAAAACCAGCCTATCTGGAAATCCCCTGTCATATCGCAGGCCAACCCTGCGTGAGACCCAGTCCGGTTTCCGCCGTGACATCAGATTGTTATCAGTCTGGAATACCTGAACGCTGCAACAGAGGAACGTCTCTGCCGTCTTAGAGCGCCCCTGAAAATTATCATTCCTG
Organism: Gluconobacter sp. P5E10; assembly: GCF_018812145.1. Taxonomy (NCBI): domain Bacteria; kingdom Pseudomonadati; phylum Pseudomonadota; class Alphaproteobacteria; order Acetobacterales; family Acetobacteraceae; genus Gluconobacter; species Gluconobacter sp. P5E10. The sequence continues at coordinate 549,342 of NZ_JACRVZ010000002.1, read as the reverse complement.
TTGGCAGCAAGCTTCAAGCAAGCGAAGCGCTCCAAGAAACAGTCGACAGCGCGACCGAAGACATGTTGTTTCTGGGCCGAGTATCGCCCCAAACGGGGTCTCAACGCGTGAGGAACCCTTGACCCCATCGGGAAGAGCTAATCTGCCTCCCCTTTCAAAATGACGCCGAATAGAGCTGTTTTCAGAGCGTCCGGGCATTCGGTATTTAATCTGAAGGCAGGATCTTTATGTCTTCAACGCCGCCAATAAACACCTGTGTCTGGTAGTAAGTGCTGCCAATCGTGCCATCTGCCTTGAGCCGGGCGATTAAAACCCTCTTGGCCAGACCTGAAGCCTGAACCTGACGATGCATGAAATATTGCTCTGCGGTCTGGGTTGTTCCCTGTAGCAGGTCGTTTACCGTGCTTTCGTGAATGGCGATGATAAGCGTCTTCGGATCCCGATAATTATCAGCAGAATCCAGATAGACCATATTATTCTGCCGCCCGACGCGCTGGACAGTCATCCCGAATTTTCCAACAACGCCCGTCGGGTCTGCCGCTGCCGCTGCGATAGCTTTTTCGGGCGTATACGCTTCAGGTGAACATGCAGCCAGACTGATACCCACGATACCAAGAGCAATGCTCTTTTGAAAAAGCGCTATCACTGTCCACTCTCCATCATCAGGCACAGTCAAAATAACCGTATCTTTTCGTAACAGAACGTAGACTAACCGCTCCGGCGATTAGGCCAAGACCTTATCCAACGAAATTTCTACGGCTTCTAACCTGCCAAGCTTTTAGAGAAGACGTGCGAATTTCATGAACAGAAACGTCACACTCATGAAAACGAAGCAGACAAAACCAGCTTCAATGGTCCCCCAGGCTCCCTGAGCCAGAAACATTCCGCCCGTATTCATTCCGAAGAATCCCGTTACGAACGTAGCAGGAAGCATCAAGGTTGTGCCGACCGATACGATATAGAGCCGCCGGTTGGTTTCTTCCGCCTGATTGGACCCCAGTTCGTCCTGCAAAGACCGGGCACGGTCCTGAAGCGCGATAAGATCGTCCAAGGCTGCATGCACCTGACGCTCTGCCCGATCTCGTAGCTCGTCCTCTGCCCAATCCGGAAGATCCAGATCTTCGTCTTTCAGAACGCGATCAATTGGCGTCACAACACGACGCAGCTCCGTCGCCCGACGCCGTACCTTACCAACAATACCACCCAGATGACCCAGATCAGAACGATGCTCGATCAGTAAAAGAGCATCTTCCGCGCGATCCAGGTCGTCATCAAGCTGGCCAAGCTGACGCCGCACTGTCCCTGTGAACTCCCGAAGAGCACGATCAATAATTCCTGCCGGCGTCGGAGGAATATGGTCGGCTTTCAAAGACCGGTAAGCAGCTCCAAGAACCGGGATCGGATTGCGCCGTGTCGTAATCAGAAGATCGGGTCGCATTGCAAAGCGCCATGCACAGATCTCCCGGTCATCTTCAGACAAGGCATCATCAAAAGCAGGTAGCGCGCCCCAGATCAGATCATCGGCCGCTTCAAGTGCGATCCCGTATTCCGTTTCTGCCAGCATCCCGCACACATCTTCAGGCAAATCGGGTAAATGCGCGACGAAAGACCGTGCGGAGCTGTGGACCGTATCGAAATGAAGCCAGAACCAACCCTGGGACGTTAGTTCATGGCCCGGCGTCAGAAGGTCTTCAACCTCTTCCTGACCCAAAGGTCGCAGGTCTTGTCCGGGTACAGCATGAACAGCCCAGACCAGCCCGTTCGCGAACGCAGGCTTCCCCGTCTCCTGATACGCAGGATCGATCACCGTGAAAGGAAAATTGTAGGTGGAGTTCTCTGACACGGCATCCTCCTGTTCTTCAGGGGGTATTCTGGACCTTCGTCGGCACTCAACAGCACGACAGAGGGTGATCTGCCGTTCTCTGACATGGCCGCACAGCAGACGCAATATGCTCTTTATGGCAACTGTTACGCTGGCCGGGAGTTAACAGATTATTCCTGGAAGAGCCAGCTCTTCACCATCAGAGGAAATATAATCATGTCCATTCGCCTCAAAGCTTCCCTGCTTGCCACCGCTGTTCTGATGGCTGCCCCGGCCGTCTCGTCAACAGCATTCGCGCAGGCCATCAGCAGCCCCAGCAACGACCAGACGCAGACGGCCAATACCGCCGCGCAGAAGGCCCAGAACTCCACCATTGATCAGCCGGCGAACCACCTTCCGACCAATCCCCGGACCATTACGGAACAGCCGGACCAGCCAGCTCCTGCGGCTCCACACGCCATGTCCAACACGTCCAAGCAAGGCAAGACAGAATACAAGAGCCATCTGAAGCGGACGAAGCAGTCTCACCTGACGGTCAAGACGAAGCCTGACACCGCACAGCCGAACTGACACAGACCAGATGCGACGGAGCCACACTTTGCGTGGCTCCGCCAAATCTCTATACCTGCTGCCATCCAAGACGGGCAGTAAGGGCCAATCATGACCACGCAGGACTACAAGGTACACGACATCTCCCTGGCAGACTGGGGCCGCAAGGAAATTTCCATCGCTGAAGGCGAAATGCCCGGCCTGATGGCTCTCCGCGAAGAGTACAAGGACACCCAGCCGCTCAAGGGCGCCCGTATCGCTGGCTGCCTCCACATGACCATCCAGACCGCCGTGCTGATCGAGACGCTGACGGCTCTCGGCGCAACGGTCCGCTGGTCGTCCTGCAACATCTTCTCCACGCAGGATCACGCAGCAGCTGCCATCGCTGCAGCTGGTATTCCCGTCTTCGCCTGGAAGGGCCTGACGGAAGAAGAATTCAACTGGTGCATCGAGCAGACCATCACGGGTCCGGACGGCTGGACGCCGAACATGATCCTCGATGACGGCGGCGACCTCACGGTCATGATGCACGAGCAGTTCCCGGAACTCCTGAAGGACGTCCGCGGCCTGTCCGAAGAAACGACGACGGGTGTCCATCGTCTCTGGCAGATGGCCAAGGCTGGCACGCTGAAGGTTCCGGCCATCAACGTGAACGACAGCGTCACGAAGTCCAAGTTCGACAACCTGTATGGCTGCCGCGAGAGCCTGGTGGACGCTATCCGCCGTGGCACAGACGTCATGATGGCCGGCAAGGTTGCCGTGGTTGCCGGTTATGGCGACGTGGGCAAGGGTTCCGCTGCTTCCCTGCGTAACGCAGGCTGCCGCGTTCTCGTGACCGAAGTCGACCCGATCTGCGCCCTTCAGGCCGCCATGGAAGGCTATGAAGTCGTCACCATGGAAAACGCGGCCCCGCGCGGCGACATCTTCGTCACCTGCACGGGCAATGTGGACATCATCACGATCGACCACATGCGCGAAATGAAGGACCGTGCGATCGTCTGCAACATCGGTCACTTCGACAGCGAAATCCAGGTTGAAGCCCTGCGCAACTATCGCTGGAACAACATCAAGCCGCAGGTTGACGAAGTCGAGCTGGCCGAAGGCCGCCGCATCATCCTGCTCTCCGAAGGCCGTCTCGTGAACCTTGGCAACGCCACGGGTCACCCGTCCTTCGTGATGTCCGCTTCCTTCACCAACCAGACGCTGGCCCAGATCGAACTCTGGACCGCCAAGCCGGGCCAGTACGAGGTGAAGGTTTACACCCTGCCAAAGGCTCTGGACGAAAAGGTCGCTGCCCTGCACCTCGCAAAGGTTGGCGCCGAACTCTCCAAGATGTCCACGAAGCAGGCTGATTACATTGGCGTTCCGGTTGCCGGTCCGTTCAAGCACGAAGAATATCGTTACTGAGCGGAACAGGTGACATGGGGTAGGCGTTGTCTACCCCGACACCTTTTTTCAAACCGTCAGGAGTATTTCCTATGGGTCTTTTCAGCACGATCATGTCCAAGATTTTCGGGCATGCAGAAGCAGCCACGCCAACCTCCGGCACGGCTGATGCACAGGCTTCCGCTGGCGCTCCGGCTGCCGCAGCCCCAGCGACGCCTGCAACTCCAGCCGCACCAGTAGATGTGGATGCCGTTCTTTCGGATCTGGCATCCAAGGCTGGCCAGCCGCTGAACTACAAGACCTCGATTGTGGATCTTCTGAAGCTGCTCGGCCTCGACAGTTCCCTGGAATCACGCAAGCAGCTTGCAGGCGAACTGCACTACACGGGCAGCACGGATGACTCAGCAACGATGAACGTCTGGCTCATCAAGCAGGTCTATGCCGAGCTGGCCAAGAACGGTGGTAAGGTTCCTGAAGGCTGGGCTCACTAAGCCTTTCCAACAGGATCAGTTACGAAAAAGCCTGGATGTTCTCATCCGGGCTTTTTTTATTTTTCACTGCGTAGAAAAAAGAATGGGCCGCGAAGGGGACAGTGTTAAGGCAGACGTCTCAATATCAGGCGCCCTCCCCTGACGCAGCTCTGCCAGAGACTGGTGGAAAACCCTGATCCTGACATCCCGTGAGCCATCTGCGTGACGCCAGCGTTCGAACGCCAGAACGGTATTCGGGGCCGTAGAATCCGGTTGATCCGGAAAAGACCAGTCGAGCCCGAACAGGGCCATCATCGCAGCCAGATTGGTATCGTGGCCGGCCAGAACAAGCACCTTCGTGGAAGACGATATCCCGGGGATAGACCGAACCGGGCGATCAGACAAAAACGCACGAATACTCTCCGCCATCACCCCGTTTCTGGCGCGGGCATATTCGGGCAGACGCCTCAGAAGATGATTTTCCGCTTCATGCGCAGGCATAACAGCTTCCAGAACGTGCGGCGCATCTTTGTCAGCCACCTCGAAGTCAGCCAGAGACAAACCTTCTGCATAAGTCAGCAACAGACTTTCTGCAGCCATGCCTGCCGTTACGAAGCCGCCCTGAAGATGTGGCGTTCCTTTTTTCCACTCAATCTTCGTCGCGCCTAAAAAGCATTGAGGCGACGAATTACTCTCCGAGCATGCCTCCGGCGCCATGAGCGATTGAACGGCTTTCAGAGCGTTATGAGAGGCCGGTTCGGACAATGTCTTCGTGGCAGCTGCAAATTCTTGCTCCAAAACTCCACGATCAATCTGGCCTGCCTGACTTCCAAGCGCATTAAAAACCGGATCGACACCCGTCGTCGCCCACTGGGCATTTATGGCGCATCCTGGGGCTATTTCTTTAGCCCAGACGTCCCCCGTCTGTCGCGTCCGATGATCAGCCGTATCGGCCCAGACAACAGTCTCCTGCTCCAGGATCTGACACGTCTCGGAGCCCTGAAGCAGAGCGCTTGCGCTATAGTTTTTCTGAACAGCCTGCACCATCGCTGCCAACGCTGCGGCACCGTGCTGTGTCATTTCTCCAGGCGCTACAGACCATGTCTGCCAGGTATGACCCGTCCGATGCTGCATTTCCTGCGGTGAGAGCGTCGGACTGCGGATCCCGTGTCGGCCGAGAAAAACGACTTTTTCGAGAATGTCTGGCTGCGCCTGAGAGGCACAGCCCCCCAAGGCAAACAAGATAGCAAGCGAAGACAGTCGCCGCATCATGGCATCGTTGCCGTCATGTTGAAGAACACGCTCCGGCCAGCAATACGCCAGAACAGTGGGGCATCGCCATAAGACTGGTTCCCCGCAAAGTCGCTGATGGCACGGTTGTTGAACAGGTTGGCAATTTTGATGCTTGGGGTCACATTACTGAAAAATGAGCCAATATGATGAATGCGCCAGCCCATGGCGAGATCAGCCGTCACAGTGCTTCCAATTTTGTACTGATTTTTGAAGACCGTATTGTCTGCATCATCAGTCGTGCTGTCCAAGCCCCAATGCGTTCCGGCATATTTTCCCATGATTGAGAAATAGGGCCCATGCTCACTCTCATAGAGCAGCCCGAAAGACGCCAAAGCGTTTGGACTTTTGGCAACGCGAACATTGCTGTGCTTATATTTTGCGTCATTAACGCTGTAATTCCCATAAAGGGAAAAACCGTAACCAATGACATATTGCCCTTCGAGTTCAATTCCTCGGTACACTGCACCACCGCTGTTCACATATGTCGATGTCGTACCGATGTTGGGAACCTGAATCTGCGCAGAGGCAATATAATTCGAGAAATTGATGTAATATCCATCCAGAGAAAGCATCCAGTTGCGGCCATGATATACCGATCCAACCTGATAATTCATGGTGGTTTCAGGCTTTACATTTCCAACGGAACTAACCTGAAAAACAGACAGTGGTGGCGCGAGAAAGCCCCGTGCAACCTGAGCATAAGCGCTCCAGTTTTTCATAATACGTTGATTAATCGCAATGGATGGCTGCCATGATCCATAGCTTTGTGTGTCTTTCAGTGGGAGCTTTGTCCCCTTATTAATGCCCGCATCATAATCTCGTTTGAAAATGGAATATTTTACACCCGGCTTAATTGTTACTCCTGCCCACGGATGAAAATTCAGTTCCAGATAAGGTTGAATTGTCGTGTTCAGGTCTGAAATATCATAGCTATATGCTGAACCATTTTTACCAAGAACCGGAACGGAGTTCTGGCTCAGATCAATGGCATACGTGTAGCGACGATCTTTCTGAACATCAGCCCAAACCCCCAGAAGAATATCACCGTAAGACGTATGCCCTTTCAGACGAAGGGTATCGCCATATGTCCGGTAAGCTGCATCTGCATATTTTCCAGGAATATCGTTTTTATAAGTCGCCACCTTTTTCCCAGCAGCACTATAAAATGTCACACCGTTTGCTGCGGCATCACCCTGACTTGCGTCTGTGCTTTCAGAATAATCATGCTCAAAGCCACTGGTGTAAATCTGATTTTCTAAAGTGAGCCAGGACAGAAGCTTTGTTTTAAGGGAGATATAATCAAAATCAGATGTATAAACGCTTGGCTGATACCCATAATAACACTGCTTCGACGGGTCATTGCATAACCCGTAGTTCTTTCCATATTTTTTATAATCGTCCAGCGTGGCGCCCTGGGTCGTGTACTGCCATTCCTTGTTATACGTCGTTTCAATCGTAAGCGTTGTTTCTGGTGCCAGATCGATAACATCCTTGAACATCAGGTTGCTGCGACGCTCAGAAGAATTGGTCAGATAACCATTGGTTTCCTCGTGCTGCATATCGATAAAAGCACGGCCCATTCTGGTTTTGCCTGTATCGAATTCAATACCACCTGCGCGAGTATTGAAACTACCGTATGTCCCGTAAAGCGTTGTCCCCATCCGCGCCGCTGGGTTTTTAGACGTAAATCCCATGGTTCCGCCGAACGTCGCATTTCCTATCGTTGACGCTGTGCCAGGACCACGATCAATCTGCGCCTCCCCCAGAAAGTGAGAGATAAACAGTGAGGACGTCGTATGACCCATATCCGAAGCATTTCCAAAAGGAATGCCGTCGAATGTCATATTATATTGGCCGTCCTGAAAACCACGCAGACTCATGGTTTCAGCTTTTCCCATTCCCGGCCCATTCGGGTTCTGAGAAAATACGCTTGGCTGGAATTGAATAATGTCATCAACGCTTGCGAGCGGAATAATATTATTTGCCAAAAACCCCGACTGAATTTTTGATGTCGGCTGCGTAATGTCTAGTGGTACCGTTGCGGGAGCGATACGTGCAGCATGACCAAGAACTGTGAGCTTTTCGACCTTCGGCTTTTCTTTGGATGCATCCTTTTCGGTGTCAGCCTGCTTGAGCTCTGCCGCGTTGGTCGTTGAACCAAAAAATATCGCCGCAGCCATAACGCCTGTCTGCAGGACGATTTTTTTTCTGGTACTGATCATTGGAATTGCGCGCTCCCGTGGAATAGAGAACGCTCATTACTGTTACTACCCAGTGCTGAGAACAGGAATTACCAACCTGTAATAGAAACTTCATACGGAGTACCAAAATCTGTCATAAATATTATGAAACATTTTGGTGTTGGAATGTATCAGGGTAGCGGTCGCTTGTCCGCGATGGGGTCAATCTTCGGTTCCGTCAATGGGCCGGAATCCACTACAACAACCAGATCTCCTGCGATCGGGGTCGCCTCCCGGTCCTTGGGCAGGAGTGCCGCAAAGCGTGGATCATAGCTGGCCGCCTGTTCGTAAAGCGCATCTATCAGACCATAATGATCCATGAAGCGGTTCATCGTCGCTGGAATGCGGATACACCCTTCAGACGCAGAGTGACCAAGTCTCCACTCGAGAAACTGTGGGTCCGTAGCGTGAATTTCCAGCCGGATCTGCCCGGTTTCATGTTTTGGGAGCCAGCCCTTCATTGCCGTCTGCCATCCCATATCCCAAACACGGGATCCTTTGGCACCAATACCGCGAATACCATATTTGTTTTTTGTGCCTTCAGCGCGATAGCCCAAGCGGTCGGCTGAATTTTGAAACACGCCTGTCGGAGTAATGTAATAGTATTTCCGGCCTGTTGTTCCTGTTGAAACAGGAGTGCCTCCTAGGGACACCCAAGGCTCGTCTGGTAATGCCAGAACAAAATCAAGATGCTGAATACGCTCATTACGATCCACAACCATAATCAGTTGAGGACGTGATACAGGCTGATTGGCCTTTGCAACTTCAGCCTGAGCAAGAGAGACAAATGCCTCCCGACGGTCCTGCTTATAAGTCGTAAAACCCTTCACGGTCTTTGCCATCATTTTCACGAGCCGCGCAGCTTCCTTGTGTGCCTCTGCATTGCTGACGACAGGAAGTGGCGGAATCTGAACCGCAGGAACCACCGGCGTAGCATCTGTCACAGGATTACTGGCAGGCGGAGGAACAGAAACGTCTCCACCTGGTGCACTCGATGCCGGAGGAGTTGGATCCGCATGTGCGCACGCTGACAACAAAGGACCGCCACCACATAATGCGGTTGTCACGACAAGAAGTCTGGCAGAGCGATACAATGTGGAAACAGGCCGCATGGACAGGATTACCCTCGGTTCATAATGGGTCAATGAACGCGGGGGATCGGCAGAACCGTCCAGCGTTCAGCGGGAGACGCCACGCCTTAACGCGCCATCTCCCCAAAAAGTCACAGGTCGAGCAAGAGGCGTCTTGGATCTTCAACAAGCTGCTTCACTCTAACAAGAAAACTGACCGCTTCCCGACCATCAACAATTCGATGATCGTAGGAAAGTGCGACATACATCATCGGTCTGACAACAATCTGACCATCCCGCACAACGGGTCGATCCTGAATGGCATGCATTCCCAGAATACCCGATTGCGGAGTATTCAGAATCGGCGTGGACAGAAGTGAGCCGAAAATGCCTCCGTTCGTTATGGAAAACGTTCCAGAAGAAAGCTCATCAAGCTTGAGAGACCCAACTCTCGCACGCTTTCCATAATCAGCAATCCGACGCTCCAATTCGGCAAAGCTCATCTGGTCGGCTTCATGCAGAACCGGGACGACAAGCCCCCGCTCCGTACCGACGGCAATGCCCAGATTGACGAAATCGCGATAGACAATCTCATCGCCTTCGATCTGGGCATTAAGTGCCGGGTAATCCTTTAGCGCTCCAACAACAGCCCGGGCGAAAAATGACATGAAGCCCAACCGGGCACCGTCATGCTTTTTTTCAAACTCATCACGATATTCTGCCCGCAAAGCTTTTGCCGCTGACATATCGATTTCATTAAACGTTGTGAGAATGGCAGCCGTATTCTGAGCCGCTTTTAGATTCCGTGCGATAGTCTGACGAAGGCGTGACATGGGAACACGACGCTCGCGACCATCATCTGCCCTTGGTGTTGAAGGGACCGGTGCTTTGGCCGGTGCAGCAACGGGCTCCGGCTTCGGAGCAGCAGCAGTCAAAGGTTCGGGGGCAGGCGTGGAAACAGGCTCCGGCTTTACCGCTTCGACAGGAGCAACGGGAGCGACAGCCGGTGCTTCAGCCGTTTCGTCCACTTCTCCCAGAAGCCCCCCTATTTCCACCTCTGTGCCAACCGCGACGCAATTCTCCAGACGCCCGGCGGACGGGGCCGTCACCTCCACGCTGACCTTGTCTGTCTCAAGTTCGAGAATTGTTTCATCGTGCTGAACATAGTCGCCAGACTGCTTCAGCCACCGCGCGACGATTGCGGTCGTCAGGCTTTCCCCTAGCGCCGGTACCCGAATTTCGACCGCCATCGTCACTCCTTACTTGCACAAACATCCCGATCAAGGGATGGATCTTTATAAAATTCCCGTTCCGTCGGACATACGACAGGATCACAAAAACAGGATAGTGCATCTTGCGGTCAAACGGGAGCCAGGAACTATCCCTATGCCGGGACTTTGAAAAGAAGAGCAAAGGACACCGTCATGCCCCTTCCCTCGGATTATCCCGAATTTCTTGCATCCGATCATCTTTCTGGAAGGACGCGCGACATTCTCGTCACGCGCCTTGAGGACGACCTGTTACAGGCGCCACGCGTCCTTTCCCCAAGAGCCTTTGCAGTTCTTGAAGCCCTTCTGCCGGCTCTGCTTCCTCAGGAAGATATTCTGGGAAACAGTCCCCTTAATCTGGCCGTCCGCATAGATACCGCCCTTGCCGGACCACGCGACGGCTGGCGGTTTGCAGAACTTCCTCCCGACGTCACGGCGTGGGAGCAGGCATTACTGACTTTGGATGATCTCGCCCAAGCTCAGCACAGCATGCCGTTCCCGACGCTTAATGCTTTAGCGATTGGTCAGACGCTCGACGAACTCGCGGACGGACGCCACGGCATAAACGCGGCTAACCGCCTGACGCCTGAGCAGATGCAAAAGTGGTCATTCGATCTCCGGGCAGACGCGATTGAATGCTTCCTCGCCGATGCTCGTGTTCAGGATGCGCTGGGAATTTCCGCCAACCTCAACGGTGGGGATAATGTGTTCCAAGGGTTCCAGACTGTTGAGGCCAATGAGCGGGAATCCTTCGAACCCTCACCCAAAATCCCTTCAGCCAAACCGTGAGACAAGACCCTTCCATGAAGACCTATGCCGAAACAGAGATTCTGGACGTCATTGTCATTGGGAGTGGCGCAGGCGGCGCTCCTCTTGCCGCTCGTCTGGCCCAGGCCGGAAAGAGTGTCCTGGTCCTTGAAGCTGGCCCGAGCTTTTCACCCTCCCGTTATACATCAGACGAGATCGAGGCGCGCGAAATCTACTGGCTGCATGAACGTCTGTCTGGTGGCCGCAATCCTCAACCTTTCGGTGGAAATAATAGTGGCACTGGCGTGGGCGGCTCCCTGCTGCATTATGGTGCTTTTCTACCCCGCCCTCATGCTGGCGATTTTCGGCTTCATACTGAAACCGGCCGCAGTGTGGATTGGCCCTTTTCTTATGAAGAACTCCTCCCCTACATAGAAGAGGTTGAAGCCTTCATTGGTGTCTCGGGTCCATCCAACTATCCATGGGATCCTACCCGGCGTTATGCCTACGCCCCTCCACCAGCCAATCCGGCTGCGATGAAGATGCGGGAAGCTTGCGACGCCGTTGGTATTCGTCATGCTGATGGACCAACGGCTCTCATTACGCGCGATTTCAACCAGCCTCATTTTGGAACTCGTAAAGCGTGTGCAAATTGCGGCGCATGTCATCAGGGCTGCCGCAACGGGGCCAAGTCGGGCGCAGACAATACGTGGCTTCCGCTTGCTGTCGCGCATGGCGCTGAAATTCGCTCCGGGTGCCACGTCCATACAATCGAGACGAACCAGGCCGGACGCGTTACCGGCGTCGTCTACACCCGAAACGGTGAAAACGTCCGTCAACGCTGTGAGCGCCTTGTTCTGTCTGCTGGTGCTGTCGAAACGGCAAGACTGCTGTTGCACAATGAACTGGCAAACAGCTCCGGACAGGTCGGTGAAAACTACATGACCCATATCTCGACGCAGATCTGGGGAGAAATTGATGAGGATGTACGCCCGAACCGGGGTTATCCGTCCCTCACAATCACAGAAGACATGATGCGTCCCAAAGATGCCGATTTTGCGGGGGGCTATCTGATTCAGTCCCTCGGAATGATGCCGATCACCTGGGCCTCCAACATTGCACGTGGGTCAAAGCGTCGTGGAGCAGATCTCGTAAGAACATTGGCCGGGTACAACCGCAGTATCGGCATGGGGATTCACGGCGACTGCATGCCCAGCCCTGAAAACCGGGTTGTTCTGTCAGATGAAAAGGATGCTCTGGGTCTGCCAAAGCCACTGATTACCCACAGCTACGGCCCGAACGAACTGGCAATGCACGCTCATGCATCGCGTCTGTTAACGCGCATGTGGCAAGCCGTCGGAGCCAAGGATCTACGTCTTCTTGATCGGGCAGCCCATATGATGGGAACGGCACGGATGGGGACGGAGTCCGGCTCTGCTGTCGTCACCCCATACGGTCAGAGTTTTGATATCGACAACCTCTGGATCAGTGATCATTCAACCTTTCCCAGTGCGACGGCAGCCAATCCGGCCCTGACCATTATGGCCCTGTCCTTGCGCACCGCAGATGCCATGCTGAAAAACTGATTTATATCAAAGTGCCACCCCGGAACGCACGAGGCTTGACACCCCTTTGTGCGCTCCGGTAATTCGAGCGTGACTTCTTGGTGGCTATCAGCTGCCCGGTCTCCTTTCCTAACCGGATGATGCCCGTTTGCGATGCCCGGCCCTTTATGGGTGCCAGACATCCCGAACCACTGCTTCCGATCCAGTTCTTGCATCAGGCAGGCACATCCTCCCCCATTAAGGTCTGCCCAAAGGGCACATAAGGCGCGTCTTTCATGCATCTCGCCGAACTCAAGAAAAAATCTCCGGCCGATCTGCTGGCTTATGCAGAGGAACTGGAGATCGAGAACGTCTCGTCCATGCGCAAGCAGGACATCATGTTTGCCATCCTCAAGACCCTTGCCGAGCGCGATCAGGCGATCTACGGCGAAGGGACGCTGGAAATCCTGCCAGACGGTTTTGGATTCCTGCGCAGCCCGGAAGCAAATTACCTTCCTGGCCCTGACGACATCTATATTTCCCCAACTCAGGTTCGTCGCTTCGGTCTCCGCCCTGGCGATACCGTCGAAGGCCAGATCCGTGCGCCGCGCGACGGAGAGCGTTACTTCGCTCTGCTGAAGGTCAACACCATCAACTTCGAGGACCCGGACGTTGTCCGGACTCGTATCAACTTTGACAATCTGACGCCGCTTTACCCTGAGCGCCGCCTGAAGATGGAAGTTGAGCAGTCCGAGCCAGCAGCCAGCGAGTCTTCTCCGCGCAGCAAGGGCAAAAAGGACCAGCGCGACTACACCCCGCGTGTAATCGATCTGGTAACGCCAATCGGCATGGGCCAGCGCGCCCTGATCGTTGCTCCGCCCCGTACGGGTAAGACCGTGATGCTCCAGAGCATCGCCGCGTCCATTTCAGCCAACCATCCTGAAGTCTTCCTGATCGTTCTTCTGATTGATGAGCGTCCGGAAGAAGTGACGGACATGGCGCGCTCGGTGCGTGGTGAAGTCGTGTCCTCTACCTTCGACGAACCGGCAACACGCCACGTTCAGGTGACGGAAATGGTTCTCGAAAAGGCCAAGCGCCTTGTCGAGCACAAGCGCGACGTGGTCATCCTGCTGGATTCCATTACGCGTCTTGCCCGCGCCTACAACACCGTCGTTCCTTCATCGGGCAAGGTGCTGACAGGTGGTGTGGACGCAAACGCCCTGCAGCGCCCCAAGCGCTTCTTCGGTGCGGCCCGTAACATTGAAGAGGGTGGCTCGCTCACCATCATCGCCACTGCGCTGATCGATACCGGTTCGCGCATGGATGAAGTGATCTTCGAAGAGTTCAAGGGCACCGGTAACGCCGAGCTCATCCTGGATCGCAAGCTGGCTGACAAGCGCACCTTCCCGGCCATCGACATCACCAAGTCGGGCACGCGTAAGGAAGAGCTTCTTGTTGAGCGCGGTGAGCTTTCCAAGATGTGGGTCCTGCGCCGCATCCTGGCCCCGATGGGCACGATGGATGCCATGGACTTCCTGCTGGACAAGCTCAAATACAGCAAGTCCAATCAGGACTTCTTCGACGCGATGAACAACTGATCCTGTTCTTTGCATCACAAAAAAGGGGAGCCATGGCTCCCCTTTTTTATTGGACTTCCTCATTCACCCTTTTCGAGATTGAGGAGAATTCTCTTGTCTACAACACCATTCAGGCCCGAATAGCCTCCAAGCCCGTTCGTTCCCACAACCCGATGACAGGGGATTAGCACAGGGATCGGATTCGCGCCCATTGCTCCGCCTATGGACCGGGCTGATCCACCCGCCTGAGCCGCAATCTGGGCGTATGTCCGGGTCTCTCCGTAGGGGATTTCAAGGATTGCCTGCCAGACCTTCTGGCGATACGGCGTGCCATACGGAGAAAATGGCAGACTGGAAAAATCTACCTTTTCGCCATCGAAATACTGTTCGAGCAGATCCCGAACTTTTACGAGGAGCGGAGTTTCCTCCTGATCGCGTCCCCATCCCCAGTCGAGAGCGACAATACGCCCTTCGTCTTCACTGATGGTAAGGGCTCCAAGAGGAGAATAACAGGATAGCTGTGGCATAAAGCTAGGCTGCCTGATGCCTTGGAAAGCGTCAATCATGCTTCCCTAAAAGAGTCCCGATCAAAAAAACGTATGCATGCTCTGCATATTCCGGGAAGCCGATATTCTCAAATAACATATGGAACTATTTTCGTATTCTTTCCTGAAATACTCTGCAATCTGTTGGGAAATAGCCATTCGTGTGTCAAAACTGCGACAGGATCGCTCAGATACAGGTCATTAGTTTTTGAGAACAATTCTCATCTAGTTGTTTTTCGATTTTTGTCAGCATAACGCTCACGGAAACGTCAGAAGCTCAGTTTTCTATAAACAATAAGATAAGGAGTAGTAAGTTCTCGTGATGCTGGTTTTCCAGGCAACTTCAAAAACTGATGATTCCTTACCTGTAAGGTATCCATCAGGACTTGAGCGGTCCGGAATATCAGCAGTAAGAACAGTCTTTGCAAAAAGGACAGTCGGATCATGGTTTCTGGTCTACTGACGCCGATCAACGTTACGAAGAAGCGCCTTCTGGGCTGCGCGGCCGCACTGGCATTCTGCGCAGCTTCCCCTCTTGCCCTCGCTGAGGACACCGGTACCGCCATCACCAATGCCGACCAGCATCCAGGAGACTGGATGAGCTATGGTCGGACCTACTCCGAGCAGCGCTATAGCCCCCTGGACCAGATCACCAAGGACAATGCCGGCAATCTGAAACTGGCATGGCACTATGACCTGGATACCAACCGTGGGCAGGAAGGTACGCCGCTGATCATCGATGGCGTCATGTATGCCACGACCAACTGGAGCAAGATGAAAGCTCTGGATGCAGCAACAGGCAAGCTGCTCTGGTCCTATGATCCAAAAGTTCCTGGCAACATTGCTGACCGTGGCTGCTGCGATACGGTCAACCGTGGTGCGGCTTACTGGAACGGCAAGGTCTATTTTGGCACGTTTGACGGTCGCCTGATCGCTCTGGACGCCAAGACCGGCAAGCTGGTCTGGAGCGTTTATACCGTTCCCAAGGAAGCACAGCTCGGTCATCAGCGCTCTTACACGCTTGATGGCGCTCCGCGTATTGCCAAGGGCAAGGTCATCGTCGGTAACGGTGGTGCAGAATTTGGCGCCCGCGGCTTCGTTACGGCGTATGACGCTGAAACGGGTAAGGTGGACTGGCGTTTCTTCACTGTTCCAAACCCCGACAATAAGCCGGACGGCGCAGCTTCTGACGATGTGCTGATGTCCAAGGCGTACCCAACTTGGGGCAAGGGCGGCGCATGGAAGCAGCAGGGCGGCGGCGGTACCGTCTGGGATTCGCTGATCTATGACCCGGTCACAGATCTCGTCTACCTGGGCGTCGGTAACGGCTCACCATGGAACTACAAGTTCCGTTCTGAAGGAAAAGGGAACAACCTCTTCCTCGGCAGCATCGTGGCCATCAATCCTGATACCGGAAAATACGTCTGGCATTTCCAGGAAACACCGATGGACCAGTGGGATTACACCTCGGTTCAGCAGATCATGGCGCTCGACATGCCGATCAATGGCGAAATGCGCCATGTGCTCGTTCATGCGCCAAAGAACGGCTTTTTCTATATCCTCGATGCCAAGACCGGTAAGTTCATTTCCGGCAAGCCCTACACCTACGAGAACTGGGCCAATGGTCTGGACCCTGTAACGGGCCGTCCGAACTATAACCCCGACGCTCTGTGGACCCTGAACGGCAAGCCCTGGTACGGCATTCCGGGCGATCTGGGTGGCCATAACTTTGCTGCCATGGCTTACAGCCCGCAGACGAAGCTGGTTTACATCCCGGCTCAGCAGGTTCCGTTCGTCTATGACCCGCAGAAGGGTGGCTTCAAGGCTCACCACGATAGCTGGAACCTTGGTCTGGACATGAACAAGATCGGCCTGCTGGATGACAACGATCCGCAGCACAAGGCTGACAAAGCCCAGTTCCTGAAAGATCTGAAGGGCTGGATCGTGGCCTGGGATCCGCAGAAGCAGCAGGCAGCGTTCACGGTTGACCACAAGGGTCCGTGGAATGGTGGCCTTCTTGCCACGGCCGGCGGCGTCCTGTTCCAGGGTCTCGCGACCGGTGAATTCCATGCTTACGACGCTACGACAGGCAAGGATCTGTTCAAGTTCCCAGCCCAGAGCGCCATCATTGCTCCTCCTGTGACCTATACGGCTCACGGCAAGCAGTATGTTGCGGTTGAAGTGGGTTGGGGCGGTATCTATCCGTTCTTCCTCGGTGGCGTAGCTCGGACATCCGGCTGGACCGTCAACCACTCACGGATCATCGCCTTCGCTCTTGATGGCAACGACAAGCTGCCTGCCAAGAACGAGCTTGGATTTGTTCCGGTGAAACCGCCTGAGAAGTGGGATGAAGCCAAGACCAAGGACGGCTACTTCCAGTTCCAGACCTATTGCGCAGCCTGCCACGGCGACAACAGCATCTCTGGCGGCGTTCTGCCTGACCTGCGTTGGTCCGGTGCGATCCGCGGGCCTGAGAAGTTCTACAAGCTCGTCGGCAAGGGTGCTCTGACGGCCTACGGTATGGATCGTTTCGACACGTCCATGTCTCCGGCTGAAATCGAAGACATCCGCAACTTCATCGTAAAGCGCGCCAACGAGTCCTACGCAGACGAAGTCAAGGCCCGAGAGAATGAGGCAGGCGTCCCGAACGGCGAATTCCTCAACGTCCCTCAGGGTCCGGTTGCGCCTGCAACGCCGGACCATCCGTGACGGGAAACCGTCACGCTGAAAGGAATGACGTGACATGCTCAAGGCATTAACTCGGGACAGACTGGTATCTGAGATGAAACAGGGATGGAAATTCGCGGCCGCAGTCGGCCTTATGGCAGTGTCTTTTGGCGCTGCCCAAGCCCAGGACGCTGATGACGCCCTGATTCAGCGCGGTGCCTACGTGGCCCGCCTGTCTGACTGCGTTGCCTGTCATACAAGCCTGCACGGTCAGCCTTTTGCTGGTGGTCTGGAGATCAAGAGCCCGATCGGGACGATCTACTCCACCAACATCACGCCTGACCCGACATACGGTATTGGCAGCTACACACTGGAAGACTTCACCAAGGCGATCCGCAAGGGTATCCGCAAGGACGGCGCGACGGTTTATCCGGCCATGCCGTATCCTGAGTTTGCCCGCCTGTCTGACGACGACATCAAGGCCATGTATGCCTTCTTCATGCATGGCGTGAAGCCGGTCGCCCTTCAGAACAAGCAGCCGGACATCTCCTGGCCGATGAACATGCGCTGGCCGCTGGCCATCTGGCGCGCCATGTTCGTGCCGACCGTTACACCAGGTCTGGACAAGAGCATCTCCGATCCGGAAGTGGCTCGCGGCGAGTATCTGGTGAACGGCCCAGGCCATTGCGGCGAGTGTCATACACCTCGTGGCATGGCCATGCAGGTCAAAGGTTACACGGCCAAGGACGGCAATGCTTACCTGTCCGGTGGTGCACCGATCGACAACTGGATTGCTCCAAGCCTGCGCAGCAACAGCGACACAGGTCTGGGCCGCTGGTCTGAAGACGATATTGCTGAATTCCTGAAGAGCGGCCGTATCGACCATTCCGCCGTCTTCGGTGGCATGGCTGACGTGGTGGCCTACAGCACGCAGCATTGGACTGATGACGATCTGCACGCCACAGCCAAGTACCTGAAGAGCATGCCTGCCGTGCCGGAAGGCAAGAACCTTGGTCAGGACGATGGCAAGGCAACAGCCCTGCTGGAAGCTGGCGGCAAGGGTGATGCGGGCGCAGAGGTTTATCTGCATAACTGCGCCATCTGCCATATGAATGACGGTACAGGCGTCAACCGTATGTTCCCGCCTCTGGCTGGCAATCCGGTTGTCATCACCGACAATGCAACGTCGATGGCCAACATCGTGACCTTCGGCGGCATCCTGCCTCCGACGAACACAGCACCATCTGCTGTTGCCATGCCGGGCTTCCGCGATCATCTGTCTGACCAGCAGATCGCTGATGCCGTTAACTTCATGCGCAAGAGCTGGGGCAACCAGGCTCCTGGCACGCTATCTGCCGCAGATATCCGCAAGCTCCGTACAACAGGTGCTCCGGTTTCCACAGCAGGCTGGAACGTGTCATCCAGAGGCTGGATGGCTTACATGCCACAGCCTTACGGCGAAGGCTGGACCTTCTCCCCGCAGACGCATACGGGTGTGGACGAGGCTCAATAAGCCTCTTCTGACCCTGTCGGTCTGACAGGAACGGGCGGTCCGGAAACGGGCCGTCCGTTTTCTTTTGTGCAGGCCGATTTCACATGACGACGTCCTGCATTACATAAAGGGGCATGAACCCCTTTTCTTCCTCGGACCCTCAGGTCATTTTTGCTCTGGCCACAGGCTCAGGCCGCGCAGCAATCGCCATCATGCGCGCCAGCGGACCGGGAAGCGCCTCTGTTCTCCAAAGCCTGTGTGGGTCCTTGCCCGAACCTCGGCGTGCCAGCCTCCGGAGCCTTCGCCATCAGGGCGAGGTGATGGATCATGCTGTGGTGCTCTGGCTGCCAGGGCCAAAATCGTACACCGGAGAAGATGGGTTCGAGCTACACCTGCATGCAGGTCCGGCCGTTATTGCGCGTGTCGCTGACGCCCTGACGGATCTGGGCGCCCGTCCTGCAGAGCCGGGAGAATTTACAAAGCGCGCCGTGCAAAAGGGCCGACTGGATCTCCTGCAAGCAGAAGCCATCGCAGACCTTGTCGATTCCGAGACTGAAAGCCAGCGCAAACAGGCCCTGCAACAAGCCGATGGGGCGCTAAGTCGCCTTTATGATGGATGGGCTCAACGATTAAGGCTGGTTCTGGCCCATCAGGAAGCTCTGATCGACTTTCCTGATGAAGACCTTCCTCCTGAGGTGGAACACACTCTTCTGGCCGAGATGTCAGCTCTACATAGCGAGATGTCCGCTCATCTTCAGGACAACCGTGGAGAACTGATGCGTCAGGGTCTGACGGTCGTGATCGCAGGCTCGCCAAATGTTGGAAAATCAAGCCTTCTCAATGCGTTATCAGGATATGACGCAGCTATTGTCACTCACCGTGCAGGAACAACACGGGATGCCATTGCAGTAGACTGGGTTCTGGATGGCGTTCGTCTTCGTCTGATCGACACCGCCGGGCTGCGGGAAACTGAAGATGAGATTGAGGCGGAAGGTATTCGCCGGGCACTGTTTCACGTGAAACAGGCAGACGTTATTCTGCACCTCATTGGGCCGGATGAAGCAGCCGATGCTTTGTCTTCCGATGAAATTGCAGTCCGAACAAAAATCGACATCGCACCAGCGCCCCCGAACATGCTAGGCATCAGCACCCAGACGGGTGAAGGTCTGTCAGAACTGCGAGCCTTCCTGACCCAACGGGTCTCAGCGATGACGGCCAATGCCGGAGCGCCGCCTTTGACCCGTGCTCGCCACCGTGCAGGCATTCAGGAAGCTGTTACGCACCTGGATCTCGCCCGAGGTGCCACGTGGCCTGAGTTGCGCGGAGAAGAGTTACGCCTGTCCATGCAGGCTCTGGGACGTCTGACAGGACGTGTTGATGTTGAATCCCTGCTCGATGCAATTTTCGGGCAGTTCTGTATCGGGAAGTAAGTTTTGAGCGATTTCGATGTCATCGTGATCGGCGGCGGCCATGCTGGTTGTGAAGCAGCGGCAGCGTCAGCACGCTTTGGGGCCAAGACGCTCCTGCTGACGCACAAGCTCGAAACCATCGGGGCTATGTCTTGCAACCCTGCCATCGGCGGCATCGGTAAGGGACATCTCGTGCGTGAGATTGATGCACTGGATGGGCTGATGGGCAAAGCCGCTGATCGCGCTGGCATCCATTTCAAGCTGCTCAATCGCTCCAAGGGACCGGCTGTGCATGGTCCTCGCGCGCAGGCAGATCGCTCCCTTTACAGAACGGCCATTCAAACCCTTCTGGCAGAAACACCCAACCTGACCATCATGGCAGGTGCGGTTGGAGATCTGATTGAAGAAAACGGACATATTCGTGGTGTGATCTGCGAAGATGGTCGGTCCTTCCGTTGTGGCGCCGTGGTGCTCACGACAGGCACGTTCCTGCGCGGTGTCATCCATGTCGGCCACGAACAACAGCTTGCGGGGCGCATCGGTGAAGCGCCCGCCACCAAGCTGGGAGAACGACTGGAAGCTCTGAAGCTTCGTATGGGCCGCCTCAAGACTGGCACACCACCACGCATTGCGCGCGACAGCATTGACTGGGAGAGCCTGCCTGAAGATCGGGGTGATGAAATTCCAGAGCCGTTCAGCCCTCTGACGAGCAGCATCACCAACGCTCAGGTCTCATGCCGGATCAGCCAGACCACACCGGAAACGCACCGGATCATCAACGAAAACCTGCACCGTTCAGCCATGTATGGTGGCGCGATTGCAGGCCGTGGCCCACGATATTGCCCGTCTATTGAGGACAAGGTTGTCCGTTTCGCAGAGCGGTCTTCCCATCAGGTTTTTCTTGAGCCCGAAGCGCTCCCTGGAAATCCCGGGGGTGACCTTGTTTACCCGAACGGTATCAGCACCAGCCTTCCCGCTGATGTTCAGGCCCTCATGATCGCATCGATGCCGGGGCTGGAAAAAGCGCGGATCGTCACAGCCGGATACGCTGTGGAGTATGACTACGTCGATCCGCGAGAACTGATGCCCTCACTTCAGTTGCGCAGCCTGCCTGGCCTTTACCTCGCGGGGCAGATCAACGGCACGACAGGCTATGAAGAAGCCGGCGCTCAGGGCCTTCTTGCTGGCCTGAATGCCGCCCGCGCGACCGCCGGAAACGATCCGCTCATTCTGGATCGGAGCGATGCTTATCTGGGTGTCATGATCGACGACCTGACATTGCACGGCATCAGCGAGCCCTACCGCATGTTCACGTCACGGGCCGAGTATCGCCTAAGCCTCCGGGCTGACAATGCAGACATAAGACTTACACCAAAAGGTATGGACGCTGGCTGCATTCTATCTGAACGCGCTGAAGCCTTTACCAACATGCAAACCCAGATTGACGCAGCCATGGCACTGGCAGCATCGACGACCTTCCTGCCCCAAGCCCTCAAAGACGTCGGGTTTGAGGTCTCTCTAGATGGACGACGTCGGAGCGTTCTGGATGTTCTTGCCAGCAACGGCGACCATTCGAAGGTGTTGGATCTGGCGCCATGGTTTGGCGCTCTGCCTCTCCGTATCCGCCGTCATGTGGAAACGGAAGCCCGCTACGGCGGCTATCTCCAGCGGCAGGATCGCGAGATCAAGCAGCTCGCATCCGAAAGCGCCATCGCTCTTCCGGACAATCTGGATTACAACGCTATCGGCGGCCTGAGCAGTGAGATGCGTGAGCGTTTTACTCAGGCACGACCAACTAGCTTTGCAGCTGCGCAACGTGTGCGAGGTGTAACCCCCGCTGCGCTGGTTGCCCTGCTGGCCCATGTAAGGACCCTGTCATGACCACCGTTTCACGTGAAACGCAGGAGAAACTGGAACGCTTCGCAGACCTGCTCGTGCAATGGAATGCGAAGATCAATCTGGTCAGCCCAAAAGATCTGGGCCAATTATGGCCACGCCATATCCAGGACAGCCTGCAACTCGCAGACATGATTCCTGCCGGTGCGACAATTACGGATCTGGGCTCAGGCGGAGGCTTTCCTGGCCTTATTCTGGCAATCGCAACAGATAATCCTGTGACGTTGATTGAGTCCGATCAGCGGAAATGTGCCTTCCTCCGAGAAGCTGGTCGTATCTGCGGAGCCAAAGTCACGGTCATTCCAAAGCGCATTGAAGCCGCAACCCCGCCAGAAGCCGACATCATTACAGCCCGCGCGCTGGCCCCGCTGGTCAAACTGCTCGGATGGGCGCGTCCTTTGCTGAAAGAAAACGGATTTTGTCTGTTTCTCAAAGGCATAAAGGCGCAGGATGAGTTGACCGAGGCAAGCCGTGACTGGCACATGACATCTACCATTCTTCCCAGCCGCACCGACCCCAGCGGAGCCATTATCAAGGTCAGTGATTTCAAGCGTGTCGTCTAATTCCGTATCCCCCACCACCCGCATCATTGCCGTCACCAACCAGAAGGGCGGTGTCGGCAAAACCACGACCACAATCAATCTAGCTGCTGCGCTGGCACGGAAACAGCGCGTCCTGCTCGTTGATCTGGACCCTCAAGGCAATGCCTCGACCGGGTTGGGCATTGAGTATGATCAGCGGAATATTGGCACCTATGCCGCCCTGATGCAGGAAGCAGAGCCACACGCCCTCGCCCAGCCGACAGAGTTCGAAAATCTTTCGATTATCACCGCCAATAATGAGCTGGCTGGTGCTGAACTTGAGATGATCGCAGATGAGCGTCGTGAATATCGTCTAAGGGATGCTCTGCGCTCCCTTGAAGGCGACTACGATACCGTCCTGATCGATTGCCCGCCCAGCCTTGGCCTTCTCACGCTCAATGCCCTCGTCGCCGCAGACAGCGTTCTCGTGCCGCTACAGTGTGAGTTCTTTGCGCTGGAAGGGATCAGTCAGCTTGTGCGCACCATTGACCGTGTGCGGCGCGCTTTCAATGCAGATCTGCATCTCGAAGGCATTGTGCTGACCATGTACGATCGGCGAAACAACCTTTCAGAACTCGTGGCACAGGATGCACGAGGTTTCTTTGGCGAGCAGGTTCTTGAAACGCTGATCCCAAGAAATATTCGTATTTCCGAAGCCCAGAGTCATGGCAGCCCGGTGCTAAACTATGATGCACGCTCCACAGGCGCAGTCGCCTATGTGGCACTGGCGGACGAACTTCTGAAGCGAACCGAGAACAGGACAAAGGCGTAAGCTGCGATGGCCAAAAAGGACACTTCTCCGCGCCTAGGTCGTGGTCTTGCCGCCCTTCTGGGCGATCAGGCTCCCCAGCTGGCCCGTGCTACGCGCGCCAATGCGCCTGTTCAGCAGCATACGTCCCTGCCCGTTGACGTGCTGGAGCCCAGCCCCTTTCAGCCACGCCAGGACATGAACCCTGAGCGGCTGGAAGAACTGGCCAATTCCATTCGGTCCCGCGGCGTTCTGCAGCCCCTCCTCGTCCGACCAGACCCGGCCCACCCTGAGCGATACCAGATCATCGCTGGCGAGCGGCGGTGGCGCGCCTCTCAGCTAGCCGGGCTGCATAGTGTCCCAGTGCATGTACGCCAACTGGATGACACGGATGCCATGGCAGCCGCGCTTGTAGAAAACCTTCAGCGCGCCGACCTGAACCCGATCGAAGAAGCTGAAGGCCTTCAGCGGCTCATCACAGATTATACCCTGACGCAGGAAGAACTGGCCGGCGCTGTCGGAAAATCCCGACCTCACATCACCAATACCATGCGCTTGCTGAACCTGCCGCCAGAGATCCGGGCCCATGTTCGCCGCGGTGAACTCTCAGCCGGACATGCCCGTGCCCTTCTGAGCCATCCAGACCCGATAACTGCGGCCAAAACTGTTTTGGAAAAAGGGCTGAATGTCCGCCAGACAGAAGCTCTTGTCGCTGAGAAATCAGAGAAGAAAGCCGTTCAGAAAAAGCGCCGGGACGCAGAGATTGTCCAGATTGAAGAAGATCTGGCTCTCCGGCTGGGACTCAAAGTCCACATCGCTTACGATGGAAAAAAGGGCGGCTCGCTAAAGATCGATTACCGATCTCTTGAACAGTTTGAGAGCCTCATGCGTCTTCTCAACCGGGAATAAGAGGCGGTTATCAAAGGGGGCCATCATTTTTTTTGGATTTTATTCATTATAATCTGAAAAACCCCTTGCAAGCATTCCCGCTTCCCCTTTATAAGGCGCCTCACCGGAAACGGAGCGACGGGCACATAGCTCAGTTGGTAGAGCAGCTGACTCTTAATCAGCGGGTCCAAGGTTCGAGCCCTTGTGTGCCCACCAAGCTCCGTTTCCGGTCTTAGCCTTGAAAAATATGAATTTTTAAATTCGGTCGCTTTCGCTTTTAAAAAAGCATTCGCTCGAACGTTTTCACAAAAAATTAAAAACAATAGCCCCTAGAAGAGCTTTCTTTAGTGCTAATGAAATCTTCCTATCGCCATTTTTGACGACAAAAAGATCTCATGGAAAAAGCTTTAAAGAATTTTTGCCCGGCGCTGTTTGCAGTTTTGTTATACAAGCTTCTGCAAGAGTACCATCACGCATCCTATATTCTGGCTGCACTCGGCGGTTGCCTGATGCAATGGATTGTTGATGTGACAAGCGCTCGCTTAAAGAAAAAGAATACCTGACCAAGGCCTCCTCAGAGGCATCCCCGGTTTATCCCCGAAAATCTGGCAGTTCGTTAACAGCCACAACACGCCACAGCCCATTGATACGCTCGATAATCGAAATCGACAGATTTTGAATAGTAAAGCGCAGAGCAATATCAGGGTGAATGGCCAGAGCGTGTGAAAGTGCCGCCCGGATCGCGCCACCGTGGCTCACAACAACCATATCCTGACCGGCATTTGCGTTGGCAAGATCTTCCAGCCCATGGGAGACGCGCGCGCAAACATCCAGCATGCTTTCTCCACCCGGCGGAAGCTCACTGGCTGACAAAGACCAGAATGGATTGGGCGGCAGCCTCAGCAGAGAGAGAAACTGATCGTGCGGCGTTCCGTGCCACTCTCCGATAGATTGCTCAATAAATCTTGGATCAACCGTGACGTCAGCGTGTGTAAACGCTCCTGCGCAGCGTATCTGTGCGGCAGTGTCACGTGCTCTTTGAAGCGGTGAGGTATACCAGACAGCATCGGACGGCAGCCTTCGGGCCAGAGCAGCGTATCCACCCTGCTGGCTCGCCATCGCATCCCTGCAAAGCGGAACGTCCATCGCGCCATACATGGTCTTGCGCGCGCTCGCCTCTACAACGGCATGTCTGATCAGCCAGAAGCGGGTAATACCGCGTGGCAGTTCAGGCGTATCAAGAAAGTGTCCATGAGGGACGGCTTGGTCTGTCTGTGTCATGAGAGAGGCGCGTAACGGGGAACAGGGTTGGCGTCCAGAAGAACGTCCCAGTTTTCCAAAATGAGCTCAAGTTTGGCAAGCACCCGCTTCGCGTCTGCGCATTCCCGCTGCAAGCGCTGCTTTTCGTCCAGACCTTCGTGCGATGGCTCTCCTGAGACCAGACGCGCGCCGCCACACAGTCTTAAAGCCCCGGCATGGCCAGTCACCAAGGGGTGTGGAACCGGAACAGGCTGGCCAAGAACACAGAGAAGTGCTGCCTCGCCCTCCCCTACCCATGGTGAAAGATCTGCATTGAGCCACCGGTGCAACTTACGCGCATCTTCCAGTCCGAGAGGCGCATCCGGATTTTTGGGGTCTTCCACCAGAAATGACAGAATGGTCGGCACAGCGTCCCACCGACCGTCATCAATGGGCTTCCCGACGGGCAGTAAAGTGCAGGTAGGACTGGCCTCTACCAGCTTAACAGCCTCAGTCATGAAATCATTGAGTCTTTGACGGATCAGGGAATCAGGAAGCGAAAAGAGCGCATCCATTTCAGCGAGAGCCGCATGCCAGCGTAGGGCCAGACCAATATTGTGACCATTATTCAACGCGTGCCTGTCAGCCTGCTCAGGCCACTCGTCTCGATTTCCATAAGACTTCAGCCCCTTTGGAAGCGAAAACGCTGGCATCTTTTCCAGGATCACATTTGGCAGCAGAAGGGCCCCACAGAACGGCGGTCCGGTAAAGAATTTTGATCCTGTGATCATAACCAACAGACCATCCCTGACCCATTCCGAAACACGCGACGGGCTGAGGCGAGCCTGACAGGCATCTACCACCACACTCAGATGCTCTCCCAACTCAGCCTGCAACTCTGCAACCGTTTCCATATCAGGCGCAGCAAGACCCGTTTTTGACTGATCCAGACGATGCAGCAGGACATGTCGGCCAGCTTTCACTTCTCGTCTGGCCAGTTCCCTACATTCGGCATTGATGTCTTCAAGCGGACGCGAAGTTCCATCCTCATTCCGGATGGTAACCCCGAACAGTTGTGTGTCTTCAGGGAAGCCCTCAATCAGCTCTCCCTTCCCGACTGTCGTGGAGCATGCGCTGTCACCCGCGAAATGACGGCCACGCGCAGCAAGGGGCACGCCGCTTCCTGTCTCGTCGGGCGCCAGAAGAATGGAACTAACTGGTCGGTCTGTTCCAGCGGCTACAAGGGCAAGAACAGCAAGTTCGCAGTCCGTGCCAGACGCCGACAGAAGAACAGCATCTTCAGGCAAACCGTAGTGGCGCCCAATACCCGCGCGCGCGCTTCTGACGATGCCTTCCTGCACAAGATCCGGGTCCTGCTTGGACAGAAGCGCATTCATCATCATGCAACGCGCGAATTCTGCTCCCCCGAACCCCCGCTCTGACAAAGAGGAGGCTGTGGAAGAACCGAACGTCACCGCCCAAGGGCGTGGACGATGAGAGCAGGAATACTTGTTTAGGCCAGTCTCGGGATCAACGGCCAGGCGGGAATCCCCGCCACTACTCATCAATGTCTCTGCCGGCGCCATAACGTGCCACAGACGCACCAGAACGGGTCTAAGTCGCTTTGCGTCATCTTCGGTGAACTCAGGCGTATTCGACAGGTGTTTCTTCAGAGTTCCCCAAAGGGACAGAAGCGTTGTGCTGTCCGGAACGTCTCCCGCACAGAGGGCAAGTTCCTGCGGAAGGGGATTGACCGCGTTCGTATCAAGCGCATGAAACAGAGCGGCAACACGAGCAGCTGCAAAACTCGCAAGCCGGGCGTCAGCTCCATTGTGAAGAAGCCGGAAAAGCTCAACGGCCTGCCGAAGGAATGTCGGAGCCAGACCCGGCATTCGCAAACAGGGTTCACCCAGCTTCAGACATGCGCGGCCTGTAACCGAATGAGGTTCAGACAGAAGATTCTCACCGAGTTGAAAAGACTGCTCCAGCGAAATATCAAGCTCGGGCATCAGCCCTGCAGCAACAACCCTTAGATCCGGACGCTCCAAAACGTCTACAAGCGATCGGGTCAGTATATCAGCCAGCATGCCTCTAATCTCCTGCCTAACAGGAATGTCTGGGTAGCTCATTAAGGAACTCGGGGCGAGGCCTTAATGGTTACGGGAATTGGTTTCATTAATATTACCATGATCAAAGTTTGCGCCTCTTGTACAACACTGTAAGATACTTCTTCGTGACGGGGCTGGAGCTCCTACCGTGATGTTAAGAGGTTGAAATGCGGATATTGTTGACAGGCGGTTGCGGCTTCATAGGTTCAGCCGTGGTGCGTCATATTATCAGAAACACCGAACACAGCGTGCTGAATGTAGACTGCATGACGTATGCAGCTTCTGAAGATACCGTAGCCGAAGTCGCTTCTGATCCGCGTTATTCCCACGCACGGGCGAATATCGTAAACGGCGTTGAAATGCAGCGCCTCTTTGAGGAATATCGCCCGGATGCCGTCATGCATCTGGCTGCTGAAAGCCACGTAGACCGTTCGATTGATGGTCCTGGCGTTTTCATCCAGACAAATATTGTTGGCACTTATTCTCTTCTTGAAGCTGCCCGGAAATACTGGAGCAGCCTTGGGAATGATGAGAAAGCGGCTTTCCGTTTCCACCATATTTCAACGGATGAAGTGTTTGGCCACCTTGAGCCAAACGATCCGCCATTTACTGAAACAACCCCTTACGACCCTCGCAGCCCTTACTCCGCTTCAAAAGCCTCTTCCGATCATCTGGTTCGTGCCTGGTATCACACCTATGGCCTGCCAACTTTCGTCACCAACACAACCAACAACTATGGCATCTGGCACTTCCCGGAAAAGCTCATTCCGCTCGTGACCATCAACGCCATTGAAGGTCGCGAATTGCCAGTTTACGGCAAAGGTGAAAACATCCGCGACTGGCTGTTTGTTGAAGACCACGCTGAAGCCCTCGTCCGCGCTGTCGAAATCGGCGAGCCGGGAGAGACTTACGCTATCGGTGCCCGTCAGCCCCGGACGAACCTGGAAGTCGTCAAGAAAATCTGCGCTGTTCTGGACGAACTTCTTCCTGACCCGGAAGGCCCGCGCGAACGCTTGATCCGCTACGTGACAGATCGTCCCGGCCATGACTTCCGTTATGAGATTGATCCGTCCCACGCCGAGAAAGAGCTGGACTGGAAAGCCAAGAACGACTTCGAAACCGGCATCCGCAAAACGGTTCAGTGGTATCTCGACAACCGTGACTGGTGGGAAGGAATCCGCTCCAAGCGTTACACGGGACAGCGACTGGGAACACGCTCATGAGCACGATCGAGACGAAGCCCATGAAGGGCATCATTCTGGCTGGTGGTTCAGGCACACGCCTGTATCCCATGACGCTTGCTTCCTCAAAGCAGCTCCTGCCGGTCTATGATAAGCCGATGATCTATTATCCTCTTTCCACGCTGATGCTGGCGGGAATCCGGGATATCATGATCATCACGACCCCGCATGACATGCCACAGTTTCAGCGCCTTCTGGGCGATGGTTCACAGTTCGGCGTCAACTTTGAATACCGCATCCAGCCTTCCCCGGACGGTCTGGCTCAGGCATTTCTGATCGCGGAAGACTGGATCCAGGGGGCGCCTTGCGCACTCGCCCTTGGCGACAACCTGATCTTCTCCGAACATCTTGGTGTTCTGCTCCGTGCGGCATCGAACCGTCCGGAAGGGGCAACCGTCTTCGCCTATCAGGTCCGCGATCCAGAACGTTATGGCGTGGTGTCGTTTGATGAAAGCGGTCGGGCCCTGAAGGTTGAGGAAAAGCCTTCCGAGCCAGAGTCTCACTGGGCCATCACAGGTTTGTATTTCTATGATCACCGCGTTGTGGATTTTGCCAAAAAGGTAAAGCCTAGCCCTCGTGGGGAACTGGAAATCACTGACCTTAACCGGATGTATCTTGAAGAGGGAACGTTGCAGGTCGATCGCCTTGGGCGCGGCTGTGCCTGGCTTGACGCCGGCATGCCGGACAGCCTGATGCAGGCTGGAACCTTCGTTCAGACCATTCAGTCCCGTCAGGGTATGCTGGTTGGCTCACCTGCTGAAGTCGCGTTCCGCAACAAGTTCATCAACGCTGACCAGCTTCGCGCCCATGCGAAGAAAATGGGCAAGACAGAGCTTGGGCGCCTTCTGCTTGAACTCGCAGACCACGCTTCCTGAAATAAAAACCCCAAACGCTGTCTGATTTTTCAGACAGCGTTTTTTCGGAGGCAATCTCTATTTGGCCTCCAGTTCTCAAACGTCATTTATAAAAAGGAATTTGTTATGAAGGTTGAACGTCTCGCCATTCCCGACGTCATTCTTGTTACGCCGCCACGTTTTAGTGACAACCGGGGTTTCTTTTCAGAAACTTACAATTTCGATCGTATGACGGAAGCTGGCATCAACCTTCCTTTTGTTCAGGACAATCAGAGTCTGTCCTGCGAGAAAGGCGTTGTGCGCGGACTTCACTGCCAGCTTGCCCCCTACGAGCAGGGAAAGCTGGTTCGTGTAACGCGCGGTGCAATCTGGGATGTTGCCGTAGATGCCCGCACGGGTTCCCCGACCTACGGTCAGTGGGTAGCTGCAGAGCTGTCTGCTGAAAACTGGTCTCAGCTCTGGGTCCCGCCGGGCTTTCTGCATGGTTTCGTGACTCTCGAAGAGAACACGGAAGTTCAGTACAAATGCACATCGCTTTACAGCAAGGTTTCCGAGCGCGCCGTCATCTGGAACTGCCCGGACCTGAACATCGATTGGCCCATCGCTGAAGAAGAGGCTATCCTTTCTGACAAGGATAAGGTCGCTCCGCACTTCTCCGCAGCCAAGGGCTGGTTCTCTTACGAAAAGTGAGTCGCATTATGTCCAGCACAGGTCCTATCCTCGTCACGGGCGGCAATGGCCAGCTCGCGACGTCTCTTGCGAACATCGGGGGTGATCAGATCATCCGTGTTGGGCGCCCTGAATTCGACTTCGACAAGCCGGAAACCATTTCCGCAGCTATCGAAAAATACCGCCCTGAAGCTGTCGTGAATGCAGCTGCCTGGACGGCCGTTGATCTGGCAGAAACGGAAACAGCTGGAGCTGAGCGCGCCAACTGCTCAGGGCCAAAGGCGCTCGCGGAAGCCTGCGCAAAGGCTGGCATTCCATTCATCCACGTTTCAACGGACTATGTTTTCTCCGGTGACAAGGGATCTCCTTACACGGAAGAGGATCCTACCAGCCCTGAAACAGTCTATGGCAGCACAAAAGCTGACGGCGAACAGGCTGTTCTGGCGGCAAACCCAAAGAGCATCATCCTTCGGACCTCTTGGGTTTACTCCGCGCACGGCAAAAATTTCGTCAAGACCATGATCAATGCTGGCGCCAAAAATCCAGCGCTCAAGGTTGTTGGCGACCAAAGCGGCAACCCCACCAGTTCTGACGATCTGGCTGACGCTATTCTCGCTATCCTGGCCCTCATCGAGAAAGATGGCTGGAAGCCGGAATTTGCTGGCATCTATCATGCCAGCGGCACAGGCGAGACGACATGGCACGGTCTGGCTGTCGCTGCACTGGAAGAAGCAGAAAAGCATGGTCAATCCATGCCAACAGTCAGTGCAATCCGGACTGAAGACTGGCCGACCCCGGCCAAGCGTCCACAGGATTCACGGCTAGACTGTTCAAAACTTCATCGTGTGTTTGGCGTTCGGTTGCCTGAATGGCGTGAAAGCGTCGCACGGACAGTCCACCGCCTTTTCGCTGCGATCTGAAAAATGGGTCATCCAGCAATTACGCAGGATGACCCTCCTGCCCTGCTTCCCTGACCCGTCTTAACCAAGGATATTATGTCTTCTCCCCACTCCGGCATTCGCCGCTGGAACCCACAGATGATACGGGGAGGAGCAAGCCAGACCGCCGACAGGACAGACCGTGTCGCCATTCTACTGTCCTTGCACAACGGCGAAACCTATCTCAACGCACAGCTCGACAGCATTCTCGCGCAGACCCATACGGACTGGGTCCTTTACTGGCGTGATGACGGATCAACTGATGCATCCCGTGTGATCATGCTCTCATTTGAAGAGCATCGCGGACACGGGCGTTGCGTCGAAATTACATCCGTCATGGGCAATATGGGCGTGACGGGGTCTTATCTGCATCTTCTGGATTCCATTCCTCCAACGCCATTCGTAGCGTTCGCGGACCAGGATGACGTCTGGCAGCCCCAAAAGCTGCAATGGGCGCTGGAATGGCTCCAGAAACAGCCGCTCGACATGCCCGCTTTATATTGTGCCCGTCAGTATCTGACAGATTCTTCGCTCAACGTGTTCAGTAAGTCGGCGTCCCTCAGCAGAACCCCTGACTTTGCATCCGCTCTGACGCAAAACATCGCAACCGGGCACACGGTTGTTATCAACGCTGCGACATATGAGCTTTTATATGAGCGACTGCCTCCGCCCTTCATCCTGCATGACTGGTGGGCTTATCTCGTTACAATGGCCTCTGGCGGTAAAGTCTTTTTTGATGAGCGGTGTGTCAGCCATTATCGCCAGCACGCGCGCAATACCGTCGGAGCCAAACGCTCGCTTCTTAGCCGAGGCTTAAGTGCTCTCAGACGCGGACCCGGCGTGTTCATGACGATCTTTGAGTCCAATGTTCAGCACCTGCTCCATGAACCGGATATCCTGACAGAAGACGCACAGACCCTTCTGTCAGAACTGGCCGGAGCCCGAACGTTAAGAGCCAGAATCAAAATCCTCTGGAGGCGAAGAGAACTTCAGCGCCAGACACGATGTGAGACCGCTATTTTCCGTCTCTGGTTTCTTCTTGCAGTCCGGCAGCCTTCTCAAGGCTGAATATGTAGCTCGCGCCGCATGGCGTCCATGAAGGCCCCGTCATGCTCAAGACTGAACGGGCGCGCAGACGCATAATCATAAGCGATACTGGCTGCCTTGATGCGCAGGTCTTCAGGTTCTGAGGCATACCGCGGAACTATATGCGTATGAAGAGACGGTGCCAAATTGCACCATGTTTCGTAATTAATGCGGTTTGAAGCGGTAAGAGCCAGAAGAGCATCCCCAACAGCGGCAACATCCAGAAGATATTGAATCCGTTCCTCACCTTTCAGGTCATTCAGGGAAGGCACAACAGGATCGGCGAGGAGTTGGCAATATCCTGCAAGCGGCTGCGTCTCACCAATAACAAGCCAGCCTGATTTCATACGCCCAATGACAAACGGGTTGCTGCCACTTCGCGCGGCAACAACCCGTTTTGCAATAACATCCAACATGCATGTTTCCCTTCAAAAAGGGAAAGCTATCATGCAGCGGAACGTGCGTCCTCTTCATCCTCTTCCGGCACAATACGCTTGTTGTCGCGAGTGGGCCGGAAACGGTTTTCCACCAAGGCGTCTTCAATATCTTCGAGAGAAGCACCGGATGTTTCCGGGACGAAGAAAAAGACAAAGATAACCGAAGCCAGATTGACGAGGGCATAGAACCACATCGTCCATGTCAGACCAATGCCCTCTGCCATCGTAAGAGCCGTGCTGGTGACGAGCAGATCAGCCCCCCACAGGGTAGCGGCATGCAGGGAGGTCGCCTGTCCACGCATGGACAGCGGGAACATTTCAGCACCCAGCAGCCAGCCACAGACCTGAATGCCACCCGAGTTGAACATCATGAACAGCAGCAGGAACGCGACGATCAGATATGACCCTGCACTGCCTGCGGCAGGGTGCAGCATGAACATGATACCCAGGCCAACCAGCGAGAGTGCTGCCCCTGGCCCCATGATCAACATCAGACGACGCCGACCAATCCTGTCCACAAAGAGACAGCCCAGAATGGTCATGATGCAATAAACGATCGCAACACCCAGCGATGCCCAAAGCGCTGAAGAAGCCCCGAAACCAGCATCATTCAGAAATGTCGGGGCGTAGTAGATCATCATCTCCAGGCCACCGCACTGCGTAAAGAATGCTACACCCAGTGCTGCGACGAGAGCCGGTCGAACCCAGGGCTGGAAAAGACCATGCCACCCCCGGTTCTCCTGCTTGATGCCCTCTGCATTTTCACGGATGGCCTCAACTTCTTTGCGAACTGCCCTTTTTGTGGTGCGGATACGGCTAAGGTGAAGGATGGCATTCTTCATGCCTTCATTCTCAGCAGACCAGCGCGGGCTCTTTGGCATGAAAAACATGGATACAAAGACAAGGAAAGCCGGTATCGCGGCAATCCCCACCATAGGGCGCCAGCCCCAGTTCGTGCGCTGTGTAAGACCGATGATATTGGCAATCAGAATACCGAGGCCGATCGCCACGTTGAACATCGTCACAAGGCTTCCCCGCCGTTCCTGGGGGGCCAGCTCCGAAATATACATCGGCACAACCTGTGTGGAACCGCCGACGGCAAGTCCAAGCACAAATCGTGCAGCAATGAGGCTCCATACATCCGGAGAGAAAGCGCACGCTGTCGCGCCAAGGACAAAGACACCACTCACGAGACACGTTGTAGTGCGCCGTCCGAATTTCTCTGAGAGGGACCCGGCCACGAAGGCGCCGAATACTGCTCCAAGAAGAATAGCCGAAGCGACGCTTTCTTTCATTGTAGAGTTCAGATGAAAATCATCGCCAATCAAAGGCAATGTGCCGGAGATGATGCCTGTGTCGTAGCCGTAGAGGCCACCGCAGATTGCAGCAACCATGGCTGCAAGCATCAGGATCAATTTCGCGTTCGGTGAGACCTCAACCTGTGAGAGGTCTATCTTTTCACGAGCAGGTCGAGATGTTTTTGTATCATTTGGCATAATGACATTAACATATCGCAATCTATTCAGTTTTTCCGCATTTTTCTATTTTTTTGAAAATTAAGTGAGCTTCCACTTATTGTGGCCACGAAAACCAGAATTCTATATGAATATCAGGACTGCTCCGGAGACCTTCTATGCTGACGCCCACACCCGATACCACCCGTGATGTGCCCTATATTTCTGGTAGAATCCTGATCATCATGCACATCTGTATCGTTGCTTTCATCGTGTTCGTGCACTGGTTCGCCGGATCCCTTAATTAGTCCTCAGCCTCGTCCAGAGGTTCGCCAATCCATAAAAAATCCCTGCTCCCAACCCAATCCAGAATGGAATGGGAATGTCCGTTATCCAGGACAGCATCAGACCGCCCCAGGACAGGACAAGAGCAAGCAATACCGAAACCAGTAGTCCCATCGCCGGGCATAGCCCTAGCCTCAATGCCGTAGCCGCCGGGCCAATCATGAGACTGAAGGCCAGCAATGCGCCGGAAACTTCGGCACATGCTGAACAGGCCAAAGCTGCTACAGCCATAAATCCAAGAGACGTCAGGCGCACAGGAACACCACGTGCACGCGCCACTTCTGGCGTCAGGCTCGAAAACAGAAGCGGCCGTCCAAGAAAAACCAGCCCCAACAGACAAAGAGCCGTCACTCCAGCCAGAATGAACAGCGTCGGAGTGTCAATTCCGAGCACATCCCCAAATAGCAGTGTCGTCGCCATGCTGGAGGCTCCGTTGGCCTCATGCAGGAACCAGGTGCCTAGGCCAAGGCTGGCAGCAAGCACAAGGCCGATCGTACTGTCTCTCTGAGGGGGAATTTTACCGCGTCCCTCACCTTCGCTTCCTATGGCAAGGCCTGCCAGAAGGCTGAAAGCAATCATTCCAAAGAGAGGCGAAACGCCAAGCCAGACTGCCCCTGCGGCTCCACTGAAGCCAATGTGGGACAGTGCATGGGCTGCAAAAGCCTGTCGCCGCAGGCTCAGAAACCATCCCACAGTTCCTGCGAGAACAGAGACGAGCGTGCATCCCAGAAATGCATGCCGCATGAATTCAAATTCGAACATGCAACTCGCCATTTTCCAAAGCCAGAACGCGCGTTACTTTTCCTTCCAGCGCGGCAGTTTCATGAGATGTCATAAGGATTGAAACGCCAAGGGTCTGGGTGAGTGATACCAGCAGGGCAACAATCTGCTGCTGCGCATCGTGATCCAGAGCGGCAAGGGGTTCGTCCAGAAGGAGCAGACCCGGTTGACCGGCAAGTGCCTGTGCCAGGCAGACACGCTGTCGCTCTCCCCCTGACAGATGTCCCAGAGGCCGTTTTGAGAAAGAGAGTGCTCCAGTCAGGGCAAGAAGCCTCTCGGCCTCCCTTTTTCTTTGACCAAAACGAACAGGCACACCCCAGCGCGCACCGTCCATGGCAGCCATCACATGACTGATCGCCGGGATCATGAGAGCCGCATCGCTCAAACCCTGCGGCATATATCCAATGCGTTCACAGGCCATTCCGGGTGGGAGACCGTCAATCAGGATCTGTCCTTTCTCAGGCCTTACAAGATCCAGACAAGCCCGCAGAGCAGTCGATTTTCCTGCACCATTTCGTCCTGACAGAAGCGTAATGCCTTCAAGAGGCACGGTCAGGGAAACCTGATTTAAAACACGTGTCTGGCCTGCACAGAGGGTAACATTCTCAAGAACAAGGTTATCGGGACTGGCCATCAAGTGCCTGCTGAACGGACTGAAGGATCGACGAGACCCAGTCTTGCCATTGCTGGCTGACAGGGAGCGTCTCTCCTATCATAACCAGCGGCAGACCGCTGCCCCTGGCCCGTTCTACCATACGGTCAATCTGTGGAGACCTGACGGCAGGATTGACGATCAGAAATCTGATCTGTCTGCTGTCGATTGCAGTTTCCAGTTGAGCCACATCCCGTGGAGACGGTTCGCTATGATGCATGACCGACAGGGCAAACCCGGGGTCAATGATCCTGAGTCCCATCGTCTGGATCAGATCAGCTCCCACCGGTTCCATGACACCGATAATAGTCCCGTCGTGTTTCTGCCTGATGGCTGCTGTCTGGCCAGACAGAGCATCAACTTGTGTCAGAAAGCTCGTTAGGCGACTATGAATATCCGTCTGATCCAGGCCCCGCGCTATAAACGCGTCCGCCACGGCTGAGGCCACTTTACGCACGGCGTTCAGATCGAGGAACAGATGCGGATTATCCCCTGCGCGCCATCCCGCTTCTTCTGCTGCAATAATCCGTGTTGCTGATGAAGGAGAAAAATGGACTGCCCAGTCATCGTAGGTCGCGCCATTCAGAACGATGACGCTGGCATGAGCCATGTTCCGCGCCATGGATGGCGTTGGCGTCAATTCATGGGGATCGATGCCCGGAGTTGAAATTAACGACTGTGTCTGGACGGCCGGTCCACCAATCTGCGCTGCAATATTACACCAGGCTGCCTCAACGCAGACCACAGGCAGCGGAGCAGCATACGCAAAAGGCGCAGTCAGAAGCGAACCAGCCAGAAACAGGGTTCGGACACAGCGCATGAGTTTCCCCGGACGGATGGAAAGGAAAAACGTTATAAGATAACATTCTTCCTTTGGCTATCCTCGGGACGGCGGCCTTACGTAAAGTTCGGTTGCTGCGGCAAGAACCTTACGCTGATACGCCATATTCAATGGCACGGTCCGTGAATGGTAATCTCCAATGGCCCGCATGAGATTCCCGTGTTCATTATCCAGAGCGGTGCGCAGGATCATCGCAGCGGCAGCAACATTGAAACAAGGCTCAAGGGCCAGTCGCGTTGCAATCTGGGCAGGGCTCTGGTGCAGCATGGATGAAATAGGAAGGATCCACCGCGAATTGATCTGCATGAGACCAATATCCACTGATCCATCCTTATTCTGGCTAACCTTGCCCATCACTCCACCCTCGACCCGCTGAATGGCAGGAAGAACACGGGGAGGAATACGATAATGCAAAGCCGAAGCAAGCATACAGGCTAGGAAACCAGCGGCCATGAAACCCTGTCATCTTTATTAAAGAAGCTCATAGTCTAGCATCCCCTGACCCTACCTGCCATCCTGACACAACAAGCCGAAAGAATAAGAGCAACAGGAATGAATACACAGGATACTTCCGCAACCCTGACCTTGGATGCTCTGTCCATACCCTATCAGCGTCGCATTTATGACTATGATCCATCCGCTGGGAAACTAGGTATCGCCGCCGCCAAAGCTCTGGGTCTTTCCCCGGATCATGTTCTCAAGACCCTGATGGTGCAGATTGACGGGCGCCCTGCCTGTGTTGTCCTGCCTGCGGATCGCGAGTTGGATTTCAAACGTGTTGCAGCAGCATTTGGGGGGAGAAAAGCCAAAATGCTCTCTCGCCCGGAGGCAGAACAGCGGACAGGTTACAAGATTGGCGGTGTCAGCCCATTCGGCCAGCGCAGTATTGTACCAACAGCGTTTGATCAGAGTGCAATGGATGGCCCCCCTGTCGTCATTAATGGCGGAGACCGAGGCCTTCTTCTGGAACTTGGACCGGAAGATGCTCTCATAGCGACAAACGGTCTGGTCGCAGACCTCGTTCGCCCACTGCCCTGAATTTGATACAGGCGTGACCTTTCATACTGAAAGGGCAAGGTCTGCGCAGGCGATACGCGCTTCGTGTGTAAAAACACAAAAATTGTAGAGCAGAAATTTCAGATTTTTTGGGAGAAACTGGTGGAGCCAATCGGGATCGAACCGACGACCTCCTGAATGCCATTCAGGCGCTCTCCCAACTGAGCTATGGCCCCACGTGTTTCATCTACAGCCCCTTTGGGATGGAGCCGGATGAGCGCGGTATATAAGGATGTTTTCATCGTGACAAGCCATAAAAACACTTTTTCAGGCTAGAATCACGTTCTCCTGACGCAGCTTCTCAAGAAGCGAAAGTCGTGGAAGCCCAAGGATAGCATCCTGATCGCCCGAAATTTTGGAAAAGAGCTGAATACCCAAGCCCTCCAGCCGATAAGCCCCTACGCAGGACAGTATCCTGTCTCCCTCTTCTCTTAGATAAAACGCCAGAAATTCATCGGAAAAGGGGCGCATCGTCATTTGAGGAGTAGCGAGTGTCTCCCAGATTTTCTGTGTGCCCCGATACAAAACGACAGCCGTCTGAAGAATATGCGTGCGGTTTCGAAGGCATTTAAGATGCGTCTTCGCCTCATTGAGATCCTGCGGCTTCGCAAAGGCTGTTCCGTCCAGATCGAGGATCTGGTCAGCCGCGATAATCAGACTGGTGTCCGGCGATACGTCGGCCACAAGCCTCGCTTTGGCATCCGCGAGAGCCAAAGCCGTGTCTCCCAGAGATTTTCCTTCACTTTCACACTGCTGGCGCAAGGCCTCTTCATCCAGATCTACCGGTCGAACCTGAATGATCAGACCACTCTCTTCCAGAAGTACTCGCCGGGCACTCGAGCCACTTGCGAGGATTATGGAATTATTGAGCAAGGTCATAAGATGCGACTCCAAACTATCGACGGCGAGCACGAGTACCAGTACTGCGTATGACCCGGTGAAAAGATTGTGTCAGTACTGGGGTACATGGGGACAGTACTTGAAGTTTGCGGGAAGGTACCGAGTACCGTGGATTGTTGGGTACGCCCCCAAATTTTGGGGGTTGTACACAGGGGGTCTGTGAGCAAATCGGGATAGAATCCTGCACCCCCTTGTCCACTGCGGGTTTTGCAGTTGTACACAGTGTGAGTAAGACGGGGTACATTTTTAGAGAGCCGGGTACCCCGGTATCCACAGGGATCATCCTATCCTCCAGGATTTCTTTCTTATTTCTTTCATGGTTAGTGAGCGGCATGAATTCGGAAAACGCACCCCTCTCCCCATCCTCGAAACCGCTCCTGAGAGCTCTCAAGGGTGAAGCTGTCTGGCCCCCGCCGGTCTGGCTCATGCGGCAGGCAG
Organism: Gluconobacter sp. P5E10; assembly: GCF_018812145.1. Classification (NCBI taxonomy): domain Bacteria; kingdom Pseudomonadati; phylum Pseudomonadota; class Alphaproteobacteria; order Acetobacterales; family Acetobacteraceae; genus Gluconobacter; species Gluconobacter sp. P5E10. The sequence continues at coordinate 510,112 of NZ_JACRVZ010000002.1, read as the reverse complement.
GGCGTTACCTTCCCGAATTTCGTGCCATGCGTGACAAGGCTGACTTCCTGACACGCTGCATGACTCCGGACATGGCTGAAGAACTCACCCTTCAGCCGATCCGCAGGTATGGAATGGACGGAGCAATCCTGTTCTCGGACATTCTCATTCTGCCCTGGGCAATGGGTCAGTCCCTTGAATTCATTGATGGTCGGGGCCCGGTTCTTGGCGCCATCCGTTCGCAGGCAGATCTGGAAAAACTTGATCCAAAACGTGCACAGGAGGCTACGGCACCTGTTCGGGAAACACTCTCGCGACTGAGTAAATCACTCCCAGATGTCACGACATTGCTCGGCTTTGCCGGCAGCCCATTTACGGTTGCCTGTTACATGGTCGAGGGCGGCGGATCGCGGGATTTCGCCAATACCCGCAAAATGATGCAAACTGATCCAGCGCTGTTTGATCGTCTGATTGAAACCCTGACGATCAGCACAGCGGAGATGCTTTGCGGCCAGATTGAAGCAGGCGCTGAAGCTGTCATGCTCTTTGATTCCTGGGCTGGAATTCTCCCTCCCAACGCATTTCGTCGCTATGTGATTGAACCTACCCGGCAGATCGTGCGTCATATCCAGGAGAAGCATCCGAATACGCCGATTATCGGTTTCCCGCGCCTGGGAGGGATCATGATACGCGAATACGCAGAAAAGACGGGGATCAATACGCTGGCGCTCGATACAGTGGCTGATCCGGCGCAGATTGCGGAGCTGGTACCAAACGTGACGCTGCAAGGGAACATGGACCCGATGGTCCTGTTTTCTGGCGGTGAGGCCATGGTGCGTGAAGCTCAGGGGATCCGGGACGCGCTTCGTGGGCGTTCGCATGTTTTCAACCTGGGACACGGCGTTATGCAGCACACACCGCCTGAAAACGTCGGTGCCCTCGTTGAGGCGGTGCGCGCGATATGACCACGGCTCTGGATGCAGCAGGCCAGCTGAAACTGGTCATCTTCGACTGTGACGGTGTACTCGTGGACAGTGAGCGTGCGTCCTGCCGGGCCACAGCAGAGTTCGCTCGGTCCCTGGGTCTTAAGATTTCAGACGATGAGGCTCATGACCGGTTTTCAGGTAAGGCACTCTCTCAGGTCGTAAAGGAACTGGAGCACGAAACAGGACGTGCTCTACCTGAAAATACGGCACTCAAAATGAGGGAAAATCTTGTACGTCTGATGCAGAAAATGGCAGAACCTGTAGAGGGTGCGCCAGAAATGCTGCATGGAATACGTGGTTTACAACTGCCGTTTCGTGTTGGTTCGAACTCGTCTGTCGTTGAGATGGATGCCAAGTTTGAACGGACACAGATGACTATATTTTTCCCGGAAAACCGGGTCCATTCAGCGAATGACATGGATGAACCGAAGCCATCTCCTGGGGTTTATCTGTACGCTGCAAAAGCAGAAGGTGTTCTGCCAGAAAACTGTGTTGTGATTGAGGATAGTGACACGGGTGCTGAAGCCGCCCGGCGTGCTGGTATGAGTTGTGTGCTTCTTCGTTCGGAAGACCTTCCTCTTCCGGCATTTTGGCCAACGCCAGGCTTCGTCAGGATCGGTCATCTCTCCGAACTGGTACCGCTGCTTCGCAAGACACTTCAAAGCCAGAAAGACAACTGATGGACTTTGTTGTTGATCACCTGAGCTGGTTCCTGTCCCTCCATATCATGGCCTTCACGGCCTGGATGGCGGGGACATTCTATCTGCCACGCCTCTACGTGTACCATACCCAGACAACGCCTGGTACTGCGGAGAGCGAACGTTTCAAAATCATGGAGCGCAAGCTTCTCCGTCAGATCATGACGCCTGCGATGATTGTTACCGTGCTCGTGGGTGGTATGATGTCGTCGGTGCCGGGTCTGGTGGACTGGAACAGCGGCTGGTGGTGGACAAAAGTGATCTGCGTTCTCGGCCTCATGGGGTTTCATGGGGCATGCAGCAAATGGCGTCGTCTGTTCGCAGAAGACCGTAATCCGCATTCCGAGAAATATTACCGGATCGCAAACGAGGTACCGACCATTCTCATGGTGATCATTGTCATCATGATCATGGTTCGGCCCTGAGAGACGTCGCCTGTAAAAATACGGCCTTAGAGAAGGCCGTATCTGACGCCAGTCATTTCTTCAGAAATCGCCCAGAGGCGTTTTGCAAGCGTATGATCTGACGCAGCCTCTGGCAGCCCGGCGTCACCCGGAAGGCCGGTTCTCTCTCCCTTGCCCTGAGGCCCGTAATAATCCCCGTCCTGCGCTTCAGGAGACGCCAGAGCATAGAGAAGGGGCCAAGCCCCCTCCTCCACTGTCTGCCCCATCATATGAAACACGGGGCCGGCAAAGCTTCGGGCAATTTTACGACCCCAGCGACCAACGGGGGTACCATTCCGATCAAGCGAGCCGTTATTGGAGACAATATCGCTTGCCGCCCAGCCGGGATGAGCAGCCCGTGAATGAATGGGCCAGGGAGCTTTCTTGGCCCGGCGGTCTAGTTCCAGAGCAAAGAGCAGATTTGAAAGTTTACTCTGCCGGTAACGTGCCATCGGATTGTAGCGGTGCCGGGCATTCAGATCACCAAACGGAATTTCACCCTTCAGGGCAGCAAGAGACGCGACAGTCATGATTGTCGCATTGCCTGCGGCTAACAGAGGGAGCAGCCGTCCGGTCAGAGCAAAGTGACCAAGGTGGTTGGTACCAAACTGAAGTTCAAACCCGTCTTTTGTGGTGAGCCGGGATGCAGGGCCCATGATGCCAGCATTATTGGCAAGAAGCTGAATGGGGCGTCCCTGCTCGCGCAAAGCGGTGGCAAAAGCTGCAATAGATGCCAGTGAGGCAAGATCCAGCACTTCAAAGCGACCCTGCACACTTGGAACACTTTCATACAGGCGGTTAAGAGCCGCCCTGCCCTTCTCCAGGTTACGCCCACTCAAAATGATGGAAGCGCCACGCTCAGCCAGCCCACAGGCAATTTCGAAACCCAGGCCGCCTGTGGAGCCCGTAATGAGCGCGGTCTGACCATCCAGACGATTCAGATTATCAAGAGACCAGCTGGTCTGGGGAAGACGGGTCATCAGTGTTGTCCTTTTTCGTGGGCTCCGGCGGCTGAGCGCTTTTCATCTTCTTCAGCCTGTTTCATGGCTTCTTCAGTCAGTCGTTTCTCGTTCTTTTTGAGAAAGAGAAACGCTCCTCCCAGACAGCAGGCTCCTACGACGGCCAGAGCAATTCCAACCGGCCCAGTGATCTTTTCGATCTGCTTACCGAGTTCATAAGTGATGAAGGCATAGCCTCCAGCCCAGAAGAGACCGCCCAGCGCGTTGAAAAAAAGAAACGAATGCCAGGGCATTCGGTTTGCTCCAGCCAGAAGAGCAACGAACACGCGCAGAACAGCGACGAAGCGTCCAAGGAAGACAACAATCCCGCCGTGTTTGCGAAAAAGATAGCGGCCGAGCATCAGGCGCTCGTCAGTCAAGCCGACCTTCTTGCCGTGTTTCTTCAGGATGCTGTAGCCAAAATGGTGGCCGAGCAGATACCCGAAATTATCGCCCATGATGGCGCCTGTCACAGCGGCAAGGGCAATCCATCGAATCTCGAGATGATGCGTACTTCCTGCATAGAGGGACGCAGCGATGATGATGCTTTCCGCTGGCAGTGGCAAGCCCATGCTTTCGAGCATGACTGTCACGCCGATAACGCCGTAGCCATATTCCTGGAGCAGGTGATCGAGAAATTGCGTGAGATGAAACAGTGTCGTGATCCTGTGCGAATATGGCGGAAGGCAAAACCGCCAGCTACGATATTAGGACATCAGACACGGGATGAAAAATGACTGAGCTTTGCCCTCCTCACGTAGCCGGAAACTGGCCCTCTTGGGTTGGCCCTGAACTCGTGGCTGGCCGCACTCTTTCTTTCTCTGAACTCAGAACGGTCGAAGACTGGGTGTTCTGGCAGGAGACCCGACCAGAAGAGCAAGGTCGCACGGTGATCGTCGGACGACGTCACGATGGAACACTCGTAGATCTGATCCCGCCAGAGAGAACTGTCGGAACCCGTGTTCACGAATATGGTGGAGGAGCGTGGGATGTCCGCCTGAAAAACGGATATCCGGAAGTTGTTTTCAGTGACCGAAAGGTCGGCGGACTGTGGTTCAGCAACAGAGAAGGCACGTTTCAGGCGTTATCTGGCGACCGCGCACCGGAAATGTGTTATGCTGATCTGACATGGGATATAGCCGGAGACGGTGTTTTCTGCGTTCGTGAAACGCATGACGAAGGTCTGCCAACAGCGGCGCTTGTCCATGTATCACAGGCGGGTCAGGAAAAGGTTCTGGTAGATGGGGCTGATTTCTATGCAGCCCCTCGCCCCTCGTTGGATGGTGCCTCTCTGGCCTGGTTCTCCTGGCAGAATCCGGAAATGCCATGGACAGTGACCCGACTATTTGTGGCACCTATTGACCGAACCGGCCTCAAGCTTGGACGCGCCACAGATCTGAGTGGTCAGACACCCTGCAGCATTATTGAACCGCGTTGGGGGGCAGATGGTAGCCTCTATGCGACATCAGATGCTCAGGGTTGCTGGACGCCTGTTAAATTCGTGCATGATCAAACGGGATGGAAAGAGCAGTTTTTCCCAGAGGCTGGAGCTGAGATTGGTCTGCCACATTGGGTCTTCGGACAAAGAACACTCACGCCACTGCCTGACGGTCAGCTTCTCGCATTAGGAATTCGGGAAGGCCTCACTGGCGTTCTGCTCTTTGCAGATGGACATTGGAAAACTGTTCAGATGGGGGCGCCTGTCAACGTTCCAGAGCGTCTGTCGAATGGACAGTTTGCCTGGATTGATGCCCCCGAAGACGCTCCACCTTCTTTGGCTATTGGTCACATGGATGGGAATTTCGAGCGTTTTCGCCCAAGTGTTGTGCTGCCTGATACGATTACGCCTGACGACATTGCCAAGCCTTCTTTGTTCTCCTTTCCAACAGCCGGTGGATCGAAGGCATATGCGCTCTTCTATAAACCTGCGAGCAGCACTTCGCATCTAAAAGAAGGCGAAAAACCGCCTTTGGTTGTTATGGCTCATGGTGGTCCAACAGGGCGTGCCAATTCAGGTTTTGCTTTCAAAGTGCAATGGTGGACCTCCCGCGGTTTCGCTGTTCTTGATGTCAATTACCGCGGTTCAACAGGGTTTGGTCGCAAATATCGGGAAGCCCTAAACGAACAATGGGGTGTTGCAGATGTCGAGGATTGCCTGGCTGGTGTTCAGTCTCTGATTGAACAAGGGCTGGTTGATCCAACACGCTGCGTTATTCGCGGAAGCAGTGCGGGAGGCCTGACGGTTCTGTCAGCGCTGGCACAGTCTGATCTCTTTGCGGCAGGCGCCTCTCTTTATGGCGTTACGGATCTAAGGGCTTTGGCAGCAGAGACGCATAAATTCGAAGCACGCTATTTGGATGGTCTGATTGGGCCTTATCCCGAAAAGGAAGCTGTGTATCTGGAACGTTCTCCTCTCACGCATGCGGAGAAAATTTCCGTTCCTGTCCTGTTCCTGCATGGGGGTGCTGACAAGGTGGTGCCTCTCGCACAGGCTGAAGCCATGAGAACAAAACTGGCACAGTCTGATCTCCATGTTTACCCGGACGAAGGTCACGGTTTTAGAGCCCGTGAGGTTGTCGAAGATGCTCTTGAGAGAGAGCTGAAATTTTATCGAACTGTTTTTGCCACATCTGCTGATCCGGTCTTATGAGTAAAGAAATCAAAATAGAAGACTTTATAAAAATTCGATTTTATTCCGGAATGGTATGTTTGAATGTTTTGAATAAGAAATATTCAATTGGACAGAATGGAATTGCTTTGTCGCGGGCAGCGCAAACATGCATGCCCTGCCCTTGCGTTTGATCCCGGCACAGGAGAGACTCAGCTTAACCGGTTGCGCATTTATCTGTTGGATGCGCAACCTGACATCCAAAAAATCATCTCATCGGACCTTCTATGAAACATCGCAAACTTGGACGCACCGGTCTTCAGGTCAGTGAAATCTGCCTGGGCACAATGACTTTCGGTCAGCAGAATACAGAAGCCGACGGGCATGCGCAGCTCGATATGGCGCTCGATCAGGGGATCAATTTTATTGATACTGCTGAACTTTATTCCATTCCCCCGCGTGCTGAGACCTATGGCGCGACTGAGACCATTGTTGGAAGTTGGCTAAAAGCTCGCGGCGGCCGTGACAAACTTGTTGTTGCGAGCAAAGTTGTTGGACGCAGTTCTTCACCGTGGTTTCGGCCCGGCGGTGAGGAAGCCCGTTTGACGCCAAAGCAGATTCACTATGCAGTTGAAGGCTCTTTGCGTCGTCTGCAGACGGACTATCTTGATATCTATCAGCTTCACTGGCCAGACCGTAAAATCGGGTTGTTTGGTGAAGGCGGCACGACGTTTCGGGACGTGCCGGCAGCCAATGAAGTTCCGATTGCTGAAACTCTTGGCGCATTGGGTGATCTGGTCGCACAAGGTAAAATCCGTCATGTCGGTGTTTCCAATGAAACAGCGTGGGGTGTTTCACAATTCCTTGCAGCTTCGCAGAATGGTCTTCCGCGGCTGGCATCCATTCAAAACGCCTACAATCTCATTAACCGGACGTTCGAAATCGGTCTGGCAGAGATGTGCCTGCGGGAAGATGTCGGGCTTCTGGCCTACTCTCCGCTGGCTCAGGGATATTTGACAGGGAAATACCTGAACGGAGCACGCCCTGCTGGCGCACGCACCACGCTCTTTAATCGTGGTCAGCGTTACGAGAAGCCCGGTGTGGATGTTGCTATTGAGGCCTATCACGCATTGGCCCGTGAGGAAGGACTGGATCCGGTTCAGTTGGCTGTGGCTTTTGTGACGTCGCGTCCGTTCGTGACATCCAATATCATTGGGGCCACCAGCACGGATCAGCTTCAGACAATTCTGGATTCAACCCGTCTACAGATCACGCCTGAACTGGAAGCCAAGATCAACGCCATTCACCAGGTGCATTCAAATCCCGCTCCCTGAGTTTCAACGACGCAGGCATGAGATCATGCCTGCGTCTGTCAGGGGGCTGTGTGCGGCCCGAGCCGTCCAATGACACGGAAAGCAGTCAGAACTGCAAACGTGCCAAAAATAACGACACCCAGAGACTGCCCAACGAGAATACCAATCGGGCCATAAGCTGAGCCAAACCACACAAACGGGATGGTTCCCAGTGTGGCGCGTCCCCAGTTGAAGCCGGTTGAGTAAAAAGGGTGCCCAAGGTTGTTGAACGCCGTATTGGCGACAAATAGCAGCCCGACGAACATATAACTCAGGACCAGCCAGCAACAGAACAGGCGTACGATTTCCGCCCCAATACCCTGAACGTTGAAAAGCTGGAGAATGACATTGTGCCCGGCGGCAAGAACAAACCAGGTGGTTCCAACACAGAGCGCTGTCAGCTTCAGCGCGGCCATCAGGGCTTCACGCACCCGATCAAATTGTTGGGCACCAAGGTTCTGCGCCATGATGGGTCCGACAGAACCTGTCAAAGCAAAAACCAATGAAAACGCAACAGGCACAATGCGGTCGATAGTTGCCTGCCCTGAAACAGCATCCAGCCCAAACTGTGCCATGGCATGAGTTACGAACAGTGCGCCTGTTGGTGTGGCGAGATTGGTTGCAATCGCCGGGACGGCAATACCGCCAATTTTCCGCATGGCAGGCTCAAAGGCTTCTTTCTTTGGCCATTCCAGCATGGCGTGCCCCCGAAGGTTCAGGAAGCCGCTCGCTGTGATGGCACATCGCGCCAGAATGGTGCTGATGGCTGCACCTTCCAGACCGAGATGCAGCACAAAGATCATCAAGGGGTCCAGCAGAGCTGAAACAAGCGCACCTGTCAGGGTAATGCGCATGGACCGTTTGGCATCCCCAACTGCGCGCAACAGAGCTGACAGAGCCATTCCCAGGCACACTAATGGAAGAGCTGGCGATACTATGTGCAGGAAGGTCGCCGCGTTTTCCAAAGCTGCTCCCTGAGCTCCAAGCAGCCTGAGAAGTGGCGTGGCAAATACCGCCGTGAGCGTGCCCAGAACGGCCGCGATGCCAACCATGACAGCAATGAAAGCAGATGCGAGACTTCGGGCCTCCGCATGCTGGCGCGCGCCGATCAGACGACCAATGCAGGCGCCAAGTCCAATGGTCATGCCAATGGAGACTGAAATCTGCAGAAAGCTTAGAGACGTCGCAAAAGCGATAGCGGCCGTAAGGGCAGAATCATGCAGGTGGGAGATGTAGAAGTAGTTCAGAAGATCGACAGCAAAAACTGCCATGAGGCCAATGGCCCCGGTTCCCGCCATGGTGATGACATGACGCATGATGCTGCCATGCACGAATCTCGCCGGCTTTATGGGAGAATCGTCAGGAATTCTGGGCTTGGATGGGTCATCTGATGGTACTGGCATGTCGGCATATACTGCCTTGTCCCGTGACAAAGAACCAGTGCCTGAAGTGCTTTGTTGGGAAGGTTTTCTGTCTGCCAGAAAGGAAAGGGAGCGTGGGAGGAAGAAGGAGGTTTTCCGCGAGTGTAAGGGTTTCGTTAACGCATGGTGTGGAACTGTCAGGTCAGATAACACCCGGGCGTGAGGCCCGAAGCCCAGTTTCTGCCGGAGTCCGCCATGTCGATCATCAATTCTCTCAACACGGCTGTCAGTGGCCTCAATTCCCAGTCACATGCTTTCAGCGATCTCTCCAACAACATCGCGAACAGTCAGACGACAGGATATAAAGCTGTAACAACAAGCTTTGCCGATTATGTGACGAGCAATGATCTGGCAAGCGACGGGGAGTCACTGAGCGACAGTGTGGCTGCGACAACCAGGCAGCATACTGACAATCAGGGTATGGTTGTTTCTTCCACAAATACGCTGGCGCTCGCAATTTCAGGCAACGGATTCTTCAACGTTGTCCAACCCACGGGAAGCACGACATCCAGCACAGCGCCGACGTTCAGCAGCCAGCAGTTTTATACGCGAAATGGTGACTTCTCACAAAATAACCAGGGATATCTGGTCAACACCTCGGGTTATTATCTGGAAGGGTATCAGGTGGGTTCAGAGGGTGCTTTGAGTAGCACTCTATCACCTATCAAAATCTCTGATTCTGTCGCATTTCAGCCGACCAAGAGCACAATTGTTTCTCTGTCTGCTGCAATTGGCAGCACCTCTGGGGCAGAAGGTACCAATACATCTACGGCAACAGCCTATGACAGTAAGGGAAATGCTCAGGAGGTGAGCCTGAACTGGAAACAGTCTTCCACGGATCCTTTGGTTTGGACTGTCAGTAATTCAGCAGATTCGAGCAATTCAGCCACAGTGAAATTTAACAGTGATGGTTCTCTGGCATCTGTAAATGGAGCGTCCCAGTCTACGGGTTCAGCGGCAACCTTTTCATATACGGGGCTGCCGCAGGATATGACCGTCAACCTGGGAACCATCGGGAGCACGTCCGGTGTGAGCCTGGCAACAGACAGCAGTAATTATAGCACCAATCCCACAATGACGACGGACAGCGTCACAAGCGGCACCTTCACGGGTCTGTCTATGCAAAGCGACGGGTCTGTGATGGCGACATTTGATAATGGGCTTTCTCAGCTTCTTGCAAAAATACCACTCTCGACGTTCGCAGACCCTAATGGGCTCTCTGCCCAAAACGGACAGGCATATACGGCAACGGCATCATCTGGTGCACCGACAGTCAATGCAGTGAACACGAATGGGGCAGGGACGCTCAGTACCAGTTCTACTGAAAGCTCAACGACGGATCTGACCAGCGATCTTACCAAACTTATTGTCGCGCAGCAGGCTTATGGAGCGAATACGAAAATCGTGACCACTGCAAATCAGCTTCTGCAGACCACTTTGGCGATGATTCAGTAAGGCCGGGTGAGGGGAACTCTCTATCATGGGACTAACTGATTCACTTTCAATCGCCGTTTCTGGCTTGCAGGCCGTCCAGTATGGAATGTCTACGGCTTCCCAGAATGTCGCCAATGCGTCTACTGCAGGTTACATCAAAGAAGTCGCAAATGTTCAGTCTGTCGTAAATGACGGGACGGGTGGCGGCGTACGACGCGCAACAACCAGTCTGGCTACAAACGCACATATCCAAACTGCTTTATATTCCCAGAATTCAGATGTTTCCCAATATACGACAACGAGCAACGCGCTCTCTGTCGTCACGGCTCTACAAGGTTCAACCTCTGCAGATTCTGGTAGCAGCGGGACACTTTCTGACCAGTTGGGAAATCTTCAGTCAGCCCTTATTTCTTTGACCAGCTCCGCGTCGAGTTCGACCACCCAAAGCACAGTTCTTTCGGCGGCCAATAGCTTTACCCAGTCGTTGAACACTCTTGCAGACACTGTGCAGGAGCAACGTCAGAACGCACAGGATGGTGTTGTCTCGTCAGTTTCGGATATCAATACCAACCTGACGACTATTGGCTCTTTGTCTACCAAGATCATGGCTCTTAAAGGGCAAGGGCTCGATACTGCGGACATTGAAAATCAGCGCTTTACGGCCCTGTCATCGCTCTCCAGTGAATTGGGTGTGAGTTGGAAGGTTTCCTCCAATGGAGACATGTCCATTACCACGCAAGACGGTGTCACGCTCCCTACACACAATACGTCTTCGGGTTCAGCAGACACCATTTCCAGCACCTGGCCTTTGACGACAGCCTCAGCGCAAATTTCAACCAGTATGAGCTATCCGGGTAACTTAGACGCTAATGCGATTCCGGCAATTACGCTGAACGGAAAAGATATTACTGGTCATCTGACCGGTGGAAGCCTCGGAGCCGATATAACGCTGCGAGATACCACGCTCCCAACGATGCAGGCCCAATTTGACTCTCTAGCCTATACTGTAGCCAGCCGCTTCGATGCGCAGGGCATGTCTTTATTTACAACATCCAGTGGCAATATTCCCGATGCGTCCCAGACGTCCATTGTGCCTCAGGGAAGCGCTGGTTTTGCCCAGAATATTCAGGTTTCCCAGTCCTATCAGGACGATCCATCGCTTCTTGTATCTGGTGAGACCGCAAGTAGTAGTGTTGTCCAGAACATTCTGTCTTATGCGTTTGGAACCACTCAATCAGATGGCACAGGACAGGTAGCCGCCCCTACCAATAATTTAGGTGTGACGGGGAAATTGTCTACCGGATATAGTGGAAGTCAAAGTCTTGTGGCTCTTGCGACGTCTTTGACAGCCAACCAGGCTGCGACAGCTAATAATGCAAGTAGCAGTCTGTCTCTTGCACAAACAACGCAGACCAATCTCTCTTCAAGCCTGGCAGGAACATCAACTGTCTCTGTTGATACTGAAATGGCCAATATCGTTACATTACAGAACGCCTATTCAGCCAATGCGAAAGTTATTTCTTCCGTACAATCCATGTTTACCGCTCTTTTAAATGCTGTTGAAAGCTGATTATGACTGGAATTACGGCATCGTTTGGTTATGGCGGATTATCGAATCAACAGACGCTAAACTTGGCTTCGTTATCCCAGATAAAAGATAATCTTCAGGAACAAGCTTCTACGGGCGTAAAATCCAGCAACTACGCCCAGCTTGGAGAAACACGTGCTCAGGCGCTAGCGCTCCAGCCTGCAATCACTCAGGTTTCGTCCTGGAATTCCAACGTAACCATGGCACAAAACAGATTAACGGTCACGCAGAGTACAGTCAGCCAAATTGCGACAATCGCAGATAATCTGAATGACACTCTTTCAACTCTTGTCGGGAATGTTTCCTCAACGGCTATAAGTTCTGCGTCCGAACAGGCTAAATCATATTTATCGTCTTTAGGTAATTTGTTGAACACGCAGGAGGGCGGGAGCTATGTTTTTTCAGGGTTGCAGTCTTCCACTGCTCCCGTAAGCACTAGCTTAAGCAGTTCCAGTCTCGCATCTTCTATACAGGAGACTGTAAAAAGCATGGGGAATGGTAGTGCGTCAGATGTTCTGTCAGAGACGCTTTCTCTTGCAAAAGACACCAGCCAGAATCAGCCATTTTCCGCTGCACTTTCGACTGACCCGGTTACTGCTGCACAGCAGAAATTAAAAATCACCGTTGGGACTAATCAAACAGTTTCTGCAGGCATCGTGGCGACAGAGGGGAGTACATCGTCAGAAACGTCAACGGGCTCTCCGATCCGAGATCTTATGCGAAACCTGATGGTTGTTGCCTCTCTGAGTTCTGATGACGCAGGGACCACAGATTACACACAGCTAGTTCAAGGATTACAGACGACGAATACCGGTGTGACAGAAGGGCTATCCGATATCAGTGGTTCACTTGGAATACAGCAGAACAGCTTGACCAGTCAGAGTACGATGCTGGCACAGATGAAAGCCGCTCTTACGACCCAACTGGGAACGGCGAAGGATGCAGATCTCGCACAGGTTTCCGTCCAATTGAATGATACCAGCAATCAGCTCCAGGCATCATATTCCATTATCGCAAATATGAAGGGTATGACGCTTGCAAGTTATCTCTGACGTCTGTTGAAAAATTGACCCTGACGTCGCATATCTTCGTTACTTTCCTAAGAGGAGATTGATGACGATGAGTGCAACGCAAGGCCAGCCGGAACAGCATGAATTCAGTGCAGAGGTGGGGCGTCTGCTCGATCTTGTCGTGCACGCGCTTTATTCGGATCGAGAGATTTTTCTGCGTGAACTTGTTGCGAACGCAGCCGACGCAACAGACAAGCGCCGCTTTGAAGGGCTGACGAACTCTGCTCTTGCTCTTCCCGAAAATGCGTCAATTCGTATTGCCCCGGAAAAAGACAAGAAAGAGTTGGTCATTTCCGACGACGGTGTGGGAATGACGCATGATGAACTGGCTCAAAATCTGGGTACGATTGCCCGTTCAGGCACACGCGCCTTTGGTGAAAAACTGAATGCTGCCAAAGCTGAAGATCGCCCAAGTCTGATTGGTCAGTTTGGTGTTGGGTTCTACGCGGCGTTCATGGTTGCCGACAGGGTGGATGTGACGTCCCGCAAGGCTGGGGCAGAAGAGGCCTGGACTTGGTCTTCAGACGGGAAGGGCGCTTTTACCCTCACGCCTTCCACTCGCTCTACGCCGGGCACTGACATTGTTCTGCACATGAAAAGTGATGCGGAAGACTTCCTGGACAGCTGGCGTCTTCGGTCAATTATTCGCAAATGGGCTGACCATATTTCCTGGCCAATCACTCTGCGTGAGGTCAATGAGGATGGAACAGTCGAAGAGAAAGCTGCCAACGAAGGAACAGCTTTGTGGCGCAAGCCTAAGGCCGAAATTACCCCTGAACAGTATACGGAATTCTACAGGCACATTGCGCGCGCTTTTGATGAACCTTATGCAACAATGCATTGGCATGCAGAAGGTACGACAGAATTCACAGCCCTTCTGTTTCTTCCCAGCGCCCGACCATTTGATTTCATGGAGCAGTCTCGGGAAAGTAAGATTCACCTTCATGTTCGACGCATGTTCATCACAGATGAGGCAGATTTGCTTCCCAATTGGATGCGCTTTGTTCAGGGTGTAGTGGATACAGAAGATCTGCCGCTTAATGTGTCTCGTGAGATGTTACAGGCGACACCAGTTCTTGCTCGTATCCGCAAGGCGGTCACGAAACGCGTTCTGACGGAGATTAAAACACGAGCCAAGGACGCAGATGCTGGATTTAATGCATTCTGGGAAAACTTTGGGGCGGTTCTCAAGGAGGGATTGTGGGAAGATAGCGAGCACCGTCAGGAAATTGCCAGTTTCGCACGTTTCCATACAACCCATGGTGACGATCTAACGACGCTTGATGACTATATCTCGCGTATGAAGGACGGACAGGACGTTATCTACTTCCTCACAGGTGATAACCTTGAGGCTCTGAAGGCATCTGCACAGCTGGAAGGCTTCCATGCCCGGGGCTTGGAGGTTCTTCTTCTCTCTGATCCAGTAGATGCTTTCTGGCCAGAGCGGCTTCATTCATACAACGACAAAACTTTGCGCTCAGTCGTCTATTCTCATGGAGATCTTGAGAAGTTTTCGACAGATCATGAGGAAACAGTCGAGGCAGCTAATGTAGACACCTTGGTTCCTGCGTTGAAAGAGGCTTTGGGCGATGCAGTGAAAGATGTCCGGAGTACCGTTCGCCTGACGAATAGTGCGGTCGTGATTACGTCTGAAGGAGGCCCGGACTTGGCCATGCAGCGGCTGATGCGCCGATCAGGACAGGCTCTTCCGGAAACGCTCCCAATTCTGGAAATTAACCCTCGTCACCCGTTAATTAAAGCCTTGGCTCAGCGCGTTGAAAAGAAGGAAAGCATTCAAGATCTTGCACGCGTGCTGTTGGATCTCGCGCGTGTTCAGGAGGGCGAGCCCCTACCAGATCCGACTGGGTTTGCTCGGTTGCTTGCAGGTTTGCTTGCCGGGGCTGCAACTGCCTAATAAATTTCTTTCCGGCGATTTAGGAAGAATAGGAAAAAGCGGAAGAGTAATCTTCCGCTTTTTTTGGATCTTGAGGGAACGAACGAAACTCTAGCCAGTCAATTTTCTCTGACGGAGTTCTCTGGGCGAAAGACCGAATTTTTGACGGAAGCGCCTTGAAAAATGAGCCGCATTTCTAAAGCCATGTTTTGCAGCGATTTCGGCAATGGCCATAGATGTGTATTCAGCCGATTGCAGGTCCTTATAAATTCTCTCCAGCCTCTTGTTTAAAATCCAACCTGAGACAGCACCTGGTTCTCCATCAAAAAGCAAATAAAGCGCTCTGGATGATATACCGTAGGCACTGGCAATGCTTTTTGGCGTTAAATCAGGCTCTTGTAATCTGCTTTCAATATAAGACCGAATATGTTTTTGACGGTGTTTGCGTCGACCAGCAACGCTTAACTCCAGATCGAGAGAATCCAGAAGTGTTGTGATCAGAAGGTCTGTCAGGTGTTTGAACAAACGCGTCTGCGTTTGAGAGGGGCTGGCTTCCAAGGCACCATCGAGAATTAATTCACAGCAGGTGAGAAGAAAGCGACCTGGGCCTGACTGGGTTTCAAAATGGACCACAGGAAGGCCGGATAGGACAGGAAGGTGATTGAGCAGACCGCTCCGTGTCACAGATATAAGAATGCTGTCATTAGTCAGAAGAATTTCGTGACCTAAAGCAGGTTTTTCAGATTGATGGGTTCTGATGAGTTGTTCACGGTCAATATACAGGTTTCCACCAGTATGACGTGAGATTGTGAAGAGAGCTCTGTCTTCATTGAAATAGGGGAGAAGGCTCTCAATCGTTTCATGAGAGGCGCCTTGTCGTCTTTGAACGACGGGCTGCAGCCCTTGGGACGGAGTAGCAAGCGTCGCAAGCGGAATAATGCGAGCGGGCAGCTCTGGCGAAGGCCCTTTTTGGGTCATGGCAGAAACTCTATGGAGCCTCCAGAAGAAAACAGGAATGGTCTGCTATAACGAAATTACTCAGTCATAGGAATGAAAATATAGAATTTCGTTATGTGTCTGAGGAATGTCTCTAAAACATAAAAATTAAAATATCCTTTAAATTTTATATTTCAAAGACGGGTAATATGACCAAAATTCTTTGCAATATCCGCAATATGTGCATGGTGTGTGAAAAATAATATCTGAGTTCGTTTTGATATTGAAGAAAGAAGTTCAAGTCCGGAAAGAGATCTTTCTTCATCGAATGTTATAAAAAGATCATCTGCGATAAAGGGAAGTTGGATTCCACGGTCGAGAGATTGTTCTACCGAGGCAAGTCGTAATGCCAGATAAAGTTGATCTCTAGTCCCTTCACTCATGGAGTGTACGGGAACAAGAGAGGACTTATCTGGAAGAAGGCCGGACAAAGTCAGATTGTCCGTTCCTGTGTCCTCCAAAGCAATTCCTGCATATCGATGTCGTGTGAGGTGCGAAAACATGCTCCCTGCTTTCTCCAGCAAAGGACCATGAGTTTCCTGGCGCTGTTTTTCAACGAGACGACGTAACATCAGGCTTTGAAGGCGAAGCGAAACATATCGCGCTGCACGATCATTCAGCTCTGCCTCTACTTCCTGTATCCGCTCGGCAGTTTCGTGCGCGCCGCCTTTATTTTCCAGAGATGTCAAAATTTGCCGAGCATCCCACAATCGCTTTTCAATTTCCGAGTGTTTTTGCTTTAGCATAAGACTCTGCTGCTCAAGTTCGTCAGATTCCCTTTCAAGTGTTTCAGGGTCAGACTTCTTTGCTTCTAACAAGAGGGCCTCAAGACCCCGGCCGTTACCCGCGGAGAGAATAATGGTGTTCAGCTCATCACGGCGTTGAAGCAGAGTGGCGCGATGCCTAAGTTCCGCAGCGATATTATGGAGATCGTCACTGTATGGAATGCCAAGCTTAATTAATATGGGAGCTAGGCTTTGCCGCAATGAGGCGAGCCTTATAGATGTGGCTTCGAGAGTTTCCTGGAGTGTTGCTCTTTGGGTTATGAATTCTTGACGTTTGTGTTCAGCCTCTTCGGACTGCCGAAGTGAGGTGCATAAATTTTCCAACGATTTCTTGTTATGCTTTTCAAGCATGAAATTGAGAGAATTTTTAAATTCCAGAATATCCGCGTAATTTTTATGGTGCTCTTTCTTTTCGCTTTCCAAACGGATTTGGATTGATCGCGCCTCTTGCACATCAACAAGATCAACATGCCGGGCCCCAGCAGGATAATGGCAAGAGGTACAAGCTGTTTCCCATGAAACCTGCCATGCGGCCAAATTATGCTTAAGCGTCTCAAGTTGACGCTCTTCCGCTGCGATAGCAGTTTGCAGTCTTTCTTGGGCCTGTTTTTTATCCAGTGCACTCCTTAAATGAGCCTCATATTCATCCTGAATATTTTGAGCATGCTGGAGGCAGAGAACAAAATTATCCGTCTGAGCCTCCTGTAGATAAGGTGATAACTGTTCTAGTGCAGAACGTTTTTGCTGCTGTTTTTTCTGAAAAGATTCTGCAATTTGTTCCTGATGCTTTGATTTGGAAAGAGCATCAAGTCTAGCGTCACACCAACTCAGAAACTCTTTAGGTGGAAGTGCGGGCAGCCCAAGATATTTTAATTTTTCAAACCAAGTATTTTGAAGAGAAATTTGTTGTGATTTAATAAAGAGTATATGTTTCTCAACCTGAGCAGCTTCAATTTTAATGCTGCTAATATGATGGCTAAGATCGTTCAGTCGAGCCGATTGCTCAGCATGAGTATGGCGCCGATCTGCAAGAATATCTGTGTTTTTCAGAAGAATGAAAAATGCATTTAAAACAGATGGATCCGGATATTGCTCTGTTTGTAAAATACCCTGAATGTTGCACCAGGTCGTATCGCGGAGATCTCGTGCATTTGAAAGAGCTTCTATGGAAACAGCATCTCCAGATTTTTCCAAAATATCACGATCAAAGATTTTCTTCGAAAGCGCTTCTTGGAGTTTTAGGAGAAGGCTATTTTCCTGAAGAGACTTCTCCTCAAGATCACGCCATTTAAGATACTCTTCGTCAATGATCTCTTTTTCCAGAACAGGAAGACCATCCAGCGCCGACCAACGATTTTCAGTAATTGCTGACCAAGGAAGCAGACGATCAAATGCTGCATTAGTGTCGTGAATGGCTGTTTTCAGATCCTTTTTTAATTTTTCAATTTCATCATCAATCCCACCTAGGCTTCTTGCATAGTTCAAATTGGTTTTTAAGTGCTCGAAATCGGCTGTAGAAACGGTTTTCCGCTCGTCAGAAGAAAAATTAGAAGATCGTATTAGATCAAACTCTTGGCGTAATTTTTCTAAGCGATCTTTTATTTCATGCTCAAGCGTAAGATAATTTTCTCGCTCTTGAAGCTTTTTATTTAAGGCGTCCAGCGCGCCTGCGTCAGGAAGGCGATTGGGCGTTGCGCGATGTCGTGCCCAAAATTGCTCCATCCAGATTTTGTCATTGCGAATTCGGTCTAACCTTAAATTTGTATCGATATCGATTTTATTGATAAAATCATTCTTATTAGTTAATGATATTATCCGGTTTGCATCATCTAAAATTTTGCCTCTTGGCGTGGACTCATTTATACGTTCTGATATCGACTCTAATTTTAATTTTGTTGCAGATTCGATGGTTGTTTCTGTTTTTATTTCTGAAAGAATAACTTCAAAATTGTCGCATTCAGAGAAAGAAAATTCAGGAAGTCCTGATTGCGAAAGTTGTAATTGCAGATCCATAAGCTGAAGATAGGGAATGCTGATGTTTCTGGCCCGAGAGTTTTCTCTCTGCCGCACGACAAGGCGTTGGTGTTCAGCATTACATTCAGAAAGGGCTTTCTCTTCTTTTTCCTGCGTTTCGCGGGCGACAGTTAAATCGTGAGGGAGGACTGCGGTATTTCTCAGGGTTTTATTCAGATCTGAAAGGTCACGCTTTGCTTTCAGAATGGCAGATGTACTGCTTCCCTTTCGCCATTGAGAGTTCATTTCTTTTTCGAGAGAAGTTATCAGTCCGCCCAAACCGCCGACGCCCAGACCTGCGGAAAGAATTTGCAGGCCTGCATCGTCCTTAAGGCGGCGCATTTCTTCACCGCCTTCACGAAGGCGACGATGGTCAAGAGCCCATCCGGTTTCGAAGCTTTTAGCGTCCAGGTCTCCCATCCATTGTCTCAGCAACTCGTCACTTTTGGGGGTGGCGTCATCGGAGGCGTAGAAGGTCTGTGTGCGGGCTCTACGTCGTATGCCCTCCAGTACTGCTCCATTGTGACTTACCTGCCCGCCAACTCGCAGAAGGGGTGCTGCACTTAACCAGTCAGCACTGATGTGATGCGGGAACTGAAAGAGAAAATCCCTGATAGCTGCAAGCATCGTGGATTTCCCGGCTTCATTGTGTCCATGAATGACGTGAAAATCCCCTTCCGATTTTGGGAAGGTAATAGTGCGCTCTTGAAAGCCGCCATATCTGAACAGGTCAAGACGATCAAACCGCATCAGCTTGCGCTCCCCATCAGTCGTGCGCGCAAGGCAGAGCTTGCTTCTTCCAGCGGCCAACTATTTTCATCAGCCATCAAAGCACTTCTCTCGACACATCCAGGAAGCGCGGAGAAGAACATCTCAAAGTCATCAGAAAGCGTTGCTATAAATTCGGGATCGCTCATGAGCTCTGACAAAGCCGCATCCAGGTCATGGAGTGTATTTGTAGTGGGCGGAGAGGTTGTCTTGTTCCGGAGCTTCTCCAAGGCGATTTGGTTCTGACCAGTATCCAGGGAGACAGCAACGCTCCTTAAATCGTCTTGCCAGCAGGTGGATGCACAGAGGCTGTCATGCAGAGTGGTTGTTCCCGTTAGCGTCACACGTGCGACAACGGTGCGTCCGTCGGCCTGAGCCAGGGCTTCCTCCATACGAAGCCTCGCGGCATGCATGAGGTCATCCAGATCATGCATATCAGCTATATCTATGACGATATGGCTCCAGCGTATGACGTCACAGGCAACAGGTGTGACAGACTGGACAATGTTGTTTTCGACGCTGACGAGCATTGCGCCACAAGGGCCTGTCTCCCGGATGTGTCGCCCTTGAAGTACTCCAGGAAAAACAATCCATGGATGATGACAAACAATCTGTTGGGCGTGAACATGCCCTAGAGCCCAATAGTCATAGTGCTTTGACGCAAGCGTTTCGACGGAGCAGGGCGCATAGGTTTCATGTTCGCCGTAGCCTGAAAGAGAGGTATGAAGAACACCAATATTGAACCATCCGGAAACAGGCTCCGGGTATGTAGGCGTCATGTCTTTTCGAACATGTCTTTCACGAAAGCTCTGACCATGCAGGGCGACTTGGATGTCTTCCAGTCGTATGGTTTCAGGAGCATCGTAACTGAAGTGATCAATGCCAGCCGGTCGAGGAAGCTCACGTGCGATGACGGACTGAGCGTCATGATTGCCCGAAAGAGTAATGACTCGAATTCCAGCATGCACGAGGCGACTAAGAGATTTCATCATGTAGAGGCCGGTACTGGCGTCCTGCCAGCTTCCGTCATACAGATCGCCTGCGAGGATCAGAAAACTGACCTTTTCCTCGATGGCAATATCGATGAGACGATCCAGAGCTCGCCGGGTTGCATTCCGGATTTCTTCCAGTGGAAGACCCTCATAACGGCTTAGTCCTTTAAGGGGGCTATCGAGATGAATGTCGGCGGCGTGAAGGAAGCGGAAGCTGGACATAGCGACACTCTAACGCGAGAGCAGAAACGAGCGAAGAGTGTTTTGGAAGATGGCCTTGACGAAGCAAGACAACCCACCCTATGCCGGATCAATGGATAGTTGGACAGCCTACGGTACTGCACCTCGTGAAGTGATTGCTGGGGGAGGACAACGACCCACTCCCAAGCATCAGTTTTCTCTTGTGACCACGGTACGGTGGGAAACACCCTATATTTTAGAGTGGCTTACCTATCATTTTTCGATAGGGTTTGAGCACGTCTACATATATTGCAATGATGACGACCCAAGCGAACTTTATGATGAAGTTCTTCCTTTAACTGTCGGCCCTAATCCTAAAGTGACATTTGTTCACTATGGGGTTGTCGGTGCCCAGTTTCAGATGTTTTTTCATTATTTACGCCACTACTCGACTGAGACAGAGTGGCATATGTTTCTAGATGTCGATGAGTTTTTGTGTCTGAGAGATTGCGACAACATCGAAAAATTTCTTGAAAAATTCCCGCAGAATGATGCTCTTTATTTCAACTGGTCATTTTTTGGAAATAATGGGCATAAAATTCGACCTAAAGGTTCCGTCCTGACCAATTATACGCGCCGCGAGAACGGAGCAACGCCGCTTACAAAGATCCTTGTGCGGTCAGCGGCAGTTCCTTATCAGACCATCTTCGAAAACCCACAAGAAGCGATTCATCATAACCTGATGACGGTAGCTCAAGATCTCAAGGCAACAAATGTTTTGGGAGAGACAATGTTTAGTTATTATGACAATTTTCCTGAAAATGCTTGGGCATATCTTAAGGGAAAAGAGCGGAATCGCGCTATCTTAGATATCGCCTTTATTGCTCATTATAATATCAAGTCTGAGCAGGACTTTGAAATCCGTGCGAAACGGAGCATTGTCGGAAACTTTAGTAGTCAAAAAACTTGGAGGTTAATGACGCAGTCAGAGCGCGAAAGCTTCTTTTCGATGACAAATGCTGTTCACGACACTTATCTAGCCGATTACTGGAAAAAATTATCTGATGCGCGTGTAACCTGCGTTTTTCCGATTTCAATGTGGGCGCTTTTGTCAGAGGGATGCACCGCTACGCAGTCTTCAGCACTTTTGGACATCTCTCCAGAGGATGACGCAGAAGGCCCACTCTCAGGACAAATCGGTAATTTCCCTGCGCACCATACTGCTGAAGAAAAAGACCCGTGGTGGCAGGTCGATCTTCAGGGAAAAGTAAGCGTTCATGAAGTGCGGTTGTTTAATCGACTTGATACTGCATTAGAGCGTGCAAACAATCTGGCAATCTCTGTTTCAGTTGATGGAGAGGCTTGGACCGAAGTCCATCGTAAGGAAGACGGACAGATTTTCGGTGGTGCCGACGGGAGCCCCTACATTTGGGTGACCCCAGAAGGTATCCGAGCAAGATTTGTAAGGATTACAATCCTCGGTGAAAAGACATACCTGCATTTCAGTCAGATTCAGGTTTACGGCCTGCCTGACTGAAGAGGGGGGACTATGTTTTTAGTGATTGGCGAGATATTGCGCCACGATAACTGGCAAATTCTGCTGTAGCTTGTCAGTCGAAGCTGTTTCCTCATTGCGAAGCCGCTCCAGAAGAGACAGGTCGCTGCTGAAACCCAAGCGGTCTGCAAGGATCGCCAGCATATTCAAAGATGCGATCTGATGAGCGCGGTAACTGACGTCGGTGAGTACGTTTTTGAGGAGATTACTTTCCTCTCCGGTGCTCAATAAACTGGAAACAGTGCTGAGAATGGAAGAAACGGTCTCATGCGCTGCGGGCGTTTGCCGGCCGTGTCGGCTCAGAAGGGCCGTGATGTCGCTGACATGTTTTCGACGCAGGATAAGGTCCTGTTCCATCTGGGCGCTCACACTTCCATAGCGCTCGCAGAATGGAAGCTCTGAAAGAACGGTCTCGATGGCTTTGGTCTCGATTGCCAGATGGTCCTGCAACCGCTCCAGATAAATATCCAGTGCTGTTGTTTCTGCGGACTTTGTTCTGCCAGCCATGGGTTTCCTCTAGCGTCAAGACGACGGGGTCTTGGCTTATATCTGTGCAGGACGCCTAAACTGTCAACGTCATGATGAAAATTCGGCGTGGGGTACAAAAAAAGTCCTCATACCAGAGACTGGCATGAGGACTGTACGAAGCGATATCTGGTCGGAAGATCAGAAACCGGCGCTGACGCTCGCAATAGCAGAGAACGGAGCTGCGATGGCGTAGGTGGGGACAGAAGCACTGACAGTCTTGCCAAAAATACCAACTGTCGGCTTGGCATTGGTCTGAAGGCCCTTCACGAAGCCCAGGTATGCCTTGTCTGTAATGTTGGAGAAGTTCAGCTTGATGTTCGGGCTCTGCAGGAAGCCAATGGTCTTGAAGCGGTAGCCAACATTCACGTTCATGACGACATAGCCTGGAATGGACTGGTCGTTCATGAAGGTGGAATACTGCTTGGCAACATACTTCAGGTTGTAGGCACCGAAGAGGTGGCCGTCATCGTAGTCAAGGTTGAAGGCAGCCTGGAACTTTGGTGTTTCTGGAGCAAATTTACCTTTGGTGCGCAGATAGTCGATGCCTGTACCACTGCCTGCCTGCAGGTTGCTGCCCAGACGGGCATCAACATACTCGAAGGAAACATACGGACGTAGGTGATAGAAGATCGGGCGCGTTCCGATTTCAGCATCCACACCGTTTGTTGTCTGACCGCCAGCATTGATATTGGTGGAGTAGTAATTCGTGCATGCAGAGTCCATGCACTGGCTGGTGGACATCAGACGGTTCGTGAAGTCGTAATGGAAATACGTCAGAGAGCCCATAATGGTTGGGCCAGTGTAACGGTAGCCCACTTCTTCAGAAATCGAGATTTCTGGCTTCTGGTTCGTGTTGGCGTGCGTTGAGTAGCCGGAACCAGCATAATAGGCGCCGGAGTCATACAGCGCATAGTTGGTTGGCATACGGAAATTGGTCGCAGCAGACACAAAGATCTGGTTTTCCGGATTGATCTGGTAACGAGCTGCGAAGGTTGGCAGCGGTTCCTTGTATGTCTGGCTGATATTGCGGCCCGTGGACGTGTTGGGCAGCATGTTGGTGCCAGTACGAAGTACAATCGCGTATTTGAAACCAGCGTCGATTGTCAGCTTGTTATTTAGAAGTGACAAGGTGTCACCAATGAACATCGTGTGGACGCGTGTCTGCGTTAGCGTGTTGCGGTATTGGTATGTCTGTCCGTTGGAAAGAACAACGTTTTCTGCGCTGCCCCAGATGTCCCAAGGATTACCGTCTTCACCGACGCCTGTGTAAGGGCCCTGCTGTGACTGCTTCGAATATTCGAACCAGTAACCAACCATCAGGCGGTTTGCACCTGTTGTGAGGGTCAATTTCGTGGTTGCACCCGGGCGATAGGTTTTGGTGATGGACGGGTTGTAGAGGGTGCGCGTTCCGCTTTGCCCGTTGATGCTACCTGTAACCTTGGTGGTACCGTAGCTGAGGCTGTTCAGGTTAGTGCTGTATGCGCTGCCGCCACTACCTTCGCCATACCAGAAATACGGTGTTTCCGTCAGAACCAGGTGATCAGCCAACTTGAAGGTGGAAGGTCCACTGACATAGATGTTGGTGAAAGGATTCTGGTGCAACTGATAGTACGAAACGCCCTTGTCGGACGCGCTCGTGTTGTAAGACGAGTTCCAAACCGTGTTGGAGATCGTTGCGCCAGTCGTATTCTTATACGTCGTGCCATCGGCACGGGTACACGTTGCGTTATTGGAGCATGGTGCAACGTAACGGTTTCCAACGCCGCGACCATAGGCATTCCAGGATGCCTTGTTCACGCTTGGTGTCAGATAATTGTAAAGACGGTTACCCACGATCGCGAGAGAGACGCGGTTCCCGTCACCCCAATCGTTTACGATTTTCGTTTCCGCGTGCAGCTTACGCTGCGTAGCATCGCTGTTATTCACACCTTCGGTTGCATAAGACCCGGAGAAGTAGGCACGCAGATTGGTGTGACCAATCTTGCCTGTGTCGAGCCGCAGGAAGCCACGGGTGTAATCGTATGAGCCGTATGAAACGTCGAATGCGCCGCCAGCCTTCATCTTCGGGTCGATCATATACATGTCGACCACACCGCCTGTGGCGCTGATGTGTGGGCTATCCAGATCTGCCGAACCCTGGGCAACGCGAACGGTGCGAAGGTTTTCGGAATCAACGATTTCCTGCGAATACACGGCGAAGTTGCCGATATCGTTGATCGGGAAACCTTCAAGGGTGAAGCCGATCTGTGAGGAATCAAGGCCGCGCATGCTCATGGAGCTGCCAGAGAGGCCTGCGGGATCAGTTGAAGAGACGTTTGCACCCGG
Source organism: Gluconobacter sp. P5E10 (assembly GCF_018812145.1). Classification (NCBI taxonomy): domain Bacteria; kingdom Pseudomonadati; phylum Pseudomonadota; class Alphaproteobacteria; order Acetobacterales; family Acetobacteraceae; genus Gluconobacter; species Gluconobacter sp. P5E10. Next base: position 485,499 of record NZ_JACRVZ010000002.1, on the reverse strand, counting down.
GAGCAGGGAAATCAACTGCATCGGGTCAGCGCCCGGAACCTGCTTCTCGATAAAGTCACGCGAGACGGCCGACACAGACTTTGCGCTGTCCTGCTTCTCCATCAGACCGCCGCCAACGGCGCGACGTGTTACGCCGTCGAAAGAATGTCGACCGCTGACGGAGACATGCTCTTCGTGCACGTCCGTCGGAGCCGTATTACCCATCATGGATGGGGCGGCTACTTCCGTCTTTGGATGAGCCTTTTGATTTTGATGTTTCGTATCTGAAACAGGCGCTGCAAATGCTGGCAGTGTGCCAAATGCGATCAGCGCTGAGGTCGAGAGGAGGCGTGTAAGGCGCATCGTCTGTGGGGTCTTTCTCGGCCAGGTTGGTTTGGTTCGGCCGAGAAAGACCATGGTTTGCAGTGATCTTCAATCAGATCATGTAAGTCACACTATGACATTTAGGGTGTATGGTAATTTCGCAACAACACAGTCTTTCCGGGGCTATTTATAGAGCGATAGCTGTATGCTTTGTGACAGTTTAGAGAAAAGGGTCCTATTTTTCCCTTTGTCTATTCTTGGCGTTACGGGCGCAGCGCTTCATCCTGCTGGTAGAGCTTGCGGATTGTAGTGCCGTAACTTCGATTGCGTGCGGGTTCTGATTCAGGTGTGGGATGACGTGGCCCCGCATGGCTGGAACGAGTTCGGGCAGTTGCGCAATTTGTTCCATAGGAAACAGGTTATCCACCTCAAGCTGTCCGTCCTTTCCGCAAATGTACCAGGCCTGCGGGCGGAAGACGTGGTCTACGTCATATGGAGATGACTGGCTTTCCACATGTGTGATGGCATCGTCCAGCGTGTGGAATGAGCGGTAAAGTGCATTTACAGAAGGGTGGATCTTGACTGTCGAAGTGCCGCCTTTTCTTGCGAACGCCCAAGCAGAAACAAATCGCTCTACCGGATCGCGCCAAATGGCAAAGCTCGGCAACTCCTTGGAAAGCTCCGGTGTGACGTGGCGATAGTATCGGAACGTCTGATGCATCATGGAACAGCCGTAAAGCTGGTTACAGATTGATGTTCCGCCATTTTTGGGAACATGAATAAACAGTGCACCAGCACTTCGAATACATTCCAGACGTTTCAAGCGCTTTTTGCCCAAGGGCAGGTGCAGATGCAGTTCAGCAGCTCGTTCGTGAATGTCATTGAATTGCTGAACGCGGAAAAGTCGGCAGAGAAGGGATTGTGGAATGCCGTCTGGTACAGGCCTGAGTACCGACGGTTCAGGAATTTTTTCCTGAACCAGGGTCGAGTATGACGGCATATTCTGTAGCTCCGGTTTTCAAACTGGGGCCACACTGGTCTACGAACCCAAAGGGGTCAAAGACCACCTCGTGACAAAAAGAAACCTCTTTAACAGCTTTGTCATGAAGCTCAGGAATGAGGGTTTGAATGCGTTTCCAGGCCTATGCGTTTTCCATAATGACGGGCCAGAAGCGTGCAGGTGAAAAGCTGGATCTGGTGATAGATCATAAGGGGCAGAACAATGATGCCTACCGAGGCAGAGGGAAAGATAACGCTCGCCATCGGAACACCAGAAGCCAGCGATTTTTTTGAACCACAGAACTGAAGCGCGATGCTGTTTTCCGTGGACTGGTTCATGCCCTTGCCCATGAAATGCGAGGCCACCAGCACCAGCGCAAGCATGAAGCTGTCCAGCAGCGCCACCTCAAGCAAATGAAGCGGTGAAACGCGGTGCCAGATGCCTTCGACAACGGCTGAACTGAACGCGGTGTAGACGACCACGACGATGGAGCCACGATCTGTGAACGAAATCAGGAATTTGTGGCGTTTGACAATCGGGCCAATCCATTTCTGAAGGATCTGCCCGAGAATGAACGGAAGAAGCAGTTCCTTGGCAACGTCCAGAACGCTCTCAAGGGGTGAGTGACCTGCACCAACGTGACCAAGGACAATGCCTGTCAGAAGCGGGGTCAATGCAATACCTGCAATATTCGACACAGTGGCTGCGCAGATGGCCGCAGGAACATTGCCGCGTGCAATCGAAGTCAGGGCAATCGAGGATTGAACGGTTGAAGGCAGGCAGCACAGGAAAAGAATGCCAGCCCACAGATCTTCTCCGAACAGCGCATTCGGGAACAAATTGCGGAAGAGCAGATGCAGCCCGATGCCAAGAAGCGGGAAGAGAGCAAATGTGCAGAGTAGAACCGTTCCCTGAAGGCGCCAGTCACGCACGCTTTCGATAATGGCATGGCGCTCAAGTTTGGCCCCCTGGAAGAAGAACATCAGGGTGATGAGAACCGTGACGACCTGCTGCAGGATATGTTGCATTTCCCCGCGGCAGGGCAGGACGGAGGCCAGGACGATCGCGCAGATCAGGGCCATCAGGAAAGGGTCTAAGCGCTTCATGACGTCCTTATGTGCGTATTCGCAACGGACATGCAATGTCCTTCCTCTTTTTGAAGACGGGCGCTTTCCTGAAAGGCTTCCGGGTTAAGCATCCTCCTGTATGGTGGAGGTATGACAGATCGAAACGACAGGCCCGAACTCGGGCGCCGCACGGCTCTGGCCAGCATTCTAGCCGCAGGAGCTGCTGTCGGCAGTAGCCGGATTGCCAGAGCCGCCGAGGAAACGCCGATGTCTGCAATGACTCCTCATCACGATGAACCCAGCAATTCCCATCAGGAGCCGGGCAATCATCCGGGGATAGCAAGCCAGCCCGTTGTCAGAACGCAAAGTGACTATCTCTATCGCCCCACGGTTCATTTCTCGCCACAAACCGGCTTCATGAATGATCCCAATGGTCTGATTTTCGACGGGCAGACGTATCATCTCTATTACCAGTACGACCCCTTTGCCCCCTATGCGGGTCAGGTGCACTGGGGGCATGCAATCAGTACGGATTTATACACGTGGCAGGATCAACCTATCGCGATTGATCAGACAGCCGCTGGCGAGGCGTATTCAGGGTGCGTGGTTCTGGACCGAAATAATGATTCTGGTCTTTTCCCCCCGAAGGCAAGCTCCCCTACGCAAGGGGACACTCCACCCGCTCCCAAGACGGCAACGCAGGCGGCAGTTGAGGCCTTGGCTCCGGGCTTGACCAAAGCCACGTCAGATGTGCCATTTTCGCCGGAAAACATGGATGTTCTTGGTCCGGGGACGAATGCTCCCTTCGGACATGTCTTTGATCCACCGACAACAGCTGAACTTCCGCCAGCGGCTCCTTCGGTGCCGCCGTTACCATCCATGCCAGGTGGTCTGGTCGCTCTTTACACGCGTGCTACACCCCAGAAGCAGACGCAGTATCTGGCCTGGAGTCCAGATGGCGGTAAGCGCTTTATCGACTACGAGCACAACCCCGTTCTGGATATCGGGCTGAACTCTTTCCGCGATCCGAAAGTGTTCTGGCACCAACCCAGTGGAAAGTGGGTCATGGTCGTCGTGAAGGCGCGGGCTCACAGGGTGGCCTTCTACGGATCGATTGATTTGAAACACTGGATGCATCTCAGTGATTTCGGGCCAGCAGGTCTGTTCGGCGTGGATTATGAATGTCCCAATCTTATTGAATTGCAGGTTGAGGATGAGGGGAAGACGTCCCGTTGGGTTCTGTTCGTTTCAGTCAATCCCGGTGGACCTCAGGGCGGAAGTGTCACGCAGTATTTTGTAGGTGACTTCGACGGTGAGCGCTTTATCCCCGAAAATACGGTCATAGGTCTGACGGACTTCGCCAAAGACAGCTACGCCATGCAGGTTTATGAAAACATGCTGCGCAATGAAGCTGTCTATTTCGCCTGGTTTGGGAACTGGCAGTATTGCGAAGAGGTTCCGAACAGAAGCTGGCGCGGTCTTATGACCCTTCCGCGAACCTTGTCGCTCAGGCGGGACGATATGAACTGGCTACGGTTGGTGCAGCGTCCTCGAGGACTGGAAATGCTGAGAGGCGAGCAGATTCCCTTTCGGGTTGAACGTATTGCTGCTCAGAGCGGCGTTCAGGTCTCCATCCCCACAGGACAGGCTATTGAACTTTCTCTGACGGTAACCGTGGATGAGCGCAGAAACCCTCAACCTGATGGCAACAAGGGACGAGCCGGTCGCTTCCTGATTGTCTTCTCCAACGGTCAGGGAGAGTCTCTCTCTATCGGGTTTGACGCATTTTCAGCTCAGCTCTGGCTGGATCGCGGAGATCTGCATGGCTTTTCGCAGCCATTTTTCACGGAGAGGTTTTCCACACCGCTAACGGCAAACAGCCGACGTTTCTCGTTGAAACTGGTTCTGGACGCGTGTGCGCTCGAAATCTTCATCAATGATGGCTTGTCGGTCGGGACAGCTCTGGTGTTTCCTGCAAGTCCCTTGGATACACTCAGTCTTCAGGCGACAAACGCTGGTGCAACCATCGAAAATCTCAGTCTGTATCCTCTGCGGAAAACCATGGATCGTCCGACCGCCGTATGATCGCAAACAGCCAAGGCTTCTGAACCGCGATACACGGCAGGCAGAGAAAGAGTAACAATGCATTTTACCCAGACCTTTGATGCGCACTCCTTTCTGGATACGTTCGGAAGCTATCTGGCTGCTTTTGTATTTGGGACGCTGATCGGGGCGGAACGTCAGTTCCGCCAACGGACCGCCGGGCTGCGCACCAACGCGCTGGTCGCGATTGGTGCGTCTGCTTTCGTAGATCTCGCAGAGCGTATTGGCGGAGATGTCTCGGCCATTCGCGTGATTGCCTACGTGGTATCAGGTGTCGGATTTCTTGGCGCCGGCGTCATCATGAAAGATGGCCCTAATGTGCGGGGCCTGAACACTGCGGCAACACTCTGGTGCTCAGCCGCCATCGGTGCGTGCACAGGGTGTGATATGATTGCAGAGGCAGCTCTGCTGACCGTCTTTATTCTCGGTGCCAATACGGTGTTGAGAGTTCTGGTGAAATGGATTGATCGGCGCCTGCCGCCGCAGATTGATGCAGTGGATCAGGAATGACGGCTCTGTTCGTGAGTCTCGGCGCAGCTAAGACGAGCTAGGCTTTAAGGCTTAGCACAAACAGATTTTTTTATTTTCTGGGAAAAATGGTGCCCAAGACCGGGATCGAACCAGTGACACTGCGATTTTCAGTCGCATGCTCTACCAACTGAGCTACTTGGGCACCGGGCTTAAGGTGAGACACCCGCTGCGGAAACGGGGTTTAGCTGATGATTCGCTTGGGATCAACCCTCAGTATGAGGATATTCTTCAGAGTCTTCTTCATTATCCTGCCTGAAGGATGGAACACGGTAGTTACCGTTGAACCAGCGCCCCAGATCAATGTCTGCACAGTGCTGTGAGCAGAAGGGCCGAAAAGCCGGTTCCGTTGGGCGATTGCAGATAGGGCAGGTGGCACTCATGACAGGCTCCAGCTTGCGGGGGATGCGTTTGGATCCATGACCAACTCCAGAGGAGCGGCCCGGCGGGAAGTAAAGTCACTCAGGGCTTCCGGATCGTTCTCCAGAGCCCTGATGAGAGAAATGGATGCTGTCAGAGTGCGACCCTTGCGGTCTTCTCGTAAAATGGTGCGGAGCACTGACAGCGCCCTCCCATGTGGGGAGGACAAAAGCTCATGCAAGGGAGGTCTGCGCCGCGGGCGAGTGATTTCCAGAAGGCCGGAAGGCGTGGCCCCGAGCACTTGCGACTTTAACGGATCATCCAACAGGGCATCGCGCAGAAAGCTGACGAGGGCAGGCCTCTTGCGGGTTTTAACGCCTGCGGGATCAACCAGCAGCGTCCCTGACAGATTGCGGAGGCGGATCTGTCGCGCCAGGGCCGGAAAGCTTGCAACGTTTCCCTTGAAGTCAGGAGCGCTGGCGCTGTCCAGGTCTATGGCGATCAGTGCGGGGGTGGGAAAGATACTGGCTGTCAGTTGGCCAAGATCTGCAAATTCGGAGCCAAGTTCGTCAAAATCGCTTTCCAGCGTGTCGTCAAAAGCCTGCTGGCATCGCTGAAACCGAGGGCGCAGTCGGGCCGGAAGGCGCGCGGCAATACCTGGCGCATCAACGTACAGAGGGGCGTCAGGATAGCGGTCTGCCAGCTCTTCCAGTGGTGAAGGGCCGCATGCCAGAAGCGTCGGTGCAACAGGCATATCCGGCACAGACTCTGCTTTACGCAGGCGCAGGCCCTTGCCATTCTGTGCGGAGCGGCTGACGCGGACGGAGATCAGTTCTCCTTGAACCAGCGCATCCCGGCAGGACAGAAAGCCATTATCTCCGTTGTGGAGTGTGACAAAGGCCCCGCCCAATGCGGGAGCGACCGTTTGGATGCGCGCAATATGCCAGTCATCAAACCCATCCGGAAGGCCGGGACGCCAAATGGCCGCATCCAGAAGGGTCTCATGGTCCGTAACCGCAATCCGCACATCGCCCGGAGAGCAGGCGGCGCGGATCTCGATCACGCGATCCACCCACCCTGACGACGGGGCTGCCCGCGCAGAAGCTGTGCGGTTTCGAACAACGGAAGACCCACAACAGCAGAATAACTGCCGCCAATCTGCCGGATATGAGCTGCGGCAGCCCCTTGGATGGCGTAGCCGCCAGCCTTGCCCTGCCAGTCTCCGTTGGCGATCAGTGCGTCGATCTGGCTGTCAGTCAGCCGGTGGAACGTGACGGCCGTTTCCACAAGGCGCTCATTGGCCACACCGTCCGGCCAGGCAGAGGTGGGACGCAGAGCCACTGCGGTCAGCACTTTGTGGTTTCGGCCTGAAAGCAGCCGCAGACACGCGCGTGCAGTTTGTTCATCCTCCGCCTTGGGGAGAATGCGTCGTCCAACCGCAACGACAGTATCCGCACCGATCACCAGAGCTGCATCCTGACGCTGTGCGGCTGCATGGTCAGCTTTCGCTCGGGCAAGACGCTGGACCAGCGCGCGGGGAAGTTCACCGGGGCGCGGTTCCTCATCCACATCTGTGCCGATGACGTCATCAGGCACGATTCCAATCTGCTTCAGAAGAGCCAGACGTCGGGGAGAGGCAGACGCCAGAACAAGCGCCGGGCGATCTGTCATGCCGTTTTCAGGCACGGGAGACTGGGAAAGGGGCATACGCCGCAGTCTCTTACTTGAAGCGGAACGTGATCCGGCCCTTGGACAGGTCGTATGGGGTCATTTCAACGTTTACGCGGTCACCAGCGAGAACGCGGATACGGTTCTTGCGCATCTTGCCGCTCGTATGGGCGAGAATGGTGTGCTCGTTGTCGAGCGTGACACGGAACATGGCGTTGGGCAGCAGTTCCATGACGGTGCCGGTGAACTCGATAAGGTCTTCTTTGGACATGGGAATCCTTGCTTCAGGGACAGGGTAAAGGTCTGCGGATGGCAGTGGCCCCGATCGGAGCCTGAAAATCCAGTTCCGCTATGTGCGGACTGTCCGGCAAAAGGTCAAGCTTAACGCGGTTTTTCTGATGTTTTTGGCCGAAATGATTGTGGACTTTTCACAAGACATACCGATTGTCCATGGCACCGGGTATGAAAATGGCAGAAATGGGCTGGTGCTTCGGTAATATGAAACAAAAGCGGGACGGCTTCTGACAGCTCCGCCCCGCAGGCGAGGACATGCGTGGCGAAAAGGTATGAGTGGGTGCGAGCGGTGCCTTCGATTGTCTGGGCTTTGGTCCTTGCCGTGCTCATGGGGCTGGGCGAGGGCCTGCATCTTGTCCCGCTGGATAGTCTAAGCCGTTTTCCAGTTTTCCAGGACGGAATCCAGGCCGTCGCTGGGCAGCGGTATTTCCTGGGCGATGCGTGGCAGTGGCCTTTGCTGGACACACACTCGCTCCTGACCCCTCGGGGTGCCAGCGTAGCAATGACAGACAGTACACCGTTACTGTTGTTACTGTTCAAACCGTTCGTGGCTCTGCTGCCCGCCGGATTTGTACCTTACAGGCTCTGGCTGGTGTTCTGTTTCCTCATGCAGCCGGTCTCTATGGTTCTGGCGCTGTCCGCTGCGGGTGAATGGCGTTTTACGGCGTTGATGTCCGGAGCAATCCTGGCTCTCTGCATGCCATTTTTTCTGGGACGTATCATTCATCTCAGTTTGATGGGGCAATTCCTTCTTCTGTTGGCATTTGCGTTTTATTTTTCCCTTGTGCGGGGGAAAAAGTGGGCTTTGGGGCTGACGCCGATCTTTCTTGTGATCTGCCTGCTTATTCATCCGATCCTGATGCTGTTGGGTTCTGGAACCATTGCGGCAGCAGCTCTGACGCTTCTGTTTCGGAGGGCTAAGGCGTGGCGTGAGGTAGCCTGTTCATGCGGGGCTGGAATTGTATTGGTCCTGATCGTCAGCGAGGTGCTGGGATATTTCCGGTATGCTCAAGGCGCTGGCGGGTATGGCCTGTTCTCCATGAACCTGCTGTCGCCCATCTGGCCCATGCATTCCGATCTGCTGGCGTTTATTCCTGCGCTGCATTACGGCATGGAGACCCAGTCTTTTGAGGGCTATTCCTATCTCGGTGCAGGGCTTCTTTTGCTTCTGCTCTGTGATGTGGTCTTTTGCAGGCGCGAACTTCTGAGCGCGATGCGGCGGCATGCCGGACTGTCGATTTTCCTTGGAATTATGGCGCTCTACGCTGTTTCCAACATGGGATATGCAGGCTCATACCGGCTTTGGCACATAGCCCTGTCGCCCCCTTTGGCAGACGTTTTTCGTGCAAGTGGACGATGCTTCTGGCCTGTAGGATATGGCCTGCTGATCGCGGCAATCCGTCTATCCCGCTTTATACCGAGAAGGGTCGGAGGCAGCCTGCTGATTGTCTGTGCCTTGCTGCAATTCCTGGACACCCGCTCGTTACGCGCGCAGGCACATGACCTGTGGAAGGCCGATTTTCCTGTTACGGGCGTTACCAGGTCTTTGACAGGTTTGATTGGGGACGCGCAGCAGGTAGCGCTCTACCCCGTTGCAGGCTGTGGATTGGATCTCTACGGCCCGGATGCCGATCGGATTATGACTGTTTTTCGGCTCTCTGCCGAAAAAAACCGTCCGATCAATACGTTCTACCTGTCCCGCCCACCTAAAGATTTTGCATGTGGCAGAGAAAGGCCCCAAGCCAAACAGGTGGAGGGGACGCTCGAAATTTATGTGGGCGGATTGCAGCCTGCAGCCAATCGGCACTGTCAGGATTTAGACGGCCTAAAGATTTGCCCGCCCTCGTAAGGGCGGGCGAACACTTAGTTTTTGATCTGGCCCAGACGTAGGGAAAGACTCAGAGCATGAGCATCCAGCCCTTCCGCCTGTGCGAGAGCAACACCCGCGGGGCCGATCTTTTCAAGTCCGGCTTCATCTGCCTCAATGGTCGTTGTGCGTTTGATGAAGTCGAACACAGAAAGCCCTGATGCGAAACGGGCCGTGCGGCTTGTGGGCAGAACGTGGTTAGGGCCACCAACGTAATCGCCGACAGCTTCCGGGCAGTAGCGGCCCATGAAAATGGCCCCTGCATGGCGGATTTTCGCACTGAAGGCACGCGGTTCGTCGAGCAGCACTTCAAGATGTTCAGGAGCAAGCTGGTTCACAATCCGGGCGGCTTCATCCAGATCCCGAACGATAATGACTGCACCATGGTCTTCCCAGCTTTTGGCCGCGATAGCGGTACGGGGAAGGGTTTCCAGTTCTGTCTGGACAGCCGCCGTTACTGCATCTGCAAACGCGGCATCCGTGGTGATGAGAATGGCCTGTGCCTGTTCATCATGTTCAGCCTGTGCCAGCAGATCGACTGCTGCCAGACGGGGATCATTATTCCCATCTGCCACAACGACAACTTCCGAAGGCCCGGCGATGCTGTCGATGCCAACATGGCCAAAGACCTGTCGCTTGGCCTCTGCCACGAACGCATTGCCTGGACCGACGATCCGGTCCACCGGAGCAATCAGTTCTGTTCCATACGCCATGGCGCCCACAGCCTGTGCGCCGCCGATCCGATAAATTTCTTCCACGCCGCAGAGACGGGCCGCTGCCAGAACAAGAGGGTTCAGCACTCCATCGGGAGATGGAACACACATGGCTACGCGTCGCACTCCGGCGACGCGCGCGGGAAGGGCATTCATTAGAACCGAGGAGGGATAAGCGGCTTTTCCGCCGGGCACATAAAGACCCACGGCATCCAGAGCCGTCCAGCGCATGCCAAGCCGGATTCCTTCGTCGTCCGTGAAATCCAGATCCTTTGGCATCTGTGCAGCATGGAATGCTTCAATACGCCGGGCAGCAGTTTTGAGAGCATCCATCAGGTCTGACGGGACAAGATCTGCCTGCGTGGCAATTTCTTCCGCGCTGATGCGTAGTTTTTCAGCAGGCAGAGTCAGGCGGTCAAAGCGGGCCGTATAGTCACAGAGCGCTTCGTCTCCGCGCTGACGAACATCAGCCAGGATGGCCCGGACAGGCTCCGCAACGCTGCGCTCGTCACTGCTGCGATCTGCCAGAAGGTTCGCAAGATCCTTTTCAAAACTGGCGCTCAGGGTGTCGAGACGTTTCATTTTGACGCTCCCTCAGTGTTGAGGGCTGCCCGGAAACGCTCGATCAATGCGCCAATCTCTTCAGGGCGCGTCTTGAGCGCAACGCGATTGACGATCAGGCGGCTTGTGACGTGGGCAATGGTTTCGGTTTCCATGAGGCCGTTGGCACGGAGAGTGGAGCCTGTATCAACCAGATCCACGATTACGCTCGCCAGATCCAGGGTCGGCGCAAGCTCCATGGCACCATTCAGGTGCACGATTTCTGCATTCACGGCGCGGGACGCAAAGTGACGTCGTGCAATGGTCGGATACTTCGTGGCGACACGTAGGCGTGACTGGGACGCTGCCGGATCTTCAGTGACGGTTTTGGGGCGCGCCACGGAAATTCGGCAGCCACCAATTCCGAGATCAAGCGGTGCGTAAATGTCTGGATAGTCGAATTCCATCAGGACATCTGCGCCACAGACACCAATATGCGCTCCACCATACGCGACGAAAGTTGCGACGTCGAAAGAACGGACGCGCACAACATCCAGATTTGGATAGGAGGTGCCAAATCGCAGCCGACGGCTGCTTTCCTGAAGGCAGTCCGCATCGGGTTCGATGCCTGTTCGTGTTAGAACGGGGGCTAACGCCTTGAGAATCCGCCCTTTTGGAAGGGCAAGGATCAGCGGAGAACCGCTTCGGTCAGAAGTGTCCGTTCCGGTCTGAGGCGCTGTCATGGGGCGTCTGTCCTTGCTGTCCGCAGCCAATGAAAAGAGAACAGCAGCGCATATCACGAAGCGGCGGTCTTCCAAAATTTCTTGACAGGAAGGATGCATATCGATGCATCTTGTATGCATGTCTGCAAACATAGAGACATTGCTGTTTCCGACCCCCCTTTCTGCTGCGAGTGGCCTGCCCCTGCGCGCACAGATGCGGGAGCGTATCCTGACAGCGATAGGGTCTGGTCTGCTCTCTCCGGGAGACCAGCTTCCCACGATGCGGGCGTTGTCAGTTCATCTTCGGGTTGATCTCAACACTGTGCAGCGTGCTTACGCGGAACTGGAACGGCTGGGTGCCATCGAGACATATCGGGCGCGAGGCAGCTTTGTGAGCCAGCATCCTCCATCGGCCGATATTGATCGAAAGAAGGGAGAGCTCATGGATCTCGCTGCGGCAACAATCGCCCGGAGCCATGCCTTGGGGCTCGATCCAGACGCGCTTCTCCAAGCCATGCAGCACCTTCTTGAAGCGTCTTCGCCCACAATTGCGCCAGATACCGGCGCCGGAAAGGCATAGTCATGATTTCGTATCCAACACTTCCGTCGTCCGTGTCGCGGCGCAGCAATGGCCTTCCTGTCAATTCGGTGTCTATTGCACTGGCTTTCGGGTGTATTCTGGCCGGTGGGGGCTTACAGGCTCTGACCTTTAACCTCGCCTTCTCAATCATCGGCGTGGTGCTGGGCGTTCTCGTCCTTCTGTCTCTGAAGATGTGCAATTCCTGGCAGCGTGCTCTGGTCTTGCGCGCCGGTAAAATTCAGGGTTTGCGGGGACCTGGGCTGTTTCTCATCATCCCTTTTGTAGATCAGGTCACCGAAGTGGTTGATCAGCGGATCAGGACGGTTCCGGTGCATACGCGGCAAACCCTGACGCGTGATACGACGCCGGTAGATGTGGATGCTGTTGTTTTCTGGATGGTTCATGACCCACTCCGCGCCATCACGGAGCTGGATGACTACGAGGGGTCCGTGTCCATGGTGGCACTGACGACCCTGCGTGAGGTGGTCAGCAGCTCTGATCTTGCTGTGTTGCTGGAGGATCGTCGCAGAATTGATGACCAGCTTAGGGACCTGATTGAGGTCAAGACGCGCGAATGGGGAGTTACGGTGCAGGCCGTTGAGATCCGTGATGTTCAGCTGCCAGATAATTTGCAGGATGCGATGAGCCGTCAGGCGCAGGCAGAACGGGAACGCGCAGCGCGTGTTACGCTCGCCAGCGCCGAACGTGCTGTTGCTGTGGAGCTCGCGGCTGCAGCCAAAACATATGAAGCCTCACCGATTGCCCTGCAGATTCTTCAGATCAACCGCGTTTTTGAGATGAACAAAAACCGTGGAACGACCATCCTGATGCCGACCACCATGGCCGACGCGATGGGCAGTGCGACCGCCTTTGCTGCGGCCGTGCAGGCTGCAACGCAAACTGATTCTGAAGTACCATCAGCCTGAATCACGTCAGAACGTGGCTTTTGATGAGAGGCTCCAGCCAGTCCACGAATGTTGTCACACGATCACCAGCGGAGTGCCTGTGTGGATATAGAATGGTCATGGGCAGAGCCTCTGCGCACCATTCAGGCATCACGCTGACGAGCTCTCCAGCCTGGATGTGCTGCTGCACGTCGTAGGCCGGAATTTGGATCAGACCCAGCCCGGCCAGGCAGCAGGCAATGAGGGCTTCAGCGTTATCCACCGTCACGCGACTGGGTGGCGAAGCGGTTCTGGTCTCTCCGCCCTCCTGCCATTCCCATTCTTCCGGTCGGCCAGTAACGGGGGATGCATATCGCACCACGTAATGATCGTTCAGGGCATCTGGGTGGGCAGGGCAGCCAAACTGGTCAAGATAGGCCGCACTCGCGACGTTAATCAGATTGAGTTCTCCGATCCTGCGACTGATGAGACCGGAATCCTGCAACGGCCCTACACGCAAAACGCAATCCGCTCTGTCTTCCACCAGATTGATGGCTCTGTCTGTGACGCCAAGATCGACGGACAAGCCAGGGTGACGGGATAAAAAATCGGGTAAAGCCGGGGCAACAATGAGACGCCCGATCCTGCCCGGCATATTGACCCTTACGACACCGCTGAGGCCGTCACGGTCTTTCCGGAACAGCGTTTCAATGTCCTCCACCTCTCCGATGACGCGCAGGCACCGCTTGTAAAAAGCCAGTCCGTCCTGAGTGGGAGAGACCGCGCGTGTGGTTCTGGCGAGCAAACGCGTTCCTGCGCGCGTTTCCAGATCACGAATGGCTGTGGAGATGGTCGAACGTGGCATGTTCAGCATGTCAGCCGTGCGTGTGAAACTGGAGGTTTCAACGACTCTGGTGAAAATGCGGAAGAGGTCGATCCGGTCCAAAAAAATCTCCGCAGAGCAGGGCCCTGAGTTTGTTCGTGATTCCTGACAGGTGTGGTCAGGAATACAGCCTTTGTTGTGTTCCGTCAGACGGTAGCCTGCGCGTTCCATTTCAAAAACGCGGAGACCGGATCATGACAGATCACAGTATCAAAGGAAAAACGGTTCTTATTGCTGGAGGCGCCAAGAACCTTGGCGGCCTGATCGCTCGGGATCTTGCGGCTCATGGGGCTCGGGCCATCGCCATTCACTACAACAGTGCAGCGACAAAACCCGATGCGGACGAAACGATCGCGGCTCTCAAAGCTCAGGGCGTGGAGGCCGTCGCCTTTCAGCAGGACCTGAGAACAGCTGACGGGAACACCAAGCTGTTTGCTGACACTGTGGCTGCGGTTGGTCGGCCGGATATTGCGATCAATACGGTCGGCAAAGTACTCAAGAAGCCGATGGCAGAGACGTCTGAGCAGGAGTTCGACGAGATGTTCGACGTGAACACGAAGTCGGCTTTTTTCTTCATCAAAGAAGCCGGAGAACATCTCAACGACAACGGCAAGATTCTGACACTCGTTACGTCACTTCTGGGAGCTTACACGCCGTTCTACGCCACCTATGCAGGAAGCAAGGCGGCCGTCGAGCATTTCACACGGGCTGCTTCCAAAGAGTACGGTGCACGAGGCATTTCCGTGAATGCGATTGGTCCCGGGCCAATGGATACGCCCTTCTTTTATGGGCAGGAAGGTGCGGATGCCGTCGCATATCACAAGACAGCGGCTGCCCTGTCCGCTCTAAGCAAGACCGGCCTGACCGATATTGAGGATGTTGTCCCCTTTGTCCGGACGCTTGTGTCTGATGGCTGGTGGATGACGGGTCAGACCATTCTTGTGAATGGTGGATACACGACGAAGTAAGAAGAAAGGGCTGCCCGGGTTTTCTCCCTGGCAGCCCTTTGCAGGCTCAGAATGTCGCGTTGATACGGCCGTAGTAGTAGCCGCCGTTGATCGGCACCTGTGCAGAGTTGGAGTCATAGACAGCGGCACCGTAGGAGCTCAGCTCTTCCGGAAGCTTGCGGGGACGAACGTTGAAGACGTTGTTACCGCCAACAGCCACATGCCAGTGCTCGTTGAAGCGATAGCCGACTTCAAGATCGGTCAGCCAGCGCGGAGTGTTCTTGAACTGGCCAAAGCAGGTGTTGGAGTAACGAAGGGCGGCCCCGCCGGCAGCAGCGCAGGTGGCAGAGGTTGGCGTCCAGTCCTGATAGGTCATCATGCTGGTGGTCTCGCCGTAACGCGTCTGCCGTACGTTGATGTCCCATTTCCCAACCGTGTAGTACGCGTTGAGGATGATCTTGCTCCGCGGGTAGCCCGTCGTGAGGTACCCAATTGTCTGCGCGTTGAGCAGCGGGTTGCCATTTGTATCGCTGGCAACATGATGCATGCGGGTACGGTTCAGATCCAGCGCCATGCTGAGAGCGAGATTACCGTAGCGACGCAGGTGGAACGTGTAGTCCGCCTTGATGTCCAGGCCCTGTGTTCGCGTGCTGGCAACGTTGGCAAAGTAATAGGCTGAGACGTTGCTGATATCGAAGGAGTTGACGGGCAGCGCGTAACCCATGGCCTGAATGGCGTCGACAGCCGCCTGACCCTTCGTGGTTCCACCTTGCGAAATGCGGTTGCGCAGATTGATCTGATAGACGTCTGCCTCCACGTGGAAGCCCTTGACCGGTTCCACGACGACACCGCCACTGGAGCTTACGGAGTATTCGGGCTTGAGCGGGCTGGCACCCAGGATCTGTGCTGCTGCGGAGCTGACAGGCAGAAGGCCGCTGGCGCTGGTCGGGCTCACACTCATCGTGCTGTAGTGCTGCTCGGCGAGGGTCGGGGCACGGAAGCCTGTGCTGATCGTGCCGCGGAACGCCAGCCATGGCGTTGCGTCGTAGCGTGTGGAGACCTTGCCGTTCTGGGCATTGCCAACATCTGTGTAATGCTCGAAGCGGCCTGCGAAATCCAGATCCCAGTGCTTCAGAGGGTGGAAATCGCCGTCAATATAGGCGGCCCAGATGTTTCGGCTCCAGGAGCCTGCATTCTGTGGTCGCAGGCCAGCATAACCCTGTGTGCCGCCAACCTCGTAAGAAGCGGGTTCACCAGCGACGATGTCATACATTTCGAGGCGATGTTCACCTCCAAAGGCAAGAACCATCGGGACGGTGTTGAAGATGTTGATCTTCCGGCGGAAATCCAGATTGTTGGTCCACTGGGCATTACGGTAGTTCAGCGCGCGCACAGTCGTGGGAGACCAGCCACACCCGGTGGAGGAATAATTGGCGACGTTGCCGTTGTTGCAGGTAGAGCCCAGCATACCGGTGTTGGCCGTATTCTTGTTGCTGATCTTGTCCTGATCCGCACCGTAAACCGTGCTCAGATCCCAGTCGAAGCCATAGAAATCATGCCCTTTGAGGCCGAGTTCACCGGCGTAGTCGTCTTCATCAATGACTTCGAGGGGAGAGAAGCCGGAGGGATAAAGCGTCGGGGCAATGCTGGGAACGCGGTAATTCTGAATGGCTTCGGCATGACGATGGGCGTAGGTCACCTGCCCATACAAATCGATTTTTTCAGTAATCGGCTTCCCGAAATCAATCCCCAGATTTTCGCGGGTTTCTTCGGGGGTGCTCATGATCTTGTTGGAGTTTTTCGGCACGTTTACAGCGTTGGCAACAACACCCGTGTAGTAGCCGTTGGTGTTCGCGCCAGTGGGCCAGCTTCCAAGAAGGCGATGGTCATTCGCGCCAGCGACAAAGTGATCCGTATGATAAACCTGTCCGCTGATGTGCATATAGCCATCATGTCCAAGTTTCAGGCCGCCGTCAGCGTTGAGCTGGTACTGCCAGCCGTCGCCATTGTAGGCGTTCGCGCCGGTCTGGGCTGACATGTTCAGGCCGTGATTCTGCTTTTTGGTGATGATGTTCACCACACCGGCAATCGCGTCAGAACCGTACATGGCTGCTGCGCCATCTTCCAGAACTTCGATGTGGTCGATCATGTTCGCCGGGATCATGTTCAGATCGACTGGCGTTGAACCGAACTGCGGTCCGGCGTTCTGAACAATGTTGGCTGTGACGTGGCGGCGCTTGCCATCAATCAGGATCAGCACCTGGTTCGGGTTCAGGCCACGCATCCGGATTGAGGATGTAAGAGCTGCGGTATCGCTTCCCTTTGCAGAAACGTTGATCGAAGCATAGGTGCGGGTCAGGGCATCTGCCAGATTCATCTGTCCGGACCGTCGCAATGTTGCGGCGGACACGACTGTTACCGGGCTTGAGCTGTCACGAGCCCTTTTGTTACTGGCGTGTGTGCCTGTAACAATCATGCTCTCATTGCCACCTTCAGCAGCGCGACGCTGCACAGCCTGACGCTTTACGGTCGTGGGTGTGGTCGCTGCCTGCGCAGGCGTATGGTGATGTACTACCTTGTGATGAGTATCCGTTGCTGCCGTTGGTGTTGCAGCCAAAGCATGGGTTTCAACAGAGGACGCCAGGAGAGACGTGGTTGCGAGGAAAAAAAGACGCCTTGATGACATACCGTCGACTCCCAATAAGCTACGGCCTTCTGCAGCACCAATGCTGCTGTCATTATTCATAACGAACTCGTTACGTCTGGCTACGCAAATTCTGATACCGAAATGTTTTGTCATTCTGGAAAAGAAATGAAGACCGCAATCAGGAAATTGCGGCCTTCCGAAAACTCAGTTTTTGAAGATGTCAGGCGGTCTTGTTGAAAGCCGCTACAATATTGGAGAGATTTCTCTGCCGTCTGGTTGCCAACCGAGCGGCCGTCAGGACTGATCTGGCCTGAGAAATAGCTGTGTCCAGATCAGAATTAATGATCGTATGATCGAATTCCGCCCAGTGAGAGATTTCATCCAGCGCGGCTTTCATGCGCTTTGCAATCTCTGCAGGATCATCAGAGGCCCGTTTGTGAAGCCTGCGTTCCAGCTCTTCGAGTGATGGTGGCAGAACAAACAGGCTCACGACGTCTGCAGGAAGGGCGGCTCTCAGTTGGCGATGGCCCTGCCAGTCAATGTCAAAGACCATGTCATGACCGGCTTCCAACGCTTCTTCAACAGGCGCACGCGGAGTGCCATAGCCGCGGCCGAAAACTTCTGCCCACTCCAGAAGTTCGCCGGCCTCTGCCATCGTGCGAAACGCCTCGATATCCCGGAAGTGATAATGAACACCTTCAACTTCACCTGGGCGGGGTCCACGGGTCGTCACGGAAACAGAGTGCTTCAACGACGGCTCTGACGCACGCAGAGCGTTTGCAATCGTGGATTTACCCGCACCGGAGGGGGCTGAAATCACCAGGCAGACACCGCGTCGGGGCTGTTGGATCATGAGGGTCTCCTTGATGTTTCCTGAGGCAGGACAATGTCGCTGCCTCTAGCCTGAAAACCCCTTGTCTGACCAGATGTTCCTCAGGTTTCCGACTGAAGCTGTGCTGTTATTGCGCTGCTGAGAGACCGCCTGCGGGATCCGCCAAGGATGTGGCCGAGGGGGGCCAGCACCTCGATATGGTCACAGATGATCTTAAAAACGGCGAGCATCGGGACAGACAGGAAAGCACCGGAAATGCCCCACATCCAGTCCCAGAACAGAAGAGACCCCATGACGAAAACCGGGTTCAGCGTGAAGCGCCGGGCCAGGAGCATGGGGGTGATGGTTTCTCCTTCTAGCACATGAATCAGCAGGTAGATGGAAGGTGGAACCAGCGCATAAAGCAGGGACGGAAAGGTAAAAAGCCCCACAACGAAATAGACCACCATTCCGGTCAAGGGGCCGATGATCGGGATGTAGTTGAGCAGAAAAGCCAGAACCCCCCAAAGCAGGGGATTGGGCATGCCCGTTGCCCAGCACTGGATCATGTTCGCAAGCCCCACCAGCAGGTTCATCATCGTGATGGTTGCAAGGTAGAGCGAGACATTCCGTTCAATCTGGGTCGTGATCTGAACCAGTCGGCGCTTCTTACGGAATGTGGGCATGATTTCCACAATCCGACGTAGCAGTGTGTCTCCTTCCGTCATGAGGAAGAAGAGCATCAGCAGCATGGAGAAGAAGCCGCCTGCAATTTCTCTGGTGCCTGCGAGAACGGACGTCCCAAGGCGGCTCAGGGCATTCTCCCCCCCGATTGGCGCCGCTACAGCATGCGAACCAGAGGGTTTGTAGCCGCCGAACATGCCGGATAGCCGCATGTAATCCCGTTCCATGACTTCAATCGGTCCGCGCATGACGGCCAGTTTGCTTTGAAGAGCAGGCAGTGTCTGCGGAGCACGGGAAATCCATCCTGCCGCAGGGACAGAAATTGTTGTCGCAATTCCACCAACCACACCGAACATGGCAACGATGAGCAACAGCGCAGCCAGATGTTTGGGTAGATGCAGTTTCTGCCGAAGAAAGCGCATCGGCGAGATCATCATCAGGTTGACGACCAGCGCGAACACAAAGGGCAAGAGGATGGGAGCGGTGAAATACAGCGAGTAAAACACGGCCAGAATCGTCAGGATCAGGACGCAGATGTCTCTGACGTTCAGGTGCTGACGTAATATGTTACGGTCGAGCGTCGGATCTGGCAGCTCGTCTCCTTCCCGCTGACTGGGTCGACTTGGGCCGGATGCATCCTCTTCCGGCGGAAGAGAGCCTTTCTGGCTGGAAACTGCGGAAGGCTCTGTCGGACAGCCGGACATGTTTGACGCCTGAAGCGGGGAGGGGTGACGTCAGGGTAAAAGCCCTGACAGAGGACACAGTTGCGTGTTCTGCCCAAAAACCCTCTTGAACTCCAGTGGGAAGAGGTAACTAAATAATGATCAGAGCTGGTAGGGGTCTGCCCTGCTGGCGAACCTGGAGCTAGGAGAACAGCCATGGCTTGGAACACGCCGAAAGTTACCGAAATTCCGCTAGGCGCAGAAATCAACTCGTACGTCTGCGGCGAGAAGAAGTAATCATCTTTTCCCTTTCGGGGAAAAATGGCGGCCGCCTCCCACAGGGGCGGCCGTTTTCTGTTCATGCTTCCCAGACGGTTTTCTGAAAAATGATTGATGTCATCGTGCTCGGCTCCGCGGCCGGCGGTGGTTTCCCCCAATGGAACTCCGCAGCGCCGGGTTGTGTAGCCGCCCGCACGCGACAGGGCGCACGCCCTCGCACTCAGGCCTCCATTGCCGTGAGTGCTGATGGAGAACACTGGTTTGTTCTCAACGCTTCCCCTGATCTCCGGCAGCAGATTATCGAGACTCCGGCCCTTCACCATCAGGGTAGTCTGCGCGGAACGCCGATCCAGAGCGTCATTCTCACCTGTGGTGAAATCGACGCCATTACGGGTCTGCTGACCCTGCGGGAACGTGAGCCTTTCACGCTCATGGGGAGTGACTCCACACTGGAGCAACTGGCGGCCAATCCGATCTTCGGTGCGCTCGATCCTGCAATTGTCCCGCGCGTTCCTCTGACGCTTGATGTGCCTATAGCTTTGAAGCTGAAGGATGGCAGCCTGTCAGGCCTGACGCTCACAGCCTTTGCTGTGCCGGGTAAGGCTCCGCTTTACGCTGAAGCTGAAGGGTCGCGGCCTGATGAAACTTTGGGTGTGTCCATCACGGATGGAAAGCAAACGGTTCTGTTCATCCCCGGCTGCGCCCACATCACACCAGAAATCATTGAACGTGCCTCTCAAGCGGATCTGCTGTTTTTTGACGGTACTCTGTGGCGCGATGATGAAATGATTCGTGCGGGACTGAGCCCCAAGACAGGTCAGCGTATGGGGCACGTCTCTGTCCGGGATACTGGTGGGCCGGTGGAGTGCTTCGCGTCCTGCTCAAAACCGCGTAAAGTCTTGATTCACATCAACAACTCGAACCCGGTTCTGATGGAAGACAGTCCGGAACGCAAAGACGTCGAGAACGCGGGGTGGACCGTGTCCGAAGACGGCATGACTTTCAGACTGGAAACACCATGACACTCCTGACCCCTGACCAGCTCGAAGCTCGCCTCCGCCAGATTGGTGCTGAGCGCTATCACAACCGTCATCCGTTCCACCGCAAGCTGCATGATGGTCTGCTGACGAAGCAGCAGGTGCAGGCCTGGGCCCTGAACCGCTACTATTATCAGGCTAAGATCCCGGCCAAGGACGCCACGCTCCTCGCTCGCCTCCCGACCGCCGAGCTGCGCCGCGAATGGCGTCGCCGCATCGAGGATCATGATGGTACGGAGCCGGGAACAGGCGGTGTCGCGCGCTGGCTCGTACTCACGGATGGTCTGGGTCTTGATCGGGACTATGTGGAGAGCACGGACGGCCTGTTGCCCGCGACGCGCTTTGCCGTGGATGCGTATGTGAATTTCGTGCGTGATCAGTCCATTCTGGCAGCTATCGCATCCTCCCTGACCGAGCTGTTCTCTCCGACGATCATCAGCGAACGTGTCTCAGGGATGCTGCGGCACTACGACTTCATTTCTGAAGAAACACTGGCCTATTTCACACCCCGTCTGACGCAGGCTCCTCGGGATTCGGACTTTGCGCTGGCCTATGTCCGGGAAAATGCCCGTACACCGGAACAACAGCGCGAAGTTCTGGGTGCTCTGGAGTTCAAGTGCTCCGTTCTGTGGTCCATGCTGGATGCGTTGGATTACGCGTATGTTGAAGGGCATATCCCGCCGGGCGCTTTTGTCCCATGAGTGTGACGGAAGAGACCGTCTTGTCCTTTGCGCGTGGTCATCGGTTGCAACATGACCGTGTTCGGGATGTCTGGCTTGTCCAGGCTCCCGAAAAGGCTTTTATTATCGAAGGCGCCGCCCCACATATCCTGGGTCTTGTGGACGGGGAACTGTCTGTTGGTTCTATTGTAGAAAAGCTGACAGAACAGTTCTCCGCCCCGCGCGAAGTCATCTCCACAGATGTTCTCGCGCTTCTTTCTGATCTGACGGAAAAGGGCGTTCTGCACGCATGACCTTGCCCCAGCCACCGATGAGCCTTCTGGCTGAACTGACCCATCGTTGTCCGCTCGCCTGCCCCTATTGCTCCAATCCGCTGGATCTGGAACGCAAGGCGGCGGAGCTGGATACGGCTGGATGGAGACGGGTGCTTGAACAGGCAGCGGAGATGGGCGTCCTGCAGGTTCACTTCTCGGGCGGTGAGCCAATGGCCCGGCCAGATCTGGTCGAACTGGTGACGCTGGCACGAAAGCTGAATCTTTATACAAACCTCATTACGTCCGGCGTCCTGCTGGATGAAGCCAAACTTGATGCGCTGGATAAGGCCGGCCTGGATCATATCCAGCTTTCTTTCCAGGATGTGACGGAAGAGGGCGCCGAACGCATTGGCGGCCTGAAAGGCGCGCAGCCTCGCAAGCTTAAAGCCGCCCGGCTGATTCAGGCGTCCGGGATTCCCATGACATTGAACTTTGTTGTCCATCGGGAAAATGTCGCGCGCATTCCGCAAATGTTTGAGTTGGCACGTCAGCTTGGGGCTGGCCGCGTCGAAATTGCTCATACCCAGTATTATGGCTGGGGCCTCAAAAACCGCGATGCGTTGCTCCCCAGCAGAGAACAGCTCGAAGAGTCCACGCGTGCTGTAGAAGCCGAGCGTGAGAAGGGAGGTCTGGCTATTGATTACGTCACGCCAGATTATCATGCAGACCGCCCCAAGCCCTGCATGGGCGGCTGGGGGCAGCGGTTCGTGAACATCTCCCCGTCTGGTCGTGTTCTTCCCTGTCATGCTGCGGAAATCATTCCGAATGTGACCTTCCCGAACGTGCGGGATGAATCGCTGGCCGAGATCTGGAACAATTCCCACCTGTTCAACATGTTCCGTGGAACCGAATGGATGCCGGAAGCCTGCCGGGCCTGTGATCGTAAGGAGATCGACTGGGGAGGCTGTCGTTGTCAGGCGCTGGCTCTGACAGGGAATGCCGCCAACATGGACCCGGTTTGCAGCCGCTCACCATTTCATGACATCGTCGAGAAGGCGGTGGAGCAGGCAGAAACGCCTGAACTGGTTTACCGTCGCTTCTGAAGTTTTGTACCGAGTTTCCCATGCCCGTTCCGGACATTGACCAGTTTCACGCCATCTCCATTAGTGCGCTTGCTCACAAGCTTGCGGCGGAGGGGCGCAGCATCATTCATATGGAATTTGGTCAGCCCTCCACTGGTGCGCCAAAGGAAGCCATTGAACGGGCACAGCATATTCTGGCGACAGATCCCATGGGATACTGGGAAAGCCAGCCGCTCAAGGAGCGTATTGCCCGGCATTACCAGGAGACCTACGGCGTCGCCGTTCAGCCAGAGCAGGTAATCCTGACCTGCGGCGCCTCCCCCGCGCTTGTCCTGGCTTTGACGAGCTGTTTTGTGCCTGGGCAGCGTATTGCGCTCGCGCGACCGGGTTATGTTGCTTACCGCAATACGCTCCGCACACTTCATATGGTGCCGGTGGAAATACCTTGCGGAGAAGCTGAACGCTTCCAGTTGACGGCACAAGCCGTGGCCGAGCTGGAGCCTGCTCCAGACGGTCTTATTGTTGCCAGCCCTGCCAATCCAACGGGAACGATTCTGCCAGACAGTGAATTGCAGGCTATCATTGATGTCTGCAAGGCCCGTGGGATCCGGATTGTATCAGACGAGATTTATCATGGTCTGAGCTACGGGGAGCCTGCCCATAGTGTTCTGGAACATGATCCACACGCGCTGGTGGTCAACAGCTTTTCAAAATACTTCAGTATGGCTCCGTGGCGGCTGGGGTGGCTGATTGTGCCATCCGACAAGATAGATGCTGCCCGGGCGCGTATGGGAAATCTTTTCCTCACACCATCGGCGCTGAGTCAGCATGCAGGACTGGTCGCTTTTGACTGTCGGCAGGAGCTCGAGGGCCATATTGAGACGTATCGGCGAAACCGCGATCTGCTTCTTGAAGCTTTGCCCGCGCTTGGCTTGACGCATATCGCACCACCGGACGGTGCATTTTATATTTACGCGGATATTGGACATCTCACAGAGGATAGTCTGTCGTTCTGTCGTAAGCTTCTTCTGGAGACGGGGGTCACGACGGCGCCCGGTGTAGACTTCGACCCTCTGCATGGGAACCGTTTCATACGTTTCAGTTTTGCGCTCTCAACTGATTTGATTGAAGAGGCAATTCGCAGGTTGAAAACCTGGTTTAACGTACAGAACGCTTAAGGTAGGTGCTCGATCTGGTACTAATTGAGCATTTATTAATAATTAATTTTGCAGGTCTTGAAAATACTTAAGCCTGGGTTAAAATTGGCGAGACAGTAAGAAACCCTTCATGCTGTCGTCTGTCTAAGTGGGAGTATGAGACATGAAGGTTGCAGTATGTCTGGTTGTAAAAAATGAACAAACGGAAATTATTTATTGGGCAGCGTGGTATAAGGCGTTAGGTTTCGATACTCTAATTATTTATGACGATTTCTCCGATGATGCAACGGAAGAAGTAATTCTTTCCATGCAGGGCGGAATTGATATTCGTTATATGAGAAACGCCGTTAACCGCGACATTCATAATGTGCGTCAGGTGCGTGCTTATAATGATGCCGTCATTCGATATGGTCATGAGTTTGACTGGATTGCGTTTTTCGATGCAGACGAATATCTCGATCTGTATGGGAAAAATATAAAATCTTATCTGTCAGAACAAGGCGATGCATCGCTCGTTGCGTTTAATTGGTGCTGTGTTGGCACGAACGGGTATGTTAGCCGTCCAGAAGGCGTTCCATTTCTGAATTACACCCGAACGGGCAGTAATGAACTTTTCTGGAACCGGCATACCAAAGTTATATTCCGTCCTGATCGGTTGTCGAGGTCGGTTTACCAGGTTCATAATGTCGATGTTCACGGTACCAGTGTAGATAGTGAAGGTCTGCCTGTTGAGTGGGAATCTCCGAGTGGTGGTTTCACCCGGAATATTCCGACGTGGAAGGGCGCACGCCTTATTCACTACCAATCCAGGTCTCTGGAACATTATATTAACCGGGACCGCCATCTGGAAGACGTCCGCAGAGATGTGAACGACCCGCTTCATACTGTCGTGAATAATCCAGAATATAATGCTATCGAGAGCATTATATCTGCCGATTACATTCGTGATTTCTATAAGTGGATGGATCATATTGTCGCGCAACAGACACATACGATTGCACGCGTTCTACGCTCTACCTCATCCTGTTTTATAACTCAGCTTGAGAGCATCCTTGCACCACCTAATGTTCCTGTTTTCCAGCCTGCCTATAAGGCAGAAGCTCATGAAATCGCGCATAACTGGATTTCATTTCATACGACTCCAGGAAAAATACTGAGCGAACATTTCGATGGTCGAAGCTCTTTTGTCGCCTTTCATATTGAAAACCATTTTGGCCACAGGCTGACATCTGTCGACGGTAAGCTGTCTACAGATTCTGAAAATGGAATTCCGTTAATTGGAATCTACTGTGAAGGAAGTGAATATGTTCACGTATTCACGTCAAGTGGAGAAGAGCTAAGGGTCAATGGGGACTCTCGCGTCACCAGAGTACTGACTTATAAGGTATGGAATAACGAAGATGGGTCCATTTCTATTTCCCATCCAAGAACCCATAGATATTTAGGTTTTGCCCCGGACGGAACATATAATATTCGTAAAATCCGTGCGCTTGCATGGGAAAGCTTCAATTTGAAGCTCGTGGACATCGCTGAGTGCCCACAGTTTGTACGTGATGCAGGTGTTTACCTTGGACGTATCACCAGTCTTGAAGATTTAAAGCGTTCCTGCGAAACCGCAGAGCAAGTTGATGGCTTGGTTATCAATGCTCTCACAGCGCTTGATGACGTCTCCAAGTCGGCAGTTTCTTTCTTGAGCCGCGGCATTCTTGGCGAACATATTCTCTGACGTACCTCACACAGCGCCCGTCTTCAGGGTTTTCTGAGGACGGGACAACCTTTCCAGAGCCCCTTTTGCTGGGAACTCTGAAAAGGTCTTTCATGCTGTAAATCGGGGCAGCTTAAAGGGGAGCGTAGATCGCGCCCAGATAGTCAGGTGTGCCACTCACACGGTCTAGGTGCGGGTAACGCAGGCCATCATGATATGGGATGGAAATCGTGCTGATATGCTCGCCAGATTTCACCACAAGTCTGATCGGCTGCTTCGGGTCTTTCTGCGCATCCGCGATGGCATGACGCAAACGATCCCCAGTGTAGGCCATGTCATTGACAGCCAGGATTGTCTCCCCTGACGCCAGGCCGGCCTTGTATGCCGGGCTCATCCAGTGAACACGCGCCGTCTTGGCATCACGCGTGACGCTCATTCCAAGCGAGAACGTCAGATCCACACTATGGCGAACGGCTTCTGATGCTTTGATGAAGGATGTTGGTTTGTCTGTGTAGACAAGCTTGTAGCCACCGTTTGTCAGGCCATCCAGCGGAGCATGTGGCCGGATGGTGTCCAGACGATCATGTAGGAATTTGGCCCAGTCATATGGCTGGATACTGTTTAGGGTCGAAGCCACTTCATCGAACTGATAGGGGCTGACGATAAAGCTTCCATTATTCGTGCCGAAAAAGGCCTTCGCGAAATCGTTCAGAGATTTCTGCCCGTTGGAAAGCTTGCGGATCAGCGTATCTGCGTCGAGCCAGACAAGCTGGCCTTCCACATAGTAGTCTTCCGAACGCTGCCAGTCGCGCCATGACAGAGGGGCACGCTGAGCAATAACGGGGTCATTGGTGGTGTCTTCCAGCGGGCGCCACAGACGGCCTGTCTGGTTTTCGTAGGTCGCTGCCATATAGGCCAGCGCCTCGAAGCCCTGATCCTTCGTCACAAGTCCTGAACGCGCTGCAAGAACATTTCCCCAATACTGGGTCTGGCCTTCATACACCCAGAGCAGGGAGCCGCGTTGTGGAACATTGAAGTTTGGAGCCCACATATCAGCCGGGCGACGATACTTGCCGTTCCAGGAATGCGTATACTCATGCGCGAGCAGATCACGCTCGGGGAACGTTTTATCCCATTCCGTGAAATACCCTGGAGCAGCGGCATTCTCGCTGGATTGATGATGCTCCAGCCCGATCATGCCCAGCTCTTCCGTCAGGGCGAGCAGGAAGTCGTAATGGTCATAATGATGGGAGCCGAAAAGAGCCGTAGCCTGTTTGACGAGGTTCTTATGGGCTTCAATCTGCTGCGGCGTTGCATTCAGGGAGTCTGCATCGTCTGCAACAACATTAAGCGCGACAGGCACATGGTCCGGCCCGGTCAGATCAAACTTACGGAAATACCGACCCGCATAAATCGGGGAGTCGACCAGCGTATTATAAGTCGTTGCATTGAAGTGGGTGTCATCGCCATAGGCAGAGGCGCGCAGAGCGGAGCCAATCTGCCATCCATGCGGCACCAGAACGCTTGGTTTGACCGTAATATCCCGCGTGAAATACCCAGCTGGATACAGAGAAACCTGATCCCACTGAACATTGACGATGGATGGCGTCATGACGACACGGCCCTGACCCGGCGTAACCGGAGACAGAAGCTGGAAATGAACGTCAAGTGTGGGGGTCGTGGCTGAAACGGGAATATGAAACGCAGCGATATTGACCGTGTCGCGCTTCCAGGGAATCGTCTTGCCACCTGATTGGATTTTCAGGCTGGCAAGCTGCTCAATGACGCCTGTCGGGGAATGATCGCCCGGAATCCACATGGGATACAGCAGGATCAGTTCGCCTTTCTCTACAGCCTCTTTCGGAACGGGAACCGTTTCATGGATGGACATGACGTGATGGGCCGTGTCTGTCGCATCAACAGCAACCGTCAGAGCGCCGGGAAAGGGCTTGTCCTGCGGGTCTGGGATGGCGGCAGGCAGAGGGAGCGGCTCTGGCTGAGGCTGGGCAAAGGCTGGGGCAACCAGGCTGCTGAATGCAGTCAATGCCACCAGAAAGCGCATACGCATCATAAGAAAGGTTCCGATTTGTAAATCAAAGTCCTTCCTGCCCTAATTGCCCCCGCGTCTATGCACAAGGGGCAATAACCTTGCCCGCGTCAGATACGCAGAAAGACTATTGAGCTATTTCCGGCAGACATGCACGGATTGCCCATCCTGTGACCTCTGGTGTCAGATGCAGAGGAACGGCATTTGGCAAACGGACATTGACTGGCAGGCTCATTCCTGCGCGAAGGCTTCTGAACAATGCACCATGCGCGACAAAGAGAGGGGTTCCGTCAGCTTGCAGCGCTCGGTTAACAGCCCCTACAGCGCGCGCCTGGAGTGTAGCGAAGCTTTCAGCACCTTCGGGCGTATAGCCGTCTTCGATCCATGGATCGTACCATTCCCCCATGGGCTGCCCTTCCTGCACTCCGAAGCAGACTTCCTTGAACTCCGGATCGATAATCAAAGGAAGGTCAGGACCTCCACTGTCTCGAATGGCATCGCGCGTGTGTTCCGCCGTGACAAGAGCTCGAGATAAGGGAGACGCGATAATCCGATCGAAGGGATTTTCTCCCTTCCGGAACAGATCCGCGAAAATCTGGCCTGCTCGGACGGCCTGTGCGAGCCCCGTAGAATTCAGGGGGATGTCTGTTCGGCCCTGGGAGAGACCTCTGAGGTTCCAATCCGTTTCACCGTGCCGGAGATACCAGTAAGGCTTGGTCAGGATCTTCGGCATGGATGAAACCTCCAGAGATGGGAAAGCTTAGTCGAAGAGAGAGGAAACCGAGCTTTCGTCTGCAACAGCGCTCATGGCGCGAGCCAGAAGATTAGCAGTCGTAATCTGGCGAATGTTTGGCGTATCGAGCAGCGCCTGGGTAGCAGGGATGCTGTCCGTCAGGGTCAGCATGTTCAAGGGACTGTTTTTCACGCGCTCGCAGGCATTACCAGTCAGAACGCCGTGAGTGACATAAGCTTCCACGCCTTCTGCGCCCCGGCTCATGAGAGCATTGGCCGCGTTACAGAGCGATCCACCGCTGTCCACAATGTCGTCTACCAGCACACAATACCGTCCCGAGACATCGCCAATCACGTTCATGACTTCTGACACGCCGGCGCGCTCACGGCGCTTGTCGATGATGGCCAGGTCAACGTTCAGACGCTGTGCAAGCTGACGTGCGCGGACAACACCGCCAACATCAGGAGACACAATCATGAGTTCCCGGTCCGGAAGGCGTGTTTTGAGGTCCCGCACGAAGAGCGGAGCCGCGTACAGGTTGTCCGTCGGAATATCGAAGAACCCCTGGATCTGCATGGCGTGCAGATCCATCGTCAGGATACGGTTGGCGCCCGCTTCCGTCAGAAGGTTGGCGACCAGCTTCGCGCTGATCGGTGTCCGCGGGCCGGATTTACGATCCTGACGGGCATATCCGAAATACGGCATGACAGCCGTCACCCGGCGCGCAGATCCACGACGCAGCGCGTCCAGCATCACCAGCAGTTCCATCAGGTGATCGTTTGTCGGCATGCAGGTGCTCTGCACCACGAAAACGTCCTCACCGCGGACGTTCTCCTGAATTTCGACAAAGACTTCGCCATCCGCGAAGCGCTTGACCACGGTTTTGCACACGGGCAGCCGTAGTTCACTCGCCACCGCACGAGCCAGCGGCAGATTACTGTTGCAGGCAACGATCTTCATGAAACGGCCTCGTCTGGTATCCGTCAGGGGGAGAATTGCGCGCTTTCTAACAGCGCACCCCCCTGCTGTCATCAGTTCTGAGCCATTCTTTGCACGGAAGTTGGGCTTGATGTGCTGACCGATGCAAGCGAAACACATTCAAGAACTGTCTGCGCGGCCTGCTGGAGGCTGCTTCAAGCTTCAGGAAAGGTCGGAATATGGCCCTGAAAGACTGTACGGGTTTCGTTGGCCGGAGACTTCTGATTCAGGATCTCCCAAGCCAGCGGGACGTCAGGAATGCTGTCTTTGTCCCGCCTGGAACGGCCCCACAGTGGGGACTTTTCGAACCTTCGGGCCGAAGCGTTCCTGAGGCGATGCTCTATACGGGCGCCGGCTCACTCCACACACCTCTCTGCTCACGGGATTACCCTGACCTCCCGGATTGCCCAGTTTTGAGCGACAAGTTCGATTATTTTTTCCTTGGAAACATTAATCCGTCCTACCTCTATTTTTTTGCCAACGTATTGTCCCGCCTGTGGAGTCTTCCTCCCTATGCGCGCTCACGGCTGAAGCTCGTTTTCAGCAGCCCGCAGCCTCTCGCTCAACTGATGGCACAAAGCTATTTTCGGACGATCGTGACGGCGCTTGATCTGACTGAAGAGCACTTCATGCAGGTTCTGTCACCAGCGCGCTTTCCACGGATTACGGTTGCAGCGGCTGCATTTGAAGAGCTGTCACTCGTTCATGATGTCTTCGCAGATCTGGCTCACAGCATCGGGCGAAAGATTTTACCCGAAGGTGCGCAGGATCACCCGGGACGCGTTCTCTTTTTCTCGCAGGAAAAACTCTCTCAGGGCAACGTCAGGGTAGAAAATGAGTCCGTTTTGACGGCGGCATTGAGAGCAAAAGGGATAGGAACTGTTTATCCCAGCCAAATGACTTTCCGGGATCAGCTCAAGCTCTGGGCCTCAAATCCCTTGGTGATTGGTTATAATGATGCCTGTCTTCATACGAGCATCTTCTTCCCTCAGCGAAGGGTTGTGACGCTTGCACATAGCCCGGATATGTGGGCGAACCAGTGTCTGGTCGATAAGGCGAACAACAATCATGCCCGCTATCTGTACGATAGTTCTGGCCTGGAGCCTGTCGGGGCTGGAGGTGGTTTCCAAATGAACTACCGTATCCCTGACCCGGAGAAACTTGCAGATGAACTGGCGGATTTCACCTTGGGCTAACCGGAACGGGACGCTGGAAAGATGCGGTCGAGTGCTGTTTCATTTTGAAACAATCGGGCCATACAAACGTCTTCTCGCGGATGAACTTTCCTCCGCGAATAGCGTTTCGATATCGAACGCTTCTTCAAGGAGTTATACCCAATGTCCATCAAGTCCGTCGCCCGTGTTGCACTTTCCCTGACGCTACTGTCTGGTGCCGCCGTTTCTCTCTCGGCCTGCAACACTGTTCGGGGTGCTGGTCAGGACGTCAGCTCCGTGGGCCACAATGTGTCTCGCGGTGCGAACGCAACGCAGGACGCCATTCAGCGTCACACGGATGCTTCCACGCACTGATTGCTGTTTCTCCTTAGAGAGAACAGTAAAGAAGCCGTCAGAGTCCTCTCTGGCGGCTTTTTCTATGGGGCTTAAGAAAACCTACAAGATCACGAAATATGACACATAAGCAGTTTTCACGTCTCTTTGTGTTCGATTCCACTTGTAATCTGTGATTTCCCGGTCTCATATTCCTGACTGAACAGACGTTCTCGGGGCGGGGTGAAACTCCCCACCGGCGGTATTGAAGGGATTTCGGTCCCTCCTAAGCCCGCGAGCGCCTTCTTATCCACGGATAGGAAGGGTCAAGCAGATCCGGTGAGACTCCGGAGCCGACGGTCATAGTCCGGATGAGAGAGAACGCAGCACTTGCCCGATTGCTCGGGTGGAAGGAACGTGCATCTTCGCACTTTCCTACTGCGAGCCTCGGCTGAGGGCGGCGTGCGCCCTGCGAACGTCCCGAATAATGGGACCGTGACCGCAGCCTTGTTGAAACAAACCACCTTTTCCAGCGCAGCGAGCGCAAGCCAGATCCGAGCAGGATTTCGCTTGGCCCTTGACTATGCGGCCGACACGTTGGGAGCAACCTCTCCCAATCCGTCTGTCGGATGCGCACTGCTCGATGTAGAAGGTCGTGTTCTTACCATCGGCGTTCATCCGAGGGTCGGGCAGCCTCATGCGGAGGCAATGGCTCTTGCACAGGCTCGCGATGCCGGCGTTCTGGGCGATGTGCGCACCGCAATTGTGACGCTTGAGCCCTGCAATCACACGGGGCGTACACCTCCCTGCAGTGAAGCGCTGCGCAATAGTCCCGTCGAGCATGTCTGGATCGGCGTTGCTGATCCTAATCCGCAGGCTGCAGGCGGCGCAGAGCGGCTGCGGGAGATGCCGAACGGGCGCAGCGTGACATTCCTTTCGGATGTCCCGGAAATGGCAGATCTTGAACGCGATTGCCGTGCCTTGCTGGCGCCTTTCCTGAGTCGCGTCGTTCGTCATCGTCCCTGGATCAGCGTTAAGCAGGCTCTGGATTCAAATGGTACGATGATTCCGCCGACGGGACAGACGACGTTCACGTCCGAAGCCTCGCTGACGCTGGCTCATCGTCTTCGCCGCGCTACAGATGCCATCATCACTGGCATCGGAACCGTGCTGGCTGACAAGCCGCGCTTTACAGTGCGTCGGGTAGCCGATCACGCGGATCGAGGTCCACGCCTTCTTGTGGTGTGTGACCGGCAGGGGCGCCTCCCGGCAGACTGGAAAAGCGGGATGGAACAGGCCGGGTTCACGGTTCTGGTCAGTCCTGACCTTCTCTCCGTACCCGCCATGCTGGCCGAGTGCGGCGTGAACTGGGCCATGGTGGAAGCCGGTCCATCTCTTCTGAAAACAGTGTCCGACGCTGGTCTATGGGACGACTGGCTGACTATCCGCAAAGACGGCGACACTGATCACATCGAACTTCAATCGCGGGACGAGAGCCCGCTACGACTGCTGAGGGAAAGCGCATGTTCTCTGGAATCATAGAGCGTCTGGGTACTGTCAAAGCCGTATCCCTCCGTGACAAGGCCATGGACCTGACCGTCGAGACGGGCTTTCCTGATCTTGAGTTAGGCGAAAGCGTCGCGGTGAATGGCGTCTGTCTGACGGTTGAGACGTTCGATGCGGCTGGCGTGGCAACATTCCACCTGAGCGGCGAAACTCTCTCCCGGACGCCCTTGGAGCAGCTCAAAGCCGGGTCTCGCGTTAATCTGGAACGTGCGGTCGCAGCCAATACCCGATTGTCCGGGCATATCGTACAGGGACATGTCGATAATGTTGCGACGTTTGCCAGTGTCGAAAAATCCGGAGACTCTTACGCCCTCCGCATTTTCGTCCCACAGGCCCTGCGCCAGTATGTCGTGGAAAAAGGCTCCATCACGTTCGATGGGATCAGCCTGACGGTCAACGAACTGCATGATGATGTTGTTCGGGGAAACCAGTCCGGATTTGAGGTTGGTCTGACAATCATCCCTCATACCTGGGACCATACGAACCTCTCGTCCCTCACAGTCGGAACACGCATGAACGTGGAGGTCGATGTACTCTCCAAGTACGTCGAAAACCTGCTGCGCTTCTCGCCTACACTTGGAAAGGTTGCGTCATGAAGCCATCCCTGAAAGCTGCCATTGAAGCCATTCGCGCAGGTGGCATGGTCGTCATGGTTGATGACGAGAACCGTGAAAATGAGGGCGATCTGGTTATGGCGGCGCAGTTCGCTACTCCCGAAGCCATCAATTTCATGGTGCGTGAAGCGCGGGGTCTGGTCTGCCTTCCTTTGGAAGCTGAGCAGGTGGACCGTCTTGGTCTACCCCCCATGGTCAGCCGCAACCGTGACCCGCGGGGCACGGCCTTCACAGTTTCCATTGAGGCGGCTACAGGCGTAACCACTGGCATTTCGGCCGCAGACCGTGCCCGGACAATCGTTGTTGCTGCGAGCCCTGACGCCACAGCAGCCGATGTCATCTCGCCGGGCCATATCTTTCCCCTGCGTGCGCATCCAGAGGGTGTGATTGCCCGTAACGGTCACACGGAAGGATCGATCGATATTGCGCGCCTCGCTGGCCTCGAGCCTGCGGGCGTGATCTGCGAAATCATGGCGGACGACGGGAGCATGATGCGCCTGCCCGAACTACGCCGCTTCGCTGCAAAGCATGGAATGCCAGTCGTTAGTATTGCGGACTTGCAGGAGTGGTGCCTCGAGCACGGGCGTGGCTCCGTAGATGATGCTCAACTGATCAGCACACCAGTCCCTGCTACCGGTGAAATGGTGGCTGTGTCTGCTCTTCCCAGTATTTTCGGTGGCCATGATCTGAAGATCCATGCTTTCCGGGCCGTAGACGGTGTCGAACACGTGGCCCTCGTGAAGGGAGATCCGTCTCAGGGAATCCCGCTGGTTCGACTGCACTCAGAATGTGTCACGGGTGACGCATTGGGGTCTTTGCGGTGCGATTGCGGCGCTCAGCTTCGGGAAGCTCTTGAGCGGATCTCGGCGTCTGAATGTGGCGTGCTGGTTTATATGCGCGGTCATGAAGGCCGGGGCATTGGCCTTGCCAACAAGATCCGGGCCTATGAGCTTCAGGATGGCGGCATGGACACCGTAGAGGCAAACGAGGCTCTGGGCCTGCCGGCGGATGCCCGTGAATGGGATGCAGCCGCTGACCTGCTCCGGCATCTGGGCGTCACGTCCCTTCGCCTTCTGACGAACAATCCGGACAAGGAATCCAATCTTGTTCGCTTCGGTTTTGATGTGCAGTCCCGCGAGCGACTGGAAATTGAAGCCAACCCTTTTAACCGGGCCTATCTCGCCACCAAGCGGACGCGGATGGGCCATTTTCTCCAGGAACAGCCCGCATGAGCAAGCATATTCCCGTCGCCCCTGACCTGCGCCTTTCTCCAGCCCCCAAAATGGCGATCATCGTCAGCCGTTTTAACACTGGTATCACAGGTGGACTGAAGAACGGGGCGCTCGAATGGATGGAAGAGCGCGGCATCACGGATGTGGACGTCTATGATGCTCCTGGTGCGTTTGAGCTGCCGCTTCTTGCCCAGCGACTGGCTAAATCAGGCAAATATGAGGGTGTGATCTGCCTCGGCTGCGTCATCAAGGGAGACACAGCCCACTTCGAGTTTATCTCGCTGGGTGCCACCATCGGTATCATGCAGGCTCAGCTCGCAACGGAAGTGCCGGTCGCGTTTGGTATCCTGACAACTTACACCGAAGCACAGGCTGTTGCCCGTTCACGGGAAGACGCTGAGAACAAAGGCCGTGAAGCTGCTGCGGCCTGTGTGGAAAGCGTAGCTTTCCTTCGGAACGTGCCGGTTTCAGCCTAAAACCAGCTTTTTATATCCCGGGCCTTGGGTGAGTGATCCCTTGGCCCGGTATTTTCGATTTCAAATAAATCCCCAGAGAAGTCCGGGGACATGTCTATGAAGTTTCTCGCGATCACTGGGTGATAGAAGAGCGATCATCTTCAGGAAAAGATAGATGCTTGGAGCATCTTTTTCATTCCGAAGCCAGGTGATTAAAGAATCAAACGTCATCTTTCCAGATGTTGGTAAAGGTGCTGTCATCCTCTGCCAGCTATAAGTGACATTAAACTCGGGCCTGAGTGACGCTTCTTCCCAGTCCTTGGCCTGTCTGCGATTAGCTTCTACCTGTCCGATACCATCATGAGGAAGAATGAAGCAGAGGTATTCTCCGGAGAGAGTTGTTCTCAGCGCTGTCCCTTCAGGCTTGTCCTGTATGGTTTTCGCAATCTGATAAGTCAGTTCACTGAAAACCCTGTCGTCTCCAAAAACCTTTAGCGCACGATTGTGCTCGACATGCACACCGTCGCGCACGAAGAACGTAATCAAATCGGGCGTATCAGCGAAAACGGCACCATACACGGGTAACAAGCTACGTTCGGACATCACCGCAGGCGAAGCGTGGCAGACATCTCCCGTACTGGCATCAACACAGAGCTGTGTTTCAAAATATGCAGAGTGAATGCTGAAGACACGGGATTCCAGTATTTCACCCTCGTAATCTGAAATCGCTACTGTGGGAGGATATTGCTTTCTTAAATCCTCAATAGCCCGCGCGACCATATTTCGATTAATACTGACCTGGATCGGGCGAATTTTCGGAATGAACCGAAGAGGCTCAAAGTCCTCGACATCATTGCGATCAAAATGGTCCCAATAGCCGAGACTGTCACTGAGATCGGCATTCAGGCGGCGTTTGATGCGCTGGATGTAGTGCTCCATGCTGCGGCAGATGTAATGCAGGACAAAAGCATCTTCCCAGTCAATTTCCTGCACGGCATTCGCTGAAGGAACATACTGCCCATTGGGTCTGACATAGCGTTCTGCCGGGACATCAAACCAGTGTGGGTTATGATACGTGTCGCCCATGCATTCCGGTCTGACAAAGCTCTTGACGAGAACATTGTCGCCCAATTCCGGTGTCGAATGCTGAGTGAAGGCTTCGACTGTCATTTTACGGGGGCGAACGACCCGTCCAGAGCTCCCTTGAATACGCCAGCTTAACGCGAGCCCATCGGCATGAGGGAAGCGTTCAAGGAATTCTGGAAGGCTGTTTGCATGACGAAAGTAAACATATTCATCGCCGTCCAGAAATCCGAGCCAAGCATAATGACCTTTGGCCATTTCAGCAGCCTGCATAAAGCAGTTTCGCTGACGCCAGTAGAAATCGGGTTCTGCTACCGGGTCGGTTTGAAAAGCACGAATATTAAAAGACTTGGCCGCAGCCTGAATGATTTCCCATGTTCCGTCTGTGGAGTGATCATCAAAAATGAAAAGGGTCTTCACTCCCAGCCCGAGGTGCCAGGCAATCCATCCTGCAATGTCAGAAAATTCATTCTTGACGAATAGGGCGATAGCTACAGATGACGGCACCATGGGGAAAAGCACTCCTCAGCTTGAGAGACCCGGCGCTGCAAAAATAAGGCAACCAGATGCTGTCTGCCTGCATACCCGAGACTCTCCTCGTAGGGGAAGCCCTGTTGGGATGTCTTTATCCAGTAGAAAACAGGAGGATAAAGACACATGACCCAAGAGAATTAAGAGATTTTTTGTGTGTGCGAGTAAAAAAGTAAATAAAACCCGCGCAAACATAAATATTTAAAAATTAAAATGAACTTAAAGCAACTCGTTTCCAGGAATTGTCTGCAACACAGACATAATGGTAGTTTTCATCATCAGTAAATTCTCCGGCCTGACAGGGCGCAGAGCTGGAAGCAGGTGTTTTCAACGCTTCCTTGTAAGACGTAGCTACTACGTCTTTGAGTGTTGTCGTGCCACTGCTCACAGTCAAACCATTCCCTGCTGCCAAGGAACCTGTCGTCGACGTATTACCCCAGCTATCGACTGTGAGGCACGCCGCCCCTGAAGACGTCATATCAAACGATGCTGCATTAGACCCGCACAAAGCCAAACCATTTTTGGCCCAGCCAGGATTGAAGGCAATCGCTGCTTCAAATGTACCGTCTACGTTAAATGATGAAGATGACTGGCGTGGACCAAACCAATAGGAAACATCCATACCATTCGCGGCTGCTCCCCCCGTATTAGCATTATT
Source organism: Gluconobacter sp. P5E10 (assembly GCF_018812145.1). Lineage (NCBI taxonomy): Bacteria > Pseudomonadati > Pseudomonadota > Alphaproteobacteria > Acetobacterales > Acetobacteraceae > Gluconobacter > Gluconobacter sp. P5E10. The sequence continues at coordinate 448,658 of NZ_JACRVZ010000002.1, read as the reverse complement.
GGTCTCTGAGAGAGTATCAGTTTGAGACCAAAGTTTGACGCTCTCCAGGTATCCAATGTTTGCTGTTGGCTCCTGCCAGTACTCAGCAATCATTTTTTTCGTGCCAACAACAGCGGCTGAACCGATCCGGGAGCCAACTTTATAAGCGTCTCCATCAAAATCTATTCCGTCGGAGCCCAGCCACGCCCGAATGCCTTCTGGCCAGAGACCAGCGACTGAAAGACCATAGCTATCCTGGCTGACCTTATTGTCGAAACCTGCCCCGATGGTCAAACCATGCATGGTCGCGCCGTAGTCTGGGCCATGATACCAGTTGTCGAGTTCTTCATCGCATTTGCGAGAAAGACCCAACCGTTTCATGGCTTCGCCATCTGTTCCGGATTTGATGATGACTTCACAGCTGGTGTTACGTGTGAAGTGTTTGATGTACGTCCCAAACTCAATGAAAGGATGCGTGAATTCGGCATACTGGGTTTGATCCAGCGCATCTACTCGATCTGCGGCTGACGCTGTGTTTTGAGTGCCAACCTGTGGCACGTGTCCACTATCAACGGCAGAACCACTGATGGGCTGCCATTGTCCAGTCATCGTAAACTGCGTGAATGTTCCCGTACTATCAGAATCATTTTTCCATGATTCCAGCATGCCTCCGTAGAACTGTTGGTCCTGATTGCGATGTCCCTGCACACCATCCAGCGACAGACCTGAATAAAGCGTTGGTCCGGCTACAATATTGGTCATGACATTCATGTGGTAGTGCATGTAGTCAGTGTAGCTTGCGGGCAGAGCTGGTCGAATAATTGCGCCAGACGTTGTAAACGTCACACTATGGGACGTCCCATTTTCATCGGGGAAATCTGCACCAGCAATATACCAAGGCGGATTATTGGTTGCGAGTTCGTATTCCGTGACAGCGTCCCAACCACCTGCACCACAGTTAGCGCCCGTTCCAGGGGCATAGGTCATGACTGAAGAATGGACACATCCTCCATTATCGCCAACGCCATATGGAAGGGCATAGAACTTACTGAAAACGCTATCGTACAGGCGATGCCCACCAAACATGGCCATTTGATCGGCCATATTGTTCATGGAAACACCAACAGTAATTCGTGGCCCTGCGAGATGGGATGGAGCATCGCCCTGCCAGCCATTACTCGTCAGATTTAGGGGAATACTCCCCTGATTTCCTTCGGATAAACCTGTTTGTGTCAAAATTTGTGAAGCTGTGTTGATCCCAGCCGTAACCTGAGCCTGATCGTTTAGGCCAGCAATGCCTGACTGTACGTTGATTTTTGCTGTAGTCAGGACACTGGAGGGAAGTTGGTCTGCTACATTGCATGCAACAGGAGTGCCATCGGCATTTGTTCCGCAGACTTGGGCAATAACAGTTGTGGAATGCCACGCCCCGTCTTTGCCTTTATAAGTGGGAACAACGGGATAGCCCTGCGAATTCATACCTGTCCCTACGGTAACAGGGGCAATAGAGCCTGTAGATGTCTTGTAATAAAGTGGAACATCCCCGGCAAAAGAAGGGGAATATCCGATCACTCCAGAAAGAAGTGACAAAGCAGCAATAAGGAAACCCGGTTTCCTTGGAAAATTTAAATCCATATTGAAACCATTTATTTTAAGGGAAATATTATACAGGAATACACTATTCCTATAATGCCTTAATTAATGCATTTTTTATTCAAAAAGTCAATTAGAAGCTAATGTCAGCACCTCAGAGGTTCCTGTGCCTCTCGCGCGTCAAACGTTTTCCTGATCGGAAAACGGGGGCATTCCTGAAACAAAGGTTGTGGAGATGCAGTAAGACGTCATGCTGCGTGACCCGGCATCTCTTCTAAAATTTATGATGGCAGGACGAGAGAGGCCAAGAAAAATATGTTGGCGAAACAATGCCGTACTGGCTCTGAGTTTCGTAAATATGAGAGCGTCTCAGACTCAAAAATCAAAGACGCTCTCATGGTAAAAGATGATTTTTGGCGCAAAAATTACCAGGGAAGCAGAGACTTTCCGAGAGATTTCTGTGCTTCAGGAGTCATCCCCAAATCATTACGGTTCCACCAGCCGCCGCCGAGGGATTGGAACAGACCCACACTATCAGAGAACCTTGCACCCTGTGCCTGAACATAGGCCAATCGCGCCTGAGCATGAGACTGCTGGGCTTGGAGCACCATCAGTTCACTGACATCTCCCAAGAGAAGCTGAGCCTGAGCAATCTTCAGACTCTTCCCCGTAGCAGTATAGGCACTCTCATTCGCCATCAGCGCATCAGCATCAAAGTCCAGTGCATGAAGACTGTCTGCGACGTCCTGAATGGCACTCAGGACTGTGGCCTTATAGGTCTCGTTGGCCTGTAGCAGGTTGTCGCGTGCCTGCCGCTCGGCATGCAGGAGGGAGCCGCCCTGGAAAATTGGCTGCATGACAGTTGCAGCGATCGTCCAGTTTCCATATCCCGGCTTGAAGAAGTCGCTCATGGTTCCGACGGCCTGCCCTGGGAGGGCACTGAGCTGCACGTTGGGCAGACGGTTGGCGATCGCCACACCAATCTGCGCGCTTGCAGACTGGATCTGTGCCTGTGCCGCCCGAATATCCGGGCGTTGATTCAGAAGATCTGAGGGTAGGGAGACCGGCAATGTCTGCGGAAGCGTAAACTGTTCCAGCCTGAAGGTCGGCAGCGAAGTATTGGGTGCTACCCCAACCAGAACGGCTAACTGATCCCGGGTTTGAGCCAACTGAAGATTCAGAGAGGGAAGGGTAGCTTCAAGCTGCGCCACCGAAGCAAGCTGCGCCACCATGTCCTGCTTGGACGCGTCTCCGAATTTCTGCCGGGCCGTAATCAGCTTGAGAGCCGATGTCTGGCTGGCAATCAGATCCTGTGTCGCTTCGATCTGCGCACGCAGCGTGGCCTCGTCAATTGTAGCGATCACCAGATCGGAGATTAGGGTGAGAGCGGTAGCTTCAAGCTGAAATTTCTGAATTTCGGCCTGCGCGCCCGCCGCCTCAATTGCGCGCCGCGTTCCGCCCCAAAGATCCGGAACATATCCGATCGTCAGCTGAGCTGTATGAACATTATACAGCCAGGTGTTGTTGTTCGGAACAGGAGAGTAAACGCGTGAGGTCTTATTGCGTGTTGGGTTGAAAGAGGCCGAGATCGTCGGATACAGACCCGCCCCTTCAATCCGCCGTTGCTCCCACGCAGACTTCAACCCTGTCTGCATGGCTTTCATGGACTGGTTGTTGGCCAGAGCCTGCTCAACAAGCGCATTGAGCTGCGGGTTGCGGAAGACTTCCCACCACTTTCCAGGAATGTCCACGCCACTCTGGAAGTGTTGAGCCACTCCTGTCCCGCTTTGGGCATTGCCAGCCGTCCCGGCGAGCGGCGTAGCTTGATAGTTCACATCCTTTGGAAGGTCCGGACGATGAAAGTCCGGACCGACTGCGCAGGCTGATATCAGAACCGACCCCAGAAGGGCGGTCGTATTTTTAAGAACCCGCTTCATGTCGGGGCTCCATTCTCTTCAGACGGGCGCGGACGACGGGCATCCCGACGCTCCACCCACATTTCAAGCTCACTGAAATAGACGGGCAATGCAAAGAGGGTCAGCAGTGTGGCAATCCCAAGCCCACCTACGACGACTGTTGCAAGCCCACGCTGCACGTCTGTGCCAACGCCGGTTGCCAGTGCCGCCGGGAGCATGCCGGCGCTTGCAACAGTTGCCGTCATTAGAACCGGACGAAAACGCTCACCTGCACCAATGATCGTGGCATCCCGTACAGAACGGCCTTCGGAGCGATGTCGGTTGATGCTTGAGATCATGATGATGCCGTTCTGCACCGCCACACCGAAAAGGGCGATAAAGCCCACAGCTGTAGCGATATTCAGGGTCTCTCCACGCACATGCAGCGCAATCAGGCCACCCAGCGTCGCGAGCGGAACAACGCTTAGAATGAGCAGTGCCTGGCGAATTTTACCGAACTCGATGAACAGAAGCACCAGCATCATGGCAAACATGACGGCCAGAGCAACGGCAAGACGCTTCTGCGCGCGTTCCTGCTGCTGGAATGTGCCTGCCCATTCCAAAGTGTACTTCTGCTTGTCGTAATGCACGGACTGTTCAATGCGGGCCTGCGCATCAGCAAGGTACTGTGACAGCGGGCGTTCGCCATTATCGACACGGATAGTGATCTGACGATGGCTCAGCTCATGGGCAATATTGCTTTCACCCATGCGCAGGTTCACGCGGGCCACCTGAGACAGGGGAACGTAGGCCCCCTGTGCCGTCAGGAGAGGAAACTGCGACAGGCTTTGCAGGTCCTGTGCATCCTTGCGAGGGATACGCAGTGTAGCATTGTAGAAGCGGTCATCCTCATACACCGTGGAAATTGGTGCATCACCGATCGCATAGGACACAGCATCTGAAATGTCAGAAATGTTGATGCCATAGCGCGCTGCCGCTAGTCGGTCAGCCGTGACATCAATCTGCGGAATGCGCGGTTCCTGGAAAATGGAAGCTTCCGTCGTTCCTGGAACCTGATGCAGCACATCGACAATCTGCTGGCCAACGCGGCGCAGCTCTTCGAAGTCATTTCCATAAACGCGAAGCACGAGCGGGCTATGTGCACCACCCACCAGATCGCTCATGTTGTCTTCGATCGGCTGGCTGATGCCAAATTCGATGCCCGGAATTTTCAACAACCGTGCATGCAGGCGTTGAACGAACTGGGCTTTCGTCTCACCCGATGGCCACTGATCATAGGATTTCAGGCCAACCGGCATCTCGATATGAGACGGCGTCCAAGGATCAGTCCCATCGTCGGATCGACCAAGCTGTGTGATGGCGTAGGAGGTTTCCGGAAATTCCCGAACGGCGCTTCGAAGTTCGTTGGCGATCTGCTCGCCTTTTTCCATCGAAATTCCGGTCGGCATCTGCACCTGCAACCATAGGGCGCCTTCATCGAGATCTGGAAGGAACTCTCTGCCAATGCTGATGCCAAGAAACACGACGGCGACGAGGGCACCAAGACCAGCGCCATAAGCAATCAGCGGGCGATCGATGAAATGGCCAAGCCAGTGGATATAGCGCCCATGCAGCCACTCCAGCGGGCGATTATGCCAGATATGCCGTGGCTTGCGCAGCGCCAGAAAGCTGAGAGACGGAATCAGCGCCAGAGCACACAGCAGGGCGCCCAGCAGAGCGAAACTGACAGTATAAGCCATTGGCCGGAACAGCTTCCCTTCACTTCCTTCAAAAGCAAAGAGCGGGCTGTAAGCGAGGATAATGACGAGTGTTGAGGAGAAGATGGCATGACCTGCCCGTTTCGCGACGGTCAGTACTTCCTGGGAATTCAGAGCTTCGGTCGGCCGTTCTTCTCTAACACGCAGAATCGTCTCGGTAATGACGATAGCACCATCGACAATCACACCGAAATCGACCGCACCCAGCGAGAACAAATTCGCCGACATGCCGAGGAAATGCATCAGGGTGAAGACAACTGAGAGTGCCAGTGGAATGGTAATGGCCGTGACAATGGCACTGCGGGGGCTTCCCAGAAACAGCGTCAGAATCACGCCTACGAGGAGAATACCCTCAATCATGGTCTCCGTGACCTTGTGAGTCGTGGAGAGAACCAGATTGTCGCGATCAATATAGGGTACGACGCGAATGTGCTGAGGGGCGAGCTGTGTCTGAAGCTTCGCAACCGTCTGGTGCAGGTTTTCCAGCACTACAGACGGATTCTCACCACTCAGCATGGTGACCACGCCCTCGATGGTATCGGGGTTATGGTCCTTGCCCAGAATACCCTCGCGCACCTGATGCCCGAACTGGATGGTCCCCAGATCACGCACCAGAACAGGCACGCCATCGCGCTGGGCAACGACAATATTCCCCATGTCCTCAAGGGAGTGGATCATGCCTACACCTCGGACGATATAGGACTGCTCGCCTCGCGTGACCCGACCACCACCTGCGTTGATATTGTTGTTCCGGATCGCGGACAGAATATCTTCCAGGCCGATGTGATAGCGGAACAGGGAGGAAGGCTTGAGAACGAGCTGATATTCCCGCGTGAAGCCGCCAAAATTATTGACGCTCACAACACCAGGAACGTGCAAAATTGCCGGGATAACCGTCCATTTCTGGACGTCCGACAGTTGCATCAGGTTCTTGTCGTCTGATTCCAGCGTATAGCGATAGATTTCGCCCGTTGGGCCAGAAATTGGTCCCAGAGAAGGCTGTGCACCATTGGACAGTGGGTTGCTGGCAAGAATGGTTTCAACCTGCTGCCGGGCCCAGAACACATCCGTCCCATCGCGGAAAATCAGCGTGATGAGGGAGAGCCCAAATGTGCTGGTGGAGCGGCTGTCCGAAACACCGGGAACGCTGGCAAGCATGCGCTCCAGAGGAATCGTGACCTGCTGCTCCATTTCCTCCGCAGCCAGACCCGACTGCTGGGTCGTCACAAGAACGCTGACAGACCCAAGGTCCGGATAGGCTTCAACAGGCAGGATACGCCAGGCAATGCTTCCCATGACGGCAAGCAGAACGGCGGCAAAGAAGACGATGTTCCGGCGCACGAAGCACCAGGAGATAAAACGTTCGATCATGATGGCTGGCCCGTCCGGTCAGTCGTCGTTCAGCAGGATGGCGCCGCTGGTCACAACACGCTCACCCGCTGACAAGCCGGAGAGAACAAGCACATCGTCACCTTCATCATAATTGATGGTGACTTCACGCCTACGAAAAGTGCCCGGAGCAACCTCAACGAAAACTGAAACCTGATCGTTGTTCATCAGCAGCGCGGATTTCGGTACCCGAACAACATCGTTTTCCGAAACACCCAGATTGGCCGAAGCGAACATGCCGGGACGCAGTAAGCCTTCCGTATTCGGGCAGACAACATAAACGTTGAGGCGCCGTGTATCAGGCTTCAGCGCAGGGTCTCGCGTTGCAACTGGACCGGAACATGTCTGGCCGGGAAGGGCAGGGAACGTGACATCCAGCGTTGCGCCACTCGTGATGTCAGACATGCGGCTTTCCGGAACGGCAGCAGCGACCCATACGGAAGAGAGATCCAGCAGCGTCATCTGAATGGCCGTTGAGTCCGTGATGTTCTGTCCCACAGCCATGTTGGTTGCTGAGACGACACCATCTACGGGTGAGACCAGCGGTACCTGCCCCTGCGCAGCGTAATCGGAGCGTGCGCCCAGAACCTGCAGGCGCTGATGTGTTCTCAGAGCTTCTGCTTCTGCCTGAGCCAGATCATTGCGTGCAGATTCAAGATCTTTCACGGCATTTCCGCCCGCAGCCAGAACGCCGCGTGCACGGTCATAGGCACGCTTGGAGAAATCCAGTGCAGCACGCGCACGACGATCGTCAGCCCAGGCCTGATCCAGATCGCTGGCTGCAATTGTCGCCAGCACCTGCCCACGTGAAACATGCTGGCCGAGCTGAACGGCGACACTCATGATCCGGCCAGTTGCTGGCGCCAGCACATTGACCTGATGGTCAGGCAGAGCAACGACCTGCGCCGGCAGGGCCACTCCAGCTGTATCATGCGAAAGGGAAACCGGAGCGACCACAAGGCGTTTCTGCAAAGGGCTACCATCCCGCAAGACGAGACTACCATTCTGCCGTGCAAACATCGGTTGCTCGGGGGTAGCCGCGTGAGGCGGAGCGAAGAAATAGGTTCTCAAGAAAAGAACAAGGAAAACCAGACCCAGCAGGCCGAGAGCCAGAGCGCTGGCGCGCGCAACACGCATACTTTTTGAAAACCCCGTATCTGCCAGACGACCAATGCCGCAAATGCGGCAGAAGCATAAACCGCCCTGCTATTCCTGAACCCCGACGATTTCATGGCAATCGCTACGTGACATAATCATCGGTCAGCATCACTAGAAGCTGAAAACTCGGATTTTCTAAAGGCTTCCCGCAACATATTGCAAAAATTTTATCGTTTTGACCCAAAAATTACATAAAAAAAGCAGCTCACCCCGTGAAGGATGAACTGCTTTTTAGATCTTGAACCGCAGGAACGGATCAGAAGCGGTATTCGATACCAGCTGCAACCGTGGTCGGGTTCAGGCTGTCACGCGCGTGAATGTATGGGCCAGAAGCGCCACCACGTTCGTTGACGAATGCCGGAACGGACAGCCACATCTGCTTGGCGTCAAAGTTGAAGAACCAGTTGCCTACGAGCTGGTAATCGAAACCAACGTTGGCTGCCGGACCAACCGTGGTGCGCAGATCAAGCTTCTGAACTGCTCCGCCTGCCGGGCTGATGTTGTGGAAGAATGCCAGTGTCAGACCCACACCTGCATAAGGGTTGAAGCGCTTGTGTGGGCGGAAGTGCCAGGCCAGCGTAAGCGTCGGCGGCAGGACCCACGTGCTACCCAGATCAACCTTGCCGAGAGCCGTGTCTTCAGCGGCAAGCTCATGACGTGTGCTGGCTGCGATCAGATCCAGAGAGATATGATCCGTAAAGAAATATTCGAACGTGAATTCAGGAGCGACCTGGTTGGTTGCCTTGACGCGACCACCGATCACCTTCACGCGGGACGATGTATCCTGCGGAAGAACACCAAGAGCAGACAGACGGATCAGGAAGTCGCCCTTGCCCAGGCCGATCTTCGTGTTCGCACAGGTCTCGAACAGGCCGCAGTGCCCGGATGACGGCGGTGCAATGTTGACCTGTGGCACAGGAGCTGCCGTCATGGGAGCGGAAACAGTGGCCTGAGGAGCAACGACAGGAGCTGTCGTCTGAGCGAAGGCAGGAGATGCCACCAGGCCTAGGGCAGCGACCAGCGCAAGAGCTGAAGTCTTCATATTAAAGGGTTTCCATCAACAATAGTTGACCTCACAAAGCACTCCTCCCCATGCCTCACCTTGACCTGGATCAAGTCTGGGGAATTATGTGCTATGGGTGTGGCGGCACAGCAAATGTTACAGGCCGGGAGAGTTCCAATCATCATGACATCAACGCGTATCCCGGACGAAATCCACGATCGCTGCGCTCATTGCATTGGTCGCGAACACAGTATCTGTAATGCGATTGACGATTGTGATCTTGCTATACTTGCCAGTGAGTCTTCAAAAATGACTGTTCCGGATGGACGGTCATTTATAGAGGAGGGCGAGCCAGCCCACGATTTTTTCGTTGTGACTGGTGGCCGCGTCAAACTGTTCACACTTCTTCCAGACGGGCGCCGTCAGATTACCGGTTTTGCTGAAGGTGGAGATTTCCTGGGGCTTGCAGCGTCCACGAGCTATGCATTTGGTGCAGAGGCGCTCGGCACTGCGGTTCTGTGTCGTTTTCCCCATGCGTCCATGCAGCGACTCACAAGTCGCTTTCCCAATCTGGAGCATCGACTGCGCCAGGAAGCGTCGCGTGAACTGACCCTGATGCAGGCACGCATGACGTTGCTGGGCCGAAAGACGGCACGCGAGCGTCTTGCCACATTCCTGATGGAACGTGCGCGCCTGCTCTCCGCGCCAGTGCCGGAGCCTCATGCGCCGATTGAGCTTGATCTGCCCATGCCGCGAACCGATATTGCTGATTATCTCGGATTGACTATTGAAACAGTCAGCCGTGTTCTGAGTGCCTTTAAACGGGAAGGTCTCATAAGCATTCGTGGCATCACTCACATTACAATCATGCAACCTGACCGCATTGCAGCAATTGCGGAAGGCCTCGAATAAAGACTGATTTGTCGGGAAGCCACATTCCCGCCATGAAATGCTGATGTCTTCCCGCAAGACGACTACAGGAGATTTCATGACAAACCGTATTTTCTTTCGTTCGCTTCTCGCTGTCAGCCTGCTGACCGGTTCTGTTTCAGTGGCTTCCAGCGCTTACGCTGCTGACCCGGCTGCTGCCACGCAGAGCACACAGAACGATTTTCTCGGTAACCTTTCCCAGAAAGAAGACAATCTCAACAACCGCGTAAAGAATTACCAGACGCAGTCGGCTGCTTCCCAAGCTGAGCGCACACAGAAGATTCAGGCTCTCAAGAGCCAGTACACGAATGCTCCGGCTAACGAAAAAGCCAACATTCAGAACAAGATCAACAACGAGCGTGAAAAGCTGAACACGGCTCGTACCGCCCAGACGGAAAAGGTTCAGAAGCTGCGCAATGCGCCGCAGGAGCAGAAGAACCGTCTGAATGCGCTGGGCAAGAAGAGCCGTAGCGATGCGACAAACTTCCTGAATGGCGGTCTCTGAGACAGCCTCACCAGCCGGAGTAATCCGGCTGGTATCTTGGTTAGGTTACAGAGAGCGAAACGCTTTCATAGCGCGGTCCCGACCGTCCTGAAGCTCGACAATCGGACGTGGGTACGTTTTTCCCAGAATGACGCCGGCGTGGCGTAGTTCATCTTCCCGCGCGCTCCAGGGCTCGAGCAGTGCCTTTCCTGAGAGCTTCTTCAGCTCCGGCACCCATTGACGGATATAATCGCCGTCAGGATCAAATTTCACACCCTGTCTGGTCGGATTAAAAATCCGGAAGAACGGCGCGGCATCAATGCCCGTTCCAGCAACCCACTGCCAGTTCATGGCATTGCTTGCCCAATCCGCGTCCACCAGAGTGTCACGGAACCAGGCTTCCCCTTCACGCCAGTCAATCAGCAGATGCTTCGTCAAAAATGATCCGACGATCATTCTCGCCCGATTATGCATCCATCCTGTCATCCAGAGCTGCCGCATGCCAGCATCCACAACAGGAATGCCGGTTCGTCCCTGTCGCCACGCTTCCAAATCTGTCTGGCTCGTGCGCCACGACATGGATGAAAACTTCTGATTCAGGCTGGTCTTGGGCAGAAGAGGTTGATGGAAAAGGGTGTATTTCGCGAACTCTCGCCACCCGATTTCGGAGAGAAAAATCCTCGCTCCTTCTTCGGAAGCCCCTTTACGCTGAATCGCGGCCCAGACCTGCCGCGGAGAGACTGCCCCGGACGCCAGATAAGGGGACAGGCGCGAAGTTCCTTCACGCCCTAGCTCGTCCCGGCCGGTTCCATAACGGGTACAGTCATGCTTCAGGAAGTCCTCCAGATGCTCCTGTCCCTCCGTTTCTCCCGGCTCCCAGTGAGAGCGCAACCCGGCGGCCCAGTCAGGCTGGGTGGGAAGGAGAGCCTGCTCATCAAGACGATGATCGGAAAGCAATTTACTCTCAACAGGGTAGAACGACAGGTGGGACGGTGCATCTACAGGATCGGGAACATCCTGAAGCTGAAACGCTTTCCAGAAAGCTGTGAAAACACGGTAGAATTTTTCTTCTTTCGTGCGAACCCGCTCAGGATCCAGCAGGACAGTTCCCCAGTCTGCTGTCACAGAGACACCGTTTTTACTGAGCGCATCAGCAATACGGTCGTCCTGTTCCTGCTCTTTGGCATGAAACCGGTGATGCCAGAAAACGCAGTTAGACCCAGTTTCTTTCGCAAGCGCAGGGATCAGCGTCTCTGCGGAGCCATGAAGCGTCAGGAGCGCTCCATGGTGTTGAGCCAGAGATTTTCTTAGCTCGGCCAGTGCGCCATGAAGCCACCACCGGGATGCCGCTCCCAGACGGTGGAGTGCAGGTGTCTCATCATCAAGAACGTAAACGCAGATCAGCGGTCGCCCGGTTTCCACAGCAGCCTGTAGGGCGGGGTGATCTGCTAGGCGAAGGTCATCCCTGAACCAGACGATGACAGGGGATTCTTTAGTCTGTGACGCGCGGGCAAGCATTCGGCTCTCTTTCCGAGGGCATGAAGGGCAGAGGATGAAAACCTCGAAAACAGGGCTCACAGAATGCGTGAGCTGAAATTAAGCGTGCTTTGCGTCAGATGGTTTCACAGTTTGTGTCGACGCGGGCAGCGGCTTGTGCTCCCGGCCGGAATAATTGGTGATGATGGTCCGTACAGCGCCTGCGGCTTCTTCAGCAGCCATGATCGCCGTATCACCCCACGCATTATCCAGGGAATGAGCCGGAACATCGTGAAGCTGTGTTGCTGCCCCGGCTTCCTTGCCGTCTGGCGTGATGACATGCCAGACGATCTCGATGTGCTGCATCAAAGTTTTATCGACTGTCCCCGCAGTTGTGACCTTCACGATGCCCTGAACCGTAAAATCCGCGTTCTTGGCGTTGGTCTGCACAGAGTTTGTTTTGTCAGGCAGCGAGGCATAGAACGCCCGGGCTAGAGAGGTATTTCCATCGCCGGGCGCTCCTTTAACGCCTTCAAAATAGATATGAGCAGCACGGCGCATGAGGCTGTGAGGATCCTGTTGCATCATATCTGCCTGGATACCGGTCAGGAGATTGGCCAGTTCCGGAGCCTCCTGCATGGCGGCGCCCTTAATGGCCAACGGATCTCCCGCACTCCAGCCTGCCATATCAACCGGTGCGCCATCGCCTTCAGCGCGGGCTTTCCCCTCGGGCGTCATGATGACGTAGTGCGGTACAACGGCTCCGTTGCGTGTGCTGGCGCTCAGTTTCAGCCACCAGTCCCCGGGCTTTTTCGGCTGGGCAATAGCCGGCACCGACTGTGCCACCATGGCTTCCGCAACGTCATGAGCCCACAGCTTCGCAGCATCATCGGACAACAGGGACTCAGAAGATGTCGGAACGGCTAGTCGGGCAGGAGGCAGGTTTGCCGTTGCGAGCTGTCGGGCCTGTTGTCCCGGGTCCGAGAAAGGGCGGGGCATGCTGAAGCAGCCAGCCAGACAGAGGGGCAGCAGAACAGGCAGGAAACGGCGCATCAGGGCTCCGGAACAGTGATAAAGAGACCGGCGAAGTGTAAGGGATCACTTCGCCGATGTCGAAACTGCGGATCAGCGGCGGATCAGAATGTAATTGATCGTCACATCGATATCGAAGTGGTCGCCCTTCATGTCCGGCGGCACTGGCGGCAGTTTTGCCCCCTGGAACATGCCCGTGGTGGCAGCATCCAGTGAGTAGGAGCCGGACTGGCCCGTCAGCCGGACTGTTTTCACATGCCCGAATCTGTCCAGAACAACATGGACAGAAGACGGACCATCCTCTCCGGCGCGGGCGGCATCTTCTGGATAATACATGTGAGACCGGATCCAACGATCAATCTCGCTGCCGTAATCTTCACTGACGCCCTTCACGCTGGTGCGTGTCTGATAAGGCGCGTTAATGGCGCCATTCATGCTGAGCGGCCCCAGCGACATGTCAATCGGTCCGCCCGATCCCGCCGCGCGTCCACGGCGATGGCGATAGGGCGATGGCTGTTCACCGAAGGACAGATCCATCGGATTGGCGAACGGATTGTTGTTCTGTGACCGGTTCGAGCGATGGGCACGATGACTGTGCGACGTCGTCTGTGTGCTTCTCTGGCTGGGGGCGGCGCCCGGCGTAACCTGCTGAGACGGCGTGGTCTTGGGAAGCTCAGATGACGATTCTTCGGGCACGGGTGGGGCCGATGGCGTTTCAGGCGTCGGCACGGCAGGTGTTGGCGCAGATTGCTGTTGCTCTGGCTGCTGCTGTTCCTGCTGGGTTTCTTCCTGGCTCTGGGCAGGCGGCGGTGGCGGAGCGCCCCCCTGATCATTGGCGCGTGGTCCCTGCATGCTGCTCTTTGAGGGAGGCTGGTCAAAAACCATCTCAACCTGCGGCTGCTCGCTTCCTGCAGGTGAACCATGCATGCCCTGATGCTGCGTAAGCAGCAGGGCGAGGACTGCCGCATGAAGGCCAGCAGAAATGCAGAACGGAACAATAGGCCCCGGTTCCACAATGGTCTGTGGACGCATCATGGGCGTCAGGACGGGACGAACCGGGCTTTTCGCAGGTGGGACATAATCCTTCAGTCGGGACCGGAATCCCTTCGGTGACTGAAGATGTGCATTCACAGGGCGTAAGGACGCAGCGAACAGCTTTGGCTCGCGACGCTCCACCTTGCCATTGGCAGACAGCATTTTCCCGCTCATACGTTGCGGGCCTGCTCAAAAGAGGAAAGGTGGCGGCAAGTCATCGCCAGGCTTTATGCACCAGGGCGGGCGGGTTCGTCATCCGGCAGGCTGGTATCCGGTCTGGGGGTGGGCATTGCGTCTGTCACTATCATGGCAGTAATGGGCAGTTCACGAAAGAGACAAAGCGCCATGTTCCTGGCAGGAAAGACAGCTTCATGACAGACAGTCTCATATCGTGTCTTTCCGTTGATCCGGATGTGGCAGCCGCAGTCCGCAGGATTGGTCCATGTCGCCTTCAGGGAAGAGGCGATCAGGAGCCATATGACGCCCTCCTCCGTGCCATCGCCGGGCAACAGCTCCATGGTGTGGCTGCGCGCCGTATCTTCGGGCGGCTATGCCTTCTTGGCCCTGAGGCGTCCGAGGATGGCACGCCTCCAGCACCCGATACCCTTCTTGCTTTGTCCGAAGATGCTCTGCGTGCCTGCGGCCTGTCTGCCAGCAAGCAGAGTGCCATGCGGGGCGTTGCGCAGGCTCGGTTGGACGGGCTTGTGCCCTGCCGACAAGGCGCTGATGCACTGGAAGACGAGGACCTGATCCAGCGGCTCATAACCCTTCGTGGTGTCGGACGATGGACCGTTGAGATGCTGCTGATGCTGACGTTGAACCGGCCCGATGTGATGCCGGTGGATGACTTTGGTGTCCGGGAAGGTTGGCGCCGGATTAAAGGGCTGGACATTGCGCCGAAGCCCAAAGCCCTGAAAATTGAAACGTTTCCCTTTTCCCCACATCGCTCCGCGCTGGCCTGGTATTGCTGGCGCGTGGCGGAAGAGGGGCGAAAAACGGCTCCCAACGTGTTGACGGGTTAGTCTGGGGAGTTGGCCGGTTCGCTGAGGAACGCCATCATTTCAGCAATGAAAGGGCGGGGTTGCTCCGCATGCAGCCAGTGACCTGCGCCCTCCAGAGTTTGTATCCGGGCATGGGGAAACAGTGCCATGATCAGGGGATGGTGCTCCGGCCTGACATAGTCGGAATTGCCCCCACGAAGGAACAGAGCAGGCCCTTCATAAGGAACAGCCTGAATTTCAGGCCAATCTTCGATCAGACGTATCCCGTGCGTAATGTCATCAAATCCAATGGCCCAGCCCGGCGTGCCGTCGAGGCGAACATTCTGAGCCATCAGTTCCGCGACGGCTCTGCTGCCTGTGACGGGTTCCAGCAAGTCCAGCGCGCCACTCCGGGTCAGGTCTGGCGGAAACGTGATGGCATCCAGTCGGGCAATCATATCTCCATGGCCCTGCTGGGTCCGCGCGGGGGCCATATCAGCGACCATCAGGCGGACTACACGGTCTGGCTCTGCCAGAGCGAGCATCATTGCAACCTTTCCACCCATGGAATGTCCGACGACCGAAAAGGAATCGACCCCGAGATCATCAAGGGTTTCCAGCACATCCTGCGCCATCGCAGCGTAGCTAACGAGGCCGTGCGGACTGTCTCCGTGATTGCGAAGGTCCAAGGCGATCGTGCGAAATGTCTGGGCTGCCTCACGCTGAAGAAAACCAAGATTACGGGCGCGTCCAAACAGTCCATGCAGGAAAACGACCGTTTCCTGTCCATCCCCGCGTTCGATGGCGTTGAGTTTCATGCATGATCCTTCCATGACAGCGGTTGATCGCAAGCAGCGTTCCAGCCAAACAGAACTACACCTGCCGCCGGGGAGACCTCTTGTCCACCAGTCCCACCCGTAACGAATTGCGTTTTCGCGTGAGTCGCCATCTGCGCGAGCTCCTTCGTCACCCCACTCAGGCTCCCGTGACGCTGCGTGCGATGGTGCGAGCTGACGAGATCTGGCTGACTGTTCTGGCTGCCGTGGTCGGGGGACTGTCCGGGCTGTGTGTTGTGATTGTTACAACCGTCACCCTGTTTCTTCACAGCGCACTATTCGGTCGCGGAAACACTGTGGACGGTCACCTTTCCGGCCTGACATGGCTCCCCCCATGGCGTCTTCTCCTTGTCCTGACACTCGGCGGCCTTGTCCTTGGAATATTCGGTGCGGTGGTTGCAAAAGTTATGCCACGCCGTCCGGTCGATCCCATTGAAGCCAATGCTCTGCATGGTGGTCGCATGTCTGTGCGAGACAGCACCATCGTTGCACTTCAAACGATCCTGTCCAATGGCATAGGGGGCTCAATCGGCCTCGAAGCAGGCTTTACACAGATTGGCTCTGCTCTTGGGTCCCGCATTGGCCAGTCTTTCCGGGTCCGTCGTGAAGATTTACGCGTTCTGGTGGGCGCGGCTGCTGGCGCGGCGATCGGTGCGGCATTCAACGCGCCCGTGGCGGGAGCCTTTTACGCCTTTGAACTCGTGATCGGCTCTTACTCTCTCGTCAGTCTGTCACCCGTCGCTGTTGCCGCTCTTGCCGGTGTGGGTGTGGCGCATCTGTTCGGTCACATGCCTGCCGCGGTTGTGATTGCAGATCCGGGGACCCTGACGTGGGATGGGAGCATCAGTGTTGTTGTCATCAGCATTCTGTCTGCTCTAACCGCCATCGGCGTCATGTATTGTGTGACCCAGACCGAGGTTCTGTTTCGCAAGCTCCCTGGCCCTGTGTGGCTGAAGCCTGCCGTTGGCGGACTGATGGTTGGTGGGTTAGCAGTCATTCACCCATCAGTCCTGTCGGCGGGACATGATGCCATGCGAGTGGTTTTTGCGGGATGGATTACGCCCCGTCTGGCCCTTGGCCTGCTGATATTGAAAGCGCTGGCCTCCTGCATTTCCATCGGCTCCGGATTTCGCGGGGGGCTGTTCTTTGCATCTCTGTACCTCGGTAGCCTTGCCGGGACAGTGTATGGCGCGCTGCTTGAATGGATCGGCTTGGCGCCAGTGTCCCTGACGGCTTGTGCTCTGATTGGCATGAGCGCCATGGCCGTGGCCATCATCGGTAGCCCTATGACCATGGTGTGCCTGCTTCTGGAACTGACAGGCAGTATTTCCATGAGCGGTGCAACATTCGTAGCCGCTGTTTTGTCGCTCCTCACTGTGAGACGTCTGTTCGGCTACAGTTTCGCCACATGGCGTTTTCATCTGCGTGGTGAATCCATTCGCTCTGCCGTGGATATCGGGTGGATGCGCTCTCTGAACGTTCGGCGCATGATGCGCGGACAGGTGCGAACCATCTCGTCTGACACCCCCCTGAACCGGGCACAGGCTCTTTTTCCTTTGGGCTCCGCGCAGAGAATTGTCCTGCTGGATCGGGACAGCCGCTATGTGGGAATGGTTAATGTGGCAGAGCTCCAGGCCGTTCCTGCGGCCTTAACGCCCGTGCAGAGCCTCGCCCATTTCGAAAACGCCATGTTGACGCCTCTGCTGACAGTTCGGGAAGCCGTGGAACTGTTCGAACGTGCAGAAGCCGATGCCCTTGTTGTCGTGGAAGATCTTCAGTCCCGTCAGGTGGTTGGTATCCTGACGGAACAGCACGCTCTGCGTCGCTATGCCGAAGAGCTTGAGCGCAGTCGCCGAACACTGGTTGGCGAAGAGGGATCAGCCGTGTGACGGTTCACCCTTGGCATCGACGTCTATGCGCTTCAACATGACAGTCCATTCACAGGAGAACACTCATGTCCAACACCCCTGAAGATCGTCTCGCCGCCCTTGAAATCACGCTGCCGGAAGCTGCTGCACCGGTTGCCAATTACGTTACGACTGTCCTGACAGGCAATCTGCTGGTCGTCTCGGGTCAGCTTCCTCTCGTGGATGGCAAGCTGCTCATTACCGGCAAGCTGGGCGACGAAGTCTCCAATCATGCAGGTGTAGCCTGTGCACGCGCATGCCTCATCAACGTCATTTCTCAGGCCAAGGCTGCTCTGGGCGGTGATCTGTCCCGCATCAAGCGGGTTGTGCGTCTCGGTGGTTTCATTGCCTGCACACCGGAATTCACGGAACATGCTGTTGTCATGAACGGTGCGTCCGATCTCGCGGTTGAAGTCTTCGGAGATGCAGGTCGTCACGCCCGCTCCACAATCGGCGTTCCAAGCCTGCCAGTGAATGCACCGGTTGAAGTGGAAGCCCTGTTCGAAGTCGTCTGATTTCACCGGACTGGATGGGCTTCTTGCCCATCTAACTCTATGGAAAAGACAGTAAGACGTTGTCTTTTCCATGCCTGATCAACACGTTTGCCCTATGGGTTATGTACGTTTGCAGGATCAGCCGTCATGAGCGCCTCTACTCCCCCGCCATCAGAAGCGACTGACTGGACGCTGACGCTTCATGCGTCCATCCATGAAATCGGCCCGGCTGAATGGGATGCCTGCGCCGGCGACGAAAATCCGTTTGTGTCCTTCGGATTTCTTTCGGCTCTGGAAGACAGTGGATCCGTCGCGGATCGAACCGGATGGCTTGTCCGGCACGCTGCACTACGCGCTCCCAATGGAACGATCGCAGCGCTCGCTCCTCTTTATGGAAAAGCCCATTCCATGGGCGAATATGTCTTCGATCAGTCTTGGGCGCGGGCCTATGAGGCTGCTGGAGGGCACTATTATCCCAAGTTCCAGTGCGCGGTTCCGTTTTCCCCAGTCCCCGGTCCGCGCCTTCTTGTCCGGCCTGATCAGGTGGAACCACAGGCCGTCGCACGCGCGCTGGCATCGGCTTTAATGCAAGCAGCCGGGCAGCTAGGTCTGTCTTCCGTACATGCGACATTTTGTGATGATGCCTCGATGGAGGCATTTGAAAGCGCCGGATACCTCAAGCGCCTAGGCATTCAGTATCACTGGCAAAATCAGGGATACGCGTCTTTCGAGGATTTCCTGAATGCCCTGTCATCCCGTAAGCGCAAGGCCATTCGCAAGGAGCGCAAAACAGCCCAGACCGCTGGCCTTACATTCGTGACAAGGCAAGGCGCGGACATTACCGCTGCGGACTGGAAAGCCTTTTATCGATTCTATCAGTCTACGGTCGATCGAAAATGGGGGAGTGCTTATCTGTCTGAAAGCTTCTTCCCGATGCTTTCAGAGCGCTTAGGCAACAGCGTCGTTCTGATGCTTGCGGAGCATGAAGGTCGCCCTGTGGCGGGGGCCCTGAATCTGATGGGAAAAGATACTCTCTTCGGGCGGAACTGGGGATGTGACGGTGAGTGGCCCTTCCTCCATTTTGAGTTGTGCTACTATCAGGCAATCGATTTCGCCATTGCCCATGGGTTGACCCGTGTGGAAGCTGGCGCGCAGGGGGAACACAAGATCCAGCGCGGCTATCTGCCAGCTCTTACGCGCTCGGCGCACGCCTTTTTGGATCCGGGACTGGGAAGAGCTGTTGCGGCCTTTCTGGAGGAAGAGCGGAGTGCTCTTCTGGATGAAGCCGAAGCCCTGGCAGCAGGCTCTCCATACCGTCAGGACGACTCGTCCTGACGGGGGCAGTTAACGATTGGGAAAGGGTCTGACAGTTAAGCTTCCTCCATGACAGTGGAATGCCGGAGCTTCAGCCGTGGAGAACAGCACCTATATTGCCCTTTCGCGCATGGATGCCCAGCAACGCGCCATGTCGGTGGTGGCAGACAACATGTCCAATGCTTCCACAGTTGGTTACAAACGCGAAAACGTTCTGTTCAGTGACTACCTTTCCCGGCAGCACGGAAGTACCCAGCCCACAGGCGCTGAGACCCAGGCCTATACTCAGGATCGCGCGACCTATCGTGACTTTCAGCAGGGCGACATGCAGCAGACGGGAAACCCGCTCGATCTTGCCTTGGGTGGAGAGGGGTATTTCCAGGTGCAAACCGCCAACGGTGTGCGACTGACGCGCGCGGGCCGTTTTGAAAAGCAGCAGGACGGAACGGTAGTTGATGAAAGTGGTAACGCCCTTCTGGACCGGGAAGGGCAACCCATCGTGCTGCCAGCAACGGATCATCAACTCACCATTTCTTCGGACGGTGTCATAACCACTGAAACCGGTGAAGCCGGGCAGATCGGTATCGTGACTGCACGGGACAATAACACTCTCCAGGCTGAGGGCAGTCATCTTCTCCGATCAGACCAGCCAACTGATGCCGTGGACAGGCCCTCGATCCTGCAAGGCATGGTCGAGGGCAGTAATGTGCAGATGATGTCCGAGGTCACGAAGATGATGGATATCCAGCGCAATTTCGATTTCATGGCGCAGTTCGTCAACGCCGAGGCGACACGTCAGCAGAACGCCATCGATAAAATCGTTCAGGTCTCCGCCTGACAGACGTCCTGACGGGACAAGGATTAAAGCCACATGCGCGCACTCGATATCGCTGGAACGGGCATGCAGGCCCAACAGACCAACGTTGAGACCATTTCGAACAACATCGCGAACATGAGTACGACCGGATACAAACGGTCTCGTGCTGAGTTCCAGGATCTCATCTACCAGAATATCCGCCGGGTCGGCACGAGTTCGTCTGATACAGGTACGACTGTGCCTGCCGGAGCGCAGGTTGGTCTGGGTGTAAAAACAGCCGCTATTTACCGTATCAACGATCAGGGTAGTCTTGAACAGACCAGTAACTCCCTGGATCTAGCCGTGCAGGGCAAGGGATACTTTCAGATCCAGCTCCCCTCCGGACAGTTGGCTTACACGCGAGATGGTACCTTCTCGATGGACAATACGGGATCGCTTGTCACAGCTGATGGCTACCAGCTAAGCCCGACCATCACGATCCCCAATAATGCCCAGAGTGTCAGCATTGATCAGTCCGGGCAGGTCAGCGTAACCGTCGCCGGGCAGAACAATTCAACTGTTGTCGGTCAGCTCCAGCTTGCGACCTTCACGAATGAAAATGGCCTGGACGCGATGGGCCAGAACCTGTTCACGCCTACCACAGCTTCTGGCGATGCGATGCTCGGAACCCCGAACACAACAGGTTATGGCAGTGTCATGCAAGGCTATGTTGAGAACTCGAACGTCAATGTTGTGACGGAAATTACAGATCTCATTACGGCGCAGCGTGCATACGAAATGAACAGTAAGGTCATTACGTCAGCAGACGACATGATGCAGACGCTCAACAACCTTGGCGGCCGCTGAGCGTGAAAGGAAGGTGGTTGCAAGTCGGACTGCTGGTGTTTTCAGCCGTAGCAACGGGTTCCGTCCATGCGGCCACGCTCCGCACGAATATCAGTATCGATCATGCCCATGTTCATCTTTCCGATCTGTTTTCAGGCCTGACGTCAGCGCAGGACGCCGATATCGGAGACGCTCCTGCACTTGGCGCAAGCTATGTTGTAGGTGGCCCGCAATTGACAGCGATTGCTGCACAGTTTGGTGTGGACTGGCCAGATGCATCCCCTTTGGTCTCCACGACGGTGACGCGGGCCACACGTTTAATCGGGGAGGATGATATTCTACCGGTTTTGCGTCAGGGGCTGGATTTGCCTCAGGACGCTCATGTTGAAATTACCCTAAGTGGTTTTCGGTCTGTGCCAGTTCCTGCGCAGGATCAGGCCGCTCCAGTTCTTCTGCACCTGGAGCGGCCACCACGAGGGGGTGGCCATTTCAATGCCCGGATGGAGGTTCCAGCCACATCGGGTGGGAAAGCAACATCCTTTTTGGTGAATGGCTCCGTGACCATGGAGGTCCGGGCTGTGACGCTTCGTCATGGGCTTCATCCTGGGCAGCCTGTGTTGCCGGAAGATGTGAGTGTTACTTTGGTCCGGTCATCCGATGTGCCTGAAGACGCGTTGCAGACCGTTGATGATGCAGTTGGCCTGGAAGCAAGAGGCAGTCTGTCTGCGGGACAGGTTCTGGCATCCTCGCAACTTGTGCACCCTCAATTAGTGCGGCGGGGATCACCCGTGGTTTTGTCCTACACCTTGCCGGGAGTTCGCGTGACAGTGTCAGGAAACGTTCTGGAGGCAGGCGGCAAAGGCGATACTGTTCATATTTATAATGCCAACAGCCACATGGTTCTGACGGGGCGGGTCATGGGACGAACCGAAGTCGAGGTCATCCCGGACATTGCTCCTCTTTCAGCGGACAGCCGAAACCGTCCTGCAGCAGTCAACTTGCCGACGTTATAAAAAAGCCTGAAACGCAGTGGCATTTCAGGCTTCAAAATGAAAAGCAGTCCGCTCGTCTGGCCTAACTCTGGTTCTGCATACTGCCGGGCATAGCGCGGTGCTGGAAGAGCTTTCCAATGCGGAGCATCATTCGCCGGACCCATTTTCCAATCGCATCCATCCAGAGATAGACGATCGGGGTGGTATAAAGCGTGAGCAACTGACTTACGATCATGCCTCCGAGCACAGAGACGCCTAGTGGGGCACGCATCTCGCTCCCGTAACCATGTCCGATGATAAGCGGTACGGCACCGAGGGCCGCAGCGAGAGAGGTCATGAGAATTGGGCGGAAACGCGTAATGGACGCCTTGAAAATGGCATCCTTGGGCGACAATCCATCATGGCGCTCTGCATGAATGGCAAAGTCGATCACCAGAATAGCGTTCTTTTTCACAATGCCTGTCAGCAGGATGATGCCGATAACAGCAACAACGCTGAAGGGCATTCCAAAGCACCATAGCCCTATGATGGCGCCAATGCCGGCAGAGGGCAGCGTGGAGAGAATGGTAATGGGATGAATCAGGCTCTCATACAGAATGCCAAGCACAATATACATGACGGCAATGGCTGCTGCGAACGCCAGCAGTGCATTGATCATGACTTTGGTTGTATCGCCCGCTGTCCCCGTGAACTCGCCCAGAACACCTTCTGGAGCATGGGTGTTTTTCAGCGTGTCCTGAATGAGCTGCACACCTTGGGCATAGGTCACGCCGGGCGCCAGATCGAAGGAAATAGCGGTTGAATAGTATCCCGAACGATGGGTGACATCGAGCGGCTGCTGTTTCCAGAGAATTGAAGCCACGTTTTCAAGCGGGATCATCTTTTCTGTCGAAGACGATACAGCGGCACCGCTGGAACTGTTGCCGGAAATCTGGTTGGCCAGTGAGTTCTGAATAGATGCCGTTGCAAGAGATGCAAACGTGCTTTCAGTCCCGCTGGTGGAGGCTTTGGCTCTAATCAGGTTGGACGCCACACCGCCCGCTGCTGTGCCAGCAGAGGTTGAAATCCAGACCTGATGCAGCATGTTGGGATCAGTTCGATACTGCGGCCCCAGAACCATGACGACCCGGTGTGTCGTCAGGGGAAGGTGGATCGTGGAGACGATGGTCTGGCCGTAGGAATCATACAGAACATTCTGGATAAGTTGCGGTGTGATGCCATACCGTGCTTCCGTATCGCGATGGACCGTGACGTAGGCCGCGATGGACTGGCTTTCCGTTGCGGAAGACAGGTTGACCAACTGCCCGGATGCACGCAGCGCTCCCAGCATTTTAGGGAGATAGCCTGTCAGGCTGGCAATATCTTCGCTGCGGAGAACATATCGATAAGCACCCGTATTTTTCTGGCTGCTTCCCCCTTGGCTATTGCCGCCGACATTCCAGAACATCACGTCTGCTCCCGGTTCAACGGGAACAGCCTTGCGAATACGGGCCAGCACTGTGGCTACCGGAGCGCGCTCGCTTTTTTCCTTTAAATGCAGGTAGAGCTGGCCGGAGTTTTTATCGTTACTGAAAATAGTCGTGGATGTTACGTCCGGGTCCCGCTGCACGATTGCACCGACAGCACGCAGCCTGCGGTCAATTTCATCAAAGGACATGGTCGCATCGCCTTGGATGCGACTGCCAATCAGGGAAATATCCTGCTCGGGGATAAATTCCTTGGGCATGACGATGACTGAACCCACGAGCAGGATAAAGCTCAGGGGAAGGGTCAGACCCATAAGGATCGTGTGCCGCAGGCACCAGTGCATGGAACGGGCGTAAAGACGCACGAGGCCATCCAGGCCCGCTTCAGTAAAGCGCACGATGGCGCCTGTAAGACCCTTACGGGGAGCGGTCCCATGATCAATTTCAAGCATGCGGGCGCACATCATGGGGGTCAGGGTGAGAGACAGCCACATTGAAATCACGATGGCGGAAATCATCGTCATGCAGAACTCGAACATGATCGAGCCCGCAGTTCCCGGCAAAAACAGCAAAGGAATAAACACCGCAACAAGCGAGGCGCTGATGGACAGGACTGTGAAGCCGATTTCCGACGAGCCAACAATGCTGGCTTCGTAATGATCCATCCCGTCTTCAATGTGCCGCGCAATGTTCTCAAGAACCACAATGGCATCATCGACAACGAACCCGACAGCAATCGTCAGGGACATCAGAGATAGAACATCCAGAGTAAAGTTGAAGTAGGCCATCGCAGCCAGCGTGCCGGACAGGGCAATCGGCACAGTGACGGCCGGGATGACAGTGGTCATGACCCTGCGGAAGAAAAGCAGGATAACCAAGACCACCAGAATGACGGAAATGATGAGGGCGTCTCTCGCATCATCAAGGGCCGCCCGAACGGAGCGGGATGTATCCAGGCCAACAGTTAATTTGACGCTACCCGGCAGACCCTCTCGTAGTTTGTCCAGATTAGCATTGATCCCGTCCACGATCGCCACGGTGTTGGCGTGGGGCTGACCGGAAACGATGAGCGTAATGGCCCGGTGGCCATTGATGTAGCTCGTTTGATAAACGTCCTGCACACCATCGTAGACGTTAGCGACGTCCTTGAGGCGGACGGGATACAGTCCGTTCCGGTAGCCGACAATCAGATCCCTGTATTCGCTCGCTTTGACGGCCTGATCATTGGTCGACAGCAGCATGCGTGTGCCATGACTGTCGATGAAACCCTTTGGAGTGAAGGCATTGGCAGAGGCGAGGGCCGAGCGGATATTCTCAAGTCCGATGCCCCATTTATACAGAGGTCCCGGATTAAGCTCCACGCGAACGGCCGGGTTCGATGAACCAACGACCTCCACGCGGCCTACCCCTTTGACCTTGGCCAGATAAGGTTTGACCTGAATATTGGCCACATCATAGAGCTCGGCCTGTGTCAGCTGGTCTGTCGTGACACTGAGCAGGTAAACCGGGAAACCACTGCCATCCAGTTTGAAGGCCTGCGGATCATCGTCGAGCGTGCCGGTGGGAAGATCGCTGCGGGCAGCCCGAAGAGCTGCCTGTACGTCTCGCAGGGCACCGTCGATGTTCCGGGATGACGAGAACTCAATGAAAATCTGCGCCTGACCCTGACTGGTGTCAGACTCAATGCTCTTCACATCGGCAATGGAGCCAAGACGCCGCTCCAGCGGGGTCGTGACAGAGGTTGCCATCTGCTGCGGGTCCGCACCCGGCTGTGATGCCACGACCATGATGTTGGTTGTGGTGGCATCAGGCATCGTCGCAACAGGCAGAAGAGGATAGCAGATGACGCCGGCCATGAAGATGGCAAGAGACATCAGGATCGTTGCGACGGGGCGGTCAATGAAAAAGCGGCAGAAATTCATGCCGACAGCTTATCCCCGATTATGGTCTTTTGGTCATTACTATTAGGACACGAAAAGTCATTTTCGTACCGTGAGACTGGTCAGTAATCGGGCATTCCGCCCGGTTGAGCAGAGGGCTGCCTGCAATAGTAACGTTCCGCCAGACGCGGCGGCAAAAGGTCTGTCAGACGTGCGCCCAACCCAAGCCAGAACGGAAACATGATTCGTCTCTGTCCCCGTAGCGTTCCACGCAGAATGCGGCGTACTGCCTCTTCTGTGGAGACCAGACCTGGCATGGGAAAACGATTGGCCCGCACCATCGGAGTTTTTACAAACCCGCAACAAACGCTTGTGAGGGAAATTCCCTGTTTTTCCAGGCTTGGAGCGCTGGCAACGACAAACCGATCAATTGCAGCTTTCGAGGCTGAATAAGATGGGGTCCCTGGGTAAGAGACGAAGCTCGCGACTGAAGACATGATGCAGATGCGGCCTCTGTGACCGCTTCTGTCCGGCTTTTGCTGCCGCATCTGCTCGATAGCTGGGAAAAGGGTGTTGAGGGCACCCGTCAGATTGGTCTCAAAAATGGCTCTCGCATGTTCTTCCCGCTCCATGACCGAAGGGTATCCGTGGGAGGGCGGAAGGCCTCCAGTCAAGCCCGCGCAGGCAAATACCATGTCCAGTCTTGAGCGACCGGATTCGCTTATCCACTCAGCCATTTCCGTTCGGTCGCGCACGTCTATGCAGCGAGTATGAACGACTGCCCCCAAAGACGAGCATTCCGCTTGAGTCAGGTTCAGGCTGTCAGAATGCAGATCTCCCAAAAACAGGGTCTGGTGTGGCCTAGAAAGGCGATGTGCCAATCCCTCACCAATTCCAGAACCAGCCCCTGTAATGAGGATCGTCATTGTGCAGGGCAGTTGTTCGCGGGCTTCTGTCCAGCAAGGAGGGTTCGTGCGAACCCATGAGCATCTGTGGTGACCGCAGCAAGAGTGCCGCTATGGCTGGCACCCCCATAGGTCGTGTGGCTGACGGAAGTCCCTGCAGCACATAGTGCATTTACCAAACGATGCTGCTCGCTTGGGGAGGAGTGCAGATCCTGCGCTCCCGTTGCAATCATGACAGGTGTTGAGAGCGACAGGGACGGATATTCAGCCCATTTCAGTGCTGGCGCCAATACGGCATCGGCACCGGGCTTGAGTGTCGTGGCGGGTGTCAGGCCTGACCGGTGGACCATCGGAAAGAAATCCGAACTGCATGTGCTTCCCGCGTCGTGCATCAAAGCCAGAGCCCGGTTTGTGAAAACAGCGTTGGCGTCAAACGATGGGTCAGCCTGAGCCAGAGACGCGCCAAGAGACAGGAGTTCCGGAACAGCTGGTGAGAAGTTGTGCGGATTACGAGGGTGCAAAAGATCCTGAATGCCCTGCGCATCCAGATAAGGCGGGGCAACAGCGATCGTTCCCAGAATATGCAATTGAGGCGCGTAGGACGCCGCCATCGCAGAGGCTGCCAGAGCCGCCTGAGCGCCTTGCGAATGGCCACTGAGAAGTACTGTCGTTGAGATCGAAGGAAGGCGTTCGTGAGCAGCTCGCACGGAATCCAGGACGCTCATCCCTTCTGAACGGGCATTGAGAAGTAATGCCTCGCCGGGCTCCCCAAGACCCGGATAGTCTGTGGCGACGATCGCAAAGCCCTGTCGCAGCCAGGGACCATAAAAGCGTTCCTGAACAGTCCCGAGGCCCATGACAGAAGGCGCACATGTCAGATGCAGGCCACTTTCTCCATGAGCCCAGGCCAAGATTGGCCACCCACCGGCGGGCGGCTTGCCTGCGGGAACCAGCACTTCCGCTGACACCCGAACAAGCTGCTTCGGATTGCGGGCATCTGCGCTGCGATAAGTGAGACGCCATGCCTGGCCCGGAACATGGGAAATCATGTGATCCAGACGCATGGCTTGACCCGCTGCCACCGGGACGCTGACGGAATAGGAGTCTCCGTCATCCTGCGATGCACAACCGGACAGGGCGGCACCGAGAAAGGTAAGGCTGAGAAGTGTAGCGCCCATCGTTCGGGGGAAGCGAATGAATGTCATGGTAACTCATGGTCTCCTGAGGAGGAAAACGCATCATAGCAGCGCCGGTTGTCTCCGGGGAGCCATCCTGACTTGGATGCGCGGCCATCCGGCGCTACAGAAGATGCCGCAGAAGACAGAAAGGAACCGATTATGAGCGATACCCCTCCCGACCGCCTGTGCGCCAGCCCGGACAGCCCATACTACAATGAAGACGTGCTGAACCGCGGCGTTGGTGTTCGTCTCAAGGGCGAAGAGAAGACGAATGTTGAGGAATACTGCATCAGCGAGGGCTGGGCACGCCTGTCTGTTGGCAAGGCCGTGGACCGCAAAGGCCGCCCAATGACCTTGAAGGTCACGGGGACGGTTGAAGCCTGGTTCAAGGACGACGAAAAGGACGCATGATGACGCAGGTCAGCCCCCGCCGGATTATTATCGACACGGATCCCGGTCAGGACGATGCCGTGGCGATCCTGCTGGCGCTGGCCTCGCCAGAACTGCAGGTTGAAGCGATCATGACCGTTGCTGGCAACGTGTCGCTCGCTCAGACCACGAAAAACGCCTGCGCCCTGCTCGAACTGGCAGGGCGTGAGGAGGTACCGGTTTTTGCCGGTGCCGCACGGCCTCTTCATAAGGCGCCGATCAGTGCGGAATACGTGCATGGTGAAACCGGAATGGGGGGCGCTAACCTGCCAAACCCTCGTCTCCGTGAGCAGCCGATGGACGCGGCTACCCATCTGATCGATGTGCTGCGGAAAGAGCCGAAAGGCGCCATTACGCTGGTTTGCCTGGGTCCTCTGACCAATCTGGCGCACGCCCTGACGCACGCCCCGGATATTGCGCCCAAAATTTCCCGGATTGTCGCAATGGGTGGCGCGCAGCGCGAAGGTGGAAACATCACACCAACTGCGGAATTCAATTTCTTCGTTGATCCCCACGCTGCAAAAATTGTGATGGGTGCAGGTATTCCTGTCACGCTGCTGCCCCTCGATGTGACCCATCGCGCCATTGCGACTCCTGCCCGGCTGGCACCGATTGCTGCGCTCGGAACACCTGTGGGCGATATGGTTGTCCGGATGCTGGGTGCTGAAGACCGCTTTGAGAAGCTGAAATATGGATGGGAAGGCGGTGCCCTCCATGACCCGCTGACGATTGGCTGGCTGCTGCGGCCAGACCTGTTCTCCGGACGGGACTGTAACGTCGAGATCGAGATTGAAGCACCGCTTTGTCTGGGACAGAGCGTTGTCGATCTTTGGAAGGTAACCGATCGCCTCCCTAATGCGTTATGGATTGATCACATAGATTCAGACGCGTTCTACACTCTTCTTACCGAAAGACTGGCCCGTCTGGTTTAGGGTCTTCTTTTGTCAGCCCATGACTCTGGAGCATCGAACATGACAGATTCCAACCCGCAGGATCGCTTCTCCGTCGTCATCGTTGGTGGGGGTGCTGCAGGCATCACCATTGCAGCGCAGCTTCGACATCAGCGACCCAACCTGTCGATTGCAATCATCGAACCGTCTACGACGCATGCCTACCAGCCGGGCTGGACGCTGGTTGGGGCCGGCGTGATGACGCTGGCGGAAACGCTCCGTCAGGAAGGTGGCCTGATTCCGAAAGACGTGACCTGGCTGCGAGACAGTGTGGTGTCTTTCGATCCTGACGCGAACACGGTGACGCTCGAAAGTGGCCGTGTGGTGGAATATCGTCGGCTGGTTGTATGCCCCGGGCTTCAGTTGGACTGGGATAAAATCGAGGGACTACCCGAGACGCTGGGCCGTAATGGCGTGACGTCCAACTATTCCCGTGAAACGGCTGCCTACACGTGGGAATGCATTCGTCATCTTGATGGTGGAAAGGCGCTCTTTACACAGCCTCCTATGCCCATCAAGTGTGCTGGTGCACCGCAGAAGATTGTCTATCTGGCGAGCGATCACTGGCGCAAGGAAGGGTCGCTTCATCGCACGGAAGTCGATTTCTGTATGGCGGGCGACGCGCTGTTTGGCGTGGCATACTACGTGCCTTCCCTCCAGAAGCAGATCGATTTTTATGGGGTCAATCTTCATAAGAAGGAGAACCTCATCAAGGTTGATGGGGAGAAACGTGAAGCGACCTTCCAGATTGTTGGCACAGACGAAACTGTTGTTCGGTCGTTCGACATGCTGCACGTTGTCCCGCCACAGTCCGCTCCGGATTTCGTCAAGAAAAGCCCCCTTGCCAATGCTGGTGGCTGGCTGGATGTGGACCCTACAAGCCTGCGTCATGTGAAGTACGATACCGTTTTCGGCGCTGGAGATGTTCTGGGTACCAGTAATGCCAAGACAGCTGCTGCCGCGCGCGAGCAGGCTCCCGTTGTGGTCTCGAACCTGCTGGCCTCTCTCGACGGCCGCCCTCAAACAGGGGCGTATGATGGATATGGTGCCTGCCCACTGACGGTGTCTTACGGCAAAGTCGTGCTGGCAGAGTTCCTGTATGGCGGGAAGGTTGCTCCGAGTTTCCCGTATGATCAGCGGAAACCCAGCCGCTTCGCTTGGCTCCTGAAAACCGAAGTTTTCCCCCGCCTGTACTGGCATGGAATGCTCAAGGGGCATGACGTCAAGGTCAAGCACAAGGTTAAAGAAAGCGCCTGATCATAGGTATTCCACGAGAGAAAGCCGGGGGTCAGCCCCGGCTTTTTTTATGCTTTTCAGGGTGTGCTCAGAGCTGGCAGAAATGTCTTGAGGGTGCCGTCATTGGGTTGCGCTGGAATATCCAGCAAATGCGTCATCAAAGAGTAGACATCGACATTGTCAAAGGGCGGTAGCACCTTACCGGCTTTGAAGTCCGGGCCATTCGCAACGAAAACGGCGCTCATTTGCGGTGCTGCGGGATCATAGCCGTGAGCGCCCTTATACGGGTTCTGAGATTTGTCTGGAGTAGTGGCCTGAATCATCCAGCCGACATCAGCAAGACAGATATAGGCAGGGACACGGGGATTCTTTCCATAGTGAAATCGCTTCGGAATTTCAGCTTTGCGCCAGCATGTCATATGCGAGTACGTCCGAAGGAGCGCTTTCTCTAGAACTGCCGTTTTTCCCGGCACAGCATTTATCCCGGCGTACGCTCCTCCCGTAATCCAATGATAAGAGGAGGCCGGCGCGATCTGATCC
Organism: Gluconobacter sp. P5E10; assembly: GCF_018812145.1. Taxonomy (NCBI): domain Bacteria; kingdom Pseudomonadati; phylum Pseudomonadota; class Alphaproteobacteria; order Acetobacterales; family Acetobacteraceae; genus Gluconobacter; species Gluconobacter sp. P5E10. The sequence continues at coordinate 418,157 of NZ_JACRVZ010000002.1, read as the reverse complement.
ATGGGAATGATATGATTTTTCCCAACGGACGCCATACCGTGGTCTGCGACGACTATAATATCAGCGGGAATATGACGTTTTTTCAGCCCGTTGATCAGTTGCCCGATGCCATCGTCAACATCTTCCAGGGCAGCCTCAACTTCCACAGAGTCAGGCCCAAAATGGTGGCCCTGTGTGTCAACGATATTGAAATAGAGTGTACTGAAGTCAGGGCGCTTTGCAGGTTGCGCGTTATACCAGGATAGCAGTGTGTGCACGCGTTCGCTGTCAGACATCTGCGAACGGAAAGGCAGCCATTCGTCTGGCCGCATATTATGAATAATAGCTTCTGATCCAGGCCAAAACAGCATGCCAACATTCAGTCCATGCTGTTTCGCGGTGACCCAGATTGGCTCAGCTTCATTCCACCAATAGGAGTCCTTGCTCTGCATGGTGAATTTTATTCCGGGATGATCCGGATCATACATTGTATTCCCGACAATCCCATGGTGGTCAGGTCTGAGGCCAGTCACCAACGTGTAGTGGTTAGGGAATGTAATGGATGGGAAAGAAGGCCGCATACCCTCAGCAGAAACGCCATTCCGAGCCAGCTCTAATAGGTGAGGTGTCAGCCCTCTGGAAAGATATTCTGTTCGAAAACCATCCAGAGAGATGAGAATGACAGTTGGCTTCCCGATCCATGGCGTCGGCTGAAGCGGCGTTGAAGCACAACCGCTGATAAGGGTCAGAACGGTCGCGCTAAACGCCTTGGCAAGAAGCTTTTTCATGCTTCCAGTTAAGCGGAATTTTCAGAACGAAAACAGAGCATCTCTCCCACGCAAGTGCGAAGTTTTCGTGACGTCTCCGGGGCTTAGAGCACAAAAAAAAAGGGGCCAGAAGCCCCTCTTTCTCGTGTCATATTTAAATCGAAAAGATCAGAAATGAGCACCGATGTTTAGCTGGAACGACCGTCCCATGATGGCATCGTAATAGCGCGTCATATCGACTGTACCGGGGTACTTGGGGAGTGCACCGGTAATGTTGTTGATCATGAAGTTGGCATCAATGTTCTTGGTGATCTGATATCCAAACGTCGTGTTGAAATACGCAAAGCCCGGTCGGTTGTTATGTTCGTACGTATAGTCCGAAACCTGCAGGGCATACTTGGATTTGCCATAGTAAATAGTCTGCCACTGGAAGAAAATCGGGCCACGCGTATAGTTAAAGTCCAGCGTGAACAGATTGTTAGGAGACTGCGTATCACCATTCAGGAGATATGTGTTGCCAAGATATGTCTGCTGATTGCGCAGGTAGTGAGAGTAGTTTCCACGAAGTTCGATGTTGCCAGCAGACTGCGGCAAGCCGAGGCGCTGCAGCGGAACATAGTAGTCAATGTTCGCTTGCAGGATCTGCATATGCTGGTTGGCAATGTTGAAATAGCCGGACGTGAAGCTCTCAACCTGGTGGTCCGAATCACGCTTGAAGGAGTTGCAGTATGCGTTGTTCGGGTAAGAGCCTGAATCATAGCAGGCATTCATCAGATCGCCGACACTCAGGGATGTGATCTCATTGTTGACTTTGACATCAACAAAAGAGGCCGTCATGTCGAGACCACGGACGAAGTGCGGATGGAAGTCCAGTGTGCCTGTGTAGCTGTGAGACGTCTCGTTCTGCAGCTTTGCATTGCCGCCTGATTTGCCCTGCGCCGTGTAATAATTGATGTTGGAGCTGAAACCGCCCTTAGGAATTCCTTCTTTTGCGCAATTGGCCGCTCTCGTTGCAGGCGCAGGACCAGAGGTGATGTACTCGATGGAGCAGGGATCTTCTGCTGTATTGTAGGTCGTGCTCTGGGGCGCAAAAAGCTCGGTGACGGACGGATTACGAACGGACTGGGCATAGTTCCCGGACAGGCCGAAATCCTGCGTTGGCCACCACGCACCACCAAACATGTACGTCCAGTAGTTGCCGGTCATGCTGTTGTTGATAAAGCGGCCGTTTGCTGTTGCGGACAGGCTGTAAACGCCCGGGACATGCATGTTCGGGGAAACAAGCGGAATATCCAGCTCACCAAAGACTTCATGCGTGTGATAGGCGCCCGACGTAATGGGGATGGCGGTTGAGTTGCCGTACTGCTTGTAGGTTCCGTCTGCCTGCTGCTCACCCTGGAAGAAGCTGCCCGGGTTGAAGTTGTAGCCTTCACGACGATGCTCGTAGCCAAGATCCCAGCGGATATCACCAGCCGGCAGGTGGGCAACCGTGCTGTGAATTTCTGCCTGAAGATCGCGCTGCGCGTTTGTGTTTTTGCTGTGCGCATCCGAAATGACGTAGTCGCGGGCGGCTGGCGTCATCTGGTTATAACCAAACGGGTTCAACGGCGAGCAGGTGGAGCTTCGTGTGACTGCCGTAGAATTTGTATAGCCTGGAGAGCAGACGATATTGCCGCTGGCGTCCGTCGTGGCGTTCAGCGCATTGGTCAGGTTCTGGGTGGCAATAGACGGTTCCCAAGTGTCGTTCATGTACTTGCCGTACACACCCTTCACAGACCACTCGAAATGACGGCCAACTGTGTCGAAATCACCGTTCAGGCCGCCCTGGAAGCGGAACATCTGCATGGTGGTACGATACATGCCTGCGTCAAGATCCTGGTTCAGGCGTGACAGATAGAACGTATCTGTTGGCTTTCCTGCTGCCTGAAGAGCATTGACAATCTGTGCACGTACGGCGGGCGTCAGGTAGGGATTGTTCGTGCTGAGTTTGTACGCACCATTGACGACCGTGTTCGTCTGATAGCTTTGCAGGCTCAGTGGGTCATCGAACTGAGGCGTGTTCCAGGTACCCTGACCAACCAGGCTGGACGCTGTTCCGCGAGCATACCATCCCTGCCATGTTGCATGCAGGTGATCGGTGAAATCATAGTGGCCGAGCGTGGTCAGGTTCAGCTTGTCAGATGGCGCATAAAGCTGGTTGTAATCCTGCAGCGCGATGCCGTTCCCGCCTGAAGCGCGAAGTCCGTCCTGCACTGCAGAGTTATACGTGATAGGCACGAGAGACTGGCCGTTAGGGCTGAACATCAGCGCCTGTCCGGCAGCGTTAGGAATAGCGTATCCGGCTTTACCTGCCTTGACTGGAAGCTGACCATAAACTGCGCTTGTGGTCGGCAGACCAGTGACCGAGTTCTGCAGGAAACGAACGCCTGGCGTCAGTACGCGCGCGTATGGCGTAGTCGAGCCATAAGCAGGTCGAGCGTATGTGGTGGACAGGCTGCCTCTTGTATAGGGGCGGTCATTCGCGACCATGCCGCCAGCATTGCGATATTCTACGTCGAAAACGACGCCGCCCTTGCCGTGGTCAAAGTCTGTGCCAGCCTTGAACGTAATCTTTTCCTGCGGCGCATCCAGCTTCTGCGTCCAGTTACCCTGTGCGTTGAAATCAACACCCTTGAAATGATCGTCGAGCTGATAGTTCACGACACCCGCAACAGCATCAGCACCATAAGCCGCGCCTGCGCCGCCGAGACGGGTATCAACCTTCTTGATCAGGGATGTCGGAATTGCACTGACATCAACCTGCGAGCCTGAACCTGCACCATAGTTGGAAGCAGTTGACCCACCCACCATGCGCATGCCGTCCACGAGGGTGAGGGTCCGCTGTGAGCCAAGGCCCAGAAGAGAAACGAACGACTGGCCAGCACCAAAGCTGCCCTGTGAACCGATAGGGGAGTTGTCACCCACCGTGAAGGCGGTGTTCTCACGCATCAGGGCAATGCCCATGTCCGTGTAGCCACGGGCACGAAGCTGCGCAGCATCGACGGTTGAGCCAGCCATAACGTTCGTCAGGCGCGTTTGGGAAAGACGCGTTCCTGTAACGGTAACGACTTCAGCGGCAGGTGATGTGCCTGGCTGTAGGTTGGAATTCGTAATTGTCTGAACGGGCGCAGACACAGGCGCAACTGTAACGGGCTTGGCTTGAACCGCTGTCTGAGGACGTGCGGATTGCACTGTTGCACGGGGCGCAGCCGCTTTTTTCGCGGCAGACTTGTGAGCGGCAGAAAGATGCTTCGTCGTCGTCTCTGCGCAGGCTTCAGGAACAGGAAGCGCTGTGTAGGAAATACCAGCCAGCAAGGCAATTTTCAAAAAAGTCCGGGAGGGTTTCAGTGAAAAGCCCGGACGGGCCAACGTTGGAAAAGAGGTGTTCATTGCTGGCAGATATCCCTTCGTTTCATGTCTCAATGTATCTTCGATTACAAAACTGAAAGGAAATGTCTCCTGTGCGCAATGGTAACAATGCGATTTTGGAGTGAGATTTTCTTGGTGTGTCCATTACAACACATTTATTTCAAATTATGTATTTAACGAAAATGGGTCTTATCTGTTATCGGATACCGAACACTTTAAAAAAACCGATTTTGTCTACGGTATTTTCCTTTCATTTTTTAAAAGTGACGATTGAGAAAAATTCAATACCGATCGAATAGGAAAAGACAGTACAGTTGGCAGGAGGTTTTATTTGAACCGGCATGGCTGATCTGTGGTCGGCTGTTCATTAGTCTGAATGACCATGAGTGTCACAGCATCATCGCCGACATTTCCTGCAAAATGTCCGATGTGACCTTGTGAGTCCTTACGGCTCATTTGGTCTTCACCCAAGGAAACATCCCCCGGTCCCATCTCGACACGTGTTCCGTCCATTGCGGTGACGTACCATGTGCCTTTGAGGGGGATGATCCACTGGACTTTCGGGTCAGGGTGCCAGCTTCCATCCCAATGTGGGGGTTGCACCGTGGAGATGATCTGAGCCTGTCCGCTCTTGAGGCGGTCCTGCCATTGCGGGCCTGCCGGCCTGGACATGGTTTTCAGAATGTAATTGTGAAACGGACAGCGCGTCATATGGCTGACGCCATTATGGTCCGTCCAGTTGTGCCAGTAATATGCTGTGGGAGGTGCAGGATCTGCAGCTTCAGCCGCGTGATAAAATGCGGTAACGCCAAGAGCGAAAGCAAAAAGCAGAGAGATAGGGCGCATGGCTTATTGTTCCTCATGTCGTGCTGGGGGCTGATAGCGAGGCTTTGTGGCGATATCGTCAAAGCGGCTGCGTGAGGGTGTGGACAGAAGCTCGATAATCATGCCCCACGGCGCACGGCCGTAGCAGAACATGTTACCAGGCCCAGCTTCGAGAGAAGGCTGCCCCTGTGGCTCTGTCAGAAGCTCGCCACCCGCTTTGGTGAAGCGGGTGCAGGCCGCATGGATATCGTCAACATAGACGGCAAAGTGCTGCACGCCGAAGTCACAGGCGCGGACGGCAGGTCTCTGATCCGGGCCATGAATTTCAAAGAGTTCGAGCCCGGGCCCATGCGCCAGAGACATCATACACATCTCCCAGACCACACTGCCGGTTGGCAGCCCGAGTATCTTCTCTGTCTGCGGACCCTGTTGGGGTTGGGTGTGGGTAACGTTGCGGTATAGCGCAACAGCACCCAGTGCGGTTTCTAGAAAGCGGATGGCAAGGTTGATGTCGGGTACGGTCACACCGACATGGTCGATACCTCGCGGAAGTCCTGAATGGTCTGCACTCACGGAGAGATCCTTCATGGTTATGAAGGTCTCAACCTGTGAGTTAAAGAACGGTTGCGGTCAGCCGTTCACATTAGTGACGAACTATGTCAGTTCAGGCGTCGTCGATCGGACGTTTCGGGAGAAGCGCCGGTACGAAAAAGAGTGTGCAGATCAGTGTGCAGCCCAACGACATCAGAAGCAGACGGCCCATACTCGCAGTGCCCGGATGAGCAGATGTTGCCAGCGATCCAAAGGCCGTTGCTGTCGTCAGGGCAGAAAATAGAACCGCGCGTGCGGTCGGAGACGTCAGCGGACCCTTGATGCCTTCGCGCCAGTTCATCACGAAATAGATATTGAAAGACACGCCAACCCCGAGAAGCAGGGGAAGAGCAATGATGTTGGCGTAGTTCAGTGTCTCCGGAACCGTGACAATCAGGATGACAGTCAGGAGAGCCGAGAGCAGGAGCGGCGCCATAACAAGAGCTGCATCCAGAATGCGGCGAAGCACCACCAGAAGAATGATGCCGATCATGATCAGAGCCGAAATGGCGGCAATCGTGAAGGCATGGACGATGGTGTTCGCGCTTTCGGTGATCTCCATGGCTGGCCCACTGATATCCGGATTGACCGAACGCAACTGGGACACAAACCGGTGCATGACGGGCGTCTCGGAAATCTGTCCCTTGGGATGGATCGTCAGGCGCTGGCGACCATCATGAAGTGCATAATCCTTCCGGATGTCATCTGGGATATTGTCGATCGTGATGGGCTTCGGCTGAAGCGCCGTGCGGAGCATGGAGAGCTGATCCGGCAAAAAGCGTGTCAGGGCATGGCTGGCATTGACCAGTGTTGCGTCGGGGGCTGTCGAGAGCGTGTTGAGAGCCTGGCGGATTTTCTCAAGTGGTGCAGGAAGCTGATCTTTCACGCTGTCCAGTTTGGCTGCTGCTGCGAGTGCGGATGCACGAATGGCCGCTGCGTCTGGTGCAGGCGAGGGGGTCTGAACAGTAATCGTCGGGAGAAGGATGGAAGCCGTGTCCTCGATCATAGCCAGTTTGTCGGTCTGATCGTCCGGGACGAGCGCTCCCAGCCACAGCACATCATGGACGCTCGACAGCTTGGAGAAAGCCGCTGCGTTCTTTGCCGCATCCTGAACATTCGGGACCAGAAGCTGAGCAAAATATGGTGTGGTAAGAGGGTTATCTTCCAGAAGGTGGAGAGCGTGCATGCCCTCTGTATTTGGGTTCTTCGTATGAAGAGGATCTGCATCGAACTTCAGCAGCGGCATCAGGGCAACGCCCACGATACCGAGAAGGGCGAACACGCCCACGACCTTTCTGCGCTTGTGACGCAGCATGTGATCGACTGGCGCCATGAACGTAAAGCCCGGTTCCCCTTTCCCAAGCTTCGCCCGGAAGAGCGTCAGCAGGGCCGGGAGCAGTGTCATGGTGCACAGGAAGGCAATCAGCATCCCGAAGCCAGCAATCAGGCCTAACTGAGCAACGCCGATGAAGCTTGTCGGGGTGAAGGCCAGAAAGCCCGCAGCCGTTGCAAGCGACGCGACCAGAATCTGGGCACCGCTTTCCTGTCCGGTAAGAACAAGGGCGTCATGCAGAGACGGCATGGAGCCATCTTCGTTGCGCTGTCCACGGAAGCGGACGCTGTACTGAATGGCAAAATCCACCGCAATGCCCACGAACAGGATCGCGAACGCCACCGAGATGAGATTGAGTTCCTTCACGCTAAGCGCAGCAAAGCCGGTCGTCAGCAGAAGGCCTGAAATCAGTGTCAGCAGAATGGGGACAATGACACGGATCGAATGTACGGCCAGAATCAGCCAGAGTGCGACCAGAACCAGCGAAACGACCAGACCAAGCACCATGCCGTGCGCAACGGTCGAAAACTCTTCGTCGTTCAGCTTGACCTCACCGGTGATGCTGCCCGTGGCCTGACCGGATTTTACGAACTCAAGGTTATCGATTGCCTTGCGCATCGCCGTCGTGGCGCCTTCGCCAGGCTGAAGAGAACTGTAATCCAGCTTGGGCTTCGTGACGACGAATTCGTAACGGCTACCCAGTTCTGCCAGACGACCAACGAGAAGATTTTGCCAGGACAAATCCTGAGGATGACCAGCTGCCGCTTTGGTCAAAGAGTCTGCAAAGCCGTCCAGAGCACCATTGAAGCCGCTGGGAATGCCTTGCCCCGCTTGGATGCCGTCTCCGATTAGGCCAAGAGCGCCGAATAGACCTCGGGCAGAAGGGTCTGCTGCCAAGGTTCCAAGGAAGGGCTGAGCGGAGACAATGGAATCCAGAAGGGGCTCGAGGTCCTTCTTGTCCAAAAACAGGAAGCCGTGACTGTTGTAGAAGGGGTTGTCGCCGGGCAGGCTAACCAGCTCAAAGTGCTCGTGGTCTTTGCTGAGCTCCGCAGCAAGCGCCCGTGCCGTGGCTCGACCCTGTTCCGGAATATGGCTGTCGATGATGGCAACGAGCTGATTGTCATCCTGCGGGAAGAGACGGTTCATCTCGTCCGTCCGCTGTTTCCACGGCAAGTCGCTGGCAAACATCTTGCCGGTATCAGTTGTCACACTGAGGCGCGTGATACTCAGTGCGACACATCCCGCACAGAGGAGCGCAAACAGAACCACCACCAGTGGCGCACGACGTGCACAGGCGGCATTCAGCCGGCCGATCAGATCCGAAAACATGGGGCCTACCCTTAACAGAACGGGCAGCATTTCCCTACCCCAACCTGACATTTCCGCCATCATGGGGCACAATGGAAGCCATGACGTGGACTCTCGATGGCTTGGCTGAACATGAAAGTGTGATCAAGGGCAGCACTTTCCTTGCGCGCGCGGCCCCTGTTGCAGATGAAGCCGCAGCGCTGGCGTTCTTCGCCGAGGTTGCTGTCCCGGACGCGACTCATAATTGCTGGGCCTTCCGGACGGGTCAAAGATACCGTGCCAGCGATGATGGAGAACCCTCCGGAACAGCAGGGCGCCCGATCCTTTCTGCGATTGAGGGGCAGGATTTCGACAATGTGATGGTTGTCGTCACCCGGTGGTTCGGTGGTGTAAAATTGGGGGCCGGCGGCCTCGTCCGGGCATATGGCGGTGCGGCTGCTGCCTGTCTGCGAGAGGCTGCCAAAATCGAGCGGATCGAAACCCTGCCCCTGCGGTTTCATTGTCCTTTCTCGGTTTATGCGCAGGTTGAAGCTAAACTGCCGGGGTGGCGGGCGGAAAAGACACTGTGTGACTTTGATGCAGAAGGTGCATGGTTGACGGTCGCTGTGCCTGTTGAAGAGGCAGACATGATCACGGAATACCTGCGAGACCTGACACGTGGCCAGATGGCCATCTCTCGCCCGGATCTATAAACAACTAAATAAAAAAGTTATAAATAAAATCTCTCTTTACATACTGTGTAATATGAGGCTCACTCGTTTTCGTTGCCTCTTCATGTCAAATTGTGGTTCTCGATGCTTCTTTCTGTCGTCTCTTTCCGTCATGAAAGAAGCCTCATTGCCGGAGTGCTTCTGTTGATGGTCAACCTGGGTCATCACGCAGGTGCCCAGACCGTTCCTTTGAAAACCAGTCCGATTGAGTCCCCTCCGATAGAGGAGGAGTGGATCAAGGTTCCTTCCACAGAGCGACCGATCATCCAGGATTATCCCCATGCCGGCGTGGTCGGCCAGCCACGGCGAATCACTGCAAAGCAGAACCGTGCACCGAATGGTCATCAGGGGCCGTGGGGTGATTTCAACTACGGAAACGGTGAAGCGGCGGGGTTTGGCCCCGTGGGTCGCTACGGCGCAGCGGCCTGGGCGGAGGACTGGAGCTACCTGCGAGACAAAAGCAAGCGCACGGACTTTTTTGATCCACTCAAATTCATCGCCTTGAACAATAGCCGCACGATCTGGCTGACCCTGTCGGGGGAATCGCGGTTACGAAACTGGTACGAGGAAGCGCCATTTCTGGGGCGCAGTGGAAAGGCTCAGTCAGGCCGCTTCGGCATCCGGAATTTGATCGGTGCAGACTTGCATCTGGGTGAGCACGTGCGTTTTTTCGGTCAGCTCATCAATGCGGATGCAGGCGGTTGGAAGGGGTTCGGGTATGGGTCGACATATCGCAAGAGGCTGGACCTGCAACAGGGTTTCGTCGAACTGAAGGGCAAAGTCGCCGGGGCACAGACAGGTTTTATGTTTGGACGCCAGCAGTTCCTCGATGCTCCGTCCTACATGTTGTACAATCGTGAAACTCCAAACGTTCCCCTGTCCTGGAATGGTGGCCGGTTTTACGCCCTCTGGCCCCGGATCCGAGTGGACGCATACGATTTCGTTCAGACGAAAACAGACAGTCCTCTCATGTTCCACAACACCGAGGATTATGGAACGCGCCTTTATGGTGGAAACACCACGATGATCGTTCCAGCATTTTCCGTTGGTGGCGAGCGCGTTCACTCGTTTCTGGACCTGTTTTATATCCGGTACAGATACAGCAGCGGCCTGTCTGCGGTTCCGACAGCAGCGCGCGTTCTTAAGGGGACATCCTCCCGCGGTAATCTGGGGTTTCGCTGGTATGGAACATCAGCATCCGTTGAATACTCGGTGGGGGCACTCTACCAGAACGGAACATTCCAATACGCCGGGACAGAGCGGAAAAGCAGCGTTCGTGCGTGGGCCGTCAACACGATCATAGGTTACAGGCATACACCTTCTCCCTTGCATCCCTTCTTGGGTGTGCAGGCAGATATTTATTCCGGTGGGTCGGATGGTCAGAATGGAACGGTGCGCACTTACATGGCGCCGTTTAATCCACAGACCAACTATCTGGATACGACGACCTATATTTCACCGTCCAATCTGGTGAGCCTGTCGCCGGTTATCAGCATCACACCTTGGAAAGGCTTTGCGTCCCTGCGTCTGAAGGCACCATTTATGTGGCGGGAAAACGCAAACGGTGCGATCTGGAGTTCATCTGGCCCATACACATTCGCTCATGCTTATCGGGGAGGATATGTGGGCGTCGTACCGCAGGCCTCGCTGACGCTTCAGATCAACCATCATCTGACTTGGCAGATCTATGGAGCGCGGTTCATGGCGTCACAGAGTTTGCGCAAAGCGGGCGCGCAAAGTGGCAGCTATGCACAGTCAAACGTGACATTCAGGTTCTAGAAAATTGTCAGTTCAGGACGGGTTCTGACTTGTCCTCGGGCAGTGGCAGTGTTTCAATCATCACGGGCGGAAGGATATCTTCCAGACTGGCTTTGATAGCTTTCTCGGAAAAACGCTCTTTCAGCAGCTTCCTTGCGGCCGCTATCTGAGCCTTTGCCGCAGATGGGACCAGAAGAGCCGCTATTTTTTCTGCGAAATCTTCCGCACTGTCAGCGATGGAATTTGCCCATAGCGGGCTGGACGTATCCACCAGCCCCTCCGCTGCGACGGACGTCATGACAATAGGCAGCCCAACAGACCATGCATCCAAAACCTTGCCCTTGATCCCTGCACCATAACGGAGCGGAGCGACACAAAGCGATACGTCGGACAGGGTATCTTCAAGGTTGGAGACGTGCCCCGTAACTTCTATGTCTTCGTCTGCAAGCATGTGAACTGCGTGCGGCATGGCGCTCCCGATCAGGCGACAGACAAGATTGGGAATACGTTTTTTTAGACGCGGTAGAATATCCAGAATGAGCCATTTTGCAGCGTCTGTGTTTGGGGCATGTGCAAAGTGAGCGACAAACGCAATGACGGGCTTGTCCTGGCGTCGCCGGGAACGGGTTTTGACGGGAACCGCCCAAGGGACAACGTGAATATTTGCTGTAGGCACCATGCGCTCAAGACGTTCGGCTTCGATTGCAGAATGGGTCAGAACGCTATCTGCCAACCAGGCACACATGTTTTCCCGCACTTCAATACGCGTTGCTGTTCGCGCAAGCTCAGGACGATTTTCTATCCCTGCCTGACGCTGCAGGCGAAGTGATGCGAGATCGGCAACGCTCCAGATCAGTGTCGCTGTTGGAGCGAAGGCGCGGGATAAGGCGGAATAGCTTTCAGCATTATTCAACCGGTGAAGATAGATAACATCCAGCCCTAGTCCGAGGCGTTTGAGAGCTTCTTCCGGGCCAGTGAAGACTGGTGGCATCAGGCAGTCGATGCCCAGCGAGGCAAGGCGGAGATAATCTTGCTCTGAAGGTGCCTGACGGGACGCTATGAAACAGCAATTATACCCAATCGCCTGTGTCGCACGAATATGAGACAGCAGCGCCACGGATCCAGCATCCACTGTAGGGTCGGGAACGCGGTCGTCAACAAAAAGGGCGCAGGGCATGACTGATGTGACATCGTCATGGCGTCGGTTGGCCCGGTAAGCAAAAGCACGATCATCGATACTGGCAATATCCGACCCAGTCTGCTGTCGAAGGGTCTCCGCCGCTTTAGTCAGGAACGTCAGAGCCTCCGATCTCGCCGCTGGGGTGTTCAATCCTTGGAGCAGAGCGCTGAAATAATGCTTGAGAGGTTTATCCAGATGCTCGGCGGTCGGAAGGTGACAGGGCTCACCAAACCGCTCCTGACCATGGAATAGTTGAATAACGTGGTCTTGTTGCGGATCCAGCGCGGCGTCAAATACATAGTCAAAACCGTATCGGCCGGAATTCAGACCAGCGTCCCTCAGGTCTCGGCGAAACTGGTTTGCAGGAAAACGCACGGTTTGTACGCCATCAATTACGGCTGTTAGCCAGACAGTTCTGTCTGAATTCAGCTCATCCATGATCCAGCCTGCAATATGTAGACGGTCCGCGATGTCTATCGTTCCGACAAGACGGCTGGGCTGCGGCTCAATATAAAAAGGAGAACCCTGAAAAGCACGATCCTGCAGGCTGTCACGAACGTCTATCAGGCACCCTTCATGCGGTGGCGGCTCGTGCCAGGCCCAGTCAAAAGCACAGCATCCGTCTCGGGCTACGTTTCTCAGGTCTGCGCGAAATGTTGTAGCCGCAATTTCTTGAACCAACTGGCCGTTTTGGAAAATGTGCAGGCGGACAGGTCGATCTGGATTTTTCAGATCAACAGCCCACCCAGCAATGCGATTATGGTTACAAATATCGATATAACCAGCCAGAAACTGTGGCACAGGGAAGACTTATCCTTGCAGATCAGGCTGCTTTATTTGGAAAGAGACATTTTGCATGCTCTTTCAAGCGGCTGTGAATTTGGGCGAGTTCAGGCCCATCTTCGAGACGTGGCGCGCAGTATCTGGGATGCTGTCGGGGAGCATCAGGATACAGGGCTTCATATTCATGTGCGTTGTGGAACATCCCTCGGGATCTGTCATCCAGAAAGCTTTCTGAGGGTGCGCCTTCCGCAAGCAGAATGTCATGGCTGTCGAGCTCGATGTGAATATATCGGATCGTCTCCGGTTTCTGAATCTGAAGAATGGAATGATCATTGACCAGATGCAGGGCAGGAATGAGATAGCCGTCGATCAGCATGGCGTGTAGCGGAGAAACAGTCAGGTCCCGCTTTGGAAGGTTATTTCCCAAAGATCCCTTGTGAAACAGGATCGGTAAGACGTCCCGGTTGCCGTAGGCAAAAAGTGGGTCATAGGCGCGACGTCCGATCCACCGAATAGGACGAGCATCCCCTGATGTTGTTAAAATCAGATCACCAATAACCAGATCTTCTACAGGCCGCTCTCCCTGAGGAGTTTGAATTAGCGTTCCCGGGCAATAGCAGGGGGTACCGTAAAGCATTTCTGTCCCCCCGCCCGAAGGAGCATTCCGAAAATAGATGGGGGATGAGAAAGCGCTTGTGACAGCAATTTCTTTCACAACAGTTCCACTGGACATGACGTCCAGAAAAACCGCTGGTGTTGCGGCTTCAGAAGACGCCAGAACCGTCGCGCCGCTTGTGACATTTTGGATCGACGGAGCAGAAACAAAAACTGCGCTTAAACCGTTTGTCGAAGAAATATCCGAAAAAACAATTCCACCCCCTCGCTCTATTGTGAGCGGATCTGTCAGAACTGTGCTGGCGCCGAGGCTCACGGTGCCACCACTGCTGACTGTGAGGTGCGACAACGTGGCGCCGTTTAGTGCGGTGAGGCTTCCGCCGGAAAAGACGGTAGTATGATCGGCCGTACCACCGACTGTCATGATCGCTTCGTTGTAAACGGACGTTTTGTCTGCGTACCCTGAAACATCCAGAGTAGCGTAGACGTGGGACGTCACATTTACACCTTGCCCCGTCTGAAAATTCCACCCGTTCCAGCTACTGGAGAAGCCAGAAAGGGTCGTGTCAACAGAGCTGCCTCCAGCCTCAATTGTAGACGCTCCGCCAAATCCGATCCGGTTGCCCGAGACTGTGCCGCCACTTTCGACAGTCTGGAATGTCTTGATGTAGCTGAAGGACTGGGTGAGGCCTGTATAACGCTGCGCCTCTCCGGTTTTTCCAGAAAAAACAGTATCGATAGCGATGCCACCGCTTTCGATGACCTGAAAAGAACTCGTGTTTTGCAGCGCATAGGGTGGGAGATATCCGCTCAAGACTGTCCCTGAAGCGACGCCCCCATTCAGAACGGTTTGGATGGCGAGGTCTTTCACAATTGTGGAGACTGCTGCGCCACCGGCAATAATATCCTGCCGAGCAAACTGGGTTGTCATGCCGGCGCCAGTGCTGCCAGCGGAAAAAACCGAGCTGCCCTGAAGCAGCATGCCATTTGCCGTTCCTCCTGAAACAACCTGTGTTGCATCAGGAGAAATGGTGCCACCGTTGACCACCTGGCCTGAGCTTACGGTCGTAACGGGGCCATTTCCTGAAGGAAGTGGGGTTGAGGAGGATGTCTGCTGGCTCGCCATCTCAATACTCGCTTTCGAAGGGACAGCACCCGACAACAGAACATTCAATGGACGTTCAGTAGTCTGAAAAGAATCAGGCCGTCATGGTTCGTAAAGCTTAGACAGAGAAGGAAATAATATGTCGCAAATAAATCGTTAATTCACGATTTATTTTCTATGTGCCAGCAGGATTTATTCAGCCTGCACTGGTCTCGGTGAAAAGACCCACGAGATCTGTAAGGTGCCCTATCTCACGTAATTTGAGGCCTGCGGGCGGCTTGACGCGAGCCGAAGCAGCGGAAACCCTTCTGGGAAGAATAGCCTCAACAAATCCCAGCTTCGCAACCTCCTTAAGCCGAAGATCAGCCTGGCTGACCTGTCGGATTTCGCCGGAAAGGCCTACTTCCCCAAAATAAGCAGCGGTTGAAGATGCAGGCTGACCTGTCGCTGCGGAGATCAGAGCTGCGGCAACGGCCATGTCTGCGGCGGGTTCATTGACCCTTAACCCACCAGCCACGTTCAGGTGGACGTCCATGTTGGCGAGTTTCAAACCGCATCTCGCGTCCAGCACGGCCAGCAGCATGTTCAGGCGAGACGTATCCCATCCGACTACAGCGCGACGTGGTGCCCCGTCTCCTGCCTTGGGGGACAGCAGGGCCTGAACTTCCAGAAGAACGGGACGTGTGCCTTCAAGGCCAGCAAAGACAGCCGATCCCGCAATGTTGCCGCGTCTCTCGGCGAGGAACAGGGCGGAAGGATTGGGCACCTCCGTCAGCCCCGTATCAGTCATGGCAAAGACGCCGATTTCGTCGGTTGCGCCAAAGCGGTTTTTGGCTGCACGCAGGATGCGGAACTGGTGACCGCGATCACCTTCAAAATACATGACAGCATCAACCATGTGTTCCAGCACACGCGGCCCTGCCAGAGACCCTTCCTTCGTGACGTGACCGATCAGGATCAGGGCGAAGCCAAGCGTTTTGGCCAGACGGATGAGTTCAAAAGCACTCGCCCGGACCTGCGCTACGGACCCTGGAGAGCTTTCCACACTTTCCAGCCACATGGTCTGAATGGAATCAATGACCACGACAGTATGGGACCGATCGTTTTCCAGCGATCCCACGATGTCCCCAACATTGATGGAAGCCGCCAGATCTAGGGAATCCAGTGTCTTGCTGTCCCGGTCCAGCTCCAGTCTCTGCGCACGAATGCGGATCTGATCGACGGATTCTTCGCCCGAGACATACAGAACCTTGTGACCACTCCGAGCCAGCGCACAGGTTGTCTGGAGCATCAGGGTAGATTTACCAATACCCGGATCACCGCCAACCAAAACAACGGATGCAGGCACAAGGCCGCCGCCAAGAACGCGGTCCAGCTCTGCAATGCTTGTCGTGATGCGTGGGGGCGGCTTGGCCTCGCCATCAAGGCGAACAGTCTGAAGACGCCCGGTGCTCAGCTTGCCCGTTTTGCGGGCTGTGGGTTCGGAAGTTTCCTCAACCAGCGTGTTCCATTCCCCGCAAGCTTCGCATTTGCCCACCCATTTGGAATAGACAGCCCCACAGGACTGGCAGACAAAGCGTGCGGTTGGTTTCTTGGCCAAGGGAATCTCTCTTCACATGGACTCTGGATGCTCCCGATATAGGGAGCGTTCCCGTTATGATCCAGTCAGAGAAGGCGTTAATCGTCTGTGCGGATGATGATGCGTGCCATGATGCGGGCAGCCGTCACGATCATAAGCAGGATCAGTGCCTGAATAAAGATATTCTGGCTTTTGGGCGGGTGCATGAACAGAATGAACACCATCGGCAGCGCGATGAGATACGTCAGACCAAGACGCTGCCAGACTCTGCGGGAAATGGGAGGGCGTCGGAACGGCTTCATTTGCGAAGTTCCATGGTGATCGGGCCTTCCCGGCGTCCATGCGTGAACTGGTCCACCATTGCATTGCCTGAGTTCATCAGGTCTGCGGCCAGCCCCTGCCAGACCAGTTTGCCCTGGTAAAGCATGGCAGCCTGATTGCCGATCCGCTGCGCTGAAGCCATGTCATGCGTGATGGCGATCGCCGTTGAGCCCAGCTTCTGCACGCAATCCACGATCAGGCCGTCAATGACGGCCCCCATGATGGGATCAAGGCCTGTAGTCGGTTCATCGAAGAACAGGATGTTGGGCTGTCCGGCAATGGCACGAGCCAGTCCGACGCGCTTTTGCATGCCGCCTGACAGTTCAGAAGGGCTAAGCTGCCCAACGGAGGGGTCCAATCCAACCTGCTGGAGGATTCCGCCTGCCAGTTCACGCGCCTTGGACCGGGACGGAACTGGGCCATCACGGTCCGAGTGCTTGGCCCGAAGCCCGAAGGCAATATTGTCCGCGACGCTCATACTGTCGAACAGGGCGGCGTTCTGGAACAGCATGCCAATCTGTCGACGCAGGATTTCCTGCCGCCCACGGGGAGCCGTGAGAACGTTCTCGCCATCAATTTCGATAGTGCCAGCATCGGGCTCGATCAGGCCAAGGATACACCGCAAAAGAACGGATTTTCCTGAGCCGGAGCCGCCAATGATGACCATGGAGGTGCCGGTTTCGACATCAAGGTCGATCCCGTCGAGCACGACCTTGGAGCCGAACGCCTTCGAAAGGCCGCGGATGCGGATTTTGGGTGTACTCATTGGGAGAAGAACAGATCTGTGAGGAGGTAATCAAACAGCAGAAGCAGAATGGAGGCGCCCACGACGGCCGCTGTCGTCGCTGACCCCACGCCTTCCGCACCGCCCCGACTGTTATAGCCGTGGTAGCAACCCAGAAGAGCAATGAGAAAGCCGAAAGCCGCTGCTTTAACCAGACCGACCACCACGTCCATGGTCTTCAGCGAATCCAGCGTGGCCGTGATGTAGGTGGACGGTGAAAAACCAAGTTTTGCGACTGATACGGTGAAACCGCCAAGAACACCCAGAACGTCCGCCACGATGACGAGACAGGGCAGGGCGATGGTTCCCGCCAGAAGACGTGGCGTCACCAGATATTTCATCGGGTTGGTCGAAAGTGTCGTCAGGGCATCGATCTGATCGGTGACGCGCATGGTACCGATCTGGGCAGACATTGCGGCACCGACACGCCCGGCAACCATCAGTCCTGCCAGAACCGGTCCCAGTTCGCGGGTGACAGCCAGAACCACAATCCCGGCGATGGCGCTCTGGACGTGATACTGCCCGAACCCGACATAGGACTGCAAAGCGATGACGGCCCCGGAGAACAGGGCTGTCAGGGCCACAACCGGAAGGGAGAAGAACCCCGTTTCGATCAGCGTGGACAGGAAGATGCGCCAGTAGAACGGTGGCCGCACGAGATGCGACAGCCCTTCCAGCGCAAACATGGCGAGAGCACCCGACTGGCGGACGAGTCCGAGGACGGCACGGCCAAGGGCCGCTATGGGATCAAGAACGGCATTCACCCTTCAGCCCCTACCCTGCGCGCCCGGCTACGTCAAAGTCTGTCTTGCTCAGGCGGAGCGTTCCAGGTCCCGGAACTGGCGCTCCAGCGCAAAATCCGGGGAGGTTACGAACTGTTCCATGCGCGCCAACCTTGGCTCCATACGAGCCAGGCGGTCGTTCAGGCGCACCAGAGTATGGTTTGAACTGAAAGAACTCGTCTCCGGGGCGTGGCGTTGTTTATGACGCGCGCTCTGATCTCTGGCTGTGTGAATAACCTCTTCATACAGATCGACAGCACGGCGTGTGTAATAGACATGGGGGGCGTCACCTGCAGAGGATTGTCCTCCCATGCGACGGTCAGCCATGCGTGTTTGCCAGTTTCGCGTGAAAGCGGAGAGGCCTTCAGCAATATCCGCCCAGAGAGCACCAAAAAAGGACTCTCCGGTCCGTTTGCGATAACGTCTGGCGTGACGCAGGACCAGCCAGACGCAGACCACGATCAGAACAAGACGGAGGCCGCCCAGATGGTGGCCGCTGCTATGTTTGCCGAAAGAGCCAAGAGCCTCCCAGCCTTGCTGCGTGCCGGAATCGAAATTCACGGACTGACCAAGGCTGGCTAAAATGTCTTTCGTGATCGCCTGCCCATCAATCGGTGCGGCTGCGGTGACATGCACGCCGGGGCCTGTGGTATGAACTGTCAGTTCTCCCGAGCCATAGTGGCTGCGGGATAATGTTCCTGAAACACTATCGACCAGAACGTTCCCTGAGCCATAGAGCGACAGGCTGGCTGAGATGGCACTGACATGTGCTGTGATATCGGACGAACCGAGATCCCGGATGGAGAGGTTCTCTACTGAGCCACTCCTGAGCAGCATGTTTCCTGACGATGTCGCAGACAGCTCAACACGAGGTGCTGTTACGAGCCCGACAAGCAGGTCTCCGCTTGAGAAATTGAGAACGTGTACATCGCCTGTCACCGTAGCAATGGAAACATTGCCGGATCCGGTCATCCGCAGATCCACGCCCGTTGCGCTGTTGACGCGTACGTCACCGCTACCGGACAAGCCACTGAGATGGCCGGATGGCCCTGTGACAGTGATGTCGGTCTTGTTGCCGCGGAGATGGATATTCGTCCCGGCTGGAACCTGAATTGTCGAGGTGGTCTCGGTGCTGCAGGACGGGTCACTCAGAGCAAGTTTGAGTGTCTTGTCCCCGGCGGCTGTCAGGTTGCCATTACCCTGAAGAACCTTCGCTGTATCACCCTCAACAATATGAAGGTCTGTCAGGCAGGTCGGTGCCAGTTCCAGCGTAGCTCCCGTGACGGAGCTTACATTTTCTGGAATTGGAAACGCTGGTGGCGCCGGTGGAGACGGGGGAGCAGGAATGGCAGGGGCTGCGTCCTGAGAGAAGGCCGGGCTGATCGTTCCTGTAGCAAGCAGGAGGCCGAGGATGCTTCCTGCAAAACGTACCAGATCGTGGGATGTCTTCATCATCAGCCTCCCTGTTTTGGTGTATCGCCTTGAGGCGGCATGACCGGAGCTGTTGGCATCGAAGGAGCAGGCGGCGGTGCCACAGTGTCCGGAAGGGGAGTCTGTGGCAGTTTCTGAGGAGTCTCCGACGGTGCCGTAGGGACACTGACTGAGGGTGTCTGCTGCGTCGGGGTGGGAGTACTTGGTGCGACGGCAGCCGGGGGTGGTGCCGCGACAACAGGAGGTTGAACGGCTTCCTGTTCCTGCTGGGCCGGTTTCTGAGGTAATGGTGCCGGTGTCGGTGCTGCGGATGTTGATGGAGCTGGAACAGAAGGCTGGCTGATCTGCGGAGATGTTTCTGTTGAGGCTGGCGGCTGAGGAGCCGGCACCGAAGCTTTGGGAACGGGCGGAGGAGCGACTGGCAGCGTCGCCGTAACTGGTGGTGCGGCCGGTGTTACGACAGTCGGTGGCGGAGCAACTGCCGCCGGTGTTCCGACATTTACCGCGCCACTGCCAGACCGAACGATCGGGCCGGAGACGCGCTCAATATTGACGGCGCCTGTGCCGTTGGCTGTCACTGTTGCAACGGACGCGTTGCCATGAACGGTGGCGGTCGCATTGTCTGATGTCACGATCGTCAGGGCTTCGATACTACCCTGTGAAACCATGAAAGAGGCATCGTTCGACAGTTGTGCAGATAGAGCGGTCAGTTGTGCAGAGTCGGCAATCAGCGTTGATGTGCCGGAAGCCACGATCTGGGCCGCCCGTTCGAGAGAGCCGATATGTACACTGGAGGCACCATGCATGCTCAGATCAAGGGACTGCGTATTCTCGATATCCATCGTCGCGGAATCGAGGCTGGCATCAAGAGACGCCAGTTTTCCTTTGATGATGAAATGCGTGTCATGGCTGTCATGGATCGAGACGCCAGTATAAGGCGACACACTGATCGTGACCTTACCATTGGGTGCGCAACTTTTCGTGGCGATGGAGATGCGGCTGTCCGACTCTTCCTTGCCGCTGCGCATCGTCACCTGCGTTGCATTGCTGCTGTCTAAAGTAGCGCCGTCTTTCATGCCTGGGTCTACGACGATCCGCACCTGACCTGTGCAGGGAATCGCCATATCCAGATCAGATCCGGACATGGTGACGCGCGCGGCCTGAGCCGGGTAGGCAGAAACTGCCCCTGTCAGCATGGACAGCAGCAGCATGCGCAGGGCGGTGCGGGATGTCATCGTGAACTCCTAGCTCTCCAGCCCGGGATATCCTCGTCGAGGATGCGTTCGAGCTGGTCGATCCTTTCTTCCAGACGCGTAGCATGGGCCTCGGCCTGTGTCAGGGCAGCCTGCAGATGTGGATCTGAGATGCCCTGATTAGGAAGGCTGCCCGTCCGGGCACGCAACAGGCGCGGACCCAGGACGAGCGCCGGGATAAAGCCAAAAAGCAGGACAAGAGCGACGATATCCTCATTCATGACTCAGACTTTCTTGCAGCGGTCATCAGGCTTCGCGCTTCTTTTCTGCAATCCGGCGTTTCAGAGTCTCGAACTCATCTTCTACAGCCGCATCCGTCTCCAGAGCGGCCAACTCTTCGTGCAGGGAGGGTCGACCAGACCGACGTCCCAGATCATAGGCTTCGGCTTTGCCTTCCAGTTCATCCAGAGCGCGCTCGACCTGTTCGAAACGGTTCAGCGTGTCGTCAATGCGGGTATCGTAGAGCTTTTCACGTGTCTTGAGGCGGCCTTCTGCCGTGCGGGCACGCATGGTCAGGGTTTTCTCACGGGATTTCGCATCTGCCAGTTTGGCCTGAAGCTTGGTGATGTCGTCGTTCTGCTGCTCAAGACCTTCCGTGACCTGTGCAATCTGGCGTTCAAGCCCTTCGCGGGACTGTTCGACCGTGTGACGTGCTGAGAGCGCCGCCTTGGCCAGATCGTCCCGGTTGCGTTCGATGGCCAGTGTGGCCTTGCGGTGCCATTCGTCTTCTTCGTGCATCATGGTGCGCACGCGGCGTTCGAGCTGCTTGCGTTCTGCGATGGTGCGGACGGCCTGACTACGCACTTCAACGAGCGTGTCTTCCATCTCTTGAATGACAAGGCGGATCATCTTCTGCGGATCTTCTGCCGTGGCGAGAATCGCATTGAGATTGGAGTTCACGATGTCGGCGAGCCGAGAAAAAATACCCATGACGCTTTCCTTCCTGAGAACTGGATTAGAGCACAATGACCTGTCTTGTCAGCGGGCTCGTTTTGGGGATGTTATGGTTGTGACAATCTGAAGTGGCGAACGAGGCTCAGAAATGGCGAGATCCACCCAAGCGGACGAGGTTCCGACACCCATCGGGCGGGCTCCGGCATTTCTGGCGATGCTGGACCAGATCTCCCGTCTTGCTCCCCTGAAGCGCCCTGTTCTGGTGATCGGAGAGCGCGGGACGGGCAAGGAGCTGGTCGCGGCGCGGCTTGCGTTGCTGTCGGACCGCTGGGACGCACCTTTGGTCAAGCTGAACTGCGCGGCCCTTCCGGAAGCGCTGTTGGACAGCGAGCTGTTCGGACATGAGGCTGGCGCGTTTACGGGTGCGCAGAAGCGGCGTTTGTCCCGGTTCGAGCGTGCAGATGGCGGGACGCTGTTTCTGGATGAAATCGGCACAGCGTCGCTTGCCGTTCAGGAAAAACTGCTCCGCGTTATTGAATACGGCAGTTTTGAGCGTGTTGGCGGCAGTGAGACGATCCGCGTGGATGTGCGTTTGATTGGTGCCACCAACGCTGATCTTCCGGCCATGGCGCGGGAGGGAACATTCCGCCCGGACCTGCTCGACCGACTGGCATTCGATGTGGTCAATGTCCCGCCTCTGCGAGCCCGGCAGGACGATATTCCCCTGCTGGCCGACCATTTTGCGACGCGGATGAGCGCGGAGCTTGGCCGAAAGCTTTTCGCGGGGTTTTCTCAGAAAGCGTTGCAGCGGCTGATTGACTACGCTTGGCCCGGCAACGTCCGCGAACTTCGGAATGTGGTGGAGCGCAGCGTGTATCGTATGGATCAGCCTGAGCGCCGTCTGGATGAGATTGTGCTTGATCCGTTCGTCACGCCTGACTGGAGCAGCGTTATGGCTCCAGCCTCGAGCGGGGAGGGTCATGTTCAGGGAGACGTTCCCCAAACCTTCCCGCTGGATTTTGCTGAGACAGTTAAAGGTCATGAACGTGCGTTGCTGGAAGCGGCCCTCAAGGAGGCACAATTCAGCCAGCGGCAGGCCGCAGATCTTCTGGGGCTGACCTATTATCAGTTCCGCCACCACCTTCGGCTGCACGGTCTGGCCGACAAGGAAGCGCGGAAGGCCCTGACCAAAAAAGGATGAACGCAGTTTCATACCTTGGTTCATGCATGAAGTGTGCCAGATTTTGTGGTGTGGGGATTTTCAGGAATGACACCGTTTGTGGGGTGAGTCGTTTGCGGGAAATTTGACCATTAATTGGTAAATCAGGCCAAAAATTCTGCCGCGCTTCAATCGATGAGAAATACTCAATTAAACCATTTAATATGGTTATACAAAATAAAATAGTTGAATAATAGGTGAAGCGCGCCTATGTCTCCTTCACGTCGTGATTCTGGCGCGTGTGAACAGGGATATGGGTGCAGTAAATGCCTCTCTCACAATCCGAACTTCAACATCTTTTGGATACGCCGGAGAGTCACGCACTTGAGGAGGCGCTCGTGAGCCTGAAAGGCCGCGTCGCTGTTATTTCCTCATTTGGAGCTGAGTCGGCCATTCTTCTGGATGAGATTGCCCGGATAGACCCGTCTGTGCCGGTTTTCTTTCTGGATACACGGCGCCATTTTCCGGAAACGCTCTCCTACCGTGATGAGCTTTCCGATGCGCTTGGCCTTCAGGACGTCCGGACTATTTCTCCCTTGGCTCGGGAACTTGAGAACAGAGATCCACAGGATCAGCTCGCGGCATTCGATCCGGATGCCTGCTGCGCCCTGCGTAAAGTGGAGCCTTTGGAGTTGGTGCTTCCGGAATTTGACGTCTGGCTGACCGGGCGCAAGCGCAGTCAGGCCTCAACACGGGCAGCTCTTCCCATTGTGGAACCACAGCCGGATGGCACCGTGAAGCTCAACCCGCTTGCGGGGTGGGGCATGGAGAAAATTGAGGCAGAGATGCGTCGTCGGAACCTGCCGCGGCATCCTCTGGTTTCAAAAGGATACACTTCGATTGGTTGTGCGCCTTGCACACGGCCGGTGGGAGACGGAGAAGACGGGCGGGCAGGTCGTTGGGCCGGTCTGACCAAGACAGAATGCGGCATTCATCGGCCGGCATGAACATGGAGCGGACAATGACGCGGACACAAACCCTGGCGGAACCGCGCGTCATGGATGATCTTGACCAGCTCGAAGCTCAGAGCATTTTCATCCTGCGTGAAGCCTATCGGAAACTGAAGCCCCTCTCGCTGCTGTGGTCCCTCGGGAAGGACAGCAACGTCATGGTCTGGCTGGCGCGCAAGGCGTTCATGGGGCGCGTGCCGTTCCCGGTCATGCATGTGGATACCGAGAAGAAATTCCCGGAAATGTACGCCTTTCGGGATGAGTACACCAAGAAGTGGGATCTGGATCTCCTTCTGGGATACTGCCCACCGGTCGAAGAAATCGATCCGTCCCTGCCGCCTGCTGCACGTTCCGCAGCGCGCAAGACGGCGGGTCTGGCAGCTATGATCGACAAGCATAAGCTGCGCGGTGTGATTGCTGGTATTCGCCGTGACGAGCAGGCCACACGTGCCAAGGAGCGCGTGTTCAGCCCGCGTGGCGCCGGTCATCGCTGGGATGTTCGCAATCAGCCGCCCGAATTCTGGGATCAGTACGCCACGCCGTATGAAGACGGTATGCATATTCGCGTGCATCCGCTGCTGGCTTGGCGGGAAATCGACATCTGGCGGTACATCGAACGCGAAGGCATCCCCCTCGTGGATCTGTATTTTGCCAAGGATGGTAAGCGTTATCGCTCTCTGGGTGATCAGGACATCACAAGCCCGATCGAGAGCAATGCCACGACCGTAGCCGAAGTGATTGCCGAGCTGGAAAGCAGCAAGACATCCGAGCGCGCCGGGCGTGCCATGGATCATGAATCAGAAGACGCATTCGAGCGTCTGCGCGTGGCGGGGTATCTGTAAGATGGGTGACATTATCGCAACCCAGGAACTCTCTGGAGCGTATCGCGCGGCCGCCACGCCGATTGTGATCGTCGGGCACGTCGATCACGGTAAATCCACTCTGATTGGACGTTTGCTTTACGATACGGACAGCCTTCAGGACGGCAAGCTGGCGCAGATCGTTGAGAGCAGCCGCAAGCGTGGTCTGGCGGTGGAGTGGAGCTTCCTGCTCGACTCCCTTCAGATCGAGCGCGATCAGGGCGTGACGGTTGATTCCACGCGGATTCCGTTCCGTCTGGGCTCCCGTGAGTTCGTGATCGTGGATGCGCCGGGCCATCGCCAGTTCCTGCGCAACATGATTACGGGCGCCGCCGATGCGGAAGCTGCCGTTCTGGTGGTGGATGCTCAGGAGGGTGCGCAGGAGCAGACGCGGCGCCATGCCATGCTGCTGCGTCTGATCGGGATCCGGCACGTCATTGTGCTGCTGAACAAGTCCGACGTTCTGGGCTTTGACGAGGCCAAGATCGTTCAGGCCGAATCTGATGTCCGTCAGCTACTTGGCCGTCTGGAAATTGAGGTTGAGGCTGTTGTTCCAGCGTCTGCGCGTGATGGTGACAATATTGCTGGCCGTTCCGAGCGGTCTGCCTGGTACAAGGGGCCGACGCTGATTGAGGCTCTGGCCAATGTGCCGCCGCCGACGTCCCGTCTGTCTCTGCCGTTCCGGATGCCGGTGCAGGACGTTTATCGCTTTGATGGCGTGCGTTACGTCGCCGGCCGGATCGAGCGTGGCACTGTCCGTGCGGGCGATCGTCTGGCAATTGGTGCCCAAGGCCAGATTGCAACCGTTGCAGAAGTCTGCCGCTGGCATGCGCCGGAACTGCCGGTTGCTGGTGCAGGTGAATCCATTGCGCTGCGCCTGGAGCCGGATCTGGTGCCGGATCGTGGGGACCTGCTGTTCCCGGCAGATGATAAAGCGTCAGCACCGGAGCGTTCTGCCCGTATTCGCACGCGTTTGTTCTGGCTGCGTGGTGAGCCTCTTCGTGTTGGGGAAAGCTTCACGCTTCGTCTGACGACAGCAGAGCATGATGTGACGGTGGCGTCCATTGATGCGGTTGTCGATCTGGATGACCTGACATTGCGTCAGGGCGATGAGGTTCCGCCAGACGGATTTGCTGAAATCACGCTCGCTGCTTCTCACGCCGTGCTGTTTGACCCGTTCTCTCCGGGAATGGGCGATGGACGTGGCGTTCTGGTCGATCGTCATCAGCGGATTGTTGGCGGCGCACCGCTGATTGGTCCTGCTGAACTCGAAGATGGTGTTCATGCGATCCACCCGACGGCCAGCCGTATCTCTGCTGTACAGCAAGCTCAGACGCGTGGTCATAAGAGTGGCGTGTTCTGGCTGACGGGCCTCCCGGGCTCCGGCAAGAGCACTGTGGCTCGTGCCGGAGAAGTATCTCTGGCAGGGCAGGGTGTGAAAGCCACCGTTCTGGATGGAGATACGTTACGGGCCGGACTGTGCAGCGATCTGGGCTTCTCGCCGGAAGACCGTCGCGAGAACATTCGTCGTGCGGCGCATGTCGCGAAAATTTTGTCTGAGAGCGGCCAGGCTGTCGTTGTCGCACTGGTCTCGCCCCTTCAGGCAGACCGCGATCTGGCGCGCCAGATTGTAGGTGAGGGCTTCCACGAGATTTTTGTGGATACACCCCTGGAAACCTGCGAACAGCGTGACCCCAAAGGGCTTTATGCTGCGGCACGTTCGGGAAAAATTCCAGAGTTCACAGGTGTTTCAGCGCCTTACGAAGCGCCATTATCTCCGGAGCTGCGCTTGGGAGCTGACCGGACGGAAGCAGAGACTGTCAGTGAATTGACGGGCTTTGTGCTTCGGGTTGTTCAGCCCTGATTGCAGATAAATAAAGTGAATTGAGAAACGGCGGGCTTTGTCCCGCCGTTTTTTTTGCTCAAAAGCCTCTACCTCACGGTGCGCGTGTCACGCGATCCCGATCGCACAGTTTGTCCCGTTCTCGAAGGAGAGGGTGAATTGCCTCATTCTGTGTTGATCGTTTTTAGGCCAAAATCTGGCTGCGTAAGTAGGCGATGAATACGTCTTCTGACCCGTAACTCCACATAGATATCACATAAAAAGTAACATTTATCACGTATTTATGTGATGAAAATCTGTAGAGCAATCGGCGTCGTTTATCACGAATAATACCCAATTATATCAGATAATTAGGCATTAACGGCCTTTGCTATATCCGTAAAACATCATTCTGAATCCCGGTGGTAACAGTCTTTTTGTGACGAAATTATCATTGATGAAGTTATTTATAACAGTATAGTTGTTACGAATCGGGTGCTCAAATCGGAGATGGACGATGGAGCGTGACGCTATCTGGGTTGGTACAAGCTGGAAGATGAACAAGGGGCCTGCGGCATCTGTCGCGGCCGCGAACGAGCTTGCACGGATGTCTTTCCCGGCAGCTATCCAGCCGTTCGTCATCCCACCATTTACGTCTCTAAAGGATGTCTGTGACAGGCTCTCAGGAAGCCGTGTGGCAGTAGGTGCACAGAACATGCACTGGCAGGACGAGGGCGCGTGGACCGGAGAAATTTCTCCGACCATGATCTCGGAATGTGGTGCGGAACTGGTGGAAATTGGTCATTCAGAACGCCGGACCTATTTCGGAGAAACGGATCAAACCGTCAATCTCAAGGTTCATGCGGCTCTGCGACATGGATTAAGGCCACTCGTCTGTATCGGTGATACAGCTGATGAATATTCTTATAACGTAACAAATGAAACTTTGGCACGCCAATTGAAGATCGCCCTTCATGGGGTGTCTGAAGACGATGTTCCACAGGTTCTTATTGCATATGAACCTGTCTGGGCCATTGGTGCGTCAGGGCGCCCTGCAGATGCGGCTTTTGTTGAGAGAACGCATAATTATCTGCGTAAAGTCCTGATTAACATTGCCGGATCCAGTGCAGGCTCTGCCGTCAAGCTCCTCTATGGCGGAAGTGTCACGCAGGACAATGCGGCTGGCTATGTCGCTCTGCCTCATGTGAATGGAGTGTTCGTTGGGCGGGCTGCCTGGAATGTGGAGCATTTTCAGGCGTTGGCTGAGGGGGTCATCGCATGATGCCCCAGGCAACCTTTGAAACGCGCTCTGCCTCTGCACGCCGCCAGAATATTTTGGACTATGTTCGGGATCGTGGTGGCGCCCAGATTGACGAGTTGGCCGGACGTTTTGTCACCAGCCGAATGACCATTCACCGGGATCTTCAGGTCCTTTCGGAACGCGGAGTTTTGCGTCGTGTGCATGGGGGTGTGACTACGCCTCCAAAAGCGTTTTCAGAGGGCAGTATTTCCCAGCGGAGCCATCGTGCGATGGAGGCCAAGCAGGCTATCGCGGCTGTGGCGGCAGGCCTTGTCGAAGAAGGTGAAATCATTGCGCTGGATGATTCAACAACATCCCGCGTTCTGGCTGAGCGTCTGATTGACAGTGCGTCTCTCACAGTTGTCACGAACAGCATGGGCACTGCGAACCTGTTCACCAGCAAGCCCAATGTGAACCTTCTGCTGCTTGGTGGTCGCTACAACATGGATTTTGACGCGTTCTTCGGAACCCTGTGTGAGCAGGCAGCGGCATCGTTGCGCGTCAACACGCTGTTCCTGTCCGTCGCAGCAATTCGCGGAATGACGGCGTATCATCAGGAGCAGGATATCATCAAAGCCAAGCAGGCCTTGATGAATATTTCCGATCGCAAAATCCTGCTCGTGGACAGTACGAAATTTGGTGTCATCACGCTCAATCGTTTTTCCGATTTAACGGAATTCGATGTGGTGATCACGGATTCAGGTCTCGAAAAAGACCTGGAGGACACGCTCCGCAATGCGGGGATCAATCTGAAAATTGCGGAAATCTCCACCGTCAGGGCGAGCGGATCAAGCACCTCCCCTGAACGTAACCCATAAAGACGGAGAAAAATCATGCGTATTGCGATTGGAGGCGATCGGGCCGGAGAAGGTCTTGCAGGCCTCATTGCTGCACATCTTCGCGCCACAACGCCGCATACGGTTGTTGATATGTCCCATCCTGAAGATGATCATCCTGAGCTCTACTCGGAGCTAAGTGAGCGGGTCGGTCTCGCGATCACGCACGGGGATTTTGATCGGGGAATCCTGTGCTGCGGAACGGGAATTGGCGTTTGTATTTCCGCCAATAAAATTCCGGGAATTCGGGCTGCGCTAACGCACGACACCTATTCTGCAGAGCGTGCTGCCCTTTCCAACGATGCCCAGATCATCACCATGGGGGCACGCGTCATCGGGCCGGAACTGGCCAAAAGCATTGTGGATGCCTGGCTGGCGCATAGCTTTGACCCGTCTGGGCCGTCCGCAGGTAACGTTGCGGGCATTGAAGAACTGAGCCGGAAATATTCCGAGCATCATCTGCAAACATCCAACTGCTGAAAATACTTCCCCTGTTTCCGATCTGATACCGGAATGGGTTATCTGGAAAGACGACGAACATGAAAAAAGCTCTTTTCCTTGGTGCTGTTCTGGCCGCAACGCCACTTGCTGCACAGGCCGCTGACACCAACACGCCGCTGCGCTTTGTTCTGATTCCGAAAGTTGTCCATCCGTGGTTTGACAAGCTCAATACGGGTGCTCGTGCCGCAGCAGACATGATCACCAAAACCACGGGACAGAAAATCGAAATCGAATACCGTGCGCCGCAAACCGCTGATGTCTCTTCCCAGAATGACATCATTGAAAGAGCAATTGCTACGCACCCTGACGGACTTATTCTTGATCTGCTGGACGAGAAAGGAAATCGCGCAACGATGGATGAAGCCATCGAGCAGAAAATTCCCATGACCGTTTTCGACTCTCTTCCTCCGGAGGGCATGAATATTACGGCAGTAGGCGCCGATTTTTGTGAGCAGGGAACGATTGCGGCAGAACGGCTTGCCACCTTGATTGGCAAAAAAGGTGAAGTGGCCATCATGATGGGTGTGCCAACAGCGCCCAATCACACTTTGCGCGCAGAGTGTGAAAAGAAGGTCTTTGCAAAATACCCGGATATCAAAGTTGTCGCGACCGGGATTGATAACGACAGCATCGAGACAGGTCAGAAACAGGCCTCTGCCATCATGCAGGCGCACCCCAATCTCGTGGGATGGGTTGCCTGTGATGCATCTGGTCCTGTCGGCATCGGGCAGGCCATTCGGGAAAGCGGGAAGGCAGGCAAAGTCCAGGAAGTCGGCCTCGATAACCTGAACGATATGCTTCAGCTCATTCGGGATGGTGTTGCGGAATCAACAGCGTCCAGCCGTCCGGAAATGCAGGGTTACTGGGCTGTCGTCTCTGCATGGCAGAGCGCGATGGGGCAGAAAACACCCAAATACATCGATACGGGCATCGACGTCATCACCAAGAAAACCCTCTGAGCCTGGCTCTGAGGCAGGAGTAACGATCATGGCGGTTCTCCAGGTTGAAGCTGTCCGTAAAAGCTATCCCGGTGTGGTCGCGCTCGATCACGTCGATCTGACGCTTGAGCCGGGCAAAATCCATATCCTGGCCGGAGAAAATGGCGCGGGTAAATCCACGTTGATCAAGACCCTGACAGGTCTTGTCACGCCTGACGAAGGAAAGGTCCTGATCGAGGGGCAGGATGCTCTGGCGGATCATAGCCTTTTCTCCCGTATTGCTTACGTACCGCAGGAACTGAATCTGTTTCCGTCCATGACGGTTGCTGAAAACATGTTCATGCCGTTCCATCGTTCGGGATTTGGTCATCTGACGATTTCCCGGAAGGCCATGGAAGCGGAGGCAGCCCGCTTTATCGAGCGCTTTGGGATTCATGCCCGGCCGGGACAGACCGTCAGTCGCATCAGCGTATCAGATCAGCAACTGCTTCAGATTGCGCGTGCGGCCTGCCGGGATGAGTTCAAGGTTTTGATCCTGGATGAACCGACATCCTCCCTCACGGCGAACGAGACGGAACATCTTTTCCGAATCATCACCACGTTGCGGGACAGTGGCTGTGCAATTGTTTTTGTCTCGCACAAAATGGAAGAAATTTTCAGTCTGGGCGACACTGTGACCGTTCTGCGCAATGGTCGCAGTGTTGGAACGTACCCGATGGATGGCATGACGGAAGATCAGCTTATCCGTCTGATGTCTGGCAGTTCTGTTCAGCTTGAAGAGAAATTCCAGCCGCGGGGTGAGATTGATGATTCTGATATTCTTCTGAGTGTGGAAGGCCTGACGGGACCGGGCTTTTCAGATGTTTCTTTTCAGCTCCGTCGTGGCGAAATTCTTGGTTTTGCGGGGCTGGTGGGGGCTGGTCGTTCGGAAGTGATGCAGACCATGTTCGGGTATCATTCCGCAAAATCCGGACGGTGCATGTTTAACGGTAAAGAAATACCTCGAGGCAGAACAGACCGGGCTGTGGCTATGGGCATGGTCTATCTTTCCGAAGAACGGAAACATCACGGTATTTTTCCGCTTCTGAGCGTGCGCGAAAACATCAGCCTTTCCGTGCTGGAAAAGATGAAGCGCGGTGGCATTATTTCTTCTGGCAAAGAGAAATCAATCGTTTCTGAAACGATCCAGAAATTTGATGTACGCACATCTTCCGTCGGCAAGAAAATTGTCTTCCTGTCCGGGGGAAACCAGCAGAAAGCCATTATCGGCCGTGCCATGGCGCGTCGTCCTCGCATTTTGATTTTCGATGAGCCCACAAAGGGTATCGATATCGGCACGAAATTCCAGATCTACCGCATCATGCAACAGCTCGCGGAAGAGGGTGTCGGCATCATCCTCGTCTCCTCTGAAATGACTGAATTGCAGCGCTGCGCAACGCGAATCATCACTATGTACGGCGGTCGGACCACCGGGTCGTTCGACCAGGCTACCACTGACGTCAATACGCTTGTGGGCGCGATCATCGGCGCCACGGAGACCCGTCATGTCGCTTGAAACCACGCTCCCCGGAGCAACTCCCACGCCGCCAAAGGCGTCTTCCATTCGTGCGCTTATAGCCAGAATGGTCGCCAATCCGCTGGGTGGCGTCATTGGTGCGATGATCCTGATTTTCGGGATTTCGTGTCTGTTGTCGCCGCACTTCCTGACATCATTCAACATGATCATCATCGCGCGTGCGCTTGCGTTCATCGGCCTGGTAACCATCGGGCAGGCCGTTTTGATGATCCTTGGCGAGCTGGACCTGTCCGTTGGTGCGATTGGTGGCCTCGCTGGCGTCGTTGGCGGAATGCTGATGGTGCAGGTCGGTTTGAATCCCTGGCTCTCGCTCGCTCTGTGCCTGTTGATGGGAGCGGGATGTGGCTTGTTGAATGGCCTGCTGATTACTCAGCTTCGCCTGCATTCTCTGGTGCTGACCATCGGTATGGCGGGCGTCTATGGGGGCGCCAATCTGGTGGCGACACGCGGCGTCGCCATTACCGGGGTGCCGCATGAAATCAGCTTCCTTGGTAGAGGTCTTGTCCTCGGCGTCCCGGTTCCATTTCTGGTGCTGCTGGTCTGTCTGACGGTTGTTGCATTCGTCATGATGCGTACGCCTGTCGGGCGCTACATTTACGCCATCGGGAGCAACCCGCAGGCCGCAAGAATGCTCGGTATTCGCGTCAATGCCATTCGTATGGGCGCGTTCGCGCTCGCCGGTTTCCTGTCTGCTCTGGCTGGCATTCTCATGGTCGCGCGTCTCGGAACAGCACAGCCATCCATCGGTGACACATGGGTTCTGTCTCCGATTGCGGCAGCCGTCATTGGTGGCGTTGCAACAACGGGTGGCCTGGGAAGCCCGGTTGGCGCTGTTCTGGGTGCCGTGATCATTGGGATCATTGAAGACATCATCGTCCTCTTTGGCATCTCGCCGTACTGGCAGTCCGTTGTGAGCGGCGGCATCGTTGTGCTCGCCATCTCTCTGGACTCCCTCGCCCGTCATTACCTCAACCGCGACGCGTCCTGACCGTCAGCAGCTTTTCATCCTGATGAAGGAGAGACTCACATGACCAAGATCTGTGGCGATGCTTCCGAATTCGCAGCCTCGGCCCTGCATGGATACAGCATGGTGCATCGAGACCTTGTCAAAATGGTCCGGGGTGGTGTTGTGCGCGCCAAACCGGGTTCAAAAGGCAAAGTGGCTGTCGTCGTAGGGGGAGGATCAGGGCACTATCCGGCATTCATCGGATATGTGGGAACTGGTTTTGCAGATGCGGCCATTGCTGGAGATATCTTTGCATCTCCGTCAACGCAGGCCATTCAAAGCGTCGTGCGTCAGGCTGATCTCGGAGGAGGCATTCTTCTGGGTTTTGGCAATTATGCTGGAGATGTTCTGAACTTCGGTATCGCCGCCGATAGGTTGCGGGCAGAGGGATATGACGTTCGCATTCTTGCAACCATGGATGACGTGGCCAGCGCGACAGAAAACGAGAGGGAACGTCGGCGCGGTATCGCGGGTGATCTGACAATTTTCAAGATTGTGGGCGCTGCGGCTGAAGAAGGACTGGATCTGGACACTGTCGAGCAGATTGGTCACCGCGTAAACCGTCAGACACGAACATTCGGCGTTGCTTTCGATGGCTGCACACTGCCGGGCGAGGCAGACAAGTTGTTTCACGTTCCGAATGCCCGTATGGCGCTTGGGCTAGGTGTGCATGGGGAGCCCGGGATCGGGGAAGAAAGCATTCCAACACCGCAGGTTTTGGCACAGATCCTGCTCGAAAAAGTCCTAAGCGAACTGCCTGCCAAGGCCTCTCGGCGCGTGGCTCTGACTCTCAACGGATTGGGAAGCACGAAACAGGAGGAACTGTTTGTTCTGTGGGAAGCACTGGCACCCCTGTTGGAAAAAGCAGGCCTGACGGCTGTGGCCCCTCTGGTTGGAGAATATGTCACCAGCCTTGATATGGCAGGCTGTTCACTGACCTTGACCTGGCTTGATGAAGAACTGGAGCGCCTCTGGTGTGCTCCGGTTGATACGGCCGCGTTGCGCCATGGTCTGATTGAAGAAGTAGATACAACCTTCGAAGACGCGCCGGCCGAGACCAGCGTGACATACATGAAATCGTCCACGGCAGAAGGGCGGCGAGGCGGTCAGTGCGTCTCGGGAGCCATGAGCAGCTTGGCCGAGGCTCTTGCAGCAGCAGAAACTGAGCTGGGTCATGTCGATGCAGTGGCGGGTGATGGAGATCATGGTCAGGGAATGGCCCGCGGTTCGGCTACCGCCAAAGCTGCGGCCGCCAGAGCGGCGATTTCAGGGGCCGGACCTGCAACCACGCTTTCAGCGGCGGCAGATGCCTGGGCGGATCGTGCGGGCGGAACGTCTGGCGCTTTGTGGGGCGAGGGCCTGAGAGCGTTCAGTCTGGCGCTGGATGACAATGCGCTTCCTTCTTCAACGCAGCTTGCTCAGGGAGTAAGGCAGGCAATGGAGCGCATCATGTCTCTTGGGAAAGCCAAGCCTGGGGACAAAACCCTCATTGATGCTCTCGTGCCATTTGTGGAAATGCTTGAGCAGGAGCTTTCAGGTGGTGCGGCTCTGCCCGTGGCATGGTCTAAGGCCGCCAATGCCTCACAAGCCGCTGCCGAGGCTACGAAAGATCTTCTTCCTCGCATGGGGCGCGCTAGAACCCATGGTGAAAGAAGCAAGGGTCATCCTGATGCGGGAGCTCTTTCTCTCGCGCTTTGTGTCGGTGTGGTGGGAAAGGAACTGCAGACTCAGCTTCCTGAAGGTGAGCAAAAACGCACAGTTTCTCTGGGGGAGTAAGGGAAAAACGGGCGCTTTCTCAGAGAAACGCGTCAGGGTAGGCCTTTTCTTGAGAACTCCTGACCTGGCGGAAGTGAAAGGTCAGGAGCTTTCTCTCCAAAAGCTCCTGACCCCTATTAACGGCTTAGCCGAAGGAAAGCTGGAGCGCTGAATCGTCCTGGCTCTCCAGAAGATATGGCCCTGCGTTCAGAACCTGAACTTCCAGCATCCCGATCGCATCAGCATTCCGGTTCCCCAGAGACACCAGAGCATTGCCATTCGTCCAACGGGCTTCACCGTTGGTTTCAGCGTACCAGCCCGCATCCTCGGATGCAGAAAGATGGGACGTGATGGAATGGCAAATGGTGCTGTCCCAGAGTTTGATTTGCCCAACCAGAACGCCGAGAGTGCGACGGTCATCAACAAATGGACCAATAACATCTGCTGGGCGGCTGCTTCGTGAAACCAGACGAACCGATGTGACGCCCGGCTGGATCTGGAACAGAACCGATCCCTGCATTGTCCGTGATGGATAAATCACGGTGTTGTCCGTCGTGACCAAATGCAGATCATGGTCATCAGTTTGTTCTGCGGGACGCGATGTTTCGCCGATATCCAGCTTGATCGCACGTTCCAGAAGCGCCGTATAAAGCGGTTCGACCTGCTCGCGGTTTACACCTAGCGGCGCGGCAGCATCAGACACCCATGTCTGATTGTTCAGGCGAACAACATCTCCGGTCTGTTCGAACGAAGTGCGGTTTCCCGTGTCCAGATAGCTTTCAGCTTCTGCGCCATCGGCGATAAGAACGCCGTGTGTTTCGAGTTCCACATGGAAGATTTCGAAAAAGCTCTCGGACGTATCTGTTGTGATGGAACGACCATTGACCAGCATACGCGCCGGAACCATCAGATCATTCAGATGCAGGCAGTGCTCCGAGGTAATACGAAGGTCCTTGTGTGGGACGTTGTTGGCGAGTGCGTTGGCCTTGATGCAGACGGGCCATTTGTCCGGGTCTGCACTGGCTTTGACGTCCACAAAACGACGGCCCACCCAGCGGATTGGTTCTGGCTGAAGTTTGCCATTCCGTTTGACCATGACCAGATCACCAATCTGCAAAGTTTCAACGGCCTTTTCACCATCTGGCGTTAAAATCATGGTGTTGGACAGATAGCAGACCGTCACCCGGATGCCGCCGCTATCGTACTGACCCGAGGACGCTGAGACGTCGAACTTATGACCATCATAGGCAGTCGTATCCAGGCCCACGGACTGTACAAGCTTACCTGCTGAATAAACATTCAAGGTCGAGCCACTGACACTGGCTGACATGCTGGAACCAGCTTTGAAGTCTGCAAATGTCAGCAGAGAGCCAGAGGTAATGTCCAGACCGCTGATAATGGCGCCTGAATGAACTGTATAAATTCCACCGGAAGACACCGTTGCGCTAATGGATGATGCGCCAGCCTGCACGGAGAATTCTCCGCCATTGGCAACAGTCGTATAATAGTCCTTGGATGGGCCGTAGCTGTTGCCGAATTCCTGGGCAAAGCCACCAGAGGAAACGGTGACGTTACTGAGCACACCGCCTCGATTATTGATTTCAGCGCCGGAAAAAACCGTGACACCTGTGACCGTCGCGCCGGAATAGGTGTAGAGCCGAGCGCCATTGGCAGCATATTTCGCGCCGCCAGAACTTAATACGATGCCAGAGGCGCTTCCACTTTTGACATTGACAACGCCGCCCGAAGAAACAGCGATGCTGCTGGCTTTCCCGCCACCTGAGACATTCAGTGTGCCGCCACCACGGACAACGAAACCGCTTTGTGTTGTACCGCTAACGGTCGTGGAGCTTCCTGAACTGACTGTCGTTGTCATGTGAGTCCTATGCTTCTTCGTCGACGCTGAATGCGAATGGTTTGTTTTAAGTAAACTAATGGTATGATTTCAGGTGGTTTTTGTAAAATGGAAATATTGATTTTCACGATTTTCCAAAGCCGAAAAATCAAAAAGAAAACACTGAGTTTCTAAAAAGTCCTGATCTTTTCAGGAGAAATACTTTTTGAGAAAAATGCATTCTAGAGGGCGGCGTTAATCGGAATTTTCATATTGGATTCCGAATGTGAGACGGAGCGAGGCCAGAAAAGCGCTCGATATTTTCAAATCATGGATGGCCTGCGGTAGCATAGTCTTCTCTGGAAATGCCGCCTTTCCAGCAAACCTGAAAGGCCCATTCGAGATGTGGAGAGACTGATGATCTCGATAACGTCATGTCCCGAGGTCTTTGCCTAGAACAGCAATCCTAAGAAAGTGTTGATTGGAAGAAGCGTTGGCGAATGGAATTGAAGAGGAATTTCCGGAAGCGGAAGCTTCACTGTAAGAGAATTTCCTATCGTTGATTTTGGCATCAGGGGCCTGTCTGTAATCTCATGAGTGTTTCTTCCGTCCCCGTGCGGCGGCGTACGCAGGCTGATCGTAGCGCCTCGACGCGAGCCAAGGTTGTGCAAGCGGCCGTCAATCTGCTTCAGACGCAGGGCTATGCCGCGACAACAATACAGCGCATCGCAAAAGCGGCGGGTGTCAGTCTTGGGGCGTTGCAGCACCACTTCCCCACAAAATCACTGATTATGGCCACGGTCCTGCGTCATTATGCTCTTAAGCGCGCGCGCCTCTACAGGCAGGCCATCAGCAACAAGGAAACACCTGAGCAGCGTGTTGATGCCATGCTGGATACGATGTGGGCACTCGTGACCGCCGGGCCGGAATTTATTGCGACGGTGGAAATAGAGCTGGCAAGGCGAAGCGATCCGGATTTGGAAGAAGTGACGGCTCCGGTTCTCGCCCGCATTGACCAGTTCATGACGCGGTGGTTGTCCGGAAAGCGGGGTGTGGCGCCCAGTCAGGAGTTTATTGATCTGCGACTTCTGAATGCTGCGCTTTTGCGCGGGTTAGCAGTTGAAACGGCACGAGGTATTCCGCTGGAGGATCTCTATCGCTCCTTTGAAGTCTGGCGCAGATTTGCCCGCGAAGAATTCCTTCGAATTGCCTTGAAAACTCCCTGATTGAGAGGGCTGGAAACGTCCTGCACGGACAGGGTCGAATCATTCCGATACGCAAATAATTTATCTTGACGCACAACAAACAAGTAGGTTGTATTGCTTTTATAAGAATTTGAATGGGAGCGTTGAGAGACCTCCCTCCAGCACAACAGGGTCAGACATGACAATGCCGCCTCTTACTGCTTTGCAGGTTTCTCCCGCCGAAATGGCCGAACGCCATAAGAAGGTCCGGGAAAAAATGGAGGCAGCCGGCCATGCGGCGTATGTCTCTTTTGATCCCGACAACATTTATTACCTGACAAATTTCGCTAATTTCGTTCATGAGCGTCCATTTGTACTGGTTCTGACTGCCTCTGACGCGACGTTCATTGTCCCCAGGCTTGAGATCCCGCATGTGGAGCGGCACAAGGTTGGTGCCCTGACACTTGCGGAGTATGCCGAGTTCCCAGCGCCTGCTGGAGCACAATGGTCTGATCGTCTGGCGAGCATTCTGCCAGCACAGGGTACAATCGGTATTGAGGCTGCCTGTCCGGCTTATTTGCAGGCAGCGATCGGACCTCGGTGCCAGATCCTGAATATCGTCGATGACGTCCGGCAGATTAAGTCTGCCCATGAGATTTCACGTATCGCGTGGACAAGTGACGTGATGACCAAGGCTCTTGCCATGATGATGGGCAAGGTCAAGCCAGGTGTGATGGTGGCTCAGGCCATTTCAGACGTGACACCCTATTTTTACCACCGCTGCCTGACGGAAGCACCGGCTTATAATGTCATGTCCAGCAAGGCCGCCGGTCTTATCCAGCCACCTGCTTATACAGACGATCCGCATAATTTTTCATGCCTGACCGCACCTTGTGAACCAGGAGGCCCGTTCATGGGGCTTATTGCGGGGCGCATTAATGGATATGGCGCGGAAATCGAGCGAACGTTCTTTCTGGATCATATCCCCGAAGACGCGAAACGTCCCTTCGATACCATGATGGAAATGCGCCATACGGCATACGGCATGCTTAAGCCGGGTGCGATTGGTTCCGAAATTGATGCGGCCTGCCAGGCTATTGCGCATCGCGCGGGTTATGACACGCCGCTCCACCGAACTGGTCATAGTTTCGGCGTTACCAGTCATGAAGCTCCGTTCCTTGCTCTGGGTGAAGATAACGTCATTCAGCCGGGTATGATTTTCAGTGTTGAGCCAGGAATTTACATCAAAGGGCAGGGTGGATACCGGCATTCGGATACAGTTCTGATCACTGCATCCGGATACGAAATACTCACAAAATATCCCGATGAAAAAGAAAATCTCATCGTTCGTTAGGCCTGAGGCACACGCTGATTTTTCCTGACGAAGTTTGTTTTTTCATTCTCCCTTGTGTCGGGAACGCTATCGATGACTATTTCAGAACGGCTGGAGCAGCTTCCGTTTTCCCGCTTTCATTACAAGCTCCTTCTGGTGGGAGGAGCAGGGTACTGCTTTGACGGGCTTGATGGAGCCATTCTGGCATTCGTGATGCCTGCCATTCAGCATTTATGGGGCCTATCCCTGTCACAGTTGGGGCTATTGGGCAGCTCCGCGTTTTTGGGATATTTCATTGGTGCGCTGTGTGCCGGTTTGATTGCAGACAGATGGGGCCGCCGATCTGTCATGATGTGGGCTTTGGCCTGCTATTGTCTGGGATCTTTGGCTTCGGCCTTCTGTACAAACTGGCACAGCTTTATTCTGACACGGATGATCGCGGGTCTTGGGACTGGCGCTGAATCCGCCATTATCGCTCCATATCTTTCAGAATTTGTGCCGCGCCGTTATCGCGGAGCCTTTACTGGTGCTCTGGCCGGCTTTTTCTCGTTTGGCTTCGTTGCTGCGGCTCTGCTGGGATACGCCCTGATCCCGGGATCAGCGGACGGGTGGCGTTGGGCGCTGGCTCTGACAGCCTGTCCGGTGATTTTGCTCCTTTGGTGGCGCAGATCTCTGCCAGAATCTCCCCGCTGGCTTCAGATCGTCGGGCGTGGACAGGAAGCTCATGCTGTTCTCAGTGGCATCGAAAGAGAACTAGGGCGCCCATCGGTGGCTTATGAGGCAGAAAGCGCGCCATCATCACCATGCACGCGTATGTCCAAGCAATTCACGCAGCTTTTGTCGGCACGCCTGCGCAAGGTCACCGTCATGAGCTGGCTTCTCTGGATGTCCATTACGTTCAGCTATTATGCGTTCTTTTCCTGGCTGCCTACGCTCTTGATCGCTCGGGGTTTTACTATTGCGCATAGTTTCGGTTTTTCAATCGCAATCTACGTGGCGCAAATCCCCGGGTATTTCAGTGCTGTTTATTTCAACGAAGCGTGGGGACGAAAAGCGACCATTGTGGGTTATCTAACTGCCGCGATGGTCAGCGCTCTTGGTTTAGGGATGGCGAGTTCTTCGACCGCAGTTCTTGTATCCGGCCTTCTGCTCTCCTTCTTCATGAATGGAACGTATGCCGGGGTTTACGCCTACACTCCTGAGATTTTCCCAACGTCTCTCCGCGCGACGGGCATGGGAACAGCATCGGCACTTGGTCGAGTAGGAGCGATTGCTGCCCCGCTCTTGATTGGTGCCGCATATCCCAAAGTAGGCTTTGCAGGAGTGTTTGGGCTGACCGCCGTCATTTTGTTCGGTGGCGCGCTCAGTATCCTCCTGTTCGGACCGTCCACCAAAAACCGTTCTCTGGAGGCGATTACTGGAGATTACGGCGTGTAAGTCACGTCTGCTCCACACGTCCCTCTCCACCAAGTTCGCTCATGCGAGTGCATGAAACACGCCACCTTCATAACCGGAGATATTCCGGGGAGACCTGAAATGTTCCGATATAACAATTATTTTCTTCTGTGCGGCACCGCTCTTGCCATGACGCTTTCTGTCTGTACGGAAACATCTGTCGCGGCCCCAATCACAAAGGGCGCAGTTCACAAACATGCGTCTCACCCCAAAGCTGGGGCAACTGCACAAAAGCTTGTGTTGTCTCCCGTTCAGCATAATCGACAGGCCATGCAATCTTCGCAGCCTGAGACGATTATGGTGCGGCAGACGAGAAACGTGTTTGGGCAGGCGGCGAGACAGAAGCAGGGCATTTCAGTCACTCATATCGATGCCGCGGATCTTGCAAGGCATCAGGTGACGGACGTTAAAGGCCTGATGAACCTTGCGCCCAATCTCACAGTGCAGCCTCAAGGTGCGAGTTCCAGTGTCAATTTTACATTGCGTGGGGTGGGGCTAAACGATTTTACCTCCAATAATACGCCATCCGTCATGACCTATGTGGATGGCGTAGCTTTGCCTATTGGATATATGGCAGGCGCTGCGATGTTTGATATGGCGGGTGTGGATGTCAGCAACGGGCCATCCGGTTACACGCACGGACAAACCGTGACGGCTGGTGAGATCAACGTTCAAACGGCGGACCCGACGAAGGCGCTTCACTATGGTGCGTCTGAAGATATTGCGACCTATAATCGCAGCATTACCAACCTCTATGTTTCCGGCCCCATCACCTCCAACGTGCAATACCGGATTGCTGGTTTTACTCAGCAGGGGGGAGGCTTTCAGAAAAACATCAACACAGGCCAGACTTTAGGAAATGCCAACAAAGGCGGTTTGCGCGCGAAGGTTGCCTGGCAGCCTGACGATAAGACGAACATCGTTTTTAGCGGGAACTGGATGCAGGATAATTCCCAGGCTACCGGCGTTTATAATATTCAGGATCTATCGAGAAATACGCCAGCGTACAGCAATAACAGGGACACCTCGTGGGGCTTTCGCCCGGAATTTCTCAAGTTGTCAGGCAATGAGGGACAGACAAAACCATCTTATAACAACACCTTCTGGGGAGCAGGCGTTAACATCACCCGGAACCTGGGATTTGCGAACCTGACGACTATCAGCGCATTCCAGCAGATGTACGTTCATAATCTTATGGATCTGGATGGCACGCGCTATGCAATCTATGACGTAGACGTCAACACGAATGCCAATATGTTTTCGCAAGAGGTCAAGTTAGCATCGCGCAACCCGCAGTCACGCCTTCAGTGGACGGTGGGGATGTATTATGACCGCACGCAAATGCGTTCTTCCATTTTTAATGATTATTCCCAGTCCGGGTCTCGGCCTTATGTGCAGCGGACGAGCTATAATCAGGATCAGCAGGCGTTCAGTCAGTATGGACATTTGCGCTTTGCCCTTACTAAACGGCTGCATCTTCAGGCGGGCCTGACGCATGAATCCGATGACCGTACGCTCTATAATATGCGGACTATGCGGTATAATACTCCGGCGTATCCAACGCCTTTTGACAACCGGTATGGTCGACATGGTGCTCTGACCAATCAGTTTTCCGGAATGGGCGGCATTGAATATCAGGCGTTCAATAATCTGATGTTTTATGGGTCAATTCGGAAAGGGTTCAAGCCGGGAGGGTTCACAGCCAACAATACGGTTGTTGAATCGCAGCTTAATCCAACAAAGCCGGAATCCCTTCTGGCGTATGAAATTGGTTTCAAGTCTGATTATCTGCATCACAAACTTCGTATCAATGGTGATGCATTCTGGTACGATTATCATAATCAGCAGATGATCGGTTTGGCCGTTATCCCGCGTTATGGCGTGGTCGGCCAGTACGTCAACATTCCCAAGAGCCGTATCTGGGGCGTGGAGATGGAGATTGATGCCAACCCGATCGCGGGGTTAGTCCTGCATCAACATATTGGATACGAGCGCGGGAATTATAAGGATTTCAACGCTATCGACTCAACGGCTGTCGCTCTCGCGTACATCAAGACCGGCGTGCTGAGCGCGCAGTACAAGAATTTCAATAACGTCGATATGGGAATTCCGAAGCTGACGCTTGAGGGCTCTGCGTCCTACAAGGTGAAGCTCGGTGAGGCATGGGGGCTGACGCCCTATGTCGATTACAGTTACCGCGGATCCCAGTTAAATATTCCTGGAAATAACCTTTACCGGCTGCCAGCTTATTTCCTGCTGGACGCTGGTCTGACGTTCGCACCTAAGAGCGG
Source organism: Gluconobacter sp. P5E10 (assembly GCF_018812145.1). Taxonomy (NCBI): domain Bacteria; kingdom Pseudomonadati; phylum Pseudomonadota; class Alphaproteobacteria; order Acetobacterales; family Acetobacteraceae; genus Gluconobacter; species Gluconobacter sp. P5E10. Next base: position 375,891 of record NZ_JACRVZ010000002.1, on the reverse strand, counting down.
AAAATGGTCTGTCTCGGCCTATGCAAACAATCTGCTGAACCGCCATTACGACGTAACACGGGACACGGGTTTGAATGGTATTTTCGGCGTTCCAGGAACGCCACGCATGGTTGGTGGTCGCCTGAAAGTAGACTTCTGATCACGGCAGGTAGGTTCAATAAATTGACGCCCTTTCCTGAACAAGGGCGTCAAGGTTTTAAATCTTTTTGGTGACCCGTTTCGTGTAATCGCTTGGGGAGTATCCGGTGCTTTTCTTAAAAGCCGCAGCGAAAGCACCCAGACTCTCATAGCCTACCGCGGCAGCTACGCAGGTGACCCTCTCGCCCCGCGCCAGTTTTTCCTGCGCGCTGAGAATACGGAGCTTCTGGCGCCAGATTGAAAATGACATTCCCGTATCAGCGGTAAAATGACGCACGAAAGAGCGCAAGGACATCCCGGCAAACTTTGCCCAGTCCTGCTGTTCTCGCACATCAGCCGGATCACTGCTCAGAGCTTCGGTGACCAGCTTTAGCCTGACGTCTTTTGGGGCAGGCAATGTGACGGAACTGCAGGGGATGGAAAGCAGTTCATCCCAAAAGCTTTCAGCCAGGCGCGTTGTACGGTCATCCCATTTTTCATCAGCAATGACAGATGTCAGGCGCTCGGCTTGAGCCATTATCAAGCGCGTACTGTCCGCGACAAAAGGCCTGACCGGAAGGGATGCGCACCTATCTTCCCTGACATACAGGCTCCATCCAGAAATTGCTCCATGAGAGCGAGCATCGTGATTTGTCTTCGGTGGGACCCAGAGAAATTGTCCCGGGCCGATCAGCCAGTAAGCCCCTTCAGTTTTGACGACCATAATCCCGTGTTCCATCAGTATAATCTGGCCGGTTTTGTGGATATGAAGGTCCGTTATACGACGCTGAGGTTGGCTGATCTGTCCTGCCGATAACCACGAGATGTCAGTATCTGTGGAAAGCATCCTTGGTATGGGAGAAGATATTTTGGCGCACATGAGTCGAAATATGACCTATTTTCGAGAGCGCGCCATGTTTTTCTCCAATATGACTTCTGATGACATTCAGAAAATTAATGGAGGCTTCATGCCATTGGAGAAACACGAGCGTACAATCCGCCAGATGTTCGCCACTTTTACGGATTTCACCTCAGATATCAGTGAACTCTCCAATTTCATGACGACGGACTATCGACAGTTCGTCGATGGACAGGAGATGACGCTCGATGACCTTTGCACCCATACCATGGCTTTACGCAGCGGCCTTCGAGAACTGGATATCAGTATCCAACATCTCATCTGTAACGGCGACAGCGCGGCTACGGTGCATTTCGCGCGCGCTACACGTTATTCTGGTGAGCATAGCCTCATCAAGGTTATTGCATTCTACCGGTTTCGAGGTGCTCGTATCTGTCTCGTGGATGAACTGACGCACGTCATTGAAGGTAATCACGAAGATAAGGCATTGGGATCGCTGCAGTAATAGATTGCCTTGATGGCTTTGTGTGAAGCACATAAGAGCAAAGAGACAAATAAGCTGAGCCGCTTTCAAATCGATTGCAAAATCAGAGTGAAGGCGGCTCAGCTGGAAAACAATTCCCCAATTAAAACCAAGTTTGAGTCAGTAAGTGTTCTGAGGGGAGACGGTGTGAAATCCGTAAGTTTTATACTCCGTGCGAACGGTATTGTTTTCAACATGAACCATCATGTAGCCCTCAGGGGTTCCAAGATGTAGTCCGTGCCACCAATTTCCGCTGACAGCACCGCCAGTGATGAACTGGATGCCGTTATGTTCCACCTGTTCCAGAACGTGAGTATGGCCCTGGAAAACGGCCAGAACGTTATGTCCGGAAAGTAAGGCCAGAATTTCTCGTGTATTCACGGTGCTTAGTGCCTGGTGCTTGAAAAGAGACGGGCTTTCGTCAGCATAGGTGTAAAATGCGGTCACCATAGGAATATGCGTCGAAATAATAATCGGTGCTGTTGCGGGGACTGTCTGAAGGTAGGCTTTCAACCAGCTTACTTGCCGTGCGTCAAAGTGCCCCTCGTAATCGCGATCTGGCGTGATTGTCACGGAATCCAGAACGATGAAATGAACACCTTTATGCTCAAACGCATAATAGGTTTCGCCAAAAGCCTTACGGAAAAAATTCTTTCCGAATTCAGCATTCTGCGTTGAAGCCCCGCTCTTGGCATAGACCCCAAAACAGTCGTGATTGCCGACGGTATGGTAAACCTTTTTACCAAGTTCCTGCTCAGTCATTTCATACAGATCAAGTAGCTTATGCGCGCGAGGAAGAGAAACTTCCATTGCGTCATAAACGTGATCTCCACCCTGCAGGACAAAATCTGCTTGTTCTTTGGAGGCTGCCCGAAAGGCCATCTGACAGCCTTTCATGGCATCCAGTTCTGGCTGGAGATGCGTGTCCGTTATGAACAGGAATGAAAAAGGCTCGTGCGAGATGGCTGGCGTGCTTTGTCCAAAAGCGCCCTTGACCAGAGTGGTGGACAGCAAGGCACCTCCGGCTCCCAGAATGCCGCGACGTGATAGTGATGGCATGAGAATTTTCCTTGGCTGATCAGAAGAAATGTTTGCTCAGGGTGAAAAAGACCTGCCGTGGAGCACCGGCCTGGAGCGTCTGATAGGCCCCGGTTGGATCACTGTTCTTGAAGCCGGTGGTGCCAATGCTGGAAATGTATCCCTTGTCGAAAAGGTTCACGACGTTGACCTGTGCTTCCAGCCCCTTGAGAATTCCCGGGCGATGGAAACGATAACCGGCTGACAGGTTGAACAGGACACGCCCTGGCAGTGGAGAGTCGTTCAGGAACGTGTAGAAACGGCGGCTCATATATTGGCCACCGAACTGGCCCCAGATGGTCCCGTCGTCATAAGCGAGCTTGAAATTTCCGATGTTGCGCGGGGCAGCCACGACCTGCTTGCCCGAAATGCGCAGAATGGACCCATCAGAGCTTTTGATATTATCGTTGTAATGCGCGTCGTTATAGGACCAGGCGCCGTAGAGAGACCAGTTCCGGAAAAAGCGCCAGGTTGCTGCGGCTTCTACACCGCGAGATGTTACGCTTCCTACGTTTTCAAGCACATTCTGGTTGCCCACAATGACAGAGCTCATGGAGGAGGCCAGAAGTCTATTTTCGAAATCGACGTAATAGCCTGTCAGAGATGCCTGCACGCTGTCGTTATGGAAACGGTAGCCAAGTTCTTCTGTATTGGTTGTTTCAGGTTTCAGCTTGTTGTGGATGTACGAAAATCCAGCCTGTGTCGTTGAAAACGGCCCGGTTGAAGCTGACGCCGTATAGGCAGACATGTTGCGTGCGAAATCTGCAAAGATTTCATGATGGCGATTAAAGCGATACAGAACGCCAACCTGCGGCAGAAATCCATTGGATGCGGAAATGGAGGCATTAATCGGGTTTGCGCTCTGGGCGGTTGTTACAGAGCTGCTCGACACCAAAGATTTGAAGCCAGCATTTACACGGAGCTTGGGTGTGATTGACCAGCTGTCTTCCAAGTGGAACTGATAAACATGCGTGCGGAATGTATATTGCCACTGCACGGCAAACGGATTTTCATAAAAGCGCTGAAAATTTGATGGGGTTACCCCTTCCTGAAGTGGGTAGAGCTTTGCAGCCTGACTGAAAAGATTGTTTTCAAACCAGAAGCCGGCTTCAATTTTATGGTTCCAGCGCTGATACGCGAGACTGGTCAGAACACCTTCACGTTGCATTCGATATTCTGTTGTCGAAACAGAAAGCGGCGACCCTCCAAGGTTGGCAGGCGTGGGATCGTACGGATCAGACCACGTGCCCGGTCCACGGTCATAATGACCATAAACTGTCGTGGAGCCTGTCAGGTGCGGGAGTAGGTGATAATCGAATTTTTCATAGCCCACCATGTCCTGACGAACACCACCCCCACGATAATATGTATCGTCTGGAGATGTGTATGGAGAGGGCAGAGTTTGTCCTGCCTGGTAAGCACGGGCAATCTGTTCAGCCAGCTTATAGTTGTTGCTGATGTCGTCATGATTATAGTCAAACCGCTTGATCAGGCTGGTGGAAAGATCAAGATAATCGTCCTCGCGACGGTCATCAAAATCCAGGTAAGTGGTGGCTTTGACGGCATCGCCCAGAGGCTGAATATATTTGAAGTTGAGCTGCTGTTGCTTTTGTTGTCCCCAGCCTTTCCACTTGTCTGCATACTGATAATCATAGCTGGCGTAGAATTTTCCTCCGCCCGGTAAAATGCCACTGTTGAGTCGCACAAACCCACGCCACGTGTTCGAGCTTCCCACGGTTCCGGAAACATCCAGTCCATAATGATCTGTTGGATCAATGGACGAAAACTGGATCGTGCCGCCAAGATTACTGGTCGAGGCTGTACCCAAGCCACCGGTGCCTTGGGCAAGGGTGACTGGGCCGTTATTTTCTGTCTCCAGTGCGCGCCCAATGGCTAGGCCATTGTTGTTACGGTACTGCATGTTCCCGAGTGGAATTCCGTCCAAGGTATAGCCGAGCTGATCGGTAAAAAACCCACGAACGGTAATCTGCTGAGCCCACTCATAAGCCCCGAGGGGGTCGGAAGACTGGAAGTTGACGCCAGGTAACTCGGAAAGCACGGCTAGGGGAGAGGTCCCTGGTGCGGCTTTGTGCAACTCACTGCGTGAGAGTGTCTGAACCTGTCTTGATTGCCCTGTGCCAAGAACGACCATAGCCTCTTCACGGACGGGGGTAGACTTTTCGGCTACGGCGCGTGGAGTTTTTTTTGGCAACATACCGCCTGTTTTGACGGTGATGGCGCCGCTGACATCACGGGAAACAAGCAGGCCGCTATTCTGTGTGAGCCGCCGTAATGCCTCATCAAACGTGTATTTTCCGTTTAATGCGGGAGCTGTGCGTGATCCCAGTGCTGCCTCTGAAAACAGGATGTCCTGATGGCTGATACGGGAAAGCTCTGCCAAGGCCGAGGAAAGTGATTGCGAACCAATATGCAGTTCCAGCGAGGAGGTGGTGGCTGAAAAAGCTGAATCTGGCAGGCTTGCGAAAATCGTCGCGGCCAGCATGGCCTGTCGGAAGGACGGTCTGAGGCGAAGCATGAATGAGTCTCCGAAGCATAAAGCCGCAATGGGTGTCTGCTTCGTTGACGAATGGGAGGCGTATCCCCTCAGTGGAAAATGATCGTTGTCATTAAAGCTTAACGATCGTGATGGTCTTCTCAAAGCTGGCGCGAATGGGCAGAAAATTTTCAAGCAGGCGCGCAAAGGTCTCGTTCTGCCCAAAATGATAGAACCCTGAAATTCGCAGATTTGCAGCAGAAGGACTGATCTCCAGCTTTCTGGTCGAATAGCGGTTCATTTCATCCGCAACCTCCCTTAACGGCGTATCTCGAAATGCCAGTCGTCCACTCCGCCAAGCGAGTACATCTTCCAAAGACGGACGATCAATTAGCAACCTATTATCCGGCAAAATCGTAGCGCGTTCGCCCACCTTGAGTATTTGCGATCCGGCCATATCCGGATGTGCCAGAGCTGCTGCTCCGTTTAAAACCGTAATGGTGCTTTTAAGGGAGGACTTCGACAGATTGAACGTCCCTGGAATTAGCCCAATGTTCCACTGGTCAAGGTTTATCGTGTTACGGGCTTCACAGTTTTTGAGGTTAACTTCGACCTGCCCATACAACAGATCCAGAGTGTTTTTTTCGCTGTGAATGGCAACGGAGCTGTCACTATCCAGCAGAATTGTCATTGCAGGTGAAACGGACACCCTAATTTGTTGGCCGGTTCTGGTTGCGCGTATCGTCGCTTCTGCCGAGGCTGGAAGAAGAGCAAATGAGCCAACAGCCATCGCGATAGCGCCAGCCAGTATTTTGCGGCGGCTGAAGCGATATGCGGCGATAGTGAGTGGTGTTTCCGCAGAGTGCGAAGCGACTATTCCGGATGCACGCCAGATAGAAGAAACAAGCTCATACGCCTGCGCGTTGGCGGTATTTTGGTGATACCATACAGAAAAATGCTCGCGATCCTGCTCCGAACAATCGGGAGCATTCAAACGCGCAAACCAGAAAGCTGCCGTATCATGAAGGGTAGGCATAAATCTTAATCCAAAAGTCTTTTTGTCAGAAAGGCCAGAGCTTTGCTGATATGTTTTTCCACATTGCTAATTGAGCACCCGGAACGTTTTGCAATTTGTGGGTAAGACAAGCCTTCGAGCCGATGAAGTAGAAATATCTCTCGTGTCCGCGGGTCGAGATCTTTTATGGCGTCTTCCAATATGTCCAAGCGTTGTCGAGACATGACTGTTTCGACGGGCGTGGGTCCTGTGCAGGGAAGTTCCTTTATATCGTCGTCTTCAACGTAGGCAACGGGGCCATTCTGTTCTCGTCGATGACTGTCATAGGCCGTATTTTGGGCTGTTTTTACAAGATAGGCTTCTACATTGCGGATGTTGGATGGTTTAAGCTCCAGAAGCTTCAGAAATGCAGATTGTAACAAATCTTCAGAATCTCTGCGTCCTGTCCGGCGCTGAATTTTGGATGAGAGAAGAGACCAGCATGACTGCGATTTAACCAGTTCCGTCATCGTGTATCACTGAGGCAAAAAGCGGAAAGGTTATTCCTGGATATGGAAAACACAGGCACCTCTTCCGTTCGTGGATCAATGCTCTGCCTGCTAATGGAACGGGATGTGTTTTTGAAAGGAATATCTTCTCCTTTCTTAAAACCTTCACAGAGTTACAAAGTAAGCCAAGGTCATTATGTCGAAAGATTTTATTTTTAAGGCGCACTCGTGTGACGCTGTGAGCACAGAGTATTTTGAACTCAGAAGCTTCCGATACATACATTTTCGGTTTTCAAATGTACGATTTAAAAAATCTGTAAAATTTTTTGCGTCTTTTATTTAGAAGAGTTTGGAAGAAGGCGTACTTCAATGCGAAGATAATATTTTCATATTAAATTTCATACATAAAAAAATCATTATAAAACAATACGATATGCGAAAATATATATTTGATGGCGGCCTACGGAAATATTGTATGTCTCGATGGTGCAGATTTTTCCAGAATTGTCTTCATTTGTATTGATTTACAACGGTGTTACCTGTTTGCAGAAATTTGCATATTGGCGCTAAAGGGCAGACAATCTGCGCCAAAGAGTGGAGGCTCATGGACAGAGGATATACTGACCTCGACGCCTTGGATCGTGCTGCAGGACAGAGAATAGAATCATGATTGAGCAATTTAATAAGAGCGAAGTTTATAATAATAAAAACGTCGAAGCTGAGACGGTTCTAAAGCATCGGCTTTTTGGCATGGTTCTGGGGCTGTTCCTGGCGCATGCCTATGTAGCGCTGGCTCTTTACTACACGTACATTGACGATAAAAATCACTTCCACACAAGCTGGATGGCATTGTTTGGCTGCTTTGTCTCATCAATGATTTTTCTGTATCATATTGGTATATCGAAAGCGATTTCTGAAAAAGAAAATGGGATTTACGGGCGGTATTTCGCTCCCTTTATGTCGTCTTCGCTTTGGGGTTTCGTTTTGGTTGCTATAACCGTCATAACGATTATCCAAGGCCAGGCCTGGTTTTCACCGTATGAATATCTTGCATGGCCTTTGGCATTTGCATCCATATTCGTTGGATATTTTATTGGTCCGGCGATGGACCGCTTTTTCGGTTTTATCCTAAAGTCGCTTAGAAAATAATTAAGCGTCTTATCAATGAAAAACAAAAAATTATTAGAAAAATGGAATGAATACGTAGGCCTTTATAACGGGCCTATGTACCTCGCGATTGTAGAGGCTTTGGCGGCTTCAATCCGTAATGGTATTATTCACGGTGGTGAACGGCTTCCTACACAGCGGGAAATAGCCAGTGCCCTTGAGACAAATCTTACAACCGTAACGCGGGCATTCAGGGAAGCGCATCGTCGTGGACTGATTAATGCAACAGTAGGGCGCGGCACTTTTGTTAGGATGGGGGCCGAGGTTAGCCATTGGCGATCTCCCAAAGCGGCCATTGTTGATATGACGATGAATTTGCCGCCGATCCCCCAAAATCCTCCACTTCAACGCATTATGCAGAGTGATCTTGCGGCTCTTTTGAAGAAGCAGGATATCTCCAATCTCATGTCATACCGCGTGACAGGCGGCACACTGGAAGAGCGCCAACATGCGGTAAAGTGGATTGAGCCCGTTATTGGATCAAGACGTCCAGATGATGTGCTGGTTGTACCTGGCGCTCAGACGGCTCTTGCGGCAGCTATGAGTATTCTGGCTAGCCCTGGCGATATTATTTTGACGGATCGTATTACCTATTCAGGGATACGGACCGTTGCTGATCAACTCGGGATTATTCTTGTCGGGGTAGATGGCGACGAAAATGGGTTCATACCCGAACAATTGGAAATAGCCTGCCGACAATATCAGCCAAAAGCGCTTTATTGTATTCCCGCTATTCAGAACCCGACAACCGTAACGATGTCACTGGCGCGCCGTAAGGACGTCCTGAAGATTGTCCACGATAATCGTCTCTATGTCGTGGAAGATGATCCTTACAGTTTGCTGCACGACAATCCCATCCCTGCATTGGCCGCCCTCGACCATGGCCGTGTAATCTATATCTCTACCTTGGCGAAGGTTCTGAGCCCTGGCTTGCGAACCGCTTATGTGGCTCTGCCAAACGCCGAAATGACCAGACGCTTTACTGTTGCTGTTCGGGCGTTTGCTCTCACAAACGCAGGACTATTGAGTGCACTGACATTGCACTGGATGCAGACGGGACAGTCCAAAGAGATTTTGCGGTCTATTAAGCAGGAATTACGACTCAGGCAGTCGATCACCCGAAACATTCTGGGGGATAGCCACGGCATGGATCCCAATGGTCCACATGTGTGGTTAAAGCTTCCTGAGTGGTGGAGCAGCGTGGATTTTGTATCATATGCGCGCCATCGTGGTATCGCATTGGTCCCGAGCAATGTGTTTACAGTCGATGGTGACTTTCCGCGGCGCGCCAGAATTTCTCTCGGAAGTATCCTTGATATTTCCAATTTAGAAAATTCGCTCCATGATATCGTGACTATTCTCAGTCACAAAAGAGCTACAGATTTTTTATCGATCGTATGATGTGTAGAGCGGATGGATTCTGATCCATCTGTTGTCTGATTACCCCGTTATTGACGGGAGTTTTCAATATTCCGGGAGAACAGGCCTGTCACGCCGCTCCTCGCTGGATGGTGATCGTGGTCTCTTCCTAAAAACGGACTAGTCTTGGGAGAGCGAGCCTGATGTTCGCTTTGTCCCTGTGGTGACAGTCAAAGTTTAACCGCCAGCAATGCGGTCAGATGTGACAAACTTGCATCATCGAATGTCACATCTGGGTGATAAATAACATAAATATCATCGAAATATGAAAATACTCACTTTTATGATGTTCCTTTAGGTGCTGTAACGTTAAAGAAGCACCCACCCCGAATGACCCTGCTCACGGACGGAAGAAGACCCTAATGACGCAGTCCCTTGATGTTTCACGACGGCTCAGCGGAGAAGCGCTGACCAACTTCATCGCCACCATCTCTGCAACGGGTGGTCTGCTTTTCGGGTATGATACCGGGATCATATCGTCAGCACTTCTACAGATTCGTGAGCAGTTTCATCTCGATACGATCGGGTCCGAGATTGTAACATCCGCCATCATTCTCGGTGCGCTGATTGGCTGTCTTGGTGCAGGCGGAATCTCAGACCGGTTTGGCCGCCGCCGGACGGTCATGCTTGCTGCCGCCTTGTTTCTTGGTGGCACTGCGCTTGCATCGGCTGCTCAAGGGGTTACGGTTCTTATCGTATCGCGTCTGATTCTAGGGCTTGCGATTGGTGCCGCGTCACAGATTGTGCCCATTTACATTGCAGAAATTTCGCCACCCAACCGGCGTGGACGTCTCGTTGTTGGCTTCCAGCTTGCGATTGTTTCGGGTGTCACGATTTCCTTCCTGACAGGCTATTTTCTCCGGGACAGCAGCTGGCGGATCATGTTCGGCATCGGCATGCTGCCGGCACTGATTCTCTTTGTCGGAATGGGTTTTCTGCCCAACAGCCCACGGTGGCTCGCGCTTAAAGGGCGCACAGACGAAGCTCTTGCTGTGCTGCGTCGGGTGCGGTCTTCGGAAGAAGTTGCCCAGAATGAGCTTCAGGCCATCATAGACAACCATGATGAGCAGGCTCCTTGGTCAGAACTTGCCAAGCCTTGGGTTCGCCCTGCCCTTATCGCGTCTGTTGGTATTGCGCTGCTCTGTCAGCTGACCGGCATCAATGCGGTTCTGTACTACGCTCCAACGATCTTTGCGGATGCAGGCTTCGGACAGGAATCTGCTCTTCTGACGTCCGTTGCTGTTGGTCTGGCGATGGTTTGCGCGACGATCTTTGGTGGTTGGGCTGTCGATAACTGGGGCCGCCGGACACTGATCCTGCGTTTGCTGCCTGGTGCAGTTATTTCCCTGATCGTGCTCGGTGCAATGTTTGCTCTTCATATGAAGGGTGGTGCTGGCGCGTGGATCACGGTTCTTGCGATCATGGGTTACACGATCTGCAACACGGGTAGTCTGTCGGTTGCGGTCTGGCTGGTTGGTGCGGAGGTTTATCCGCTGTCCTGCCGTGGCAAGGGTATGAGCCTTGTCGCGGGTAGCCACTGGGGTGCAGATCTTCTGATCTCCCTGACGACTCTCTCGCTGGTTCAGGGGCTGGGTGCGCACATGACGTTCTGGCTCTTCGCCCTCGTCAATGCAGCGGCATTCCTGTTCGTGCTGCGCTACGTGCCGGAAACCAAAGGACAGTCTCTGGAGCAACTTGAAATGAGCCTTCGAAACGGAACCTTTGCCCCCGTTCACAAGTCCTGATTTCACGGAAAGCAATGTCTCAAAAAAAGCCGGCTCTCGCATGGAGCCGGCTTTTTTTATGCTCAGATTCGGCCGATCGAGCTGTAGTCAAATCCGGCAGCCCGCATGGTCGCGGGGTTCCAGATGTTTCTGAGATCAGCGATTGCCTTCCCTCGCATGGCTTTGCTCAGGCGGTCCGGATCAATGGCGCGAAACACGTTCCACTCCGTCAGAATGACCAGAATGTCAGCGTCGGTAGCTGCTTCCAGTGCATCCTCACAGTAAATGACCCCGTCAGGAAGAAGCGCACGGGCAGGTTCCATGCCCTCTGGATCAAAGGCTTGGATCCGGGCGCCTGCGTCATGAAGATGTGCGAGGATAGGTAGGGAAGCGGCCTCCCGCATGTCATCAGTGTCTGGTTTGAAGGTCAGGCCTAAAACGCCCACTGTCTTTCCTTGGACGGAGCCTCCAGCCTGAGCAATAATGCGCTCTGACATGCGGCTCTTGCGGTCTTCATTTACCGCCACGGTGGCTTCCACCAAGCGGGATGGAGCGCCAGCGTCATTCGCGATTGCTGTCAGGGCACGTGTATCTTTCGGGAAGCATGACCCGCCATAGCCGGGCCCGGGATGCAGAAAGCGCCGGCCAATGCGCTGATCGAGGCCCATGCCACGCGCGACATCATGGATATTGCCTCCCACTTTTTCGCAAAGATCAGCCATCTCGTTGATGAACGTGACTTTCATGGCGAGAAAGGCATTGGCCGCGTATTTGGTGAGTTCTGCCGTCTCAAGATCGGTGATGACGATCGGTGCCTCAATAAGATGCAGAGGGCGATAGACTTCACGCATGATTCTTGTCGCCCGCTCGCCCTCATCGGGACCCGATGTATCGATTCCGATGATCACGCGATCCGGACGCATGAAGTCCCCGATCGCGTTACCTTCCCGTAGGAATTCGGGATTTGAGGCAACGTCAAATGTGAGCTCGGGACGTGTTTCTCTTAGGATCCGCGCCACTTCGCGTCCCGTTCCGACGGGAACCGTAGACTTTGTAACGACGAGCAGGCCCTCTTTGGCCGATCGGGCGATTTCTTCTGTTGCAGCATAGACGTAGGTGAGGTCTGCATGACCATCGCCGCGTCGGGTCGGGGTGCCGACGGCGATAAAGACAGCATCCGCCCCACTAATGGCGGCTGACAGGTCGTCTCCGAATGTTAGGCGCCCGGTCTCGGTATTCTTGGCAACAATGGCATCAAGACCCGGCTCATAGATGGGAATACGGCCTTCACGCAGGGCTGCCAGTTTCTTGGGGTCCCGCTCGACAACGGCTACATCTGAACCGAATTCGGCAAAGCACGCACCAGAGACCAGTCCGACGTAACCACCACCGATCATTGCTATACGCATAACAGAAACTCTCCAAGCGCTATGGGGTCTGCATAACCTGCGCACATTGAGGGAGCAAATCGGTGTCGCCCCAACTGCTGAAATAGTGTGTCATTGCGTGGGGCGAACGCAGGCATTCGATGATGCAAAGGAGCGGAGTGCGGCAGGGAGGACTGTCAATTCGTTGGAATCCGCCAAAAGATCCCGTCCCTTTTTCGACCACTTCGCAATGCTCAAATTGGGGCTGTCAAAACGCCCGCTCACACGTATTGGGATATCGAGAGCAAAAAAGCTTGTTGAGAATGGTCGGCTCGCGAAAACAAGATCTAACCACCGACGGTTCAGATCAAAATCTGCCTTGGCGGCCAGGACGCCTGTACTAGTTTTCAGGCGGAGCGGAACAACTTTCCCAATCCCCTGGTGCATCTCCAGAACACCAAGCATACAGGTGATCGGTGTCGTTCCCTTGGCGTGTCGGAACAGTAGCCGAAGATCCATGGATGCAGCTTCCACGATTTCACGGGCAATTTCGCCTTTTTCCATGCTGACCGCAGCAACCAGATCGGCCTTCCGTGTAGCTTCGTTCAAAGTGCGGACATTATTTGCTGAAGCGATAATACGGATCGACAGGGCACCTTTGACCGGGACGGGAGCGAGACCGGCGGTACGGCGAAGGCGATCAATATCACCATGGGATAGAGCGATGTTGGCTGTGACGCGCGAATGTCCGCCTTGGTCTTCCATGTGACCGTTGGCCTGAAGCCCCGCTCCAAGATAGCCTAGTGCTAAAGTGCTGACGTCAATGCGACCCGGTGTTTGGGATGCCTCCAGTTTCAGTTTCGAGAATGTGAGGGCGTTGTAGAGGATCTCATCTGCGGTGAGTTTGACGCGCAGAACCGGATCCGGATTGGCAGGGGCAATCAACGGAATATCGGTTGATCCGGAAGATTTTCCGGATGACAGGGCTTTATTCAGATCATTGAGATCTACGCGGCCCAGATTCAGGTCTGTCGCAATGATATCGGGCTTACCGTTACCGCCCTCGTTGAGATCGAAGGTCCCACTTTTTATTTTGCTGTTCTGGAAGCTGCCTGAGGCATTCGTAAGATGCCAGTTGTCTCCGGTATGGCTGAAGGTTCCTTTCAGAGCCAATGGAACAGCGGGGTGAGTGCCCGATAGCCCAGCGAGTTCGAATACTGGAGACGCAGTTGGTGTGGAAAGGGCAATATTGCCGTTCACACCATCAAAGTTCAAAGCGTCTGTCAGGGTGCCATCGAAATCGATGACAAGATCGCCAGAAGTAATGTGTGCTTTAGCCCCATAGGGCTCTGGCGCGCGGCGTAGAACCTTAAGCGGCTGCATGGTGGCATCCAGCGTAACGGGAGTGCCGTTGTATGCGCCCTGAAACGCCATAATCATAGGTGATGCATCATTATCGGACTGAAAAGTCACATGCTGCATGCCGACTTGATACGAAGAGCCCTTTGCGGAGCGATAAGTGACATCGCTGTCCGTAATCGTAGCGTTACGCAGTCCCGGAAACCAACTCAGGTCTGGCTTGTCAGAGCCGGAGTGTTCGGTCTCTGCATGATCGGAAGTTTTTTGAGGCTTAAAGCGCCAGTTAGGTGTTCGGTCCGGCGTTCGTTCAAAAAGACCTGAAAAGTGGTCAATCGTAACATCGCGTGTTTCAATTGGCCCATGCAAAAGTGAGGTCACTCTTATCCTGGCATGCAGGGCGCCCACACTCACCATATCTGGACGGCTCCCTCCCGGAATATTGGCCAGATGTAGGTTCTTGGCGTCTATCGTGATCCAACGTCCAGCGCGAACGCGCAGTGAATCGATCTTGACCGTTCGGCCTGTGGCTTTTTCGAGCTTCTGGGTCGCAAGTGCAGCGAAATCTTTCTGGTCGATCCAGAACCAGCCGCCTCCGATGATCGCACTACAAACGACAAGAAGGCAGAGGAACGCCCCAAGAAGCCATTTAAGCAAGAGAAAGTCTTTCCAAATACCGAATATAAAATTCTACAATAACTGGAAGATCTCTGGAGCGGGAGAGTTTGTCTGGAAAAAATAATTTTCCGGAACATTTCATTGGGTTTCAAGTGAATGCTGTTCAGAATGTTGACTGAATGCGTCCGACAACCGCATCTCCGTTGCGACCATAGAGGTTAACGGTGGTGGAAGAGCGACTGACAATGAAGTGGTTATAGTCCAGCATAAATTTAAAATAACGATTGGGATACCAGCTCAGGCCTGTCGCCCAGACAGTCTGCTGTCCACCACGGACGCCATCTGCATCACCGATGCGGCTGTTTAGATCCGCCACACTGTAACGGGCTGCGATTTCCAGAGCTCCCCAACGATCATGCAGCGGGTCAAATTCCTGATCCGGAGAAACGCCTGGGGCAAGAAATCCTCCTTCCTGAATGCTGTACCGTCGCGGATTCCCAAACAGCGTGTACCCAACGGTTCCATACCACCCCTGAAATCCAAGTGAGGGCAGGCCGCCCGAGCGTTCGACACCAATGCGATAATACTCGGCTTTGACCAGGAGCCGCTTCCATCGCAATGCAAACTCCGGCCCTGCCGACCAGAGCTGTGCAACATTATTGATGGCGCCTGTGGTCATAAGAATGGATTCACCCAGATTGATTTCCGGGCGTTGAGCAAAGGTGTAACTGCGGCCGGTTGCGCTTTTTGCCACCTTGAAAGACGCAATGGACGAGATGCCGACATGCATGTCCACATCTTTGGTCACGACCGGGCGCCCCGCAACCCGGAAAGTCCCGCCTGTCTGACTATCTGTGATGTTGTCCCCGATGCTGGCGTAATAACCACGTTCGTTGCGGTTGCCCCATTCCTGGCCAGTGAAGTAACTGCCAATCCACCAGCGATCGGCATAGTGCATGCCGCCGACGCTGAATCTGGCATCGTTAGCGGCGATCGTGCGAACAAGGTCAATGATTGCCGGACGTTCGACAAACATGAAGTCATTCGAACTTTCCGCATCTTCTTCCGTCACACGCGGTTGAAAATATCCAACGGTCAGGACGGTGTTGTGGAGGCCGGCATAATTGATGTTGGCTTCATAAAGGCCCACCTGCCCATCATTATTTCCATGCCCAAAGTCGGGCGTGACGTTTGCGACCCAGTCCTTGTAGCGGAAAGTGAACGGAATGCGGAGACGCCGACTGTTGGACGTGAAGCTGTTGAAGTTGCCGCGGTCCTCCCCATTCCTACGTGAAACGCTTGGGAAACCTCCAAAATCTTCCTGAAAAGCCAGACCGATGGATAAGGCGTAGGCACCATCAGATGTCTTGAAGGTCGGGCGTCCATTGGGGAAGCCAATCTTGATCCCCCCAACGCTGACTTCCTCATCCTGAGCTGTGGCGGCCCGGAAATCCCGCCACGATGTCACGATACCGCGGTCAGATGGCGGCGTGTCCTGCGGGTGGGCACCAGGTCTGCGGATTGTAAGTGGGGCAATTGCCGGCATGGCCTGAAGGAGGGGAGGAGGCGGAAGGAAGGCCGCGCGTTGCCGGTAGGGATTCGCTTCTGTCTCTTCGCGCTGATGTGCCAGGACGGCTCGAGCCTGCCTGATTTCCTCATTGCGCTCTTTCTTGAGTTTCTGAACTTCAGCCTGCATCGCCCGGATCTGGCGCTCCATGATTTCCAGTCTATCGGCAGAGAAAGCAGGAAAGGCAGGAGCCAGAGATAATAAAAGCGTCGTTGCTGCGAGGGAACTCAAACGGGGCAAAGAGACATACATAAGCGAAAGGGCGTCCTGGAGGGGCAGCTCGTCTGTCGGGGCCAATATCGCAAGCGTAATACAAGCGAAGGCCAACTACTTTAGACAGAAACCACAATGAGGTGCGTGTCATTGTGCGACAGGAAACTGGCTGCTGCGGACGATATTGTTCTTGTCTCATACTCCATAAATGAAAAAGGCGGGTCGGATCCATGATCCGCCCCGCCTGTCTGAGAAAAGGTAGAGTGTTAGAAACCAGCCTGAATTCGGGCTGCAATAGAGTTTCCAGTGCGGCCGTACAGGTTAGTCGCCTGCATGCTGCGGGACACGATGAAGTGGCTGTAATCCAGCATGAAGCGGAAATGACGGTTGGGGTACCAGTTCAGGCCACCCGTCCAGACAGTCTGCTGACCACCGCGGATGACATTGCTTGGGTTGGGATCGTTCAGGTTGCTGTTGAGGTCGATCACGCTGTAGTGGCCAACAACTTCAAGAGCGCCCCACTGGTTGAGAGCAGGGTTGAACTCTTCAGAAGACTTGACGCCAGGGGCACCAAACGCGCCTTCCTTATAGTTGTACATGCGTGGGTCGCCGAGGATCGTGTAAGCTGCGGAGCCGTACCAGCCCTGGAAGCCAGCAGACTTCAGGCCAGCGCCAGAGCGCTGAACGCCAACATGATAGTACTCACCCTTGACGATCAGGCGCTTCCAGCGAACGCCCAGTTCAGGACCGGCAGCCCACACCTGTGCGGCATTGCTGATCGTGCCCGTTCCAGCGAGGTTGGCTTCACCGATGTCAAACTCGGGACGCTGACCAAAAGACGTGGAGCGCGAGCATGAGGTGGTGCTCGTTCCAGTGTTGCAGGCTACGCGAAATGCGGAAATGCCTGATACGCCCACGTGGACATCCCAGTCCTTCGTGGCAACCGGACGGCCCGCAACACGAAGCGTTCCGCCTGTCTGGCTGTCAACGGTGTTGCTGCTGCCGCCACCATAATAGGTGCTGCCATTGTCAGAGCCATTGCGGTGGCCCCATTCTTGGCCCGTGAAGTACCCTGCGACCCACCAACGCTTTTCATAATGCAGCCCACCAACACTGAAACGGGCATCGCCAGCAGCGATGTTGCGGACCATGTCGGTAATGCTCGGACGTTCAAGTGTGAAGAAGTCGTTGGAGCTCTCGGAGTCCTCTTCCGTCACGCGAGGCTGGAAGTAACCAGCTGTGAGGATCGTGTTGCGGAAGCCGGTGTAGTTCAGGTTGCCTTCGTACAGTCCGACATAACCGTCGTTATGGTTCGCACCAAAGTCAGGCGTAACGGCTGCAACCCAGTTCTTGTAGCGGAACATGAAAGGAATACGCAGACGGCGCATGTTGGAGGTAAAGCTATTGAAAGCGCCACGGCTTTCACCACGGCGTGGGCCCGAATTAAAGAACCCGCCAAAGTCTTCATGAAAAGCCAGACCGATGGAGAGCGCGTAAGCTCCATCAGAAGACTGGATGGTGGGGCGGCCCTTCGGGAAGCCGATTTTCACGCCACCGACAGTGACTTCTTCGTCTTGGGACGTTGCGCGCTGGAAGTCAGCCCAGGAGGTGATGTCTGCACGGTCTGACGCCGGGCGGCCACTGTCCGGACCACCTGTGCCCTGCCGCACAGTGATAAGCGGCGCCGTGGATTGCTGGTGTGAGCCGATGTAGCTGCTGCGCTGACCGTAAGGGTTGTTTTCAGCCTCTTCACGCTGGCGGGCAAGGACGGCTTTGGCCCGCTTGATCTCGTCGTTATGCTCTTTCTTCAGGGCATTCAACTGCGCCTGCATCGCGTGGATCTGACGTTCCATGATTTCCATCTGGTCAGCCGCGTGTGCCTGTCCAGCGAATATTCCAAGAGACATCAGGGTCGAAGTCGCCAGAAGAGCAGTTGTTCTTCGGAGAGAAAAAGTCATTGCCGTGGTGCGTCCTTGCATGAATGGCAGGTGATCCACAGCGGAGGTATCTGATTCCGTTTTTCGAAGAGTGGGAAGGTTTCATGACGGGAAAAAGACTCATTTATGACAAACCCTGTCATCTCTTTGAAAATATGTGTCTTTTAGGAAAGGACGAATTTTCCCCGTTATTTGGCTCTTTCGGGGAATGAAAAATGGGTGTGATATTTGTGCATCAGGCCCTCTTAGCCTGTCATGAAACTATCATGAGGCTCCCCCTGTTTCCCTTGAAGGGCTGGGGCTAGTACATAACTCCGTTTACCAATGCCCGGTTAGGGATCATCATGATTAAGAACAAGCTCGCGCTTTTCGGTTTTGTCGCAATGACGGCCCTTGGTTCTGTCTCGCTGTCTTCCGCCCGTGCTGCGGAAATCACGGGTGCAGGTTCCAGCTTTGCCGCTCCCATCTATGGGGCATGGGGTGCTGGCGCCAAGACGCAGATCGGCGTCAACGTGAACTATCAGAGTGTCGGCTCCAGCGCCGGTCAGGATCAGGTTATCGCTCGTACCGTCGACTTCGGCGCTTCGGACAAGCCGATGGCTGGCGATCGTCTGGCTGCTGAACACCTGTATCAGTTTCCGACCGTGATGAGCGGCATTGTCGTTGTCGCTAACGTTCCTGGAATTGAGCCAGGTAGCCTGCGTCTGGACGGCCCGACGCTTGCTGCCCTGTATGATGGCGAAATCACGGAATGGGATGACGACCGCATCAAGGCCCTGAACCCGGGTCTGAAGCTGCCGGAAACGGATGTTGCGCCTGTTCACCGCGCGGATGGTTCTGGCACGAGCTTTGTCTTTACGTCTTATCTGTCCCAGGTTTCCCCTGAGTGGAAGCAGAAGCTGGGTGCTGGCACGTCAATCGCATGGCCGGGTGGCTCTGGCGCTCGCGGCAACGACGGCGTGGCAGCAATGGTCAAGCAGACGGAAGGTGGCATCGGCTACGTCGAGTATTCCTATGCCGCACAAAACCATCTGAATATTGCCCAAATGAAGAACCATACGGGTGCATTCGTGTCCCCGACGCTCAAGAGCTTTGTGGAAGCTGCAAACGCTGCTGACTGGGTTCATGCTGATCATTATGCTGTGAACCTGCTCGACACGGCTGGCGCAGGCGCTTGGCCTATCGTGACTGCAACATTTGTTCTGGTTCCGACGAACCCGAAGGATGCAAAGGCAGCCAAGGCTGTTCGTGACTTCTTCGCCTGGGGCTTCCAGAACGGTGACGCGGACAATGCCCGCCTTGATTATGTTGGCCTTCCGAAGAGTGTGAAGGACAGCGTGCTGGCTGGCTGGGGGAAATAATCTTCCAGTCCTCCCTGCTTTCCTGATCGTTTCTGCTTTTTCGGGGATGGTCAGGGCGCATAAAAAGGCGTTGAGTACCGAAACGGGCTTCTCTTTAATGAGGGGCCCGTTTTCCTGTTTATCGCCCTGCCATGACGTGGTGTACTTTTGTCCACTTCCTCCACCCCTGATGCTCCTGTAACGACTCTTTCGCCGGTCGTTCGGATTTTGATCGGTCTTATTTTCATTCTCGGACCGGTTTCGACAGATATGTATCTGCCAGCATTTCCCATGCTGGAACATGATCTGGGGCAGGGGGCGGGTTCAGCCCAGTTGACGCTAACAGCCTGGCTCGCCGGGTTGGCGATCGGGCAGTTTACACTCGGCCCACTCTGTGACCGCTATGGACGTAAATTACCGCTTCTGCTGGGGCTGGTGGTCTATGTGATTGCGTCTGCCCTGCTGGCCGTGGTCACAAACTTCCACCTGTTCTGCATTCTGCGTTTCATCGCGGCCATGGGAGGGGCGACAACGTCGGTAGCGCCACGAGCCATGGTGCGGGACGTTGCCACCGGGCCGGCTGGTGTGAAGCTGATGTCCCAGCTGATGCTGATTTTTGGTCTCGGGCCGCTTCTGGCACCTTCCATCGGCAGTTTTCTGCTGGATCTGGGGGAGTGGAGACTGATCTTCTGGGTTGGCGCAGGGTTCGGAGTGTTGCTGTTCATTGGAACGTGGTTCCTGCTGCCGGACACGTTTCCACCAGAGAAGCGGTTTGCGCTTCCTTTTACAGGAGTGGTCACCCGGTACTGGGGACTGATTACAGAGCCGCTGTTCTGCTCTGCCGCCATGGTTGCGAGCTTTGGCACCTTTACGATGTTTGCCTATCTTTCCAATGCCCCGGCTCTTTTTGAAGGTATTCTGCATTTTTCGCCGCGTCTGTTCGCCATCTTCTTCGGGCTGAACGCGGTAGGCTTCGTCATTGGATCACAGATCAATGCACGGATGGCGCAGCGCTTTCTGTTTACCAGAGTCATGGAATACGGAATGCTAGCTGTTCTGACTTTCACACTGCTTGGTGTGCTGGTTTGTTCGCTGGGGCTGGTTGGGCCACAAAACCCCTGGATACTCTGTATCCTGATCTTCTGTACGACGTCATCGCTCGGATTTGTCGGGCCAAACGCTGGTGTTCTGGCCCTGACGCATCACGGGCATCAGGCAGGAGCGGCATCTGCCCTAATTGGTACACTGAACTGGACCATCGCAGGAGGCGCAGGCGTTTTAATGGCGCTGCTACCGTCACACTGGATCGGGTCCACATCCGTGGGCATGATGATCGGAATCATGGGCTGCTGGATCAGCGACTTGTGGCGTCGTCGTCTGGATCCGAACTCCTATTTATCCGTTCGTCACTGAAGCCCTGCTCGCGAAGAGCCAAGGCGTGACCAAAGGCTGAATGTCAGCCTTTGGAAGAAACGCGGTCAGCTGCGACAGTAGCGATCATCAGAGCGCCGATAACAGGCACGAATGCGACCATTGAGAACTGGGCGAGAAGATTGGTTGGCAGGCCGATCAGGTGGATCAGGGTCATGGACGTCATGGAAGTTTTCTCCGTTTTACTTGCCGTTGATGGCGTGGGACGGGAGAAACTCCAGAAACCACTTTCAAGGCAACAAATGAAGACGCGGGATCAGACCTGCGTTTAACGCATAAATCCCTGCCAGAACTTTGCTGCAATTCATGAAATGCACTCCCCTGACCCGAAACAGCGATTATTTCACGTTTCAGTTCAGGGATGTTCTATTGTCGCTTCCCTAGCAATTTAAGGTATCAAAATCTGGGAACTAGCCCATTCGCGCAATAAAATTGCGCGAGGCCTCAATTTTTCTTGGGGGACGAAAGAGAAAGTCCGTCACGTCGTAGCCCGTGCCAACTGAGAAGCGTGTCTGCCAGAAAGAAGAAAAGAGCGCCAACAGTGCAGGCCAGAGCTATGCCGAAAAAGGCTAGCAGCCATGTGGATGTGCTTGCATCGCGCAGCGAGCCGACAAAAAGAGCCATTGCCGCGCCGCAGGTCGAGGCCCCGCCGATGGCGTTGAGCATGATGGCTGCGTCCAGAACAAAGATTCGCCGATGGAGTCTGAGCTCGTGGGCTGCCAGCCGTTCCGGTGTATAAAAAGGGTCTGGCGTATCGGTGTCGGAAGGTGGGGCGGCCAGTTTTTTTCGCACGTCTTCGAGGTGGTCTGCCACACGGGCAAGACGTGTGTTGAAAACGTTGATCAGTGTTCCAATGCCAGAAAGCATGAAAACTGGCGTCAGTGCGACTTGAATCAGATGAGCGGCGCTGTCGACCGCATCGGGGTCATAAGAAACAGGAAAAGGCATACCGCTCTCTATACTGTATCTTCCGAGAGCGAAAAGATGGCGTGCTCTGGAAAACATACCCCCGGATGGAGTAGGGAAAGACGACCATTTTCAGAGATGCCTGTCTTATGCCGATTTATCCCCGTCTATTGCGCTCCGCCTGTGCGATGCTTGGCGTGGGGATTGGTATGGCTCCGCTGGCATTCGGGCAGGCCGTGATGCATTGCTCGGGAACGGCGGCACAAGTTGAATTCGCTTGCCACACCTGGACGGAAATCGACCGCTCCGTTCATGGCGGTACGGATACTATTATCATTCCTGTCGGCGGTACGGAGCAAAGCGGGCCTTACATGGCTGTTGGCAAGCATAATGTGCGGGCGCAGGTTCTGGCTGACGAAATTGCCAGACAGGCCGGGCAGACGTTTGTAGCCCCCGTCATTGCTTATGTGCCGGAAGGTTCAACCTCCCCGCGAACCTCTCATATGCGTTTTCCGGGAACGATTTCTGTTCCGCCTGCCGTGTTTGAAGGAATGCTGAAAGGTGCTGCTGAAAGCTTTCGTGTGCAGGGTTTCCGGAAAATCGTTTTTCTGGGAGATCATGGGGGCTATCAGGCGTCCATGGCGCATGTGGCCCAGGAGCTGAACACGCGATGGAAGGGTCAGGCAGCAGTTCTGGACCTGCGCGATTATTATGAAGTTATTCCCCATCAGTATGCTGATGCCCTGAAAGCGCAGGGCCATGCAGCAGAAGTGGGTATGCATGCGGAGCTGAGCGATACGTCCCTGATGCTGGCCGTGGATCCGTCCCTGGTCCGTCAGGAAGCGCTTCGCACCGCTCCAAAACCCAGTGTCACCGATGGCGTTTATGGCGGGGATCCGCGCCAGGCTACGCCCGGACTGGGACGTATCGGCACAGAGATGCAGATACGCACCGCTGTAACGGCACTTCAGTCCTTCAACAGGAGCCATCCATGAATTTTAAGACCCCCCTTCTGGCGGCGCTTACGCTGCTGGGAGCCTCTGCGGCGCATGCCCAGACCACGGCTCCTGCGGACGCAAGTGCACCGATTCCTGTACCTCCGGCCCCCGCGGCTCCAGCAGCTCCGCCAGCGATGGTGCCTGTCTCAGCGCCAGCACCTGCTGTCGCATCTGTTCCTGTGGCCGCTCCGGTTGCTTCAGATGCGGTGCAGACCATTCCGGGCATGCCAGCCGTGATTGATCCGCACAATATTTATAGCGAGACCACGCCGTCCCATATTTCCCCGGCGATCGCTCATGATCCGGCGCGGGTTTATGTCCCGAATCTGCGTGGAAACAGTGTCTCCGTTATTGATCCGGTGTCTTTTCAGGTTGTGGATACCTACCCCGTTGGTCGCTCCCCGCAGCACGTCGTGCCGTCCTGGGATCTGCGGACGCTTTGGGTGACCAACAACAGTGAGGGACGTCCGGATGGCTCCCTGACGCCGATCGACCCTGCGACCGCAAAGCCCGGCGCAAATATCGCAGTAGACGATCCGTACAACATGTACTTCACCCCAGATGGCAAGTACGCGATCACGGTGGCTGAAGCCCACAAGCGTCTTGATTTCCGCGACCCGCACACGATGGAGCTAAAGGGCTCAGTCGAGACGCCGGAGTGCAAAGGCGTCAATCACGCTGACTTCTCCATTGACGGCAAGTACGCGATCTTCACCTGCGAGTTTGGCGGTTATGTTGCCAAGGTCGATACCGTGAACCTGAAGATGATCGGTATGCTGAAGCTGTCCAAGGGTGGAATGCCGCAGGATATTCTGACGGCTCCAGACGGGCATAAGTTCTATGTTGCCGACATGATGGCTGACGGTGTGTTCGTCGTGGATGGGGACTCCTTTACGGAAACCGGCTTTATCCCGACGGGTATTGGCACGCATGGCCTGTATCCGAGCCGTGATGGCAAGGTCATGTATGTGGCGAACCGCGGTTCCCATCGCATTCACGGCAAGCGCGGTGGTCCGGGTGGAGTGTCCATCATCGATTTCGCGACGGACAAGGTCATCAAGACTTGGATGATTCCGGATGGTGGCAGCCCGGATATGGGCAATGTCAGTGCTGACGGCAAACTGCTCTGGCTGTCTGGTCGTTTTGACGACGTGGTTTATGCCATCGACACGGATACAGGTGCTGTCCGCAAGATCCCTGTTGGAGCAGAGCCACATGGCCTGACCGTCTGGCCGCAGCCAGGCCGTTACAGTGTGGGTCACACTGGCATTCTGCGCTGATGTGAGATGAGCGATAATGGAGACGTCAGTTGATGTCTCTATTGTTGAAAGCCCGGCAGAGATGCCGGGCTTTTTTATTGCGGAGATCAGGGCGTCTTTGTCTGCGCTGGCGTTTGGCCGTTGTCGTTTCTGGTTTCACTCCGCGGGATGCTGGGCGCTATAGGCGAAGTCTGTGAGTGTGAATCAATTAGGATCCCTTCGATAGGGCGTCCTGGAAAGATGCTCTGCGTGTCGATCTGATATGAGGCGCATGATGTGCGCACGAATACTTGCAAGCATTTTGCTCCCGGATCCGGTAATGTCCGGAAACACATGAGAGAAAAGGTGACTCGAAGATGTTGATTGCTTCGATGTTGTGCTTCACTTTAACGGTTATTGCAGGCGTATGGCTCGGCGTTTGCGTTCTCCGAAGTAGGCGTCCATTGAAGGCTCTGTTGCCAGTCCATGTCGGGTTTGCCCTACTCGGCGCGGTTTTCATGATTGTCGCACTGGCGAATGGTGACAGCCGACTTATGCTGAATGTCGCTTTAGCCGTGGCCGTTGCTGCTTTTGGCCTTCTCATGGGATGGGCAAGGCGGCGGGGCTATGTGATTGCCCCGCTCTACATGTGCCATATTCTGCTGGCAGTGATGTTTTACCTGTCTCTGGTCAGCTTTACGCTCTTCCCAAACTTTTAAAACGCCTCCTGTAGGGATCAGGCTTTCTCAGGTGCGGGCTGAACGGGCTGCGGTCCTGTGTCGTTGGCGACCTTGAATTGCATGGTGTTGCCAGGCGGTGTGGTGGTGTAAGCCGTCGGCGTATAGAATTTAACGCTTTCTTCCGCGAAGCGGTTGGTTACAATACGATTGAATTCGCGTTTGACCTTCCACTTCATCATCGGTGTGGTTCGGATGCTACCAATCAGGGTAGCGCCTCCGCTGTCGCTCTGATCCACGCCCAGATCTGTGTAGTCGGACAGGATCATCGGCCCGAAAACCGGATCAGCACGCATTTCCTTGACGGCTTTTTCCATGATGGCAGAGACGCGTGGCAGGTCTTCCGACAGATCAAGCTGCTGCTTGATGAATATCTGGTTGTAGCCGCGTGCCGTGTTGGCAATGGAGGACACGGACGAGAACGGAATGATGTGCAGATCGCCCGTAATGTCGCGCACCTTTACAGTCCGGATTGACAGGTTTTCTACCGTTCCCGAGACGCCGCCTGTCGTAACCCAGTCGCCGACCTGAATTGCATCTTCAACGAGCATAAAGAAGCCCGTGATGAAGTCCTTCACCAGACTTTGGGAACCGAAAGCGATGGCTGCGCCAAGGATACCTGCACCAGTCAGAAGTGGCGTTACGTTGATGCCAATCTGCGAGAGTGTCGTCACGGCAACGATGATGATGATGATGGCCAGAAGAACGGTGCGGATGATTGGCATCACCGTACGCAGACGGGTCGCTCGGGAACGCTGGCCTGAGGTCTCGAAAGACGAGAGCTGCCGGTTCAGCATGATGTTGACCATTTCCCAGATTGCAGCAGCCACAGTCGCTGCAATCAGCATCGTCAGTGCGGTATCCATTAGACGACGGCCTAGGGCATTCTTGATGAAGAAGCCGAAGGTTGGCAGGCCCCATGCTTCTGTGATGGCAACCAGCGTGAGGAACAGAATGGCCCCCGTCAGCACCATGCGTGCGACAGGGTAGTATCGGTCAGCGCGTTTCTGAAGTTCCGGAAACCGCTCCACAAGCTGTGGATTGACGCGGAAAAACCGGTCCTGAAGCCCGTAGGCCAGAACCGCACCCAGACGGGACGCTACGAGTACACCGATCGTGACGCCTGTTGTTTTGAGAATCCAGGCGTAGCCGCCCTGCAGATGGGCTGCCCAGACAATCCAGAGGGAAATATCCAGGAACATGGCAGGCACCCACCACAGGCGCGTGATGGCGGCAATAACCGTCCACATTCCTGTTTTCTTGCCAACCGTGCTGGGCTGAAGCGCATTGCTGACAATGTGACGGATGCGCCAGATGAAGGCGGCGATCAGCACGTGTTCAACAAGAACGACGGCTCTGATCATGGCATCCGTCCCACGGGGGGCCAGATTGAACTGTGCGCCAAGTTCAGAGAGGCAGATGACAATGGCGGGAGCCGCAACCAGTACGTTCCACCACCGTGTCACCATGAAGGCCGTCGGCGTGCTGGCTGGCAGGAGTCGGATGGTCGGTGATCGTGGAGTGAGGCCCGTCTCGACCAGAAGGTAGAGTGTGCGTGCCCCGGCATAAGAGTATGCGAGCGTCAGGATAACGTTCACTGTTCGCTCAGTCAGGGGCAGAACCAGTACCGCCAGACCTGCCAGAAGCAGGAATGCCAGAACAGGCAGGGCTTTGAGCAAAAAGTGACCCAGGGCGTAAGGAATACGGGAGAGGAAACGGAGCGTCTCGACCTGACGCCTCTGGTCTTCTGCACGGGTCTGGCTGGAGTTGCTGCTGGCGTCCTTGTCTGCTGGGAGAGGTGCCGGATCTGTTTCAGGAAGCGCCTGAATGTTCCGGACTTCCCGCGCCTGTGCCTTGAGCGTCAGGTTCTGGAGCGGTTTGCGTAGCATCAGCGCGATGGTCCGTTCAAGTCCCAGACCACATGCAATAACCAGCGCGGCAATTCCAAATGCATGCAGGATTGGCGCGCGCGTCTCTGCCGACAGCATCTGTGACCTGAACCAGTGGCCAACCAATCCCAGATCACTGAAGAGGTTCAGGAAGTTGTGAACATATCCCAAAGACTGCGTACGAACGCTTTTCAGACCGTTATCAATCTCTGGCGACACGTCCGGCATGGCCGCGGCCTTGGACGCAGGGCTTGCCGCAGGCGTGTCTGTCTGTTTGACACCACGCGCCATGAGGGAGAGCGTGTGTGTGAAGTTGTCACGCTGTTTGGGGTCATTCAGAACATTCAGAAGCTGCTGGGCTTCCTGAGCCGACAGGGGAGCCGACGTGGGGCTGACTGTCGCTGCTGGGGCTTTTGCAGGTGTTGTTTCCGCCCAGCTGAAGGGTGTTGCCAGCAGGGCCGTCAGGAAAACCAGAAAGGCCATGAAGGAATGGCGTTTCTTTTGACGGGGTGTTCGTGACTGGACTGGCCGTGAAGGGGAACACATCGGTCTGAAATGTCCTTGATATGCCTTGAAGCTGGAGCATGTCCGCGCAAGGTGAGGTCTGTTCTGGCCGGGAGGGCCCTTTTCAAGCAGGAGTGCCACAGGATGAGGCCCTCTGTCCAAAAAGTGATGCGTTATTCTGCGGCTTCGAGTGAAGGGACTGAGGCTGCTGGCCCGCTTTCATTTGCCTCCAGCGCTTCCAGTGCATCTGCATGGTCGATCCCCCACAAATAGAGCTGTTCAATGGGCTCGACGAAGACCTTCCCGAGAGATGTCAGGCTGTATTCCACATTGGGTGGCATGATCTGGTGGATCTCACGACAGACGAGCCCCTTTTCTTCGAGCTCTCTTAGTGTCTGGGTCATCATTTTTTTTGAAAGACCAGGAATGCTCCGCTGAAGGCGGCCGGGGCGTGAACTTCCTCCCAGAAGATGGAGCGTATGGAGGATCATGGTCGTCCATTTCCCGCTGAAAAGTCTCAGAATCCGGCGTGGCGCGCAGTCTTCGTCAAAGGGAGCCCGGCGATAGCGGGCCGGAAGGGAAGTTGTCATTTCTTGGGAACCTTTTGGTATCCAGGGCACAATATGGTGCCGTCTGGAACTGTTGGCGCCAAGGGCTCAGATGGATGGCGAACCACTTTTCGGGAAAGGAGACCCTGATGTCCCGTATTGCTCTTGTTGTCGGATCAACTGGAATTGTTGGCCAGACGCTCGCGACGCGCCTCGTTGCCGAGGGCTGGACTGTTCATGGGCTGGCACGCCGGCCCCGGCACGACATGGCCGGTGTTCTGCCGATTGCGGCAGACCTGTTGGATCTGAACAACCTTAAGTTGGCCCTGAAGGATCTGACGCCCACACACGTTTTTTTCTGTTCCTGGCTTCGTCAGCCCACGGAAGAAGAAAATTGTCGCATTAATTCCGCGATGGTCCGCAATGTGTTTGAGGCACTTCCCGCCCCAGAGAGGCTTGAACACGCTGCGCTTACAACGGGTATGAAGCATTATCTCGGGCCATTTGAATCTTATGCTTCAGGTGAGCCACCCCAGACGCCATTCCGGGAAGACATGCCGCGTCTGCCCTTGGCCAATTTCTATTACGATCAGGAAGATGTGCTGTTTGCCGCCGCGGAAAAATACGGCTTTTCCTGGAGCGTACATCGTCCCCACACCATCATCGGATATGCTGTTGGGAACGCGATGAATATGGGGAGCACTTTGGCTGTTTACGCGACGATCTGCCGTGAAACAGGACGTCCCTTCGTTTTTCCTGGCTCGCCTGTACAGTGGGATAGCCTTACCGACCTGACTGACGCCCGTCAGTTGGCCAGGCAGCTTCTCTGGGCGTCAACATCTGAAAGCGGATGGAATGAAGCCTTCAACGTGGTGAACGGGGATGTGTTTCGCTGGAAATGGCTGTGGCCCCGCCTTGCTGCATGGTTCGGTTTGGAAGCAGCACCTTATCCCGGCCACGCGACAGATCTTGAGGAAACCCTGTCGCAAGATGGAGACTTGTGGGCGCAGATTACTGAGAAATATGGCCTGACCGAAAGTCGGATCGATCACCTTGCGTCTGCCTGGCATACGGACGCGGATCTGGGGCGTCCTGTCGAATGTGTGACGGACATGTCCAAGAGCCGTCTGGCAGGGTTTGACGGGTGGCAATATACGCCAGACTCGTTCTTTGATTTGTTTGAGCGCCTGAGAGCGGAGAAACTGATTCCCTGAGACAAAAACCATAAAACAGGATTTATTTAGTCCTGTTTGTGGAAAAGCACTGTTTTCTCAGACATAGAGTGTTATGCAGGCTGTCCTGTTTTGTCCTGAGGGAATGAGACTACCTTGCGTCGTGTGTTAAGTCTGTTGGCCCTGCTTGCAGCGGGGATATGTGGTCTTGGTGTCAATGGGGCGTCTATTGCAGCGGAAAGCCCTGCTGTCGTCTCAGCCAATGATACGGCAACTCTGGTTACTGACCGTGATTCCATCGGTCCGGACCAGTCATTGCGTGTTGGGTTGAGGCTGCAACTTAAACCGGGCTGGCACACATACTGGATTAACCCCGGAGATGCCGGGGACACTCCGACGCTCGATGTAACGGCGCAGGGCGGGGCAACTGGCAAGACTTCGGACATCCACTGGCCGATGCCAGTTCGCCTGAGTGAAGGCGGTCTCATGTCCTACGCCTATGTCGGGGACGTGCTGCTTCCAGCCAGTCTGACCTTAAAAGGGAGTGACGGGACTACACTTCATGCACATGCGGAATGGCTTGTTTGTGCCGAAGTCTGCATTCCTGAAAGCGGTGATTTTTCGCTGACACTGCCTGCGTCTTCCGGTCCCGCTCCTGAAGGCGCTCAGGCTGGCCTGTTTCAGGCCGCAGATGCGAAAATGCCGATTCCGTCTCCCTTCAAGGCGCATGTTTCTGCTGATGGTGTCCTGACGCTTGAAGGCAGAGGACTGTCCTCCACAGCCGTTTCGGAAGCCTGGTTTCTGCCGGAGGAAGGTGGCCTGATTGATCAGGTTGCTCCGCAGCCGCTGAACGTTGGTAAAGACGAGCTTTCTCTTCACTTGAAGTTTCTGAAAACTGCTCATCGGGATGCACCGCTTAAGGGGCTGGTCGTGTTGAAGGATGAGGCTGGTCAGGAAAGCCCTATCCAGATTTCTGCTGAACAGACGGTGAGTCCAACCAAGGTAGAAGATGCCGCAGCGGCGCCCGCACCTGCTTCCGCAGACGCCGTACCAACGGGTGCTGGTTGGCTCCGTGTGATGCTGTTCGCTTTTGTCGGCGGTCTGATCCTGAATCTCATGCCCTGTGTTTTCCCGGTTCTGGCCATGAAAGCCTTGTCACTGGCCAAGATGGGCGGTGTGGGGCGACGAGTGCAGTTGCAGAGTGCACTGTTTTACACGCTGGGCGTTACAGGAGCCTTCGCAGTTCTTGGTCTTCTGATGATCGGACTGCGCCTTGCCGGATCTTCAGCTGGATGGGGCTTCCAGTTCCAATCAGCGGGATTTGTGGTTGGTGTGTGCTGGCTGCTGTTTGGCATGGCTCTGAACTTGCTGGGTGTGTTTGAAATCAGTGCGGGGCGGTTAGGTCAGTTGCATCCACACGGTGCAGGTCATGCTGGCGACATGATGACGGGGCTATTGGCTGTCATCGTCGCGACGCCTTGCACGGCTCCGTTTATGGGAGTGGCCATTGCAGGAGCTCTGGGTGGCCCTGCTGTGATGGGGTTGCTGGTCTTTCTTTCCATGGGGCTTGGGTTGGCAGCTCCCTATGTGCTGGTGGCAAGTGTTCCCGGTCTGGCGTCGCGGATGCCCAAGCCGGGAGCATGGATGGGTGTGTTGAAGCAGGCTTTGGCCTTCCCACTTCTGGCAACCTGTGTGTGGCTGCTGTGGGTGGCGACGATTGAGCGCGGTGTGAATTTCGTAGTTGTGGCAGGCGGCGGTCTTGTGTTGCTGGGCTTTGCGGCCTGGATCTACGGTATCGGGCAGCATCGCGCGATGCGGGAAGGTGGAAGGGGCACGGTTCTCTTCTGCCGTGTTGTAGCCGTTCTGTGCATGGTCGTATGTGGGGCAGGCTTGTCCCGTAGTCTTGCTGAACCGGTATCTGCAACAGCGACGTCTCCTGTCACGTCCGCTGACAATCAAATTCAGTCGTTTTCGAGTGAGAAGCTGGCAGACCTTCGTGCAAAGGGAGAGCCAGTTTTTGTCGATATGACGGCGTCCTGGTGTATCACCTGCATGGTGAATGAACGGGTGGCTCTCGATGTGGACTCTGTCCGTAAGGCGTTCAGTGCGCGGCATGTCGCTTATCTCAAGGGCGACTGGACCAACAGGGACGCTGGAATTTCCGCTTACCTGAAAGCTCACGGGCGCGACGGCGTCCCTCTCTATGTTTATTATCCAGCGCATGGATCGGAAGTTGTGTTACCGCAGATACTGACTCCAGGTCTGGTTCTGGGAATTATTGGGCACTAAGTGCTCAGGTCGCTCTGATACAAAAAGCCCTGCTTCAAATGTGAAGCAGGGCTTTTTTTGTCTAACTGGTCTTAACGATTTGTATGCTGCGGATCATCCTGTGGATTCACGTAGGTCATGGTAAATGGACCTGTTCCCGAAACCTGCACAATGGCGCCCTGTGTCCCCGCTTTGAGTGCGTGCGGAACATTGGGAGGGAGATGAACAAACCCTCCGGCTGTCAGGATTTTTTCATCGTTCGCTGTGATGCTCTCGCCAATGTAATGATGCACACTTCCTGCCAGGACCGTGAGCATTTCATCCATGTTGTGCGTATGGGGTGGAATGGTTGACCCTGCGGGCATCATAACACGCATGGTAAAGGGGCCGGGCTTGTCTGAGGCTCCGTACAGGAAGGACATGCGTGTTCCACTTGGGAACATGGGAGGCGCAGCTTTCCAGACAACATTCTCTCCGCCCTGAACAATTCGAATATCGGCAGTCGTCTGTGCGAGGGCGCCGCTCCCTGACAGACAGCAGATGAGGGCGCTGGCAGAAAATATTCTGAGAAAAGACATTGGATTGTCCTTAGATGTTCTGGCTTATGCCTGCCCTTCCTAACGCGGTGTAGAGTTTGTCGTTCAGCATGTTGCGTCTGAAGTTATATCTCTGTCGGATGCAGGAAGGTTTTTTCCACTTCTGCAATCACCAGTCTCGCGGCTCCGGAAAGTTGTCGCGCTTGGTCTACGCACAGAGCCAGGGTCAGTGGGGATACGTCCCGGTTCGAAATGGGGACAAAAGCCAGTTCGCCACTAAGAATTTCCTTCATGGCATCCAGACGACTGAGAATTCCCAGCCCGACGCCCTCCAGAACCAGTGACTTTATCATCTGGATATTATCGGAGGACGCTGCAGGCTGGACGCTGACATTGCTGTCAATTTCCAGAATTTCAATCTGTCGCTGCAGCGCAAGAGGCTGCTGGGGCATAACCATCGGGTATTCAGCACAGATGCTGAAGCGGGCGTCCTTGTGTTGGGCAATCGGATGGTCGGGAAGACAGACGAAGCCCAAAGGATAATCAATATGGGTTCGGACCAGCAGGCCACGGGCCTGTGTAGGGTTCAGGAGAAGCGCAAAATCAACGTCTCCGCTGATGAGGGCCTGCTGAATGACAGCGTTATCCAGAACGTGAGTGCAGATTGTGATGCCTGGATGGCTTTTTCGGAGGTCTTTGAGAATGCGCGGCAGAAATCCTGTCGTCAGAGCATCTGGCAGAGCGATGTCCACCTGTCCCCGTCTCAATCCGCGCATATCTTCCAGTTGGGTGCGGACTTCCTGCATCTCCCGCGTCCATTGCTTGCCCTTGGTGTAAAGGAGTTCGCCAGCAGCGGTCAGTCGCAAGCCGCTTGGTAGCCGCTCGAAGAGGGGTGTGCCGAGAGCTTCCTCACCGTGCAGGATCTGACGATCGATGGCAGATGCCGCAATCCGCAGATGTTCAGAGGCCTTCCGGATCGAGCCGTATTGGGCAACGGACAGGAAGTAGCGAAGGAAGCGGGAAAAAACCGGCATGGGATACGCTCTTTTTTCGAGAACGGCAGGGACGTTTTTCTGAGATATACGAGATTACCCCTCTATGAAACACTTCAGAGCGGCAGGTGAACCCTGTCATTTTGACATAGGAAGAAACTCTGGTCATTTCTTATGAAAGACCACGATCCTGTGCCTGTTCTTTAGGATAAGATGCTCATGACACGTTCCTCCTCCCCGACTGACGGCCTGGCCACCCTTTCGGCGCAGGTTCATGAGGATCTGGCGAAGATCAGGTATGCGACAGGGAACTGGAATATTCCGGTTCAGAAAGATGGGGAAGATGTTCTGGATGTTGCCATCATCGGCGGCGGCCAGGGGGGGCTGACGGCCTGTTTCGGATTGCGTCGTCAGGGTGTGACGAATGCACAGGTTTTTGAGCGCGCTGCGAAGGGTGAGGAAGGCCCTTGGGTGACATTTGCTCGAATGATCACGCTGCGGACGCCAAAGCATGTGACGGGGCCGGATCTGGGTGTGCCCAATCTGACGCCACAGTCCTGGTATGAAGCCCGGTATGGCAAGGAAGCCTGGCAGTCGCTTGACAAGATCTCGCGGCATGACTGGCAGTCTTATCTGGACTGGGTGCGTGATACCCTGGAGCTGCCGGTCGTCAACGATCAGGAACTGGTTCATGTGGAGTGGACGGACGGCCTGCTGCGCCTGACCTTCCGGAACGCTGCCGGTGTTGAGACGAAGCGTTGGGCGCGTCGGATGGTTCTGGCTACGGGGATTGACGGTGGCGGAGCATGGTTTGTCCCGCCGTTCATTTCAGACAATCTTCCGAAGTCGGTTTATGCTCATACGCATGAAAATATTGATTTCGCTGCTCTGAAGGGTAAGCGGATCGGCGTTCTGGGTGCTGGTGCGTCCGCTTTTGATAATGCTGCGACGGCGTTGGAGTCCGGTGTGGGTCGTGTGGATCTGTGTCTGCGTCGTACGAAGATTCCGGCTATCAATCCGTATCGCTGGATGGAAAATGCGGGCTTCCTTGCGCATTTCTCAGAGCTTCCGGATCTGACCCGCTGGCGCTTTATGCGCTGCATTTACAATCTGAACCAGCCGCCGCCGCAGGATACGTTCTGGCGCTGCCGCAAGCATGAGAATTTCGCTTTCCATCCCGGTACGCCGTGGAATTCTGCGCGTATGGATGGCGATGAGATTGTGGTCGAAACGCCCAATGGCGAGATGCGCTTCGACTTCCTGATTATTGGTACTGGCTTCTCGATTGATCTGAAGCACCGTCCGGAAACGCAGGATTTTGCGGATTCCGTCATGCTGTGGAGCGACCATTTTACGGCGCCGGAGGGAGAGGAAAGCACGCTTCTGTCCAGCCATCCGTATCTGGGGCAGCGCTTTCAGTTCCTGCCGAAAGATCCGGCCGATCCGAAGGCGCCGATGCTGGCGGCAATCTACAACTTTACGTTCGCGTCCATGCCCAGCATGGGTCTTTCAGGGGCGTCCATCAGTGGTATGCGCTTTGGCGTTGAGAAGCTGACACGCGGTATTGCGCGTGATCTGTTTGTTGAGGATGGCGAGAAGCATCTGGAGAGTCTGCTGTCTTACGACACGGAAGAACTGATCAGCCTTGATCCGCCAACGGTTTGAGGGGGAGCAGCACAGATGAGCACCAACACCTATCCCCGTGATATGATCGGCTATGGCCGCACGCCGCCTGATCCGAAATGGCCAAATGGCGCGCGGATCGCGGTTCAGTTCGTCATCAACTATGAAGAAGGCGCGGAAAACTCGGTCCTGCATGGAGATGCGGGGTCGGAGGCTTTCCTGTCTGAAATGGTCGGGACGAAATCCATCGTGGGCGCGCGTTGTGCGCAGATGGAAAGCCTTTACGAATACGGGAGCCGCGCTGGGTTCTGGCGTTTGCAGCGCCTGTTTGAAAAGGCTGGCATGACCACGACTGTATTCGGGGTGGCCAAGGCTTTGGCGCGCAATCCGGATGCGGTGGCCGCCATGAAGGACAGTGGCTGGGAAATTGCTACGCACGGTCTGCGCTGGATTGATTATCAGGACCTCCCGGAAGACGTAGAACGCGAGCATATCCGTGAGGCAATTGCGCTTCATACGGAAGTGGTCGGGGAGCGCCCGTTGGGGTGGTATCAGGGCCGCACCAGCCCGAACACGGCCCGTCTGGTCGTGGAAGAAGGCGGCTTTGTTTACGATGCCGATTCTTATGCGGATGATCTGCCGTACTATGATCGCTCCCATGGCAAGCCGCAGTTGATCGTGCCTTACACGCTTGATGCCAATGACATGAAGTTCGCGGCGCTCAACGGTTTTACCGAGGGCGAGCAGTTCTTCCGGTATCTGCGGGATACGTTCGACATGCTGTATGCGGAAGGGGGGCGTATGATGTCCATCGGGCTTCATTGCCGTCTGGCGGGTAAGCCTGCGCGTGCGCTGGCGCTTCAGCGTTTTCTGGAGCATGTGGCGTCCCATGAGGATGTCTGGGTGGCATCCCGGCTTGATATTGCGCGGCACTGGATGAGTGTGCATCCGGCATGAAGATTTCCGATGTGAATGCCATGACGCCTGATGTTTTCATCCAGACGTTTGGCGGACTTTACGAACATTCGCCCTGGGTGGCTGAGGGGGCTTTGGCAGCGCGGT
The DNA here is from genome assembly GCF_018812145.1 of Gluconobacter sp. P5E10. Lineage (NCBI taxonomy): Bacteria > Pseudomonadati > Pseudomonadota > Alphaproteobacteria > Acetobacterales > Acetobacteraceae > Gluconobacter > Gluconobacter sp. P5E10. The sequence continues at coordinate 340,706 of NZ_JACRVZ010000002.1, read as the reverse complement.
CATTTGTGGATGTGGACACCATGCTTGCGGCGTTTTCTGACGTTGTGCGGAATGCGGGCGAGGAGGCTCAGTTGGCATTGGTTCGGGCGCATCCTGAGCTTGGGCATCGCGCGGGAATTGATCCGGATCTGACAGCGGAGTCCGCATCCGAGCAGGCCTCTGCCGGGTTGGACCGTCTGACGCCTGCGGAATATGAACGGTTCAAGACGCTAAATGCGGCTTATGGGAAGGCTTTTTCCATGCCGTTTGTAATTTGCGTGCGCAAAGTTGCAGCGCCGGGTCAGGTGGCCAAGACGGTCATCATGGATGAAATGGAACGTCGTCTGGGGGGGACGCCCGAGGCGGAACTGAAGGAAGCCCTCTCGCAGATCGATGCGATTGTAGGGTTGAGACTGAAAGATCTGGTGACATCATGAGCTCATTATCCACGCATATTCTGGATACGGTCTCGGGCCGTCCGGCAGCTGGGGTGTCTTTCCGGCTTTTTCAGGAAGACGCTATTCTTTTCGAAGGCGTGACGGACCATGATGGGCGTTGCCCCCCCTTGCGGGAGATTCCGCTGGAACGTGGCACCTATCGTCTGGAATTCGAAATTGGTGCGTATTTTCGGGCGGGAGGGCATGTGCTGTCTGATCCGCCTTTTCTGGATGTTGTGCCAATTGTGTTCGGTCTGGGTGAGGGCACGCATGCGCATGTTCCGCTGCTGGCGGCGCCTTATGGATATTCCACATATCGTGGAAGCTGAGACCTGATGGCGTCTGATACTTCTGTGGTTCATCCGGTTGATGAGAAGCTTCCGCTCTGGCGTCTGGGGGCTTATGGCTTCCAGCATATTCTTGCGTTCTACTCAGCCGCGGTGATTGTTCCGATCCTTGTGGCGGGGGCTTTGCACCTGCCACAGGAAACGCTGATTCATCTGATTGATGCAGATCTGTTTACCTGCGGGATTGCGTCCCTGTTGCAGTCAGTCGGGTTTGGACCGGTGGGTGTTCGTCTGCCGCTTCTGCAAGGTGTGACGTTTACGGCTGTTGGCCCGATGATTGCCATTGGGTCTGCGGTAGGCGGTGGAACGCCGGGGCTTTTGTCGATCTATGGATCGGTGATTGTCGCGGGGATTGTCAGTCTGCTTATCGCACCATATTTTGCGAAGCTGGTTCGGTTTTTTCCGCCTGTGGTGACGGGGTCGATCATTCTCGTGATTGGGCTGGCGCTTTTGCCAGTGGCCGCCAATGACATCGTGTCCGGCCATGGGCCAGGGATGGTGCAGGATCAGGTTCCGCTGCGGAGTCTGTGTTACGGGCTGGGAACACTGGCGAGTATTCTGCTCGTACAGCGCCTGTTTCGCGGCTTCATTTCAACGATTGCTGTGTTGATCGGACTTTGCATTGGCACATTGGCTGCGTGGCTGATGGGCGATGCGCATTTTGGTGGCGTGGCGTCTGCGCCGCTCGTGTCCATCACGCAGCCGTTTTTCTTTGGGACGCCAACTTTCCATGTGGTGCCGATCCTCTCGATGGTGATCGTCATGGTCATCACCATGGTTGAGACGATCGGCAACGTTTATGCGACTGGCGAAATCGTCGAAAAAACCATTACCCGAGAGGATATCGCGCGGACGTTGCGAGCTGATGGTATTGCAACGCTATTGGGTGGGGTCTTCAATTCTTTTCCCTACACCTGCTTTGCGGAGAATGTCGGCTTGGTTCGGATGACGGGCGTGAAGAGCCGGTGGGTTGTGGCATCTGCGGCTGTCATCATGATGATGCTGGGCTGTCTGCCAAAACTCGGGGCGATTGTGGCGGCGGTTCCGTTACCGGTTCTGGGCGGGGCTGCTCTTGCGATGTTCGCGACAGTGGCTGTGGTTGGTGTGCAGACGCTAACGCGGGTGGATTTCAACCGTCAGAGCAATGTCATTATCGTGGGAACCAGCATCGGACTGGGAATGCTCGCGACGGCGCAGCCTCATATCTCAGATACATTTCCGATGTGGGCACAGATTGTCTTCGGAAGCGGTATTACTCTTGGGGCATTGTCCGCCATTTTTCTGCACCTGTTGTTCAACGTCCGTCGGACACTGGCTGTTGATCCGGAAGCAGAAATTGTAGTGGCTGATCTCCCTGATGAGAGAATTCTGATGGGGCTGCCTGTTGAGCCTGAGGGTCCGGTGACCGAAGGGCGGCAGCGCAGATTCGGCTGAAGCCCCTCGGGTCAGATATTAATCCCGGCTGTGAACCTTCTGACCAGCCACATATGTAGCCTCGATGCTACGGTCATCGCCTAGCATCGTGAGGGCAAACAGGAGATCGGACAGGGTCTCAGCCGTCTGGGTCCGGATTTTCCCGAGAGGCGTTGCAGTAGGATCAAAGATGCAGAGATCTGCATGCAGGCCAGGTTTGATGGCACCAATATGATCCTCAAGCCCTAAAGACTGAGCGCCTCCGACGGTTGCCAGCCAAAGGCCCTGAGCAGGATGAAGTTTCGTGCCTAACCCCTGAGCGACCTTGTATCCGTCTGAGAGGACCTGAAGCAACGACAGGGAGGGGCCAGCTCCCACATCGCTGCCAACGCCGACTTTGACACGTCGCTCGGGTTTCAAGGCATTGAATAGGGGGAATGACCCGCTGCCCAGAAACTGGTTGGAGCCGGGGCAGTGTGCGATGGAGCAGCCTGTATCATGGCAGCGCTGGAAGTCTTCTTCCTGTGCATGCACAGCGTGAGCCAGAATGGCGCGAGGGCGCAGAAGCCCCGACTTGTTATACACGTCCAGGTAGGATGAACGGTCGGGAAAGAGTTCCTTGACCCATTCGATCTCAGACCGGTTCTCGAGCAAGTGCGTCTGCATGAAGAGGTCAGAGCGGGTAGCAAGGAGAGATCCAGCCAAATCCAGTTGTTCGGGTGTGCTGGTAGGGGCAAAGCGTGGTGTGACGGCGTACAGCTGTCGTCCGCGACCATGCCAGCGTTCGATAAGAGCGGCAGACTGATCGTAGCCTGTCTGGGCGGTGTCTCGCAGGTTGTCAGGCGCATTGCGGTCCATCAGGACCTTCCCTGCGATCATGCAGGTATTGAGGCGTTCTGATTCCTCAAAAAATGCGTCTACGGATTCCGGATGAACCGTGCAGTACACGGCGGCCGTTGTTGTACCGACGCGGAGAAGCTCTTTCAGAAAACTGCGGGCGATCTGGCGTGCATAAGTAATATCTGCGTAACGGGCTTCAGCAGGGAAGACATAGGTCTCCAGCCATTCCAGAAGCTGTTCCCCATACGAGGCGATCACAGGGAGCTGGGGATAATGGACGTGGGTATCGATCATTCCGGCTGAAATTAGCCGGTCTGGATAATGATCTACGGTAGTACCTTCCGGGATTTGGTCTCTCAGATCTTCCCATGCGCCTGCAGCGGTGATGACGCCATTTTTGCAAAGAATCAGGCCGTCTGGCTGGTGCGTGAGTGCAGCCATTGGGTCGACCGTAAAAGGGTCAGCATGGAAGGTCAGGAAGGGGCCACGGATTGCAGTATGCTCTGTCATGATCCTTTGGGTATCGCATAGCATTTCCGCTCTGGGAACGATCTGTCTTGAACGGGTGAACGTTTCTTTTAATGTCCAAAGATCTTGAGTTCATTTTAACCTTGGCACTGTTTTGTGGCAGACTGTGGAAAGTCTCTTTTCAAGAGACGAATTCAGGTTTGAACATGGTTTTGGACTTTTAATATTAGCCTGCTTTTGTGGGTGCGGTAGAGGCGGGTTTCTGTCTCTGTACGGCCTGCGGGAACGGTTTGGAGACGCTTTTACTGATGTCTGATGTGACCTCTGTTTCTTCCCAGCCTGCAGAAACTGTAACGCCTGCCTCCGGTCTTCCACAGGAAGGTGCTCCTCCTGCCGACGGTAATCCCGTGCAGAAGGAGGACGAGAAGAGCCCCTATCTGGCCATTCCATCTGTTCCCGTTGTGGAAGGAGGGCAGGGCGTCCGCTTTGACTTCAATGATGGTGCCCGTGTCATGGTGCCGGATATTGCCCCGGAACTGGGGCAATGGCATGTGAGACTATCGGATTATTCGACCGGGAATATTCTCTTCGATGCCCGTTTAAAAGGCGGCATGGTCTCATCCACCAAAAAGTACTTTGTTCCATTCCTGATCGATGTCTGGCTGGAAAAGCCTGACGGTACGCGGGAGGACATTCTGCACCACGAGCTATCCCTCACGGGAAGGCCTGTTTTGGTGCAGTTGCCTGTTGGAACGCTTGGAGACACGATTGCCTGGCTTCCGGCAGCTATTCGCCTTGCGCAGCAGACGGGCGCGAAGGTGTCCTGCTCAGTTGCAGATGTCATTCTCCCTCTGGTGAAAGAGGCTAATCCAGACATCACATTGGTCGGGCACGATGAAGCTCAGGCAAACAAGACGTTTACGTCCGCTTTCTACGCTTCATACAATATAGGTCTGTTTTTCACGGATACGGAGCTGACACATCAGCCCACGGACTTCCGGCATGTAGGTCTGCATCGGACTGCAGCTTATATTCTGGGTGTTGATCCCTGGAACGATAACCCTCCTGGCATCACGATCCAGGATGTGGATACCCCGCCTATTGAGGGGCCGTATGTGGTGATTGCGACGCAGGCCAGTACTCAGTGCAAGTACTGGAATAATCCGGCTGGCTGGCAGGAGGTGATTGGTTTCCTGAAATCTGCTGGATACCGAGTGATCTGCATTGATCAGAAAACGTTCCATGGAACAGGGTATGTGTACAATCATATTCCCCATGGCGCGGAAGACGAGACTGGCAGCCGCCCGTTGTCGGAACGTGCGCGTTGGCTGAAGCACGCCAGTTTTTTCATTGGTCTCTCCAGTGGGCTGGCATGGCTGGCGCATGCCTCGGGCACACCTGTCGTCATGATTTCGGGCTTTACGCATCCGAATAATGAGTTCTTTACACCCTATCGCATCATCAACTGGCACACCTGCAATTCGTGCTGGAACGACCCGAGGCATCAGTTCGATCACAAGGATTTCTTCTGGTGCCCCCGCCACAAGGGAACGGAGCGGCAGTTTGAATGCACGCGTCTGATTACTGGATCGCAGGTCATTCAGACGGTGCGGCGCGTGATCAAGGATCGCGGACTACCTCTTGCAGAAGCGGCAACCGTCTCGGTCGCCTGAGGCTCAGGTTCAGGAGTTTTCTGGAATTGAAGGCGCGAGCCTGATATTGGCGGGGGCACATTATCACCTGATCGTGGGTCTGCCTGCGGTCGCAGAGCTGGATGGTTGCCCCTGTGTCTGATGCTCTTCCGCCGATCCGTATCGTCGCGCTTTACAACTTCACGCCGTTTGAAGACATCGTTGCGTTGCGCGGGCCTTTGCAGGAGGTCTGCGACCGCGAGGGGATCAAGGGCATTCTGCTTCTGGCACCGGAAGGTATTAACGGAACGATTGCTGGGTCAGATGACGGAATGGAACAGGTTCTGGAGCATATTCGGGCGATGCCAGGATGTGAGGAGCTTGAAATAAAGGAGTCCCGTGCGCCGGAAATGCCCTTCCGCCGCATGAAGGTGCGTCTCAAGAAAGAGATCGTTACCATGGGGCAGCCGAATATCGATCCTCGCAAGGATGTTGGTCAGTATCTGGCACCTGATGAATGGAATGCTCTGATTTCTGATCCGGATACGATCGTGATTGATACCCGGAATGACTACGAAGTCGCGATCGGGACATTCAAGAGGGCTGAAGACCCCAAAACACGGTCATTCCGGGAGTTTCCGGAGTGGTTTCGGAACCGACGCAAGGAGCTTGAGGCCAAGGGCCGTGTTCCAAAGATTGCCATGTTCTGCACAGGCGGAATTCGCTGTGAGAAATCCACGTCTTTTGTGAAGGCAGAGGGACTGGACGAAGTTTACCATCTCAAAGGCGGTATTCTGAAATATCTGGAGACTGTTCCAGAGGAAGAAAGCCTCTGGGAAGGGGAATGTTTCGTCTTTGACCAGCGTGTTTCCGTGAAGCACGGCCTGGAAATTGGCAGCTACGATGTCTGTCACGCCTGTCGTCGCCCTGTCAGCGAGAAAGACAAGGCTTCTCCGATGTTCGTACAAGGCGTCTCCTGCCCCCATTGTCATAACGAACGGACAGAAGAGCAGCGCCAGCGATATGCTGCCCGTGAGCTACAGGAGAAGCTGGCGCGCCAGCGCGGGAAAGAGCATCTCGGTACTCAGCAGAAATAACTGCCGACCAGTTAGCCGGTAATTCTTCTTAGAAGGGAGAAAATGGATTGTTCTGGGAGGATGATCCGGACCGCTGAGCGCTGATGATTGCTCTAATCTGGCTGCCGTCTCGTATGTTGATTGTTGCCGTGGGGTTTGCACCAGCATACCCGATTGGAAAGGGTACGGCTGCGTCTTTTTGCGATTACTGTTCTGGTATCGCCTGTCGGGGGCTGACTTTCTGGCTCCCGATCACTCTGGTCCGGAAGGCATTGGGACAACGGCCTTTGACACCTTTTTGTAGCCTGGCTTGCGTAGCGTCCTTTGTTGTCCTGAAGAGCGGGGCTCTTCAGGACTTGAGGAATCAGGCTTTGGTTTTGTTGCGGGAGCCTGAGGGGCGGCCACGAGGTTTCTTGTCCGCCACTATTTTTGCCTTAGGCACTTTTGTCGTTTTGGCTGGGGCTCGCTCCGCCTTTTGGGGCAAGCTGGCGGCAATCATCGCCTGAGTGATCCTTTTGCCTGTAGGCTCACGGTGCTGCCTGACACCGGGGGCATCCAGAAGGGGCGCCAGGAAGCGGCCAGTATGGCTTGCTTTGCAGGCAGCAATGTCTTCCGGTGTTCCTGCGGCTACGATCTTGCCGCCACCGTCACCGCCTTCTGGTCCTATATCGATCAGCCAGTCTGCTGTCTTGATGACCTCCAGATTATGCTCGATCACCAAAATTGTGTTGCCCTGATCAACCAGCGTATGCAGCACTTCCAGCAGCTTACGGACGTCTTCAGTGTGCAGGCCGGTGGTGGGCTCATCAAGAATGTAGAGGGTGCGACCAGTAGCTCGTTTGGCAAGTTCTTTGGACAGTTTGACGCGCTGGGCTTCGCCCCCTGAAAGTGTGGTTGCCTGTTGGCCCAGGGCGACATAGCCGAGACCAACCTGCTGGAGAATGGCGAGGCGGTCCCGAATTCTGGGTGCAGCCTGAAAAAACGGCAACGCCTCGTCCACAGTCATGGCAAGTACATCAGCGATGGAGTTGCCACGGAACTTCACTTCCAGCGTTTCACGATTGTACCGCGCGCCTTTGCAGGTGTCACAGGTGACAAAGACGTCAGGCAGGAAATGCATTTCGATTTTCAGGACGCCATCGCCCTGACAGGCTTCGCAGCGGCCGCCCTTTACATTGAAGGAGAAGCGGCCGGGTTTGTAACCGCGTGCCTTGGATTCCGGGAGTTCGGCAAACCAGTCCCGGATAGGGGCGAATAAGTCCGTGTAGGTGGCGGGGTTGGAACGGGGTGTACGACCGATCGGAGACTGATCGATTTCGATGATTTTATCGAGGTTCTCTACGCCTTCCAGTCGGTCATAAGGGAGTGGAGACTGGCTCGATTTCATGAGCTGCCGAGACAGCGCTTTGTAAAGGGTATCCACGACCAGGGTGGACTTGCCGCCGCCTGATACACCGGTGACCGCAATAAAGGTCCCCAGTGGGAAATCCACGGTCAGATCCTTGAGATTGTTTCCCTTGGCTCCAACCAATGTGAGTGTTTTGTCCGAGGTGCGTCGGTTTTCGGGAACTGGAATAAACTTCCGACCCGAAAGATAGGCACCGGTCAGGCTTTCTTTATTCTTGGCTACTTCCGCAGGTGTGCCGATAGCGATGACGTTTCCGCCCCGCGTGCCAGCACCAGGCCCCATATCGATAAGGTAATCAGCAGCACGGATGGCATCTTCGTCATGTTCGACGACGATGACAGTGTTTCCAAGGCGCTTGAGACGCTCCAATGTGCCGAGAAGGCGCTCATTGTCGCGCTGATGCAGGCCGATGGACGGCTCATCAAGCACATACAGAACGCCTGTCAGACCCGAGCCAATCTGAGAGGCCAGCCGGATACGCTGGCTTTCACCGCCAGAAAGTGTGGCCGATCCGCGGGAAAGCGTGAGGTAGTCCAGGCCGACATCGTCGAGGAAGTGCAGGCGATCCGTGATTTCGCGAAGAATGCGGCGTGCGATTTCCGCACGTTGTGGGGTGAGGGTAACTTCAACGCCAGAAAACCAGTCCAGTGCCTTGCGGATCTGCATATCTGACGCTTCGGCGATGTTCAGGTCATTGACCTTTACGCAGAGGGCTTCAGGTTTCAGGCGTGCGCCATGGCAGGTGTGGCAGGGCTTTTCTGACTGATAGCGCGACAGTTCCTCGCGGACCCACATACTGTCTGTTTGCGCCATGCGCCGGCGTAGGTTTTTGAGCACGCCTTCAAAGGGCTTCGTAACGGTATGGACCTTGCTGCCATCACGATACGGAATGGCGATGGCCTCTTTGGAACCGTACAGGATCAAATCCCTGGTTTCGGCTTTCAGGTCTCGCCATGGCGTGTTCATGGTGTCCCCGCAATGGCGGGCAAGAGCTGCAAGAGTTTGGTCATACCAGTCCGTGCTGGCACCACTCCAAGGGGCAATCACACCTTCAGAAAGTGTCAGGGTGTCGTCACTGACAATCAGGTTCTCGTCAAAATGGGTTTCCGTACCGATACCATCGCAGGTCGGACAGGCGCCCATTGGGGCATTGAAGGAGAACAGACGGGGCTCGATCTCCTCAATCGTAAAGCCTGAAACAGGGCAGGCGAAACGTGAGGAGAAAACGATGTGGGCGGCGGCAGCTGTTTCTCCCGCACGCCTGACTTCTTCCGCGTAGGCCAGACCGTCGGAGAGTTCGAGGGCTGTCTCAAAGCTGTCTGCCAGACGGGATTCGAGGTCAGGTTTGACGACAATCCGGTCCACCACGACTTCGACATTGTGGCGGGTCTTGCGATTGAGTTCGGGGGCTTCGGCAATTTCGTAAAGCTCACCGTCAATTTTGACGCGCGTGAAGCCCTTGCGAGCCAGGTCTGCCAGTTCGCGTTTGCAATCCCCTTTACGGTCCCGGACGACCGGCGCCAGCAGCATGAGACGCGTGCCTTCAGGAAGCGCCATGACGCGATCTACCATCTGGCTGACCGTCTGGGCTTCAATGGGGAGGCCGGTTGCGGGTGAATAAGGAACACCTACGCGCGCCCAGAGAAGGCGCATGTAGTCATGGATTTCCGTGATGGTGCCGACGGTGGAGCGAGGGTTTTTTGAGGTCGTTTTTTGTTCGATCGAGATGGCCGGGGAGAGGCCCTCAATGGAGTCCACATCCGGCTTGCCCATCAGTTCAAGGAACTGGCGGGCGTAAGCGGAAAGACTTTCCACATATCGGCGCTGACCTTCGGCATAGATCGTATCGAAGGCGAGAGACGACTTTCCGGAACCGGAGAGACCCGTGATGATTGTCAGGGAGTCACGGGGGATCGTGACATTGATATTCTTGAGATTGTGGGCGCGGGCACCACGGACACGGATCGAATGATTGTCTGGAAAGCTCACGAAAACCCCGGAATGTGCAGAAAAGAGATTGTTAAAAATCGGAACGCGCCTGAACGGCGCTGGATCAATTATAGATGGGCGTTTAGGATCATATGAAAAGAACAATTCGAGAAAATTGGTTGGTACGGAATGGCAGGTAGCGTCAATAAGGTGATTCTGGTCGGGAATCTGGGTAAGGACCCGGAAGTCCGGAACACGCAGTCAGGCGGGAAGGTTGTCAATCTGACGATCGCCACGTCTGAAACATGGAACGACCGTCAGTCCGGTGAGCGCCGCGAGCGTACGGAATGGCATCGCGTCGTCATTTTCAATGATCGCCTGGGCGATGTGGCTGAGCGTTTTCTGCGCAAGGGTCGCAAGGTTTACCTCGAAGGTGAGCTGCGGACCCGTAAGTGGACCGACCAGTCCGGCCAGGAGCGTTACACGACGGAAGTGACGATTGATCGGTTCCGCGGTGAGCTGGTGCTCCTCGACAGTAACCGCAGTGGCGGTGATGAAGGCGGTGGCTTCGACGGTGGTGGTTCGTCCTACGGTGGCGGAAGCAACAACGGCGGCGGCTTTGGTGGTGGAAGCCGGAGCGGTAGCAGTGAAGGCGGCTTCGGCGGTGGCTCTCGGAGTAGCGGCGGTAGCGCAGGTGGCGCGTCGGGCAGTCGTGGCGGTGGCTGGGATGCTCCGCCAGATAACGATCTGGATGATGAAATCCCGTTCTAAGGGATTTTCCGGAGAACCGGGCTGGCAGTGTCAGTCCGGTTTTTTTTTATGCGTGAAAGGTCCGTTTTAAAGCGACAGATGAAGGAACTGGTTGAACCCAGAGGCCTGATAGTCAGCGAAGGGTTCGCCGAGTTGAAAGCCTCGGGCCTTGTAGAGCTTTAGTGCGGGTTCGAAAGAGGAATTCTGGCCGGTTTCAAGGCTGAGCTTTTTCAGGCCCAGAGAGCATGCCCTGTGAATGAGATGATCCAGAAGAGTGCTGGCGATGCCCTGTCTTAAAAAATCTGGATGAGTCCGCATGGATTTGAGTTCACCGTTCTGAGCACTCAATCGTTTTAGCGCACCAATGCCAGCAACGTGGCCGTGGTGATGGACAGTCCAGACCTCGATATCTGATGAGGTGAGAGCAGCCAGATCCAAGGCGAAGACGTGTCCAGCAGGAGTGTTTTCGTGCATTCCGGCAAGGTGAAGGGCCAAAAGGTCGTGTGTTTCTTCGTCGGAAAAATCGGCTGGGCGGAGAGTGTAGTTCGGGTTCATGGGGTGGAATCCGGAGTGGCCGTGCTTCTGGATAGAATGACGAGTTTATAGCCCGCATGAGCTGTCGGGATGAACGTTGTTTGATCGTAGTGGAGAAGGCCTTGTGTTGGATGTTGAAAGCTCCGCTGCCCTCCTTCTCTGGGGAGGACGCTCTGGTCTTCCCAGAAACGATTAAATTCCGGACTTTCTCTCTGAAGGGTTGAGACAAGTGTCTGAAAAGGTTCGGTACGGGCACTCGAAACTGTATCGGCCCGAAATTCGGCCAGAAGCCGCTGGGCGCGGGTTAGCCAGTCCGTAAGGAAAATTCGGGCATTGGGGTTCAGAAAAACATAGCGCAGCTGATTGGTCTCTGAGCTGTTCAGCCAGGAATCGAAAAGGATTTTGGCTGCGGAATTTGCGCTCAGAACATTCCACAAGGGATCGAGCAAATAAGCAGGGCTGTAGATCTGTTCCGGGAGGCTGAGCAGTGTAGCCGGTGCAGTTGGCGCAGTGTGATCCTGCTGAGGGTCTCGCAGTTCTGCCAACGTGAAAAGGTAGCGTCTTTCCGTCATGGACAGTTTCAGAGCCGTGGCAATGCGCGACAGAGTGGCGGACGAGCATGAGACGTCGCGTCCCTGTTCCAGCCACGTGTACCATGTCGTGCTGATCCCGCAGAGTTGAGCTGTTTCCTCGCGGCGTAGCCCTGGGGTGCGTCTGCGTCGTAATGGAGTCAGCAATCCTGCTTCTGACGGGGGAAGCCTTTCGCGGTGCGTGCGAAGAAACAGACCAAGAGTTTTACGGCTAGACGTAGGCATGGTGCAATTTATACCATGATAAAATAGGATCTTATACCTGACTGTTTGTTGTCTGATGATGATCTCCAAGGGAGAAAAATCAGATGGTTAGGCAGGCAGGACAATTTGCTGCGAAGCATTATGAAGACAGGGCGTCATCCTACGTAGATAGCGTGGTGCATAATCAGGGCGATGATCTGGACGTGATGGTTCGGGCTGTTCAGGGGCGCGGGTTTGAACGTGTGCTGGATCTTGGCTGTGGCGGGGGGCATGTCAGCTATGCTGTGGCGCCACATGTCGGGCAGGTTGTCGCCTGCGATGTCACGGCCGGAATGTTGGCTGCTGTAAGCAGGTCCGCTCAAGACCGTGGCCTTGGTAACATTGCTGTTGAACAGGGCGCCGCAGAAGCGCTTCCATTTGATGATTGTGTGTTTGACGCTGTTTTATGCAGGTTTAGTGCCCATCATTGGGAAGGCTTTGAGGCTGGTCTGAGAGAAGTGCGTCGCGTTCTGAAGCCAGGAGGTCTGGCTATTTTGGGCGATGTTACGGCTCCTGAAGACGCTATGTCCGATAGCTGGCTCCAGACGCTGGAATTGATGCGGGATATCTCTCATGTGAGGGACTATGCCGTGACAGAATGGGTGTCTGCTCTTGGAAGATCCGGTTTTGTTGTGGATGGCCTGATACGCAGCCGTTTGCGGATGGAATTTGAGAGTTGGGTATCGCGAACACGAACGCCGACGGAACGTGTAGAGGGCATCCGGTCGTTGCAGCGTGGTGCGCCTGTAGCTGTCCGTGAAAGACTGGGGTTGGAAGAAGACGGCAGTTTCCTGCTGGACGTGACCGTTTTTCAGTCTCACAGGCCATAATGGGGTGGGTGTGGCATGTAGGCCGCGCATGGGCTATGCTGTGCGGACTGTATTTTAGCGTGGTGGACCTGTCTTGACCGAGCTGAACGAGCCGACTGATATTGTACCTTCCGATCGTCTTCCGGTGACGATCGAGGAGGAGATGCGCTCCTCCTATCTGGCCTATGCGATGTCGGTGATCGTCTCGCGTGCCTTGCCGGATGTGCGTGACGGCCTGAAACCCGTCCATCGTCGCATCCTGTACGCGATGCGCGAGAGTGGGTTTACGTCTGATAAGCCTTACCGCAAGTCTGCGCGTGCGGTCGGTGACGTGATGGGTAAATACCATCCGCACGGTGACAGCTCGATTTACGATGCCATGGTTCGTATGGCGCAGCATTGGTCAATGCGCGTCAAGCTGATTGATGGACAGGGTAACTTCGGTTCGGTCGATGGCGATAGCCCGGCTGCCATGCGTTATACCGAAGCCCGTCTGGCCAAATCTGCGTCGTTCCTGCTGGATGATATCGAGCGGGATACGGTTGATTTTCAGCCGAACTACGACGAGAGCGAGCACGAGCCTAAGGTTCTGCCAGCGACGTTCCCAAATCTTCTGGTGAATGGCGCTTCGGGTATCGCGGTCGGTATGGCCACGAACATCCCGACGCATAATCCTGGCGAAGTCATTGATGCCACCCTGGCGATGATTGCCAATCCGGCGATCGAGCTGGATGAGCTGATGCAGATCATCCCCGGCCCGGATTTCCCGACCGGCGGAATCATCATGGGCCGCAGCGGTATCCGCAAGGCGTTCGAGACAGGGCGTGGGTCTGTTCCGGTTCGGGCTCGTGCTGAGATCGAGGAGATCCGCAAGGATCGTCAGGCGATCGTTATCACCGAGATTCCATATCAGGTGAACAAGGCAACCCTTCAGGAGAAGATTGCCGATCTCGTTCGTGCGAAGGAAATCGAAGGCATCTCCGATATCCGGGACGAGAGTGATCGTTCGGGGATGCGCGTTGTCATCGAGCTGAAGCGCGATGCGACGCCGGAAGTGGTGCTGAACCAGCTCTATCGCTTCACGCAGCTTCAGACGTCCTTCAGTGTCAATATGCTGGCACTCGATGAGGGCAAGCCGCGCACGATGGGGCTGATGGACGTTCTACAGGCGTTCATTCGTTTCCGCGAAGACGTCATTCTGCGTCGCGCACGCTTCGATCTGAACAAGGTTCGGGATCGTGGGCATCTGCTGGTTGGCCTTGTGCTGGCTGTTGCCAACATCGACGAAGTGATCGCGCTGATCCGTTCTGCCCCTGATGCCTCGACAGCGCGTGAGCTGCTCATGGCGCGCGAGTGGGATGCGAGCGAAGTTGTGCCGTTGCTGGAACTGATCCAGGACGAAGGCAATGTCATTTATGATGGCAAGGTTCGCCTCACAGAAGCGCAGGCTCGCGGTATTCTCGAACTGCGTTTGCAGCGTCTAACCGGTCTGGAACGTGAGAAGATCCAGGGCGAGCTGAGCGAAGTTGCGGCCAAGATTGCCGACCTGCTCGACATCATTGGCAGTCACAGTCGTCGCATGGATGTCATGCGCAATGAATTGCTGGCGGCTCGGGCTGAAATTGCCACCCCACGCATGTCGGAAATTTCCGATGCGCTGGGCGATCAGTCTGACGAAAGCCTGATTGAGCCGGGGCAGATGGTTGTTACCATCACGCGTGACGGCTTCATCAAGCGCACGCCGCTTGAGATGTTCCGTTCGCAGAACCGCGGTGGGCGTGGTCGTACGGCGTCTGGCCGTCGTGGCGATGACGTCATTATTCGCAGCTTCAATGCCCATACCCATCAGTGGGTGCTGTTCTTCTCTTCGGGCGGCAAGGCTTATCGCACCAAGGTCTGGCATCTGCCGGAAGCGTCTCCGACGTCCAAGGGGCGCGCGCTGGTCAACCTGCTTCCAGAGCTTGGTTCGGATGCCATTACAGCGGTGCTTCCGTTGCCGCAGGACGAGGAATTGTGGGAAGATCTGCACCTTACCTTTGCGACCGCCAGCGGCAATGTTCGTCGTAACCGCCTGAACGACTTCCGGAATATTCGGGCGTCCGGTCTGATTGCGATGAAGCTGGATGAGGGTGATTCCCTCATTGGTGTGGCGACGTGTCGTGAAGGCCAGGACGTGTTCCTGGCAACGAAGAACGCGCGCTGTGTCCGCTTCCAGATCACTGATGATACGCTGCGTGTGTTTGCAGGCCGTGGCAGCTCGGGCGTGCGTGGTATCCGCCTTGGTGATGGGGATGCGGTGATTTCACTGTGTATCCTCAACCATGTGGACGCCAGCGTTGAAGAGCGTGCGGCCTATCTGCGGATGGCCAATGCAAAACGTCGTGCCGAGAATGCTGCGTTGGCAGAAGGTGCTGAAGAAGAGGTGGTGTCCGGTGACGAAGACACTGTGGAGGTCGCTGGCGATCTGACGCAGGAGCGCTTCGAGGAGCTGGAACAGCAGGAAGAAATTCTTCTGACTGTGACAGATGGCGGGTTTGGCCGTCGTTCCTCTGCCTATGATTATCGTGTGTCGGGCCGTGGCGGGCAGGGCATTACGAACATGACCTTCTCGGCCAATCGTCGTGGCAAGGAAGTGGTTGGGACGCTTCCGACGCTGGATGGCACGGATGTCATGCTCGTGACGGATACGGGTCGTCTGATCCGTCTTCCGGTGTCTCAGGTGCGTGTCATGGCACGTCAGGCCAGTGGTGTGACGCTGTTCCGCCTGAATGACAGTGAGACGGTGATCTGTGTCTTCCCGGTTGTGGAAGATGATGGAGAAGAGGGCGACCTGATCGAAGGAGATGTCGTGGCAACGCCGGACGGTACAGCGCCTGTTGATGGCACTGTGACGGACGGTGAGGCTTCTGTGGGTGACGCAGCCCCTGATGCCTGAGTGGCAGACTGATCCGCGTGTCGGGTTTTATCCCGGTACGTTTGATCCGGTGACGTTCGGTCATCTGGATATTATCGACCGTGCGTCCACTCTTTTTGACCGCCTGCTGGTTGGTGTGGCGGTCAATGAGGGGAAGCAGCCGCTTCTGACGCTGGAAGAGCGTCTGGAGATGATGCGGCAGGAGGTCTCGAAATTGCCTCATGCTGACCGGATCAGGGTTCTGGGGTTTGATACCCTATTGGTCGATGCCGTACGTAAGGCTGGCGCTGGGACGGTTGTGCGCGGCCTTCGCTCTGCGGGGGATTTCGACTTTGAGAGTCAGCTCTCTGGGGCGCTGCGTCGTCTGGCGCCGGAAATTGAGACGGTCTTTCTGCTGTCTTCCGAAGGGCATCGCACGACGGCCAGTCGGATTGTGAAGGAAATTGCCCGTCTTGATGGCGATATTTCCTCCTTTGTCAGCGAAGATGTTGCAAGTCTCGTCTTGTCGAAACTGGGTCGAAGGGCGACATAGGAACCTTCATTGATTTCTGGAAGGTTCCAAGATGTCTGAGACCGCAGTACCCGACGGCAACAAGCTGGTTTTCGAACTCAAGAACGGCAAGGTCGTCATTGAGCTGCGCCCTGATCTGGCGCCGCTGGCTGTGGAGCGTCTGAAGCTTCTGGCGAGCGAAGGTTTTTATGACGGTGTGAAGTTCCACCGTGTGATCGAAGGCTTCATGGCGCAGGGCGGCGATCCGACTGGCACAGGCACCAGCGGTAGCAGCTACCCGGACCTGAAGGCCGAGTTCACGGACAAGGCAAAGTTCGAGCGTGGCACACTTGGCATGGCCCGTACGATGGCTCCGCACTCTGCAAACAGCCAGTTCTTCATCATGTTCCAGGATGTGCCGTCCCTGAACGGTCAGTACACGATCGCTGGCAAGGTTGTTGAAGGCATGGAGTATGTCGATCAGATCAAGCGTGGCGCTGGCTCGTCAGGCGTCGTCAAGGATCCAGACACCATCGTTAAGGCTTATGTAGAAGCCTGAAGCTGTTTGGGCTGTTCTGAGTGTCTTACGGGACGCTCAGGCAGCTTGCTGCTTGTTCTCTGGTGTGCGCAGGACTGTCACTCCTGCGGCATCATGAGGGTAGGGCGAGCCGCATTGAGCGGTGTAGCGCTCGGAAAAGGCCTCGCGTTCGAGGCGTTCACAATAATCCAGATATTTGATCAAGGCTCGCTCGGCACGCGGAGTGCGGCCGTAAATGCGCTTGTAGTGCTTCCACAGGATCAAGGCGTTGACGGACCAGGCATCATAGACGTGTTCGTTCAGGCGTCTGCGAATGGATGCTGGAAGCTGGTCGAATGCATCCCACTCGTTCCCCTCAAAGCGTTGCCAGATTTCATGCCGTACAGTGCGATCGTTTAAGGCGGAGTGATTGGTCAGGTTGTTATTTTTGGAGCGCATACGGGGGCTTTTTCAGGCTCTGAGTCGGTAGTATTTAATACGTTATAACATAACCAAAAAAATTCTAGTGCTGTTTTCCGGCTGCTGGAGGTTGACCTCCATAGTGGTTGTGGGGTAGCCATCCGCTCGGATGAACCGGTAGCTCAGTTGGTAGAGCATTCGACTTTTAATCGAATGGTCCTGGGTTCGAGTCCCAGCCGGTTCACCATTTTCCTTTTAGATCAAATATGTTTGGAAAACTTCGCCTAGGGCGAGGCATATTCGATGATGGGCTCCCTTAGCCCTGCGCCATTAGCAAGCAACGCTTTCAAGCTAATGATTTCGTCCCAAGCCGATATGTGCTGCCAGCCTTATGGGACGAAAGACGCTTTGCCACGGAGTTGGTCCGCAGAACGTGGTTTCATTTTTTTCCGGATGCTAAGTGCTTTATCAAGATGCGTCAGATGGGCATCCATGATCTTTACAGCATCTTTTACCTTGTTTTTGCGGAGTGCGCTTACAAGTCGACGGTGGTTGTCGCAGGATTGCTGCGCGTCTGCCTTGGATTGATACAAGGTGGCGATCAGCACGATCCGGGTTGTCAGTTCTTCAAGAATATTGGCCAGAATAGAATTCCCAAGCGCTGCGGCAAGGTGAACGTGGAAGTGGCCTAGAAGGTAGCTCCGACGACCCAGGTCATTCTCATCGATGGCACGCTGCTGCTCCAGGACATGCGTTTCGAGCTGCTTGATCATCTCTGCATTAATATTTTTCTGAGTCATGAGAAGGCCGATTTCAACGGATCGGCGTGCTTCGATTGTTTCCCGGGCTTCTTCGACGGTAGGTTCAATAACGAACCAGCCTCTTCTCGGTGAGACTGCCACAATGCCTCGGCTACTGAGGCGCATCATTGCTTCTCGCACCAGTGTTCGCGAGACCCCGAAGATCTCGCCCAGGTCTTTTTCTCCCAGCCGCTCTCCTGGTGAAATCTCTTCAGAAAGAACGGCCTGTATGATTCTGTTCTCGATGACGTTGCTGCTGGCTGGCTGCATCGATTTTTTCCGGTCTTCCATGGCAGCTTTTATGCGCCTCCTTTTTTGAGGGAACAAGCACAACAGAAGATCCGAAAAAGGAATATTCCGGCTTCGATCATTTTTAATGTGGAACAAGAACGGTTTGTATTCTATCTGGTATACAAGATTCGCCGACATGGTGAATTGCGACACATCCTGACTGCTTCACATCGCCGATCTGGAAATGCCCGATGTCCCTTGTTTCGCCCTGCCGCTCCCGTTTTGCTCTCTCGTTGCGCGTAACGCTCCTGTCCACAGCTCTTCTGTCCTGTGCAGGCAGTGCGGATGCTGCTGTAGTGGCAGCGAAGCGGAGCTTGCATCCGATCGCTAAGCATGGGGCTGGAGCAGTACGGCATCGTACAGTTGATGCTTCCGCGGCGAGTAATGAGGTCGTTCACGTTAATGCCCGGCGCGGTGTGACTGGCGCAGGTCAGCACGAGGCGCATTCTGAAACGGTACTGTCCCGTCAGGAGCTTCAGAACCGCAACGTTCGTCAGTTGACAGACATTGTTCGTGTTGCGCCAAATCTGACTATTCAGCCGTCTTTTGGAAGCTCTGCGCTGAACTTTGCATTGCGCGGTGTCGGGCTGATGGATTTCACCCAAAACAACACCCCGTCTGTCATGCCGTATGTCGATGGTGTGGCCTATCCGGTGAGTATTATGACTTCGGGTATGCTGTTTGACATGGATGACATTTCTGTCGCACCTGGTGCGTCCGGTTTCACGCATGGACAGTCCACCACCGGTGGTGAGATTAATTTCCACACGGGTGATCCTACCCCTGAGTTTCATGCGGGCCTGACGGAAGACATTGCCAGCTATGGTCGCAATCGGGTCGAGGGGTTTGTCTCCGGGCCAATTTCCAAGTCGGTTTCGTTCCGTTTGGCAGGGCAGTCCATGACGGGGGGCGGCTTCCAGCACAATTCGCAGGGCGAAGGGTACGGCAACTCCAATATCGGAGCGCTTCGCGGCAAGCTGCGCTGGAAAATCGACGCTACATCGACGCTGGACATTGGTGGGCACTGGACGACTGACCAGTCCGAGACGTCTTCGGGGCATAATTTCTATAACAGCTACGGCGTTCCTGTGACGTCGGATATCATGCAGACCGAATGGGGACTTGATCCGCGGTTTGCGAAAATTATCGGTATCAACGGAGCTAATCAGAAGCCAAGGGAAGACAATATCTTCTGGGGAGCGAATGTCCGCTATACGAAGGACTTCAGCTGGGGCCGGTTATGGACGCTGAGCGCTTTTGAAGCCGTTGACGAGCATGAACTGACCAACCAGACGAACTCGGTTGCGTCCTATGGCAATATGTTCCGCAATAACCAGACGAATGTCTTCTCTCAGGAAGTTAAGCTGGAATCTCGTGATCCGCATGCTCGCTTCCACTGGGAAGTCGGCATGTATTACAGCCGTGCACGGATGGCACAGAATTTCTGGTATGATTCATCTGACCGCCCTGGGACGACGCCCCTGAATGAGACGTCCTATCGTCAGAATCAGCAGAACTTCAATCAGTATGTTCAGCTTTCATATCGCATTCTGCCGAAGCTGACCCTGATCGGGGCGATCAGCCATGAGTCGGACGACCGGCAGATGCTGAATGTTGTCAGTGCTGATTACGATCTGAATACGGGTGCCAGAACGCATGTGCAGAACTTCGGCAATTCAGGGGCACTGACAAATCAGTTCGCTGGACGTGTCGGGGCACAATACCAGTTCAATCCCAGCGTGATGGGCTACGTCATGTTCTCGCGTGGCTTCAAGCCAGGAGGGTTTTCGGCCAACATCACCCAGCAGGCCAGCCAGCTAAAGCCGTTCAAGGCCGAGCAGGTTCTGACGTATGAGGGTGGTTTCAAAACGATGCTGTTCAACCGGCGTCTGCGCTTCAATGCAGCCGGTTTCTATTATGATTATCGGGACCAGCAGCTGCTCGGGACGATCCTTGTGCCACCGTATGGTGTACTGGGTGGTTACGTGAATGCGCCGCGTTCCAACATTTATGGCGCTGAGTTCGATATGGAAGCACATCCGTTTCATGGGCTCGTGCTGACACAGAATTTTGGATACCAGAACGGCTCTTACTCCCAGTTCCAGAGCCTGAATCGCAGTGCCACAACTGCCCAGTTTGCCTCAACGGGTGTCTGGTCGCCTGTGAATACGAACTATAATGGCTACAACATGGGGCTGGCCAATCTGACTCTTTCGGGAGCGGCGACCTACACCTGGTCCATGTTCCATGACTACAAAATGACTTTTGACGTCGATTATAATTATCGTGGCGCACAGACGCAGCCGCAGCATATTGGAGATGGCGGGATCTACCGTGCTCCGGCCTATTTCCTTGTGAACTCGTTCCTGACGTTTGCGGCACCGAAACAGCATTGGTCTGTATCGGTTTATGGGCAAAATCTTGCTGATCGCCGTTACTGGCTTTCTGGCGGGACGCAAGCCACTTTCTATGGTGTCATGCCGGGTCTGCCACGTTTTGTAGGCGCAAAAATGAACGTAACGTACTGAACGAATCATCAGGACCTGAGCCGGAGCGCAGAACCTCTAGCCGGCGTCAGGTTTCCTGAAGGAACGACGGGAAGAAGGTCTGGATGACGAGCAATACGAGCCTTTCGAAGGATGCGAAACGCAGGTTTCGTCCAGGGATTTTCTCTCAGGTTGTGATTGCAACTCTGATCGGGATTCTGGTTGGTCTGTTCGCCCCGCATGTTGCAGGGCAATTCCGATGGCTCACCGATCTGTTCCTTCGTCTGATTCTGATGGCGGTTGGTCCGCTGCTGTTCTGTATTGTCGTGACGGGTATTACGGGTGCGGGATCGCTAGGTGCTGTGGGACGACTGGGGTTTCGGTCCCTGATTTATTTCGAGGGTATGACCACGCTCGTCCTGCTGCTGTCGGTTGGGGCAGCAATACTTATCCGGCCCGGACAAGGACTGACTTTTACACCCAGCCCTGAGGATGCCCATATCGTGGCATCCTACGCTGCGAATGCTCACCTTCTGCACGGGCAGGGTTTTACCGGGTTCATCCTGAGTCTTGTTCCACGGTCTCCGGTTGCGGCTTTCGCCGAAGGGAACATTCTCCAGATCCTGTTTTTCGCCATTCTGACAGGATGTTGCCTGAGCCGGATTGGGGACGCTGGCGCACCTGTTACACGTCTGATCGAAAGTCTCTCGACGCTTTTTTCAAGAATGATGCGCCTGATTATCGCTCTGGCACCGCTAGGAGTTTTCGGGGCTGTTGCGACGACGGTAGCAGAGTACGGACTGGATGCTATCGGTCGGCTTGCGTCGTTCGTTGTGCTCTATTTCGCAGCTATTGCAGTTTTCATCGTTGTGCTTTTGGGTGGCTGCCTTTTGGCGTGCGGTGTTCATCCGTGGCGCTTTGCCCGTTATTTCCGTGAAGAGATCCTTATTGTCACGGCGACGACCAGCTCTGATTCAGTTCTGCCAAGCATCATGGCAAAGCTCGAAGCCATGGGCGTTTCCAGGCAGGTGGTCGGCTTGGTCGTTCCTGCCGGATATTCGCTCAATCTAGATGCACTATCGATCTATCTCGGCTTTGCCATTGTGTTTCTGGCCGATGTGACTGGTACGCCTCTGACGCTGACGCAAATGCTCTCCATGTTGGCGACGGCACTGATTACGTCCAAAGGGGCTCATGGGGTTCCGGGGATTGCGATCGTCGTTCTGGCTGCCACGTTGGCTGCTGCTCCTTCCATTCCGCTCTCCAGTCTTGTGCTGCTTCTGGCAGTAGACTGGTTTATCGGAATTGCCCGGGCTGTTGGTAACCTTGCAGGAAACTGTGTTGCTCCTGTTGTTATGGCGGCCTGGACTGGGGCGCTGGATCGTGAGCGGGCCCGACATATTCTGGCTCCCCGTGCGAAAATGGAGCTTCCGTCATGAGCAGCATGACAAAGCTTTTGTATTATCCGGAAGCGTTGCTGTCTGAGCGTGTTCACGCGTGTCTGGTGGAAGCCGGAGCTCAGGATGCAGACGCCGAAGCCACGACCCGGGCTTTGCTTCATGCGTCTCGTATCGGGGTCGACAGTCATGGTGTTCGGCTGGTGGGACATTATGTGCGGCTTCTACGGTCTGGTGGTGTGAATTCCCTGCCTGTTCCTGTCTTCACCAGAACCGGGCCGGCAACTGGGCAATTGAATGCTGATGGCGGCCTGGCTCATTCTGCGGCCTATCGCGCCATGGATGAAGCTGTGTCGTTAGCTCGGGGCGCTGGAATTGGCGCGGTTGGAGTGCATCATTCCTCGCATTTCGGAGCAGCTGGTGCATATGTCGTTGAGGCTGCGAGGCAGGGAATGATCGGTTTGATCATGAGTAACTCTGACGCAGCCGTTTCCCTGTTCGGGGGCGCCAGGCCATTTCACGGAACAAACCCTATTGCGATGGCTGCTCCGACCAGTGGTTCTGATCCGTGGCTTATGGACATTGCGACGTCTTCAATTCCATTCAACCGCGTTAAGCTCTATCGCTCCCTTGGCTTGTCGTTACCATCAGGTGTGGCTGCGAGTGATGACGGACTACCCACACGGGATGCACAGTCAGCTGCGTTTCTTCAGCCGCTTGGTGGGGAAGAGTTTGGTTTCAAGGGAGCTGCACTGGCTGGGCTTGTTACCATACTGGCAGGCGTTCTGACGGGTGCGGCACTGGACCCGGTTATGGTGGGCACTGATGAAGAGCAGAGCGACCGGAAGCGACAGAACGTTGGTCACTTTGCAATCGCCATAGATCCAGCAAGGTTTATCGGCAAAGCGGCCTATGATCTTGCAATGGGCTCTTATCTCGATCTTTTAAGAAATGGTCCGTCCGTTAATTCGCATAATCCAGTCATGGCGCCGGGTGACCGGGAGTGGCAGGAAGCTCGAAAGCGTGCCGAGACAGGGATTCCGGTTGATCCCGATACACAGCGAATTCTCGGTTTGATTTGAGGGTATAATTTATTCCCCAAAAATAGCGATCGGCACGTCTTGGTTAGGACGTACTGTTTTTTGGGGGGGCGGAGAGGAGAGGAGGCAGTCAGACCCAAACTACACCTCGCTCTATGTCATCAGTTTGCGCCCGTGCTGCTTTTTTCCTGGTCCATTTGTCCTTTTGGTGGAGAAGGGGACGAGATTGTGAGAAGGAGACACCATGGTTGCGCTCACTCCTTCTCAGAAAACGGCTCTCGATGAAATCATCAAGGCGCATGCTGAAAAGCGGCCTACACATTTACTAACGGGGTATGCCGGGAGCGGTAAGACGACCCTGATGCAGGAAGTGGCCAGGCATTTCCTTCGTTTGAATGTTGTGACCGTGATTACGGCTCCGACACACAAAGCAACGGCTGTACTGCGAAGCAAGGTGGACAAGACCGTCGAGTGCCGGACCATCCAGAGCCATTTGAGCCTTCAGCCGTATTCTCAGGGTGGTAAAACCACTCTTGTACGCGCGAAGCGCCCGCAAACCATTCCGGATGGCGTGGTGATTGTGGATGAGTGTTCCATGATTTCGCGTGAGCTGATGGGGTGGATCCGGGATTTGCTCAAATACTGCTTCGTGCTGTTTGTGGGGGATCCAGCGCAGCTTCCGCCGGTGGGGGAAGACGCTTCGCCGTCTTTTTCTGTCCCGTCGACATCGCATCTTGAGACAGTGGTTCGGCAGGCGGCGGGTAATCCCATTCTGGAGGCTGCTACGATCATCAGGCAGAGTCAGGGTGGCGGTGTGGACTGGAGCTGGGTTCAGGATGCCCGGAAAGGCTCCTCCGGCTTATTCGTCCCCAAAGATGTTGAAAACTGGGTGCGCAAGGCCTTCACGTCTGATGCATTTGACGCAGACAATGATAGCTTTCGTTACCTGTGCTGGACAAATGATCGGGTTCATCAAGTGAACCAGATGGTTCGACAATGGCGGTATGGGGAGACGATTGATCGTCCCTTTATGCCGGGGGAACGTGCCGTCTCGCGCGCGCCTTTTAGTCGACAGAACGAAGACAAGAGCCGACAGCAGATTGCGACCAATGAAGAAGTTCTGGTCATGGATATTCAGGCGTCTCGTTTGTCGTACCGTTTTGAAGCCTGTGGATCTCTGGCGGCATGGACAACGGATTTACCAGCGTGGGAACTGACTGTGCTTACGCTGGCAGGAGAAGAAATTACCGCGCATCTGGTGCAGGATCCGCGGGATCTTCAGAGTGTGGACCGTCGGCTGGTTCAGGAAGCCAAACAGGAGCGCAAACGCTGGCAGCAGCGGTTTGCGTTTCAGAGTGCGCTGCTTAATTTGCAGGCCATTTATGCCATGACGGTGCATACGTCTCAGGGCAGTACGTTCCGGAATGTTTTTGTGGATCTGGGTGACATCCGACGTCGGGCAGGAGGAAACCCTCTTGAGACCCAGCAGCTTTGTTATGTAGCCCTGACCCGCGCGAAGGATATGGTCTTTCTCGTCAATACTGGCTCTGCGAACTGAAGACTGACGGTTGATTTACTGAGATTTCCGTTGGTGAGCTCGAACGAAACAAGGAATAGGGCGATGCGGGTAAAAGTTGGTCTGGCTCTGGCACTTCTGGTGGCTCTGGCTGCTTGCGGGCCGGATTATGGTGGACAGGGTTCACGCCAATATCGGGGAGATGGGTTCGGTAATACGGGTTCAGGTCGGAGCAGTTATGGATATCAAGGTGGCCCAACCTGAGAAGCGTTTGCTGGCCTGAGCGTCAGGCCAGCGCGTCCTGCACCAGTTTTTCCTGCTGCGCCGCATGTGCACCAGGAAGACCGGTTGCAGGAGAGGCAGCACTTTCACGGCCCACATAATCAGGGCGCTGTACCTTGTGACCGCACTCCCGAAGAGCGCGCTCGATCCGACGATCAACAAAAATCCAGGCACCATTATTCTGGGGCTCTTCCTGGCACCAGACAATCTGTTCAGCATCCGGATAAAGCTCCAGTTGCTGGATCAAGGCGTGATGAGGGAACGGATAGAGCTGCTCCAGCCGGATGATGGCCACGTCCGCGCAGGACTTCCGCGCCCGCTCGGCAGTCAGGTCATAGAAGACCTTACCGGAACACAGGATAATTTTTCTGGGGTTGGTAATGGTTTGCGGGTCTGCCAGGACTGGCTGGAAACGCGTGTGCGGCCCCATCTCAGCAAGCGCAGAAACGGCTTCCTTATGGCGAAGCAAAGACTTGGGCGTGAAGATGATCAGCGGCTTGCGGCAGCGGCGCGCAATCTGGCGGCGCAGAGCATGGAAATAATTGGCCGGGCTTGTGATGTTGCAGACGCGCAGATTGTTTTCTGCACACAACTGAAGAATGCGCTCTGGTCGCGCGGATGAATGTTCAGGCCCGCCACCTTCATACCCATGAGGGAGAAGGAGCGTCAGGCTGGATGTGCGAAGCCACTTGGTTTCCCCTGAGGCGATGAACTGATCCAGAATGACCTGTGCGCCGTTGGCGAAGTCTCCAAACTGGGCTTCCCAGAGTACCAGTGTGTCCGGGTCACCGAGGGAATAGCCGTATTCGAAGCCTAGCACCCCGAACTCGGAGAGGGGGGAATTCCAGAGGTGCAGTGGGGCCTGATGGGGGGCGATATGGGCGAGGAGCGTTTCTTCCCGTCCCGTTTCCTGATCAAACAGCACAGCATGACGCTGGCTGAAGGTGCCGCGTCGGCTATCCTGACCTGACAGGCGCACAGGATGCCCGTCCATTGATAGGGTGCCAAACGCAAGGGCTTCGGCTGTTGCCCAATCGAGAGGGCCACCGTCCGCGACGCCCTTACCGCGGGCGATAATCTGCCGTGCAAGGCGGGGGTGAACGTTCAGGCCTTCTGGAATAGTGCCGATGGCCTCTCCGATCATGCGCAGACGTTCCATCGGAACGCCGGTCATGGGTTGGATGCGTTCGGGTTCATCCTGGAGGCGGGTGGAATCCTGCGGTCCGTCCAGCCAGTCAGTTGCGTTTGGCCGGTAATGCTCGGAGGCTGCGAATTGCTCTTCCAGTCTTCTTTGGAAGTGCTGCCACATTTCCTCAACCTGATCCGACGTCAGAATGCCTTTACGGATCAGGGTATCGGCATAGAGGCGACGCGTCGTGGGGCGGGACTGGATGGCATGGACCATGGCAGGCTGGGTGAAGGCGGGTTCGTCGGTTTCATTGTGGCCATGGCGACGGTAGCAGACGACATCCAGTACGACGTCTGCGTGAAAATCGCGGCGCCATTCATGTGCCAGCAGGGCTGCCCGCGCGACAGCGTCCGGGTCATCGCCATTGACGTGCAGGATGGGGGCCTGAACGGATTTGGCGATGTCCGTATTATAGACACCGGAATGAGCGTCGGATTGAACGGTCGTGAAGCCGATCTGATTGTTGATGATGACGTGCACGGTTCCGCCGGTGCGGTAGCCTTCAAGCTTGGAAAGGCCCAGCGTTTCATAAACAACGCCCTGCCCGGCGAACGCAGCGTCTCCATGGACAAGAATACCAAGATGGCGATCGCGGTTCTTGTCTTTTTCACGATCCTGATCAGCCCGGACGCGACCGAGAACAACAGGGTCCACGGCTTCAAGGTGAGACGGGTTTGGCAGGAGGGAAATACGCAAGGTGTGGCCTGCGTGTTCCATCGTGGTGGCGGTGCCGAGATGGTATTTGACGTCCCCAGACCCTTGGATGTCATCTGGCTTGAAGGAGGCACCAGCAAATTCACTGAAGATTGCCGCAAAGGGCTTCCGCAGGATATTGGCCATAACGTTCAGTCGGCCGCGATGTGGCATGCCCAGCGATACAGACTTTGCGCCATCGCGTGCAGCGGCATCGATTAGGGTCCGAAGGGCGACAATAACGCTCTCTCCACCTTCCAGACCAAAGCGGCGCATTCCCATGAAGCGCTTTTGACAAAACCCTTCAAAACCCTCTGCACGGGTCAGGGCCAGAAGAATGCGCTCCGGCTCCATTGCTGGCGTCGAGGATGATGTCTCAAGCCGGTCAATCCACCATTGTCTCTGCTGCGGGTCCTGAATGTGCATGAATTCGGCACTTAGGGTGCCCGAATAGGCGCGGCGCAGGCGAGCAAGAAGATCACGGTCTGCGTCGGGTGGGCTAAGCTCAGGAATGTGCGGTGTTGGTGCGAGACCGAGTGGATCCAGGCGTGCGAGAGCGTGGCCGCGCAGACGATAGGCGTTTTTCAGGGCCTCAGCGCTACTGTCCGACGTGTCAGTCGTCGGACGTTCAGCACCGAGGGTTTCGAACAGGGCGGCGAAAGCTGGGTCTACGGACGCAGGATCGGTCTGCCAGCGGGCATGAAGCTCGGCCAGATAGACAGTGTTTGCGCCGTTGATGGCATCGCGGTCGTCGCGGTGATCGCCCATGAAAAATCAGTCTCCAGTCACAGGGGCGCGAACTCTAGCCCATCAGAGCAGGTGGGGGAACGCATTTGGATAATGCATTCCGTGTCAGTCTCTAGATGGGGTGAAGAACCGCTTCATGGAAGTGATTCGTCTGTCGAGGGTACGTTTTGCCACAGGAGTTTCTGTCACATCAAAGGCATGGAAAGCCCCGGGGACGATCTCCAGTTCCACGGAGACCCCGCTTCGGATCAGTCGCTGGGCGTAGAGCAGGTCTTCTTCGAGAAACAGATCCAATGAGCCGATTGTCATAATGACAGGGGGCAGCCCAGAAAGATCGCTGGCGCGGGAGGGCGCGGCATAGGGAGAAATATCGTCAGCGCCGGGCAGGGAGGGTGCGAGAAGAATTCCCCAGGCGTAAGTGTTACTGGCGCGCGTCCAGACGAATTCGCCCGCGACGGGAGAAGGGTTTGCCTCGTTGTCGATCGTCCGGTCATCCAGCATCGGATAAATCAGGTTCTGAAAGAGAATGGCTGGCCCATTGCGGTCTCTGGCCAGCAGGCAGACAGCCGCCGCAAGATTGCCGCCTGCGCTTTCTCCAGTAACGGCGATCTGATCGCGGCGGATATTCAGGGCGTCAGCGTTGTCATGAATCCAGCAGAGTGTCGCGTAGGCATCTTCAATGCCACCTGGGAAAGGTGTTTCTGGCGTGAGGCGGTAATCCGGGGAGATGACAAGGCAGTTCAGATCCTGGGCGAAGCGGCAGAGCTCGGCAGTGTTCTGTTCGGGGCGTCCAGCGCAGTGACCTCCACCATGGAAGTGCAGCAAAACCGGACGGGGTGTAGAGCTTGTCTCTTTAGGTTGAACGGTCAGAAGGCGGATGGTTCTGTCGCCCTCAGGGGTTGCAGGGATGTGACGTTGTTCAACAGTAACCTGAAAATCTTCAGCTTTCTGAAATGCTTGCGCGGCGCGGTTCTCAAGGGCGTTTCTCAGATCCGGAAGTGTTTCTGGTGTCAGGTCAGTGGCAGGAAACTGGCTTAGGGTCGGAAGGAGTTCCGGAAGGACAAGTCGCGCTGTATTCATGAGAGCATTCCTGAAAAATGGGAAACCTGATCTTTTGGTGGCTTCAACGTCTGCCTGAAGGAGAGGTTTGAGGCATCATGTTTTAAGGTAGAGCGAAGTTTGCCATAAAATTGCCGCAACTTTTGAGCGGCACGCAGCGTCATACAGGCAGTGCCTTCTGGCAGTTTCTGGAAATTGCGAAGGACATGTCGAGGAGTTCAGCTCATGCGTGCTCTGCTTGTCTGTCTATTTTTGACTGTCACGACCCTTATGACTCCGGATGCTTCGGCTCAGGGTCTGGAAAGTGGTATGCTGTCCGTACGGATGAGACTTGCTGAAGATGCAGGGATGTCTGGTGTGGACCGGCGGTTAATTGTTTGTCGGATCAATCCGCGCCTGTTGCATACGGTCTGGGTTCCGAACGTGAAAGAACCGCGTCAGCCGCAGGTTTGCACGGGCGGCGCTAACCGGCTCGGGGCTGGATATGTCCGCTATCTGTCAACCAGCCGCGTTTCAAAGGCGCAGAAGCCACTTCGCGGGTAAGTTTCTTTCGTGAGAGTTGGTGTTGACGTGTGTGGAATAGGTCTTGCCGGGTCGTTGGGGCAGGGCTAGCCTCGACCACTATGTCCAACATTTCTCTCGATTATGATGCTCTGGCGCATACGCCGATTGCGGAGAAGCCTTTCCCGCATGTGGTTGTGCCGCATTTCATCAGCAATGATGATCTTCAGTCCATTGTGGCTGATCTGCCGGACATGCAGTCCGGCGGATCTTTTCCGCCGGAGGCACTGGAGCTCACCCCTCGTGTGAACAGCATGATCGAGGAATTGCAGGGGCCTCTGCTCAAGGACCTGATCGCGGAGAAGTTTGGCCTTGACCTGGCGGATGCACCGACCATGCTGACGGTTCGTGGTCGGACGCGTGAAAAAGACGGGCGCATTCACCGGGATTCCGAAGCCAAGCTGGTTACCGTGTTGCTGTATCTTAACCCGCGAGGCGAAGACTGGTCTTCGCGGGACGGATGTTTGCGCCTGTTGAATGGCCCGGATGATGTCGAGGACTATGACGTGGAAGTCACGCCGGCGGAGGGAACGCTGCTGGTGTTCCCTAATGGTCCGACAACGTGGCACGGGCATCGGCAGTTTGTCGGAACGCGGTATGCGATCCAGCTCAATTATATGGCAACGGGCCGGAAGGCTCGGTACGAACTGGGGCGGCATCGTCTTTCGGCGCTGGTCAAGCGCCTGCCTTTCGTAGGCTGATTTTTTACAAGGGAACGGAAAACATCATGGGTTATCGGGTTGCGGTTGCGGGCGCCACGGGAGCGGTGGGGCGCGAGCTGCTGCGGATTTTGGCAGAACGTAATTTCCCTGTGGACGAGGTCGTGGCACTTGCGTCGCCGCGCTCTGTCGGGCGGGAAATTTCCTTTGGCGACAAGGCAGTGCTGAAGGTTCAGAACCTTGAGACGTTTGATTTCAAGGGATGGGATCTGGCGCTGTTTTCGCCGGGCGGAGAAGTATCGGCGATTTATGCGCCGAAGGCTGCCGCTGCGGGTTGTGTCGTGATCGACAACACGTCCCATTTCCGTATGGAGCCTGGTATTCCTCTGGTGGTGCCAGAGGTGAATGCGTCTGCGCTGAAAAAGGCGCGTCGTGGCATCATTGCCAACCCGAACTGCTCAACGGCGCAGATGCTTGTCGCGCTGAAGCCACTGCATGATCTGTTCAAGATCAAGCGGATTGTCGTCTCGACCTATCAGGCCGTTTCCGGTGCGGGCAAAGACGGAATGGACGAACTGTTTGGGCAGACCAAGGGCACCTTCGTGAACGACCCACCGACGGTGGCTCAGTTTACCAAGCAGATCGCGTTTAACGTCATTCCGCACATTGATCGTTTCATGGAAGATGGAGCGACCAAGGAAGAGTGGAAAATGGCGGTTGAAAMCCGCAAGATTCTGGATCCCGACATTCAGGTTCTGGCGACCTGTGTCCGTGTTCCGGTTTTCATCGGCCACTCCGAAGCGATCAGCATTGAGTGCGAGAAGCCGATTGACCTGAAGAAAGCTCGTGAGGCTCTGCGCAAGGCTCCTGGCGTCATTCTGCGCGATGTACGCGAAGACGGCGGCTATGTGACGCCGATTGAATGTGTCGGGGAGGATGCAACGTATGTGTCTCGCCTGCGCATTGATCCGACAGTCGAGAATGGTCTGGCACTCTGGTGTGTCTCGGACAATCTTCGCAAGGGTGCAGCACTGAATGCCGTGCAGATTGCGGAAAGTCTGGTTGAACAGGATCTTTTGAAGAACGGAGCCTTGTTTCCTGTAAAGGAATAAGGGAGTTTTCTGAAGTTCTGGCGCGTCTGAAGGGAAACTTTCAGACGCGTTTTTTATGTCGAGATGAAAAGGGTCATTCGTGACTGTTCCCCGCACAGAAACGGTTCTTGAAGCCAATCAGACTATTGAACTTCTGCCTTTGAATTCGCTTCTGGGACGGCTGTTGGACTCTCAGAAAGAGGCCTTAGAGCGGGTCGAAGAAGCACTCCCGTCCATTGAAGCCGCAGTTGAGGCGAGTGTGCCCCGTCTTCAGGCTGGCGGTCGGTTGATTTATGCTGGGGCTGGAACGTCTGGTCGTATTGGGGTTCAGGACGGGGTGGAACTGACACCAACGTTTGGACTGCCCCCTGAGCGGCTGGTTTTGCTACTGGCTGGTGGCGCCGGTGCAGGGACGCAGGCTGTCGAAGGTGCAGAAGACAGAGAAGATCAGGCGCGCGTTGATCTTGGAGCATATGGGCCCACGACGAATGACGTGGTCATTGGTGTCGCGGCGAGTGGCAATACGCCTTACACCTGTGCTGTTGTTGAAGCCGGGCGTGAGGTCGGGGCTTTGACAATTGGGGTAAGTGGAAACGCGCATTCACGTCTTCTACGCAGTGCTGAAATCGGGATCAGTCTTCCGACGGGCGCTGAAGTTCTGGCTGGCTCCACGCGGATGGCAGCAGGGACGGCCCAGAAGGTTGCGCTTAACCTGTTTTCTACCGCTTTGATGACGCGCCTTGGGCATGTCTATCGCGGGCGTATGGTCGATATGCGGATTAGCAATGACAAGTTGCAGTTGCGTGCCGAGCGTATGGTGTTCGAACTTGCTGGGGGAACGGACGAGGAAGTTCGTGACGCGTTGCGGTTGGTTGGCGGTAATGTAAAGCGGGCAGTTCTTGTGAGAAAGGGGGTGTCTGTCGAGAAGATTGAGACGCTTCTTCAGGCGCATAACGGCAATCTGCATACGGTCCTGGCCTCTCTCTGAAGGTAAAAACCTGATGTCTTTCGAGAATATGCAGTGGGCCATTGGTCTCATGAGCGGCACGTCTCTTGATGGGGTGGATGCGGCTCTGGTGCAGACAGATGGGGAGCGGATTGCTCAGTATGGGCCAGCCGTGACGGTTCCCTACGACTCTGCTTTGCGGGCTCGGCTGCGCCATTTGCTGGATCATGCTGCACATCTGGCAGAAGATGATCCGGATATTCTGGCTGCTGAACGGGACGTAACGCTACGGCATGTGGATGCTGTTCGGGAGCTTATGAAGCTGGTTCCAGATATTCGCCCTGATGTCATTGGCTTTCATGGGCAAACAGTCCTGCATCAACCCGAAAAAGGGCGAAGCTGGCAGATTGGTGATGGAGCGCTTCTTCAGGCGGAGTGTGGCGTCCCGGTTGTTTATGATTTCCGTGCACGGGATCTGGAATGTGGTGGTGAGGGCGCGCCGTTGGTGCCCGTTCTGCATGCCGCACTTTTGGAAAGCGAGACGCAGTCTGTCGCTGTTCTGAATATTGGTGGCGTGGCAAATGTCACCTTGCTCGGGCCGAACACAGAGGGGCAGCGTCTGGTCTGGGCGTGCGATACCGGACCGGGAAATGCTCTCCTGGATGACTGGGCGGAGCGGCATACTGGCGTTGCGTGTGACGTCGATGGCGCGTTAGCGAGAAAAGGAAAGGTAGACCGAGCTGTTTTAGAAAGCTTGCTGGCAGTGCCATATTTTCAGCGTGAAATGCCAAAGTCGTTAGACCGTTTGAGCTTTCACGCTTCTGCCATGCATGCCGTTGAACCGCTTTCTGCTGAAGACGGTGCTGCGACACTGCTGGAGTTTACGGTTGAAGCGATTGCTCGAACACCCATGCCAGTCAAACCCGCTAAGTGGTTTGTCGCTGGAGGGGGACGCCACAATCCAGTTTTGATGGAGCGTTTGCGCTCACGTTTGGGATGTCTCGGGTCCGTCGATGATCTTGGATGGGACGGAGACGCACTTGAGGCCCAGTGCTTTGCGCTTCTGGCCGTTCGTTATGTACGTGGTCTTCCTTCGTCGTGGCCACAGACGACTGGGACGGAAAAGCCTTGTGTGGCAGGCCGCTCAGCACGCTGAGCGGTCTGCCTATCTGCTCGGATTTTAGACTGATGCAAGTTCCGGCCAGCCCGTTTCCGGACGGTCCAGATGCTTCAGCAGTTCATGATCCGGGGTGTTCGTAAGATCTTTTGTCAGGCTTTTGAAAAGCTTCTTGGATGTCTGCTTGTCCAGGCTTTCACGGATGTCGTGAAGAGACTGTGCCGGGGCTATAAGAAGGATTCCCTCAACATTGCTGTCCTGTGCAGCCTTGTTGATGTGAGCCGCCAGATCTTTCGCAAAGTGCGTCTTGAGCTGCTCCTTCGGGCTTGTATGAGCAGCCTTGAGCGAACCTACATCCTTGGCTGCGTCTGAGCCCTTATGGATATCGAAGTTTTCGATGGTTCTGAGCTGTGAGCCTTCCAGACGAAGGAAACGAGCCTTTTCACCATCAGCGACGACGTAGATGACGGGGTCTTGGGTTGCCATTGTATCAGATCCTTTCCCGATCAATCAGATTGGTCAGGATCTGAACGTGGGCGGAGCGCTGGGGTTGCCCTTCCAGAAGGGCTCACCTCGATTCTTCAAGGCTTAGGATTATGATAAAAAAGGATATTTTTCAGTGAAGGTTATTTTTTTGACGTTTGGATGAATTTTTCTCTTGAATACCGACGGCGATATGATCACTCTCAGTATTGAGCCCACGGAAAACTTTCCCAGAGGGTTCAAGGAGGCAAATATGGCTCTGATGAATACTTTCATGCCGTATATCGGAACGATCGGTGCTGTAATGGCGGTGATCTTTTACAATGCTTCCCGCCGGGTCGAACAGCCAAGTCTTTCCTATGCACGTGTAAAGCGCCGACGATAGCGTCCCGAAAGGGACGCGCATCCCTCGGTTAATGTGTTTTTTCTCTTTCGCCATTTGTAGCCCTGTTTCACACTGAAGGGTACTATGGCCTTCTTTTTCAAAAAACCCCAGCATGCCTCTCCGCCTCATGGACGGACAGGCATCCTACTTCTCAATCTCGGTACGCCTGATGACACCAGCTATTTGGCGGTGCGTCGGTACCTGAGTGAGTTCCTCTCCGATCGGCGCGTTATCGAAAGTTCGCCGCTGATCTGGCAGCCCATCCTGCAGGGCATCATCCTTACCAAACGACCATTTGCCAGCGGTGCAAACTATGCACGAATCTGGGATCGGGAGGAGAATGCCTCTCCGTTGCGGGTCTATACCCAGCGTCAGGCTGAGAAGCTTCGCCTTCGGTTAAAAGCAGACGGTGTCCCTGTTGAGTGGGGCATGCGCTATGGCCGCCCATCTGTTGCGCAGGCTGTTGAAAGCCTGATGGACCAGGGGTGCGACCGTATCGTCAGTATTCCGCTTTATCCGCAATATTCCTCAGCAACGACCGCCACGGCCAACGATCAGCTTTTCCGGGCATTGATGAAGCTGAGAAAGCAACCCGCTGTTCTGACGGTTCCGTCTTTTCCAGATCATCCTGCGTTTGTGCGGGCCTTGGAAACGTCGGTGTTGAAGACGCTGGAAAGCCTTTCCTTCAAGCCCCAACGAATTGTGGCGTCGTTTCATGGATTGCCAAAAGTCTGTATCGAAAAGGGCGACTCGTATCAGGACGAATGTGTTCGTACGATCGCTGCCTTGCGTCAGGCGTTAGGGTTTTCTGAAGAGCAGATGCCGCTGACGTTCCAGTCGCGCTTCGGGCCGCTTGAATGGATTCAGCCTTATACGGCCCCTTATGTAAGTGCTCTCCCGAAGCAGGGCATCACGAAAATTGCAGTTATCATGCCAGGCTTTATGGCGGACTGTATTGAAACGCTGGATGAAATTGGGAATGAGCTTCGAGAAGAGTTCATGGAAGCGGGCGGCGAAGAGTTTGCGCTTGTGCCCTGTCTGAATGATTCAGACGAGTCGGTTGACCTTCTGGAGGCATTGTCTCGTACAGCCCTAAGAGGGTTTGGAGTGGCTTGAGACTGTTTCGATACTTATGGAAAAGGCCCGGCTGTTACCAGCCGGGCCTTTTTTGTTTTTAGTGCTGCGGCGCCTGCGGAGCTGGCGCATTTGTGCCTGGCTCGGGGTGTTCTGCGTCGTACCACTGAGCCTTCTGGTTCACGGACGTCGCATCGTGGTGGCTCTGCCACCAGCCACCAGTATTCGGGGCTGCCGGATGCTCCTTGTCCCAAAGAGCAGCCTTCTCGCGCAGATCCTTGCGATACAGGTGGCGGCGATACATGCCAGCGGCACATCCACCAACAGCGCCAATAACACCATGGTGGTTGGCCAAATGTCCGCCTACGGCACCTGCTGCACCGTACTTGATGCAGCCGCCCGGTTCGGCGAGGGCCGGGGTAGCGGTGAGGAGGGCGGCCAGAGCCAGAGCAGAACGCATTGAGCGTGTCATGGAAGTTTCGTCTCTCTTATCGGTCTCTTAGAAGAAAGAGACTTTCTGAATGTCGAAACTAGGTATGTGGGGGGAAGGTTTCAACTCTCTGGCGAGTAGAGATGGTTTTTAGGGTTGTGTTGCGGCCAGGTTTTTCATATAACTGTGGCATTGAGCCATTAATCGTTAAGCAGATGGCTCAATCATCAATATCAGAAAATGATTTTCATAAGAGGCTGACTCCACGAGGGGGCAGCCTCTTTTTTTATGAGCCTATTAGGATTTCAGGCTGTGGATATTTCGGGTTTTGATCTTTCGGGTCTGCTTGCTGACATTCCGGCCCGCTATGAACTTTGGGTGGCTCTGCTGATTATTGGCTGCAAGCTGATAACGGTTTTCTTGCCGCCTCCACAAAATACATCACGGTTCGGCGGAATTTACCGCGTCATTACCCTTCTGGGGTTGAACTTTGGCTGGGCTGCCAATCGTCTTGAGCGGCAGGTCGGTAAAGTGACTTCAGCTTCTGGGAGTGGAGAAAGCGTAAAGAAGGACGCTTCTCCGAAAGCGTAAAATACTCTGGCTCCCGAATTACTTGGAATTTTTTCCTGAGAGCCAGAAATTTTTTCAAATACTTATTCAGTATGGATCAGTAAAATTATGAATGCTATTTCCTCCCAGTCTCTGGTGCAGGCAAATTTTTCGCGTCCTGTTCCAACCAAATATCCTGTTTCTCGCTGGACGATTGCGGATGCGCTGAAGGTTCGTACAGACGATCCGACGACGACCATGCCGGTGATCGATTACCAGTTTCCCATTATGTCCAATGACGTCATGATCTGGGACAGCGGTGCGCTGCGTGACATGCACATGCGTACCGTGACGTTCAAAGGCTGGTTCGTCCTGTGGTCGCTTGCCGTGGACAAGATCGATAAGACCAACGCCAAGATTTATGACGAATGGCACTCCCGCAATGACCGCGCTTATATCGGCTACTGGTATAGCCGCGATGGTGTGGAGTGGACCTGGGGCGGCCGACTGTTCCAGACCTCTGCCGATCTTCGTCCGTGGGAATGGTCCGGTTCTCTGGTGATGCGTGAGGGCACCGAGAACAAGGTAGACATGTTCTACACGTCCGTCGGTGCGCCTGATGGCAACTCTGTTCCGGCGGTCAGTTCCGGTACTATTCATGCAGATGATAAAGGTGTCTGGTTCGACGGCTTTGCCACAAGCACGGAAATGTTCAAGGCAGATGGTGTTCATTACGCCAATGCGTCTGAAGATCCATATTTTGATTTCCGTGATCCGCAGCCGTTCATCAATCCGGGCGATGGCCAGCTCTATACGCTGTTTGAAGGCAACGTCCCGGGTGCGCGTGGTCAGTTTGTTATCGGCACGAATGAAATGGGTGCGGTTCCGCCAGGATATGCGGTGGATGCTGGCGCACAATATGGTGCAGCAGCGATCGGTCTGGCCCGGTGTGTTTCTGGCTGGCGCAAGGGAGATTATTCCCGATGGGAGCTGATGCCTGCTCTGGTAACGGCTCTTGGTGTGAACGATCAGACCGAACGTCCCCATTTCGTGTTCAAGGATGGTCTGACCTATCTGTTCACGATCAGCCATCATTCCACGTACACGGGCAAGAGCACGGGACCTGATGGCGTTTATGGCTTTGTGTCCGAGAAGGGTATTTTTGGTCCCTACAAGCCCCTGAATAGCTCAGGGCTTGTACTTGGTAATCCGTCTTCGCAGCCGTATTCGACGTATTCGCACTTTGTGGATGCAGAGGGCTATGTTCAGTCCTTTATCGATACCATTCCGGCTGCCGGTCAGAATGCGGAAAATCCGGATACTTACCGGATTGGCGGTACGCTGGCACCGACGGTTCGTCTGGTTCTGGATGGTGATCGGACGTTCCTGACAGAAGTCCATGATTACGCCCAGGTTTTTGCCCAAGCTGCCTGGCCGGCCTCTCTGGCGTATGACGTCAGAGCCTGAGTGTCAGAGGCTCAGGTTAAAACGACCTGAGATTTTTTGATAAGGTGTTGATGAAAGTCACTCCTCTCCGGGAGTGGCTTTCATTTTTTTCGGAGCGTTTTGGCATGTGCCTTGGCTTTGCTTCGATCAGAACGAAGAACTTCCTGCAAATACGGCATGCCGCTCTGGTTTCTTCATTCTCTGTTCGTGGAGTGTTGATGAATGATTGAGCGTAGACTGGGCAAGTTGCCTCCGCGTCATGATGTACGAACCTATCGGCTTTCGCCCGTTTTGACGGCGCGGGTTCCAGACGTTCCAGAGCACCAGGATTGGTCCCAGGGGGTGCCCTATCAGATGTGGGGTAATGATCAGTTCGGATGCTGTGCTTTTGCAGCTCATGCGGCTTTGACAGCAACCTGGACAAAAGTGGCCCAGGGGCTGGTATTGCTCTCCAGTGAACAGGTTCTTCAGAACTATGGCGCTGTTACGGGATTTAATCCGGTAACGGGTCAAAATGATAATGGCACGATTTTGCTGGAGCAACTGCAATACTGGAAAAGCACTGGATTTGTTCGGCCAGGGCAGACACGAGATTATCTGACAGCTTACGGTATTATTGATTCCCATTCAGTGAGCGGCATCAAGCGCGGTATTTCCTATCTGGGCGGCGTTTTGGCAGGGGTGCAGGTTCCACGCGGGTTCATGAGTCTCCCCTTAGGTACCGATTGGGATTGGGATGCTGTGCAGGACCACGTTTTTGTCGGAGGACATGCTATCGCGCTGACGGGGTACACACCGGACGGTGTATTTTTCAATACGTGGGGCAGCCGGACCTTCATGCCGTGGAATACGTTCCTGAAGATTTGTGATGAGGCCTATGGGCTCGTTAGCAGACAGAACTGGCTCACGGTGCAAGGTCTTTCGCCAAAATCTGAAGATGTACAGGCCCTTGTTGTGGAAATGAGCGCAGCATGAAGCCGATATATTTTTTACCTTTATGGTTGATGCTTTCAGGATGTGTCTTTGGTTCTGGTGAACAGACTTCGGTGAGTGCAGCCCTGGCCGGTGTTCAAAAGGATCTGGCTAAAGCTGGTGTCGTCAGTGTTTCCGAGGTTCAGGACTGGTCCGCAGAGCAGTCTCATCGCTTTGATGTGAACGTGCGTGCGCTACAATGTTCGCAACACACTCTGGACCCGGTTGTCGCGCTTGTTTCCGGGCCAGTGACAATGCAGCTAAACGGTAGTCTGACGCAGTCTGGTTCATTCTCTGTGTCTGCGCTGACAACTGTGCCGGTCATTGGTATTGCCGCAGATGCCAGCCGTTCAAAGACGCAACAGTTGAGTTTGCCTGTTCAGTTCGTGCCATTGTCTGCTCTTCCTGATGCGGAGATGCAGCGTGAAGTCGAATATGCCGGCGCTCTGCTCGGGCAACCTGGCGATGTTCGCGATAAAGAGGCTGGCAAAATTCTCAATGCGCGGCAGGCCTTGTACACGCATATTCACAGCCTTCAGGTTCCAGAAATTCTAGCGGAATGTCAGCCGAGCCAACCCGTGCATCCCTTTGTCGGGCTGAAACCTCTTTGAAATCAGGGGAAGTGGCCTGACAGCGCCGTGGTCAGGAGATCGAGCAGACGTTCCGGAAAAATGATTTCGGTTGTCTGTTCTAGTTCACGTCTAGACCACCAGTGATGGCCCTTGAGAACGTTCTTTTCGTTGGGCGTCCAGCCGGAAGAGGAGAGCGTGGTCTCTGGTGCACGAAGGGCAAAAAAGCGCTCGTCAGCTAAAACAGTTTCACCATTGGCGAGCGTCAGGACGAATGTTCTCTGACCAATTTCAGAGCTGAGAAAGGGCGCGTTTAATCCTGTTTCTTCGTGCAGTTCGCGTTTTGCCGCCTGAACAAAATCTTCTCCATCTTTCAGGCTTCCGCCGGGCGTGGACCAATAACTTCGCCCAGCCAATGCGCCTGAGGAGTGAAAAAACCTGAAGAGAAGGACGCGATCCTGTTGATCCAGAACCAGTAATCGGGCAGCGGGGCGTTGACGCATAGCAAACCTCCCGAGAACTGTTCGGGCCATGATTTTTGTATATGAAATTAGGACACGGTTAGAGCGTCAAGTAACTACGCTCTGATCAGATTTTTCTGATAATCCGCTTATCGGCTGGTCGGAGTGAGAGGATTCGAACCTCCGGCCCCTGCGTCCCGAACACAGTGCTCTACCAGGCTGAGCTACACTCCGGCCGACGGCGCTTCTCCTACCGGGAATTTGCTTTCGTGGCAAGAGGATGGGGCAAAAAATCAGATGGAAACCAATATTCTTTTGATACTTTTCCAAGAGAACAGAACGGTAATCGCACGACCCTGAAGATTCCAGATTGGAAGAAGGCCTACACCACCTTCTGCGACTGAAACACGGGAGTCAGCCGAATTGTCTCTGTTATCTCCCATGACGAATAACCTGTCTGCCGGGATTGTAAATTCGGGGACGTTATCGAGAGGTCCATGGGTCGTCTGTTTGACAATGTCATGGTGAATTCCGTCTGGAAGCGTTTCTTCATAACGCTCAGCGGAGTAAGTATGCCCGCGACTGTCCTCTTCTTGATCCGGACCCTTATCTTTCCAAGGCAATATTTTCCCGTTCAAGAGAATTCGACCATCCATCAGGGCAATTCTGTCTCCAGGAAGACCGATGACGCGTTTGACCCATGTTTCATGAAGATTTGCGGGAGCCCGAAACACAGCGATGTCGCCTCGGTGTGGCAAATGCCCAAAGATGCGTTTTGGCGTTATTGGGGCGGACGCGTAGCCGAAGGGTAGAGAGGCTGTGCTTAGGCCATAAGAAGGTGCAGAAACGATAATTTCGTCACCGATCTTTAAGGTCGGTTGCATCGACGCCGATGGAACGATGTAGGCCGCGCCAAGCGCTGTATGAATGAATAGTACACCCAAAACAGGTGGCAGCGCAGGCAGCAGTTTTCGGAAAATCTGAAGATGTTTCATTGCGGTCTCTCCAAGATCGGAGAGTGCCATACGGCAGGCGTTCCGCAACTTAAGCCTTGGACAGGCTATGTCAGGAAAATTGCAGGTGACCTGTCATAATGGTCACCTGCAAAGACGTGTTAGAGAGCTTTTTCGAGTGCCGGAAGCACTTCAAACAAGTCACCCACGATACCGTAATCGGCAACGCGGAAGATTGGGGCTTCAGGGTCTGTGTTGATGGCCACGATCACGCGGCTATCCTTCATGCCAGCCAGATGCTGGATTGCGCCAGACAGTCCGACGGCGATGTAGAGTTCTGGTGCCACGATCTTGCCGGTCTGCCCGACCTGCATTTCGTTCGGAGCAAAACCAGAGTCCACCGCCGAACGGGACGCACCAATTGCGGCATTCAGCTTGTCAGCGATCGGCTCAAGCAGCTTGAAGTTGGCTGCATCCTTCATGCCTTTACCGCCTGAAATAACCACCCGGGCAGATTCCAGTTCCGGACGGTCGGACGCTGACAACTCAACCTTCACGAAAACTGACTTTTCGCTGGCTGGGGCTTCCAGTGTTTCGACCGCTGCAGAACCGCCATCCTTTGGAGCAGGATCAAAGCTGGAACTGCGAATGGTCAGGACCTTGATGCTGTCAGCAGAACGAACGGTTGCCAGTGCATTGCCCGCGTAGATGGGACGCACGAACGTCTCGGCGTCCTTGATCTCCACAACATCCGGCACAGGTTGTACGTCAAGCAGGCCCGCCAAGCGCGGCAGGATATTCTTTCCGCTTGCAGAGGCAGACGCCACGATGTGGCTGTAGTCCTTTGCGATGGACGCAAGCAGGTCGGCGGCAGGCTCCGCCAGATCCGTGGCCAGAGCTGGCACGGACAGAACCCGCTTTACCCCAGGAAGGGCTGCGGCGGCGCTGGCGCCTTCACCAAAAACGATGGCGTCTACATCGCCAAAGCGTGCGGCGGCTGTCAGGGCTGAACGTGACGCCTGACGAACTTCACCATTCTCGACTTCGAGCAGAACAAGAGCGGTCATCAGATCACCTTCGCTTCTGTCTTGAGCTTTTCGACCAGTTCGGCCGCACTGCCCAGCTTGATACCTTCCTTGCGTTCCGTTGGCTCGGCGACGGATACGATGGTCAGGCGGGAGGCCAAATCAACACCGAGATCTGCGGCCTCAAGCGTTTCAAGTGGCTTTTTGCGAGCTTTCATGATGTTCGGGAGGGACGCGTAGCGTGGCTCGTTCAAGCGCAGATCGGCCGTCACCACGGCGGGAAGCGCCAGGGAGACAACTTCCGTACCACCGTCGATCTCACGAGCGACTTCAATACGACCGTCCGCTACGGTCACTGCGCTGGCGAACGTGCCCTGAGGCCAGTCGAGCTTTGCTGCCAGGATCTGGCCCGTTGCATTCATGTCATCGTCAATGGCCTGCTTGCCCATGCAGACAAGACCCGGCTGTTCACGCTCGACAATGGCTTTCAGCGCATTGGCGACGGCGCGAGGCTCAAGAGTATCATCTGTTTTGACCAGAATGGCCCGGTCTGCGCCCATCGCCATTGAGGTACGCAGGATATCCTGCGCGGCCTGAACGCCGATGGTCACCACGACCACTTCGGTTGCCACGCCTTTTTCGCGCAGGCGGATGGCTTCTTCCACCGCAATTTCATCGAACGGATTCAAGGACATTTTCAGTCCCTGCGTTTCGACACCACTACCATCGGCCGCTACACGTACCTTGACGTTGTAATCGACCACCCTTTTGACTGGGACCAGAATTTTCATCGTGATCTTTCGCTGCTGACGCCGCTGGAAAAACGGCCGCCACCGTAGCGGAAATGGATCAGGAAGTCACATTCCGGTCAGGAAGCGGCCCGTCTGTTTAGAGGATTTACATCCCGACAGGGTAGTTCGGGCCGCCGCTACCTTCTGGCGTGCACCATTCAATGTTCTGCGTCGGGTCCTTGATATCGCAGGTTTTGCAATGGACACAGTTCTGCGCATTGATGCGCAGCGACCAGTCATTGTCTCCACTCTTTTCCTGCTCATACACACCTGCCGGGCAGTAACGGCTTTCCGGCGCGTCAAACACATCATGATTGACGGTGCGCCAGATAGCTTCGTTCCGCAGCTTCAGATGGACAGGCTGGTTTTCTTCGTGATTTGTCGCACTTAGGAAAACCGAGCTGACACGATCGAAGGTCAGGACATTGTCTGGCTTCGGATAGTCGATCTGTTCGCACAGCGCCGCTGGGCGTAGCGTCTCATTGTCTGCGTGCGGATGATGCAGCGTCCAAGGTGCGCGGCCGCGCAGGATCATGCTGTCAATGCCAGCATAGAGCGCGCCAGCCTTCATACCCCATTTAGCGAAAGCCGGACGGATATTGCGGACATCGCGCAATTCGGACCAGAGCCAGGAATTGCGGACGCGCTCTGTCAGGCTTGAAGCTTCTGTACGCTCGGTCTGGAGTGCTTCGGCTACAGCCTCAGCGGCCAGCATGCCGGACTTCATGGCGGTATGCGTTCCCTTGATTTTGGGAACGTTCAGGAAGCCTGCCGAATCGCCGGCTAGAACGCCGCCGGGGAATGTCAGGCGTGGAATGGACTGAAGTCCACCTTCCGAGAGCGCACGGGCGCCGTAGATCAGGCGCTTTCCACCTTCAAAATGTTCCCGGAATGCCGGGTGCAGCTTCGTACGCTGCATTTCCTCAAAGGGGGAGAGGTAGGTGTTGCTGTAGTCGAGGCCGGTCACGAAACCGTAGCTGACCAGATTTTCCCCGAAATGATAGAGCCATGCGCCACCGTAGGTGTGGTCGTCCAGTGGCCAGCCGAAGCTGTGCTGAACGAGGCCCGGGCGGTGCTTTTCCTTCGGGATTTCCCAGACTTCCTTGATGCCTAGGCCATAAGTCTGTGTATCGACATCCTTGCGTAGGCCAAAACGCTTCATGGCGTGGGCGCTCAGCGAGCCGCGTGCGCCTTCGGTCAAGATTGTCTGTTTGGCACGCAGGATCATGCCGGGCGTGAAGTTGGAACCATGCGTGCCATTGCGCTCGATGCCCATGTCGCCTGTAATCACGCCAGCAACGCGATTGTTTTCAATGAACAGTTCAGCGCCCGCAAAACCGGGGTAGATCTCAACGCCGAGAGCTTCTGCCTGTTCACCCAGCCAGCGACAGACTTCCCCCAGAGACACCACATAATTTCCGTGGTTCGCCATATGGGGCATGACACGATCCAGATAGGGAATCTGAATGGCGCGCTTTTCCGTCAGGAAAAGCATGCGCTCTTCCGTGACTTCCGTATTCAGGGGCGCACCAAGAGAGCGCCAGTCTGGCAGGAGTTCCTCAAGCGAACGCGGTTCGATGACAGCACCCGAGACGATGTGCGCACCGATTTCGCTACCCTTTTCGATCAGGCAGACCGAGGCGTCCG
The DNA here is from genome assembly GCF_018812145.1 of Gluconobacter sp. P5E10. Lineage (NCBI taxonomy): Bacteria > Pseudomonadati > Pseudomonadota > Alphaproteobacteria > Acetobacterales > Acetobacteraceae > Gluconobacter > Gluconobacter sp. P5E10. The sequence continues at coordinate 297,252 of NZ_JACRVZ010000002.1, read as the reverse complement.
GAGCAATCTGTCGCAGGCGGATTGCCGCGGACAGACCGGCGGGGCCGCCACCGACCACCACGACATCGAATTCCATTTCTTCGCGTTCGATCTGGGTCATGATGTCAGGAACTCACTGTAGTCAGATAAAAGGGCGGCGCCTCAAGGGCGCCGGGTAAATGTCCAGTAGAAAGGCTGTCGACCTTCCCGGAAGGCTTTGGCCTCATATCGGGTTGGGGACCATCCTTCAGGACGTTCCGTTTCCGGAGGGGGGGCATCAAACAGATCCTGTTTGCCCATCACTTCCGTCACCCATTCCTGATAGACCGGATGATCGCTGGCGACGCGCCAGATTGCTCCGGGTTTCAGAACGCGGTGAACCTCCTTGAGGTTTTCCGGGTGGATGAAACGGCGCTTCGCATGGCGTGATTTGGGCCATGGATCCGGAAACATCAGATAAGCCCGATCCAGGCAATTGTCCGGCATATCCTTCAGGAGTTGCCGAGCATCTTCTGGCCAGATCCGGAAATGAGGCGGAGGCTCGGCTGTCTCGTCCTGTCCTTCTGGGACAAGACGCGACATAAGCGAGCACAAGCCGTTCTCGAAAACTTCAGAAGCAATGTACCCGACATCCGGGTTCATTTCAGACTGGGCAGCGGCATGCTCGCCGCCACCAAATCCGATTTCGAGAAAAACGCGCGACACAGGCGTGGAAAATCCGGCTGTCGGATTTTCAGCAGACGCAAATGTAAAGCGCGGCAGCACGTCTTCGAGAAGGCGCTGCTGTCTGGCCCGGAGCGGATGGCCGCGCTGGCGGCCGTAAAGCCGCTCCGGCTGGGGTTTGAGAGACTGTGTCAGGGTCTTACCTGTTCAGTGCGTTACGGAGGGTGTCGACCAGATCTGTCTTTTCCCAAGTGAAGTTGTCCAGAGTCTCATTCGGCACACGACCGAAGTGACCATAGGCAGACGTCGGAACATAGATCGGGCGGTTCAGGCGCAGGTGCTTGCGAATGCCGCGCGGGGACAGATCCACAACTTCATTGAGGAGCAGGCCAAGGCGTGCTTCGTCGATGTCCTTGCCTGTGCCATCGAGGTCCACATAGACCGAAAGCGGCTTGGAGACGCCGATTGCATAGCTCAACTGGATCGTGCAGCGATCTGCAAGACCAGCAGCAACAACGTTCTTGGCAAGGTAGCGCGCAGCATAAGCAGCCGAACGGTCAACCTTCGTGGGGTCCTTGCCGGAGAATGCGCCACCACCATGAGGGGCTGCACCGCCGTAGGTGTCCACGATGATCTTGCGGCCGGTCAGGCCAGCATCGCCATCCGGGCCACCGATGACGAAGTTGCCGGTCGGGTTCACATAGAACTCGTCTTCCGGGCAGCTCCAGCCATTCGGCAGAACGTCATTGACCACGCCGCGAAGCGTTTCGCGGATCGTGTTCTGGCTCATGCCTTCAGCGTGCTGCGTGGAAATCACGACAGACGTGACGCCAACCGGCTTGCCATCGACATAACGCAGCGTGACCTGGCTCTTCGCATCCGGAAGAAGGCCAGCGCCGCGGGCGTCGCCGTTCTTGCGGTAGTCGCGAATACGCTCAAGGATTGTCTGGGCGTAGAATAGCGGAGCCGGCATCAGGTTTTCGGTTTCGCGCGTGGCGAAGCCAAACATGATGCCCTGATCGCCAGCGCCTTCGTCCTTGTCGCTGCCGCTGTCCACGCCTTGGGCAATGTCAGCAGACTGTGCGTGAAGGTAAGACGTGATGTCAGCCGTCTTCCAGGAGAAGCCAGCCTGGTCGTAGCCGATGTCCTTGATGGCCTCACGGACGCGGTCGATCAGCGTGTCTTCGACGGCCTCGGGGCCACGGACTTCACCGGCCAGAATGACACGGTTCGTGGTGACCAGCGTTTCACAGGCAACGCGGGCTTCCGGATCGGCTTCAAGATAAGCGTCCAGAACTGTGTCGGAGATACGGTCTGCCACCTTATCGGGATGGCCCTCGGAAACAGATTCAGAGGTGAACAGGAAATCGCCGTGATTGCGCACTCAGGGACCTCGCAGGGAATGAGTGGTGAGAAGGGCTGCAGACGTCATGACGAACGGATGCAGCATTCAGGAGAGGCACGGCTTGGCGGAATTGAACGCAGGGGTCAAGGGGCTTAGGAAAACTTGGACATTTTTTCTGTGAAATTCAAAGGGAAGTCTTTGGAAAATCAGGAAAACCGACAGGAGTATTCACGTTTTCTCATGGTGCGAAATCAGGGGGAGACGACTGCCTTCGATCTCGATATTGTGGGCCGCAGGTGAAAGCACCGTATTTTCATGAGGCACCAATGGCGTACGTCGTAAGTTTCTTTAGCGGTAAAGTCTGTCTTGTTACGGGTGCCGGGGGCAATATTGGCCTCGCGACTGCACTTCGGCTGGCAGAAATGGGCACGGAAATTGCTCTGCTCGACATGAATCCGGACGCTCTGGCCAAGGCGGAAGCCGCTGTGCGGGAGAAGGGCGTGAAAGCTGCGTCCTATGTCTGTGACGTCACATCCGAGCAGTCAGTGATCGATGTCGTCGGCCGCGTTGTCGAAGAGTTTGGAAAAATCGATTTCCTCTTCAACAATGCCGGATATCAGGGTGCCTTTGCCCCGGTTCAGGATTATCCGTCCGAAGATTTCCCGCGTGTTCTGAGCATCAATGTCACAGGCGCCTTCCATGTGATGAAGGCTGTCTCACGGCATATGATCGAGAACGGTTACGGTAGCATCGTGAATACTGCCAGCATGGCCGGTGTAAAAGGACCGCCGAACATGGCGGCTTACGGGGCATCCAAAGGTGCCATCATCGCCCTGACGGAAACTGCAGCCCAGGATCTGGCACCCTACAACATCCGCGTTAACGCCATCAGCCCTGGTTATATGGGCCCTGGTTTCATGTGGGATCGACAGGTGGAACTGCAGGCCAAGGCCAACACGCAGTACTTCTCCACCAATCCTGAAGAGGTTTCCAAGCAGATGATCGGCAGTGTGCCGATGCGTCGTTATGGCGATATCAGCGAAATCCCAGGTGTGGTGGCGTTCCTTCTGGGCGACGACTCCAGCTTTATGACGGGTGTGAACCTCGAAATTTCGGGCGGCTAACCACTGAATACTTCGCCGGAAAGATCAGTCTTTCCGGCGAAGAACATCTGCCATGCCGTAAAGGCCGGGAGGCTGATGGGCCAGCCAGCGTGCAGCCATCAGTGCACCGCGGGCGAAAACCCGTCGATCCAGCGCACGATGAGACAGGGTGATCTGTTCATCTGCGGCCATGAAGAGAAGGTCATGCTCGCCAATAATCTGCCCCCCCCGCAGTGAGGCAAACCCGATAGCGTTATCCGGTCGCGGGCCGTTCTGATCCAGGCGAGCAACATCCTCGAATGCTACGTTTCGTCCTTCAGCAACTGCGCGTCCAATGGCCAGCGCGGTGCCGGACGGTGCATCAACTTTCTGCCGGTGATGAATCTCTACAATTTCCGCATCATAACCTGGCAGCCCTGCGCCAAGCTGCTTCGCGAGCTCCAGAAAAAGCGTCAACGCCGGGGAGAAATTGGCAGCCTGTAAAACCGGAATATGTTTTGCAGCGTCGCTCACGGCAGCCTGGGCCGTAGCGTCAAGTCCAGTCGTTCCCAGAACCCACGGGCACTTTGCTCCTGTGAAGGCTTCTGCGTGAGTTGCTGCGGTTGAAGCGTGGCTAACGTCGATAATGACGTCGCAACGCGTCGCTAGTTCTGCCGGGCTATTGGTGATGCTGCGTGCTGGATCTGCGTGACGGGACAGCCCGCCAGCCAGAGAGTCTCCCGCTTCTTCTGCGCAGAGAGCGCCCAGACGCCCAGTGATGCCAGCGATACCGATGCGGGGAGAAGTCGTCATAATCCGTGCCTGACCGTCAGAAACTGTTGGGCGCAACCTAAGGGATTATTGGCGTGCGTCAAAACGGAGGCGAGCATTTTCAATCTGATCCCGGTGTGTGACAGCCCAGCGTCCGAAAGCTTCGGTGATGCTTTGCAAAGAGTGCCCGAGATCCGTCAATTCATAATCCACGCGAGGCGGAGTGGTGGGGGTGACGGTGCGGGCAACCAGCCCATCGCGTTCCAGATTGCGCAATGTCAGCGTGAGCATGCGTTGTGAAATACCTTCGATGGAACGACGGAGTTCACTAAAACGCATGGAGCCGTCTCCCAGCATCCGCACGATCAGGATGCTCCACTTGTCTCCCACACGCGCCAGAATGGCCCGGACAACGGCGCATGTATCGCTCTCATGAGCTTCTGGAGGGGGAAGGGTACTAACATCCATGTGCCTATGATCCCTGAATGTGCCGTCTTGCGGAGGTGAGGAAAAGGTTTCTTATCATGTGCTGGTTACGATCAGGAACCGAAAGAGATTACAATGAAACTGCTTCATATCGATTCCAGCATTCTTGGCGGGTATTCCGCAACACGCCAGCTGAGTGTGGCGATTGTGGACCGTTACCGTCAGAAGCATCCGGATCTGGACGTTACATCCCTTGATCTGGCAGCGAACCCGCTTCCTCACCTGGACGGCGAAGCTCTGTCTTTTCTGGGCAAGGACCTTACGGAAGACGCTGCCTCCAACAAGGATCTGGTCGCGGGCGCGAAAGCCCTTTCCGATTTTAAGGAAGCCGACATTCTCGTACTCGGCGTGCCGATGTACAACTTTGGCATTCCGAGCCAGCTGAAGGCATGGATTGATCGCATTGCCATTGCCGGACAGACATTCCGCTACGGTGCGAATGGTGTCGAAGGACTTGCCGGCGGTAAGACGGTAATTCTCGCCGTGGCGCGTGGCGGCATTTATTCGGAAGGCACGCCGCAGGCAGCCTTTGAACATCAGGTCACTTATCTCAAGGCCGTTCTTGGCTTCCTTGGCGTCACGGACGTGAAGGTCATTGAAGCAGAAGGCCTGGCAGTCAATGGCGGCAATGATCGCCCTCGCATCCTTGCGGAAGCGGAAAGCGTCATTGCCGCCCTCTGACAATTAGTCAGTCACGCCGGTATCCGGTCCGAACGTCTCATAACGCAGACGGTCGGCCGGAATGCCGGCTTTTGAGAGCCCCTGAATCATGTCACGCATGAACCCTGTTGGGCCGCATAGGTAGCAGGTGGCGTTTTCCGGAATGCGATCGGCGATCCATGCTGCATCCGGGCGCCCGTCAACGGATGTCAGGCGAGTATGAAGCGTAATCGGGCTTTTCGCCTCTTTGGCCAGGCTGTTTAGCTTTCCTGAAAACGGTGCGGCCGTTTCAGAATGGGCAATCTGAATAATACTGACCGCTGGTGAGCCTGCCTGCGCTCCCAAAGACTCGATCATCCCGATCGTGGGTGTCATTCCAATGCCCGCACAGATGAAGGCGAGGGGTGTGTCGCTCTTCTGGGGAAGGACAAACTCACCTGCTGGCGGCGACAGTCGAACCTGATGGCCCTTGCATTCCGAACTATTGAGCCATGTGGAAACCACACCGTTCGGAACATGGCGCACGCTGATGGTGTAGGAATCGTGGTTGGGGCGCGATGTGATGCTGTAGTTACGTCGGGTCTGCCCATGTCCTGGAACATTTAGGTCTACACCCAGATATTGGCCGGGAATAGCCTGAATGACGGTTTTGCCGTCTGTAGGCTTCAGTTCCAGCGTCGTGACATTGTCGCATTCGCGCGTTGCATTGATGATCGTGAAGTCGCGCCAGCCGGTCCAGCCGCCCTCGGCATGTGTGCTGGCGTTATAAAGCTGCCCTTCCCGGCCCGTCAGAATGTCAGCCAGAGCCCAGTAAGCCCGGCCCCATGCATCCAGAATTGCAGGTGTCGCGGCGTCTCCCAGAACATGTTGAATCGCGCCGATCAGGGCAGTGGCCACATGGGGGTAATGCTCTGGCAGAATTTCCAGGCTGACATGCTTCTGGGCAATGCGCTCAACCGCTCCACCCATCACTCCGAGATTATCAATGTTCCGGGCATAGGCCAGGACGGCCATGGCGAGCGCGCGTGGCTGCGTTCCTTTGGATTGATGGGTCGGATCAAACATCTCAGCAATGGCCGGATCAGCCAGAAGGCGGCGGTACATCTCACTGGTGATGTCGAGACCATGCGCTTCGAGGGCCGGAATGGTCGCCTTGATGGTGGCAATGACGTCTGGCGTGAGGCTGCGGTCGGAAGAGGACATGATGGGTCTTCTTAAAGGTGTATAATAAATACATCTTTAAGCACGTGACTTCTGACTGTCAATCTGCCAGAGGACTCGTATGCGCCTGACCCTGCATACCGACTATGCCTTGCGGACCCTGCTCTACATCGGGGCACGCCCGACTGTGCGCGTCTCCATCCGCGAAATTGCCGAGGCATACGGCATCTCGGAAAACCATCTGGTGAAGGTTGTGCATCGTCTGGGGCAGGGGCGTTTCATCACCACCGTACGAGGTCGTGGCGGTGGCCTGACGTTGGGCCGCCCAGCACAGGATATCGGTGTGGGAGAGGTCGTTCGGTTTACGGAAGACGATATGATGCTCGTGGACTGTGAGGGCCGGGCAACAGGAAGCCGTGCCTGTGTTCTGTCTCCCTCCTGCCGCTTGCGCGGCGTGCTGGGAGAGGCGCTTTCCGCATTTCTGGCCGTGCTAGATCGCTACACTCTGGCAGATCTTCTTCAGCCTGCAGATCTGGCCAGACTGTTTCCAGAATTAGCCGACCCCCCGTCCAACAATATTGAAAAAAACTGATTTCCCTGCCGCTCCAGCAGGGTTGAACCGCGTCCTTTGGGTGATCCGTGCAATGTGATTGGAAGAGTCTCCAATCCCGCGCGAAGGTCAGTCGTTACTTCTGGTCATGTGACTGAAGAAAAGGATGTAGTGTTCATGCCTGATGCAAAAATGGCCGAGCAGGTGTCAAAAACTCCCGGATTTATCGCGGCTCTTGATCAAAGCGGCGGATCGACTCCCAAGGCTCTGGCACACTATGGCATCGGGCCGGATGCCTATTCGAACGATGCGGACATGTTCCGTCTGATGCATGAAATGCGCGTTCGTATCATTTCCTCTCCTGCTTTCCAGAGCCACGAGGTCCTTGCTGCAATCCTGTTTGAGAAAACAATGGATGGCACGGTCGAGGGCACGCCGGTGCCGTCCTATCTCTGGAAAACCTGTGGAATCGTCCCGTTTCTGAAGATCGATAAAGGTCTGGAAGACGAAAGGGACGGTGTTCAGCTCATGAAGCCCATTCCGGGCTTGGATGAACTGCTGGAACGAGCGGCGAAGCTGGGCATATACGGTACCAAGGAACGGTCAGTGATCCGTCTGGCCAATCCTGCTGCCATTAAGAGCATTGTTCAGCAGCAGTTCGATATTGCGGCGCAGGTGGCATCGCACGGACTCGTCCCGATCCTTGAGCCGGAAGTGCTGGTGAAGAGCCCGGAAAAGGCTGAGGCTGAAACGCTCCTTGAAGACGCTGTTCTGAGTGGACTGGAAGCTCTTCCGGGAGATTATCCGGTTATGCTGAAGGTGACGTTGCCTGAAAAGCCGGACCTGTATGCCCGCGTGATGAAGCATCCGCGCATGCAGCGCGTTGTCGCGCTTTCGGGTGGTTATCCTCTCGATGAAGCGTGCCAGAAGCTCAAAGCCAATCATGGCATGATCGCCAGCTTCTCGCGGGCTCTCGTGGATGATCTGCGCGTTTCACAGTCCGATCAGGCGTTCAACGAAACCCTGAGTAAGGTCGTGGACAAGATTTACGACGCTTCTGTTCACAAGATCTGAACAGCGGCTTGAGAGGCGGGTGAGCGTACGAATCATTCGCCTCTGATCCAGAAATTTCAGCAATCCAGCTTCGGGCTGGCAAAGGGCTTTCAGTTACTGAAAGCCCATAGGGAAGGCATGCGTCATGAGCACCACCCTCTGGCTAATTCGCCACGGCGAAACAGAATGGACCATCAGCGGCCAGCACACGGGGCGTACGGATATTGCCCTGACGGAAAACGGACGTAAGCAGGCGCTGTCTCTGAAGAGCCGGTTAGAACATCAGAACTTTGATCAGGTGTTCACCAGCCCGCTTCAGCGGGCGCATGAAACCTGCGTTCTTGCCGGGCTGGGCGAGCAGGCTCAGATCGAGCCTGATCTCATGGAATGGAATTATGGCGTGTACGAAGGGCTCACCACGCCGGAAATTTTGAAAGCCGAGCCCGACTGGTCTTTGTGGACGTCTGACGTAGAAAATGGCGAGACGGCCGCCCAGGTTCAGAAACGGGTCAGTGGCTTGCTGGAGAGGCTGACGGCACAGGGAGGAACAATTGCCCTGTTTGCGCACGGTCATATTCTTCGCAGCTTGATTGGTGTGTGGATTCATAATGATGTGCGACTTGGGGAAAATCTGGCCCTGGATACGGCATCAGTGTCTGTTCTTGATGTTCATCGGGGCGCACGCGTTTTACGCAGGCTGAATGCCTGATCGGCAAGGATGAGGAGCCAATGCCGCGTTCTCGCCGGGAGTTTTGTGCAACATAACGTCAGGGCAGACGATAGTGCCTTGGTTGTCATCAAACAGGCTGGCAGTCTCCCGTTCATTGAAGACTCATGGGAGCTGCCAGATGATTATTTCCTCAGCCACTGATTATCGTGAGGCAGCCCGACGCCGTCTGCCGCCTTTTCTGTTCCAGTATATTGATGGCGGTTCCTATGCAGAGCAGACAATGCGGCGGAACATCACAGACCTTGCAGATATTTCCCTACGACAACGCATTTTGAAAAACGTGTCCGGTTTGACGACCGGGACGGAGTTGTTCGGGCGCAAACTGAATATTCCTGCGGTTCTTGCCCCTGTCGGACTGACGGGCATGTATGCTCGCCGCGGGGAAGTGCAGGCAGCAAGGGCTGCGGCGCGTAAGGGTATTCCTTTCACGTTGTCCACAGTATCTGTGTGCCCCATCGAGGAGGTGCAGGGTAGAAGCCCGGTGCCCATCTGGTTCCAGCTTTATGTTCTCAAAGACAGGGGATTCATGAAGAATGCCCTGGAGCGCGCGAAAGCTGCGGGCATTACGACTCTGGTGTTCACCGTGGATATGCCGACGCCGGGCGCGCGTTATCGCGATGCCCATTCGGGAATGTCCGGCTCTCATGCCAACATCCGGCGTTATCTTCAGGCCGTGACCCATCCTATGTGGGCTTGGGATGTGGGTCTTCGTGGCAGACCGCACGATTTGGGCAATATTTCGCGCTATCGGGGAAATCCAACCAAGCTGGAAGATTATATCGGCTGGCTCGCCAATAATTTTGATCCGTCCATTAGCTGGAAAGATCTGGAATGGATCCGCGAGTACTGGGATGGCCCCATGATTATCAAAGGTATTCTCGATCCTGAAGATGCCAAAGATGCTGTCCGTTTCGGTGCGGATGGCATTGTTGTTTCCAATCATGGCGGTCGCCAGCTTGATGGCGTCCTCTCCAGCGCTCGCGCACTTCCGCCGATTGTGGATGCCGTGAAGGGAGAACTGAAAATCCTGGCAGATTCAGGCATTAGATCCGGCCTCGACATCGCCCGGATGGTTGCGATGGGGGCGGATGCTGTTTTGCTGGGGCGCGCCTTCGTCTACGCGCTTGCTGCCGGTGGCCAGAAAGGTGTGGAGAATGTGCTCGACATCGTGGAGAAGGAGCTCCGTGTTGCCATGACCCTGACAGGGGCGAGTGCCATATCCGATCTGACACCAGAGAGTCTTGCGCGGCTGGCCGTGGAGTGCAGGTGATCTTTGTCGAGGTCTGCCGCATAAACTGAGGCGCTGGTCCAAACGCTATATCGGGGCGTTTTGCCCCACCTCGTACCCGTTAAGGGGCAGATTTAATAATTGCGGATTAAAGAAAAAGATCCGCAATTTTAAAAGCTGTAGCAATCAGCCTCGGCGCAGGTTTGTCCTGATCAAAGGTCGCTCTATTTGCGAACTCAAAGCATGTGCCTCAATGAATGGATATAGAGGAAATGTTCCCGTTTTCTGCGACACGTCACCAGGAGAATATCTCTAAAATTGGCGATCTTCAGACTTGATACGGTTCTGGACTGAAGCCTGATGATCGGTCAGCATTCAGTAACTGCCGCTCGTCGTATGGCGGCGCTTCACGGGCTTTGCTCCACCCGAAAAGGATGATGTTCATGCTGCGCGGTATTGCTCTCACCCTAGTCCTTGTTGCCACCACACTCTGTGGGTCCAGTCTCCAGGCCAAGTCACACAGCCAGAGTAAGGGGCGCGTACTGGTCGTTCTTTCCAGCGCAAATGAACTCACATTGCGCAACGGTCAAAAGTATCCTACGGGCTTTTATCTCAATGAATTTGCAGTCCCGGTAAAAGCCCTGATCCAGGCTGGCTATGAACCCGTATTCGCTGACCCGAAAGGGAATGTCGTGAAGTGGGATGCACACTCTGCATCCCCTCGATATTTTGGAGGCAGTGAGAAAGCTCTTCAGGATACGATACAGTTCGTCGAAGGCCTGGACTCACTCAAACATCCCCGCTCTCTTGCTTCGGTCAATGCTGAAGGGATTGATGGCTATATTGGGATCGTTATTCCCGGTGGCCATGCACCACTGGAGGATCTGATGACCGATCCTGATCTGGGGAAGATCCTGCGCGCCTTCCACTCTGCTGGAAAAACGACCGCTCTTATCTGTCATGGTCCGGTTGCACTGGCGTCCAGCTTGCCAGATGCCAGCGGTTTTCATGACGCGCTGATGACCGGCAACATGAATGACATTCGCCAACTGGCAGCAGGGTGGCCCTACGCAGGCTACCATATGACTGTTTTTTCGATACCAGAAGAGCACTTCGCCGAAACGCATCAACTCAACGGACAAGTTTTTTTCTACCCGGCTACTGCGCTGACGGATGCGGGAGCTACTGTTGAGACGGCCAAAGCCTGGACCCCTAACGTCGTGACAGACCGTGAGCTTATCACGGCACAGCAGCCGTTTTCCGATAAGGAATTTAGTGTGGCTTTAATAAAAGCTCTCGATAATCAGACAAAACCACAGGACGTGCCGTCGCTTAAATGACGTCTCCTGACAGCGTTCATGTCTGTGATTGAATGCGGAAAAACAATAAATCCCTGCAAAGATGCGAGCTAGCAGCAGGAATTTTCCAAAAAAATACCCCTCCGTTTCGGGAGGGGTATTTTTAAAATCAGCGACCTTCGAAGAAATCACGGACCTTGGCAAAGAAGCCGCTGTTTTCAGGGCTTGCCTTGGCGTGATCGTCACCCGCTTCTTTCTCGAACTCTTCAAGAAGTTCGCGCTGGCGCTTGGTCAGGTGATGCGGTGTTTCCACCGAGACCTGAATGTACATGTCCCCACGGGCAGAAGACCGCAATACGGAGAATCCCTTGCCGCGCAGGCGGAAGGTTTCACCTGTCTGCGTCCCTGCAGGAATGCGGACACGGGTGCGGCTTCCATCAATAACAGGAACCTCAACCTCCGTCCCCAGTGCAGCCTGCGTCATGCGCAGCGGAACGCGGCAGTAGATATTGGCGCCGTCACGCTGGAAGATGTCATGCGACAGGACCGAGACGTGCACATACAGATCGCCGGGCTGTACACCTTCTCCCCCGGCTTCACCGCGGCCTGCCATGCGGATGCGCGTGCCATCCTCAACGCCAGCCGGGATTTCGATCTGAAGGGTCTCAGTCTTTGCCTGGGTGCCTGTGCCCTGACAGACCTTGCACGGATTGCGAACCGTACGGCCTGACCCATGACAGGTAGGGCAGGGACGCTCGACAAGAAAGAAACCCTGCTGCGCGCGGACTTTACCCGCACCGTGGCAGGTAGCGCAGGTCGTGCTGCCACCACCGGCATCCGCGGAGCCAGAACCATGGCAGGATTCACAGGCAACGCGCGTGCGGACTTCAACGCTCTTGGTCACGCCGGAGAAGGCTTCGGTCAGACTGATTTCAACCTGAACCTGAATGTCAGCACCTGTACGACGTCCACCGCCACGGCGGCCGCCCATCATGTCTCCGAACATCTGGTCAAAGATGTCCCCAAGACCACCGGCGCCAAAACCACCAAAGCCTCCGCCGCCGCCCATTCCTCCCATGCCGCCGTCAAAGGCTGCGTGTCCGTACTGGTCGTAGGCTGCGCGCTTCTGCTCGTCCTTCAGGACGTCATAGGCTTCGTTGATTTCCTTGAATTTCTGCTCAGCTGCATCGTCACCAGGGTTACGATCCGGGTGATAACGCATGGCCTGCTTGCGGAAAGCTTTCTTCAGCTCATCTCCGGAAGCAGTACGCGAAACTTCGAGGCTTTCGTAGTAATCGATCTTCGTGGCCATGATCGGTCCTTGTCTGAGGGCCGGAAACAAGAATGGCGCCCACCCCCTTGCGGGAACGGGCGCCCTTCGGAAAACAGGTCAGGCGGGGCGGGAAGCCCCACCTGGGGAAGTCACCCGATCAGTGCTTCTTGCTGTCGTCGACGTCTTCAAAGTCGGCGTCGACAACGTTTTCGTCTTTGGCTTCCGCACCCGCAGCTTCACCACCCTGCTGGGCCTGATCTGCCTGATACATGGCCTGACCAACCTTCATGGCAGCCTGCGTCAGACGCTCGCTTGCGCTCTTCAGCGTTTCGACATTCTCGCCACCCAGAGCTTCACGGGCTGCTGCGATAGCGGCTTCTGCTTCAGACTTGTCTGCAGCCGGAACCTTGTCGCCACCTTCCGTGAGGGACTTTTCGGTCTGGTGGATCATGCTCTCGGTGCTGTTGCGCAGCTCGACCAGCTCGCGCTTGGCCTTGTCAGCGGAAGCGTTGGCTTCAGCTTCCTTGACCATGCGATCGATGTCACCGTCGGACAGACCACCAGAAGCCTGGATCTTGATCTGCTGTTCCTTGTTCGTCGCCTTGTCCTTGGCGGACACGTTGACGATACCGTTGGCATCGATGTCGAACGTAACTTCAATCTGCGGAACGCCGCGCGGCGCCGGAGCAATGCCCTGCAGGTCGAAGTTGCCAAGCAGCTTGTTGTCCGCTGCCATCTCACGCTCGCCCTGATAGACCTTGATGGTCACGGCGTTCTGGTTGTCTTCAGCCGTGGAGAAGGTCTGGCTCTTCTTGGTCGGGATCGTCGTGTTGCGGTCGATCAGACGGGTGAACACGCCACCCAGCGTCTCGATACCCAGCGACAGCGGCGTCACGTCGAGGAGCAGAACGTCCTTTACATCACCCTTCAGGACGGCGCCCTGAACGGCTGCACCGATAGCGACCACTTCGTCAGGGTTGACGTTGCGTGCCGGATCCTTGCCGAAGAATTCCTTAACCGTCTCGATGACCTTCGGCATACGGGTCATGCCGCCAACGAGGATGACTTCGTCAATCTCGCTCGTGGACACGCCTGCATCCTTGATAGCCGAACGGCACGGACCAAGCGTACGCTGAACCAGATCGTCAACCAGGCTCTCCAGCTTGGCACGGGACAGCTTGACGACAAGGTGCTTCGGGCCGGACGCATCAGCCGTGATGAACGGCAGGTTGATCTCGGTTTCCTTGGAGGAGGAAAGCTCGATCTTGGCCTTTTCAGCGGCTTCCTTCAGACGCTGCAGAGCAAGCTTGTCGCCACGCAGGTCGATGCCTTGGTCCTTTTTGAACTCATCGGCCAGGAAGTCGATGACGCGGTTATCAAAGTCTTCACCACCCAGGAACGTATCACCGTTCGTGGACTTCACTTCGATCACGCCGTCAGAGATCTCGAGGATGGAAACGTCGAACGTACCACCACCAAGGTCATACACAGCCACCGTGCCGGAATCGCGCTTGCCAAGGCCATAAGCCAGTGCAGCTGCGGTCGGCTCGTTAATGATACGCAGGACTTCGAGGCCGGCAATCTTGCCAGCGTCACGAGTGGCCTGACGCTGTGCGTCGTTGAAGTAAGCCGGAACCGTGATGACGGCCTGTGTAACCGTTTCACCGAGGTAGGACTCGGCCGTTTCCTTCATCTTGCCAAGAACGAATGCAGCGATCTGGGACGGGGCGTAATCTTCGCCACGGGCGCGAACCCATGCATCGCCGTTGTCGCCCTTGACGATTTCGTAAGGGACCATGCCCTTGTCCTTGGCGACGGTCGGGTCATCGTAACGACGACCGATCAGACGCTTGACGGCATACAGGGTGTTGGTTGGGTTCGTGACAGCCTGACGCTTCGCGGCCTGTCCAACCAGACGCTCACCGTTTTCGGTGAATGCGACCATGGACGGCGTCGTACGTGCGCCTTCGCTGTTTTCAATAACGCGGGTCTCGTCGCCTTCACGCACTGCAACGCAGGAGTTGGTCGTGCCGAGGTCAATACCGATGACTTTGCTCATAATATGTCCTTTCAGCGGCTCGCTTCGGCCCTGTCAGGCACCGGGGCGAGCCCTTGTGACGTAAAATCCGATCCATCAAGGGATCGTGTTTCCGAGACCAGATTTAGGCGGGGCAGCAAAGTGTTTCAAGCCTTGGCGGTAACATCTTTCATGAAAAATATACGTTCGCATCATTCAGGAAACGGTTGTGACTTCCGCTTGGCCACGGAATGGTCCACTTTGAGATAAGTCATGAAAATTAATCTGATATTCCGGGCCACGCCCCTGGCTGCACTTATCTGTCTTGCTGCCTGTGGGCCGATAGGGCCATCCAGGCTTCAGCATGACGAGCTTGAATACTCGCGCGCTCTGGGCGAATCCCAGAAGCACGAGATGCTCCTGAATATCGTTCGCCTGCGTTATGCCGATCCGCCGACGTTTCTGGATACGACGCAGGTCATTGCCGGATATAGCGTATCCAAGAGCGTGAGTGGCGGGTTCTATGCCTATCCTGCCACTGCTGTCGGCAATTATCTCTTCGGAACGGGGACGATGACATCGGGTGAAAGCCCGACTTTCACCTATCAGCCGGTGACGGGGCAGCAATACGCCGAGAATATCGTGCGGCCGATTTCTCCTACCGTTATCATGCCCCTCAGTCTCGGTGGTCTTCCCATTGACACCCTCTTGCGCCTGACAGCGCAGTCGATCGATGGACTGTCCAACGTGCGAGGGCTGGGAGCAGGGCCGTTTGGTGGAGGTTCTGTCCGCTTTTATCTCCTGCTGCATGATCTGCGTCAGCTTCAGATCGCAGGCGCGATGACTATCCGCATCACGACCGATGCGCCGCCTCCGACCGATGACAACAATAACAAGAAGAGTTCTTCCAAGCCGGAAAACGGCAACGGCCAAGAGCATTCCTATCTGGTGCTGTCTTCGACATCTGATAGCAGCCTTCTCTCGACGCAGGCGGAAGTGCGCCGCCTCCTGCATCTGGATGCCCAGGCTGAAGAAGCGGAAATTGTTTACGGCCCCTATCCGAAGCATCCCGGGCAGATTGCCATTCTGACGCGTTCAATGCTCGCGATGCTCACGCAGCTTGCTTACGAGGTTGAGGTTCCGGAAGAGGACATTAAGGTCGGCCGGACACCGCCAACGATCGGGCAGGTAGGTATTGAGAACCGGCCGGAAGTTGTCATCCATTCAGGACACAAGGTTCCCGACCGCCGATATGCGGCTGTTGAATATAATGACATGTGGTTCTGGATTGACGAGAAAGACTTCCAGAGCAAGCTGGCCTTCACAATGGTTCAGGTCCTCAGTGCTCTCGCTGCCACCAACCATACAGGTGGCGCAGTGGTCACGATTCCAGCTGGATAATGCTGATATTTGCTGAAATTGTCATTTCTCAAATAGTTCCAAGCACATTTTTGTTACCGCAAACACGCCTTTGTTAAAGGATATTCAGAATAACTCTAATGGACCTCGCTGGATAATCGACATACCGTCCCGGGTATTCAGTCTGGGAGGCATCCGGTTATGCCGAATATTAACGGCACGAAGACTCTGACGGAGTGGCTGACGCTGCTTCTGGGGGTCGTTATTCTTCTTGTGGGCCTGATCTTTGTCATCATGGGGGCTGACCTCGCGATGCTGGGTGGCTCTGTTTACTACGTCATTTGCGGGATCGTGCTGGTTGCCAGCGGGGTGTTTATGGTGATGGGCCGCACGCTTGGCGCGTTCCTGTACCTCGGTGCCCTGGCCTATACGTGGGTCTGGTCCCTGTGGGAAGTCGGGGTCAGCCCGATTGACCTTTTGCCGCGCGCTTTCGGCCCGACCATTCTCGGCATTCTGGTGGTCCTGACCATTCCGGTCCTTCGCCGCCTGGAATCCCGCCGTACACTCAGAGGAGCCGTCTGATGCGTCGGTCTCACCTTCTCGCAACAGCCGCAGGCCTCGCGCTCGCCTGTTCGCCTCTCGCCGCCCACGCTCAGTTCGCTCCCGCAGGCTCGGGTGGTTCCCCGACCGCCGCAGTTCCTGGTCCAGGCAATGCGAATGAGCCTACTGAGAGCGGTCCTAAAGAGCAGAGCTATTTTGCCGGACCCTCTCCGTATGCCCCGCAGGCTCCCGGCGTAAATGCTGCAAACCTGCCGGATATCGAGTCAATTGATCCGTCAGAAGTGCCTGCCATGGCACCCCAGCAGAGCGCAAATCCGGCTCCTGGAGACTGGGTTGCTTATGGCCGTGATGACCATCAGACGCGTTATTCGCCGCTGTCTGAAATCACGCCTGAGAACGCTGGCAACCTGAAGGTCGCGTTCACCTATCATACGGGCAGTTATCCACGCCCGGGTCAGACCAACAAATGGGCGGCTGAAACCACACCCATCAAGGTGGGTGACGGCCTCTATATGTGTTCGGCCATGAACGACATCATGAAGCTGGACCCGGTGACGGGGAAGCAGATCTGGCGTCGGAATGTGGATGTGAAGTACCACTCCATTCCCTACACAGCAGCCTGTAAGGGCGTGACGTATTTCACGTCGTCCGTCGTGCCAGAAGGCCAGCCCTGTCACAATCGGCTTATCGAAGGCACGCTCGATATGCGCCTGATTGCTGTTGATGCGGCAACGGGTGAGTTCTGTCCGAACTTCGGTCACGGTGGTCAGGTCAACCTGATGCAGGGTCTTGGCGAGTCCGTTCCGGGCTTCGTTTCCATGACCGTGCCGCCACCGGTTGTTGATGGCGTTGTCGTCGTCAACCACGAAGTGCTGGATGGTCAGCGTCGCTGGGCACCGTCTGGTGTGATCCGCGGTTACGATGCTGAAAGCGGCAAGTTCGTCTGGGCCTGGGACGTCAACAACCCAACAGATCACAGCCAGCCAACGGGCAATCGCCACTATAGCCGCGGTACGCCGAACTCATGGGCCGCACTGACGGGCGATAGTGCTCTTGGTCTGGTTTATGTGCCGACCGGAAACTCCGCTGCCGATTATTACAGCGCCCTTCGTAGCGATGCCGAAAACAAGGTTTCTTCCGCAGTCGTGGCGATTGACGTCAAGACGGGTGAAGAAAAGTGGGTTTTCCAGACCGCCCATAAAGACGTCTGGGATTATGATATTGGCTCTCAGGCAACCCTGATGGATATGCCTGGCCCTGACGGCCAGCCCGTTCCAGCTCTTATCATGCCGACGAAGCGCGGTCAGACGTTCGTTCTGGATCGCCGGACAGGCAAGCCAGTTCTTCCCGTCGTAGAGCGTCCGGCTCCGTCACCAGGCGTCATTCCTGGCGACCCACGGACACCGACGCAGCCCTGGTCTGTCGGGATGCCTGCTCTGCGCGTGCCTGATCTGAAAGAGACGGATATGTGGGGGATGTCTCCCATTGATCAGCTCTTCTGCCGCATCAAGTTCCGTCGTGCGAACTACGTTGGTGAATTCACGCCGCCGAGCGTTGATAAGCCATGGATTGAATACCCGGGCTACAATGGTGGCAGTGACTGGGGTTCCATGTCCTATGACGAGAAGAGCGGAATCCTGATCGCGAACTGGAACATCACCCCGATGTACGACCAGCTCGTCACCCGCAAGAAGGCCGACAAGCTTGGTCTGATGCCGATCGACGATCCTAACTTCAAGCCAGGTGGCGGTGGCGCCGAAGGTAATGGTGCCATGGACGGAACGCCATACGGCATCGTCGTGACGCCGTTCTGGGATCAGTACACGGGCATGATGTGCAACCGTCCGCCTTATGGCATGATCACGGCCATCGACATGAAGCACGGTCAGAAGGTGCTGTGGCAGCACCCGCTGGGAACGGCTCGTGCTAATGGTCCATGGGGTCTGCCGACAGGTCTTCCCTGGGAGATCGGAACACCGAACAACGGCGGTTCTGTTGTGACAGGTGGCGGTCTTGTGTTCATCGCAGCGGCTACGGATAACCAGATCCGTGCCATTGACGAACACACCGGCAAGGTCGTGTGGAGCGCAGTGCTCCCGGGTGGCGGTCAGGCCAACCCGATGACCTACGAAGCCAATGGCCATCAGTACGTTGCCATCATGGCAGGTGGTCATCACTTCATGATGACGCCAGTCAGCGATCAGCTCGTGGTTTACGCTTTGCCTGACGCCGTTAAGTAAAGCCGACGACTGTGGCGGATGTGCTGTGCACATTCGCTACACTCCATCGTCAAAGGGGGACTTCTGTGCTAGCAGGGCATGGACGTCTCCCTTTTTCGTTTCTGCCTGTTTTTCATTCTGAAAGCCTCAGGCGCAGACCGATCAGGAAGGCTTCTCGTTCGGATCAAATTTTCAGAATGGCCCGCCGAAACGCTCATGACTGACCGTTCTCCCGTGATCCTCCAGGTCCTTCCTGCACTCAGTACTGGGGGGCTTGAGCGCGGTGCCATCGAAATCGCCGCTGCCATCACTCAGGCGGGCGGGAAAGCCATTGTTGCTTCAAAGCCGGGGCCGCTGCTGATCCAGTTGAGGCACGCTGGCGCAATTCATGTGCCGCTCAACCTGAAATCCAAATCACCTGTTGCTGTACTGCGCCGGGCCCGTGATCTTCAGAAACTGATCCGCCAGCAGGGGGTGGATCTGGTGCATGCCCGCTCCCGTATTCCGGCATGGGCGGCCTGGCTGGCCTGTCGTCGTGAAGGGATCCCGCTGGTCACGACATGGCATGGTGTTCATGGTGCGGGCTGGTGGGGCAAGAAGCTTTATAATTCTGTTCTGGCCCGTGGCACGCGCGTGATTGCTATTTCGAATTTCATCGCCGGCCGTCTGTCCGGGCAATATGGTGTTCAGTCAGACCGCCTGCGGACTATTCCCCGTGGTGCCGACCCCTCTCTTTTTGACCCGCAAAAGGTCTCCGGCGAACGGATCCAGCGGCTTGCCGAAGCTTGGTCAGTCCCCCACGGTGCCCGCGTGATCCTGATGCCTGCACGTCTAACGGCGTGGAAAGGGCAGAGGGTCCTGATTGAAGCACTGAAGTTTCTCAAACAAGCCTCTGCTGCACCCTGGATCTGTGTTCTGGTTGGCCCGGAAACGGATCATAAATTTGCGCTCTCTCTTGGGCGAAGAATTCAGGAGCTGGGTCTGGAAGACAGGGTTCGCTTCGCAGGGACATGCCAGGACATGCCAGCGGCCTGCGCTTTGGCGTCCGTTGTCGTTGCACCGTCTCTGCGGCCTGAACCCTTCGGGCGGACGCTTGTAGAGGCGCAGATGATGGGCAAACCCGTTATCGGAACGGCACAAGGCGCCATGATGGAGACGGTCCTGCCCGGACAGACCGGTCTCGTTATTCCTCCCGATAATCCTCAGGCATTGGCCGAAGCACTTGTCGGCATTCTGTCGGCCGATGATGAGACGCTTGCCTATCTGGCGGAAAATGCCCGTGAGCATGTCTTGCGAAATTATACGATCCGGCAGATGCAGTCGGCGACACTCGGTGTATATGACGAGCTGCTTGGAACGCATCTTCGAGCATCTTTCGACGGACAGACTGATGACAACTGACAAGACGGAAAACGGCAAAGCTACGGCCCATCTGACTGATAAGGCGCAGGCTGCCAAAGAGGCACGTGCAGCTCGCGAAGCCAAGGCGCTCCGGGCCAATCTTCTGCGTCGCAAACAGCAGCAGCGCATCAGGCCCACAGCGCCCACACCGTCTTCCGAAAGCTAAGGCGTCGTGAAAATTCGTCTGCCAACGCCATCGCCACAGGAACTGGCGTTGGCGGGCGTTACGGCGCTCTGGGGAGGCACTTTTCTGATCCTGCATCTGGCCATGCAGCATTGCGGACCGATGTTCTTCGTCGGTGTGCGGTTTCTGATGGCAGCAGCCATGGTGGCGTGTCTGGCAGGTCGTCACATGACGGGTCTTACACGGAAAGAAGTGCGATCCGGTATTCTGATCGGGATTGCCCTTTCAATCGGGTATGTTCTGCAAAGTGCAGGGTTGCGTGAGGTGACCAGCAGCCGTTCTGCATTCATCACGGCTCTCTATGTGCCGTTGGTGCCATTATTTCAGTGGGCCATTCTGCGTAAATCGCCGCACATCATGAGCTGGGTCGGAATCGGCTTGGCGTTTGCCGGATTGATTGCGCTGGCAGGGCCGGCAGCCCTGACCCTGACTTTTAGTCATGGTGATTTGCTGACGGTGCTGTCAGCATGCGCCATCGCTGTTGAAATTGTTTTGATCAGCCTGTTTGCCCAAGGCGTGGACAGTCGTAGAATCACAGTCTGTCAGCTTGTTGGAGGCGGCCTTTTTGCACTTTTGCTCATGCCGGTCGCCGGGGAGCATGTGCCGACATTTTCATGGATCTGGGTTGTTTGTGCCGCAGCTCTGGGAAGCCTGAGTGCTCTGGTACAACTCGTGATGAACTGGGCTCAGAAGTCCGTCCCACCTTCAAAAGCTGCTGTGATTTATGCAGGAGAGCCTGTCTGGGGTGGGCTGGTCGGCTGGCTGGCTGGCGATCAGCTGCAGGCCACCACGCTTCTTGGGGCTGCTTTGATTGTCTGTGGTGTTCTTGCCAGTGAGATGAGACCGCGTTGGCTTGTCAAAAGGCAACAGCACCTCACGGAAAATGGCTAAACCGACACATTGCGTGATCGGGCGGCTGTCGGTAGAGCAGATCGATCCCCCCGTGTAGGAGTTAATGCGTCCATGCCAATCATGCCTGATACCTGGATCCGCCAGATGGCCAAAGAACACGGCATGATTGAACCGTTTGTGGAAAACCAGAAACGGGAAGGCGTTATTTCCTATGGTCTGTCGTCATACGGCTATGACGCGCGTGTCGCGGAAGACTTCAAAATCTTTACCGATGTGGACAGTGCCGTCGTCGATCCGAAGAACTTCGCCGCCAACAGCTTCGTGACACGGACGGGTGATATCACGATTCCCCCGAACAGCTTCGCACTGGCGCACACGATCGAATATTTCCGTATTCCGCGGGACACATTGGTCGTCTGCCTTGGCAAGTCCACCTATGCGCGCTGCGGTATCATCGTGAATGTGACGCCGCTTGAGCCGGAGTGGGAAGGGCAGGTCACCATCGAAATCAGTAACACGACCCCGCTGCCTGCGCGCATCTATGCGAACGAAGGTATCTGCCAGTTCCTGTTCTTCCAGGGCGCCAGCCCTTGCGAAGTCAGCTACGCGGATCGTGCCGGTAAATACATGCGCCAGTCCGGCGTAACCACGCCTCGGCTGTAAGGAGCGCATCACTCATGGACCGTTTCATTATTCGTGGTGGCCATCGCCTGACGGGCGAAATCGAGATCGGGGGCGCAAAGAACTCCGGCCTCAAGCTCATGGTCGCAGGCCTGCTGACCTCTGATCGTCTGGTGCTGTCCAACGTTCCGCAGATTGCTGACATCAAGACGATGCGTGATCTTCTCAAGGGGCTGGGCATCGCCGTCGAGGCTGTGGGGGAGCGTACCCTTTCGATCGGAGGCGAAATCGGATCGGTGGAAGCCCCGTACGACATCGTTTCCAAGATGCGTGCTTCCATTCTCGTTCTTGGCCCGCTTCTGGCGCGTGCCCGTGAAGCCAAGGTTTCGCTTCCGGGTGGCTGCGCTATTGGCACGCGCCCTGTGGACATGCATCTCAAAGGGCTTGAAGCTCTGGGTGCTGAAATTCGCCTTGAGAACGGATACATCAATGCCCGTGCGCCCGAAGGCCTGAAGGGCGACCGGATTATCCTGCCGTTCGCCAGCGTTGGTGCGACAGAAAACCTGCTGATGGCGTCCACGCTCGCCAAAGGCCGTACAGAAATCGTCAACGCAGCGCGTGAACCCGAGATCAGCGATCTGGTGCACTGCCTCAACGCGATGGGCGCACAGATTACGGGCGAAGGTTCCGGTACACTGATCATTGAAGGCGTAGAGCGCCTGCATGGCGCCAACTATGCCGTCATGCCAGATCGCATCGAGTGCGGCACTTATGCTTGCGCTGCGGGCATCACGGGCGGTGACCTCCTGCTCGTCGGTGGTCGTGCCGATGATCTGGGGGCGGTAATCCGCACCCTGCAGGAAACCGGTGTTGAAGTTGAGGAAGATCCGCGTGGTCTCCGTGTCCGTCGCACGGGCAAGCTGACAGGCGTGGACATCATGACGGAGCCATATCCGGGTTTCCCGACGGACATGCAGGCCCAGTTCATGGCGATGCTCTCTGTTGCGGATGGTGCATCCATGATTACCGAGACGATTTTTGAAAATCGTTTCATGCATGTTCCTGAGCTGAACCGGATGGGTGCGCGCATCAATCCGCATGGTCGCTCGGCAATTATCCGCGGTGTTCCGAAGCTGTCCGGTGCCCCGGTCATGGCAACTGATCTTCGGGCATCTTTCTCGCTCATCCTGGCTGGACTTGCTGCTGAAGGCGAGACGCAGCTCAGCCGGATTTACCATCTGGATCGTGGGTATGAGGGCGTAGATCGCAAGCTCGCAGCATGTGGTGCTGATATCGAACGCGTTTCAGACTGAAGATTGTTCAGGCTTCTTTTGATGCAAGCGGTGAGCCATTTCGGCTCACCGCTTTTTTTATGTCTCGTGCATCTGAAGCCATCCGTTATGAAACGCTTCCTCTCTGTCGGGCGTAATACGTCAAACCCGAAAGTCTTTCTTAGGCATTTGATAAATCCTCAAGGGATTGAATGCGGCAGAGTCAGGAGAAGCAGAGAATGACGATTCCGACAGTCACGCTCAATGACGGCACGACCATTCCGGCGATCACGTTCGGAACCTATAAGCTGAACGGCGCTGCGGGCGTTGAAGCCATGAACAGTGCCCTCAACGTGGGCTATGACGCTCTGGACAGTGCGTTCAATTATGAGAATGAAGGGGCAGTTGGGCGCGCCGTGCGTGAGAGCGGCCGCCCCCGGGAAGAACTGCGCGTCGCCTCAAAGCTACCAGGCCGCCATCATGACTATGATGCTGCGCTGACAACGATCGAGGAGTCCCTCTATCGCACACAGCTTGATTACTTTGACCTGTATTACATTCACTGGCCTAACCCGAAGCAGGGTAAGTACGTTGAAGCCTGGAAAGCCCTGATTGAGGCAAAGAAGCGCGGCTATATCCGATCAATTGCCGTATGCAATTTTCTGCCAGAACATCTTGAGCGGCTGAAAGCCGAAACAGGCGTTCTTCCGTCGATCAACCAGATTGAGCTGCATCCCTACTTCCCGCAGGACGAGATGCGGAAGTGGAACCATGATCAGGGGATCATTACGCAGGCCTGGAGCCCCCTGGGGCGCGCAAGTGACCTTCTGACAAATCCGCTGTTGAAAACAATTGCTGAGCGGCTAGGCAAGGAAGTCGGGCAGGTTATTCTCCGCTGGCATCATCAGCTTGGTTCTGTGCCCATTCCCAAGTCTGCCACGCCTGAGCGTCAGATTAAGAACAGGTCCATTTTCGACTTTGCCCTGACAGAAGACGATATGACGAAAATTGCCTCTCTGGCGCGTGCGGATGGGCGTCTCGCCGATCAGAACCCTGCCACTTACGAGGAACTCTGACGTTTGAAGGGCTTCCTGTAGCGGAAGCCCTCCTTTGGCTACTCTCGCATCAAAGCGCGCTGAAATAGAGCATTCGTCCAGTTCATGGCCTGCAGGAAGAGAGCAGCATCGAAACGTGGTGCTCCATCACGCAGGAATGCGTGTTGAGCGTTAACTTCATGCCACTCCAGCGTGACGCCCGCGTCCTCAAGTCTGTCCCGGATTATACGCCGTCCCGCATAGGGAACGTGCGGGTCTGACTGGCCCCAGACCATCATCAGTTCACCAGTGATGTCTGTAGCCCGCACGAGAGAGTCATCGGACTTGCCTTCACCAAGCGTCGCTGAATGCAGGTCGGTGGCATAGAAACACGCTGTTGCTTTGACTGCGGGATGAAGAGCCGCCCGATAGGCGAGATGCCCTCCAAGGCATACACCGAAAGCACCAATGGCGCCCGTGCAGAAGCTGCTGTCTTGCAGCCATTCGACAAGGGCTGCCGTGTCGTTGTCAAAGGCCGAGACAGGCTTGGCGTATTTCAGATCATTCCCGCGATCTGTTCCATCCTTGTCATAGG
Source organism: Gluconobacter sp. P5E10 (assembly GCF_018812145.1). Taxonomy (NCBI): domain Bacteria; kingdom Pseudomonadati; phylum Pseudomonadota; class Alphaproteobacteria; order Acetobacterales; family Acetobacteraceae; genus Gluconobacter; species Gluconobacter sp. P5E10. The sequence continues at coordinate 272,859 of NZ_JACRVZ010000002.1, read as the reverse complement.
CAAGGACAGTCCCGGCAGGTTCGTACTCATGATACACTTCGGGGATTGCGACGAGATATCCCTGCCCCGCAATCATGGCGCCCAATCGTTCGATAGGGGCCGTGACTTGATAGATTTCCGAAAACAGCATGACAGCTGGGAAACGGCCATCCTGAACCGGCCGAAAGATATGCACCCGCATTGAGCCAGTCGGCGTTTGAAGATCGATTTTTTCGTCAGTTCTGATGATCATGAGACGATCCACCCTGCGAGAGTTTGCAAGTAACGCATCTGGCTCTGTTTGTAGGCGGCCCACTGGCGTGCCGCAACGTCGTCTGAAAAAAGGGTCCTGTGCCGTTTGTTAATCTCAGCCGGCACAGGACACCCTGATCAGCCCTTTGGCGTGATGACGTCCGCAAGTGTCGCAGCGGTTCCACGATCCTGCAGGCTCTGCCGCATGTCAGTGAAAAGCTGGACGAAAGCAGGGTTGTCAGTGAGGCCCCAGCCCGCAAAGACGCCCATATCCAAAGCGCGCGCCGGATCGGTGTCCGTCACCAGGGCACGATCTTCCTTGCTGAGACGAGGCTCTGTGACAGGGAAGTCCGCGTTTGTATCGTCCCGGCCGTTCATGTAGGCGCAGTAGCACGCCAGCAGGAACGCGATCCGGCGCATGTCACCGTTGTCTTTCACCACGATCTCGGCTGTCGGGCGAATAAAGACCGGCAGTTTGGATGTGCTGTCCGACGCAATGCGCAGAAGCTGATCACTGACAGCCTTGTTGCGGAAACGCTGGAGCAGGAGGGCCCCATATTCTGGAAGGCTGATGCCTGGAGGAGCGGTCAGATGTGGTTCTGAGTCGAAACCCAGAAACTGCTGAAGCAGGCGGAAAAGGTTCTCGTCTTCCATGGCTTCGCTGACGAAGCGGTACCCCATCAGGACGGCGGGGAGCGCCAACATGGAATGAGAGGCATTGAGCATGCGCAGCTTCACCTGTTCGTATGGCTCAACATTATTCGTGAACAGCACACCGGCCTGCTCCCAAGCCGGGCGCCCTTCGGGGAAATTATCTTCCACAACCCACTGGATGAAGTCTTCGCAGAATAGCGGGGCGCGGTCTTCAATGCCGCTTTCACTATTGAGGCGAGCAATGTCTGCCGGTCCAACCGCTGGGGTAATACGATCAACCATGCAGGCTGGGAACGAGACGTTCCGGGAAATCCAGTCCGCCAGTTCGTCGTCTCGCAGGCGTGCGAAGGACAGGACAGCGTGGCGCGCAACCTCTCCGTTCGACGGAACATTGTCGCAGGAGAGGATTGTGAAAGCATTCACACCGGCTTCACGGCGCAGACGAAGGGCCTCGGTGAGGATACCAAAGGCTGTTTCCGGCACTTCCCGCTTGAGGTCCGCAACGATGGTCGGATGGTCAGCCATGAAGTGGCCTGCCTCATCCATGTAATATCCACCTTCCGTAATCGTCATGGTGACGATGCGGATTGCTGGATCGGTCAGACGCTTCAGGGCTGCCAGACGGTCTGCGGGAGCGTGGATGTATTCCACCAGGGATTTTACAACCCGCACGACGTCCGGACGGCCCGATGGGCATTCCCGCAAAGTGTAAAGACCGCCCTGAGACTGAAGGGCTTCAGCCTTCTGCACTTCAGACGGCACATCCATCAGGCCAAGGCCAACAATGCCCCAGCTTTCCTGGCCCGGCAGAGCCAGTGTGCGGTCTGTGTACACGGCCTGATGGGCGCGGTGAAAGTTTCCGACACTGAGATGGGCAATCCCCGCAGTCACCTTCTGGCGATCATAAGGGGAGGTGAGGATGGTCTCTGGAAGGTGGGCCAGAGTTTCCGGGGTCAGTTTCATGATGGTTCTTCCGAACGAAAGGCCCGACCCTTTTAAGAAGAAGACGTGATGAGGAAACTGTTTTTATTAAATATAAATTTTTTCTAATATTTCTCGCATCAACGAGAGGATTCATTAGGGAAACGAAAATATTCATAACCCGAAAGCAGATGCTTCCGGCATGGGAGTAAAGTCAGGCAGCGCTTCTATACGCTCCAGCCATTGTTGAACTGCAGAATAAGGCGCTAGAGACACCCCGCCCTCAGGTGCGCGTTTGATGTAAGCGTAACAGGACAGATCGGCGAGCGTGGGCATATCACCTGCGAGAAATGGCCGCTGTTTCAGTTCATCATTCATGAAGAGAAGCAGCTTCGCAGCCTTTGCCTGAGCCGGGGCAATATCATCCGGGCGCTTCCAGAGCGTCGCTGCACGCGCCATAGCCGGTCCATACCGCAATTCGCCAGCGGCAATGGAAAACCATTTTTGAACTCGCGCCGCGCCGAGTGCATCCTCTGGCAGCCATGAACTGTCGGATGCATAGGTTTTCGCGAGATAGACCAGAATGGCATTGCTGTCTGTCAGGATAATATCGCCGTCTTCCAGAATCGGAATTTGTCCCAGCGGATTAAGCTTCAGCACTTCAGGCGACTGCATTGAGGCTTCAACGAAACTGTAATCCAGCTTCAGGATCGACAGGAACAGCCGGACGCGATGCACATGGCCGGACAGAGGAATTCCATAAAGACGTCTAGCCATGATCTGGTCCGGCAATGGTGAAAAGGACAGAGTGGCCATCGTGACGGAGACACGCAACGGCTTTATGGTCCTGCTTCATTTCATTTTAACTCAGGATCATCCGACATGAGTGCGCCTATCCATCGTCTGACCGTGGAAGATCTGGTGGAAACCGTTGAATCGGTGGTCGCGTCTGAAACGGATCAGATTGCGAACATGGCCAATATTGCGGCCCTGCTATTTGAGGCCTTGCCAGACATTAACTGGGCCGGATTCTATCTTTTCAAGGATGATCAACTGGTCCTCGGCCCGTTTCAGGGGCGTCTGGCCTGCACGCGCATTCCGCTTGGGAAAGGCGTCTGTGGAACTGTTGGCCAGCAGAAAACCACGCTCGTCGTCCCGGATGTGCATGCGTTTCCAGGGCATATTGCCTGTGATGCTGCCTCGGCTTCCGAAATTGTGGTTCCCATCCTGCATGATGGAAACCTGATCGGAGTTCTGGATATTGATAGCCCTGTGAAGAACCGCTTCGATGCGGAAGATCAGGCCATGATCGAGAAGATTGTCAGCGCCTTTGAAAAGACGCTGACAGCCTGATTTTCAGGCAGGAACGTTTTCGCGCAGATGGTTCATCAGCGCGGGAACGTCTTCCACAACGGTAAACAGCTTAAGCGTGTTGGGGGAGGCAAAGCCCTGCTCAACGGCATCGGTCAGGGTGCGGACAAGGGATTTTGCCCAGCCACCAATATTGACGATGTAAATCGGGTCCTGGTGCAGACCGAGCTGCTTCCAGGTCAGAATTTCCATTAACTCATCAAAGGTGCCGAATCCGCCTGGGATGATGGCATACGCATCTGAAAGCTCGAACATGCGGGCTTTGCGACTATGCATGTTGGGTGTCACTTCAAGCTCTGTCACGCCTTTATGCATGACTTCGCGATCATGCAGGAACCCGGGAATAACGCCGATAACCTGCCCCCCCGCAGTCAGGGCGGCATCCGCAACGGTTCCCATCAGACCCACATGACCACCGCCGTAAACAAGCGTAATTCCGTTCTGGGCCAGAGCTGTTCCAAGTTCGGATGCACCTTCTGCATACACAGGGGAGTTGCCGAAGCGGGAGCCGCAGAAAACAGCGCAGGAACGAATGGTCATGGGAAGCAGGTCCTGTAAGGAAGCGGGCAGAACGCTTAGACGGCAGGCTTCCGCCCAAGCGAACGGCTGATGAGCACACCGACCAGACAGCACACCGCAGTCGTGCCGAACATGGTCTTGTAGCCAGCAAACTCGATGACCTGCCCGAGCACAAGACCCGAACATGCAATCGCCAGATCAATGAAGATCGAATAGGCGCCCAAAGCGGCCCCTCGGTTCTGTGGGCCAGCACTGTTGACGGCCAGCACGCCGAGGGCAGGGAATAGCAGGGAGAAACCTGCGCCAGTCAGCGCCGCACCGATCAGAGCGGCCCCTTGTGAGGGGAAAATTGCCAGACACGCTAGCCCGACAGCTTCGATCAGCAGGGAGACGATCGCCACGAAGACGCCGCCACGCCGGGCAATCTGTGAGGCGAAAAAGAACCGGATGACAACAAATACGATACCGAAGACGGACAGCGCTGTTGCAGCGCCCTCCCAGTGCAGAACGGCATAATACAAAGCAAGAAAGGACGAGATGGCACCGAATCCGATGGAGCCAGCCGCCAGCGCCATGCCATGCGGCAGAACCAGACGAAGCGCGCGCGTGAAGGGAACGGGCTTTTCCGTGGAGGAAAGAGGCTTGATGCCCTTGTAAAAGCCGATCAGGGCAAGACCAAAGAGCGGAAGAATAACGGACAGGATACCGACCGAGACAATGCCGCCATAAGGATGAGGAAGCTGTGAAAGCTTGGCGCCAATCGGTGCACCAAGAGCAATGCCTCCATAAGAACAGATACCGTTCCACGAAATGGCAATAGCTGTGTTTTCAGCGCCGGCCCGGCGGATATTCCAGACAATGACGCCCGTGGCGGCCCAGCTTTCTGCCCATCCTAGAAACAGACGACTTAAGAGCAAAATTCCAAGGGAAACGGCGGGTGTTTCGCCTGACCAACCCGCACCGATCATCAGCAGGCCTGATATGAGGCATGTCACCAATCCGCCTAAAACAACCGGTTTGGGGCCTATGCTATCTACCAGCCGACCAGCAGAAGGCCGCGCTGCGAATGTCGCAAGATATTGCAGGGAGAAGGCCAGACCGGCGATCGTCGTGCTGTAGCCCAGCGTATGGTGCACGAAGATCGTCAGGACGGCATTGGGAAGCCCGATAACGATGTAAACCAGAAGATTGAACAGAACGACGGTAAGAACCCGCTTCGTCGGTGAACTCACCGGCGTTTCTTCCGCAGTCATGCCTTCAATCTCCTGTTTCTCTAAGTAACTAACTGGTTACGTCCTGTCTGGCATAGGACAGTTTGAACGATCCGTCACGGTCAATGGACCCCTCAGGTCCAAAAAACAACAGTATGTGATCTCTCGGGAATGAACATCCCGAGAGAAGGTGGCCTTAAAGCATGTTCTGCAGGCGGCTTGAAACCGCTGAGCATACTTTCTGGCGCAACGGCTCTGCCAGTGAGGACAGGGAATATTGCTGGGACGTATTCGTCTGGTTGCTGACGGCCTGAAGAATGCCCTGCTGGCCAGCACTGTATGCCGGGCTATTGGTCACGCCTGCTGCCTGTGTGGCAGTGGAGAGAAGACCCGTAGCATTCGTCCCCGTAGCCAGGTTGTTCGTCACGCAATAGTTCAGCACGCCGGCCAGATTGCTGGTGGAGGTGGAGGAGAGATTTGGCAGCCCAAGGGCGCCCGTCAGGCCACCGGTCAACTGTGAAGCTGTGCTCTGGGCTGCGGCAGTTGCAGCGGATGTTGCCGCTGCCTGCGTTTCCGGATTCTGGGCAGCCGACATCCCGGATGTGCAGCCTCCGAGAGAGAGGGCTGCGATGGCAGCAATTGCGCCAGTCGAGAGCAGGGCTGGCAGGCGGAACGGAACCATAAAATTTCAACTCCTGTAAGGACAACCATGAGGCGTGATCTGCCTCTATGCGTCCTAACAACGCTCAAAAGAGAGAAAGTGAGCGAAAAACCTGTCGATTTTCGGGGAGCGTCGTTTCTGGCTGATCGAAAGCAAGCTGCATCTGTGAACTCTGGTCCGGTATCTCCAGCGATGGCGCCGCGAGAGCCGATAACGTGAGGCCGAGAAGACGCACGCCGGGCACTAAAGGAAAAAGCGGCGTCAGGAGAGACTGCCCAACTTCGGCCAGAACTGCTTCGGACCCAACAGAGACAGGCAGACTGCGGGCTCGCGTAATTTGGCGGAAATCTGCATATTTGACCTTGAGAGTTATGGTTCGGCCTGTGATCTGTTTGCGCTGGGCCTGTAGCCAGAGTTTGGTGGCAATCATTCCAAGAGCATTGCGTGCGGCGGCTTCATCTCGCAGGTCTGTCAGATAGGTCTGTTCCGTTCCCAAAGACTTGCGCTCGCGATTAACAACGACGGGGCGGTCATCAATCCCGCGGGAAATACCATGATAAAAGGAAGCGGCCTTCCCAAAGTGGCGTGTGAGCGTGAGCAGATCCATTTTCCGGAGGTCTGCGCCAGTTTTAATGCCCAGAGCATTCATTTTTCGAGCAGTTGCCGGGCCAATTCCATGGAACTGGTCTACGGACAAATTCAGCACAAAATCCGGCCCCATTCGCGGCGTGATGACAAAAAGTCCATCAGGTTTGCGATAATCGGACGCCAGTTTGGCCAGAAACCGGTTGTAAGAGACTCCAGCGGAAGCTGTAAGGCCGGTTTCTTTGCGGATGTCCGCACGAATGCGTTCCGCAACCAACGTGGCCGAACCATAGGCGCCCAGATAATCCGTGAGATCCAGATAGGCCTCATCAAGGGAAAGAGGCTGGATGAGGGGCGTATATCGGGCAAAGATCTCGTGGATCTGCATGGAAACAGCGCGATAGACGTCAAACCTAGCCGGTACGAATACAAGATCCGGACAGAGGCGCTTGGCTTTCAGGGACGGCATTGCAGAGCGCACACCAAAAGGACGCGCTTCATAACTGGCAGCGGCAACAACGCCACGGGCCTCGCCCCGTCCAACCGCGAGGGGGCGGCCACGTAAGGACGGGTTATCTCGCTGTTCGACAGACGCATAAAAAGCGTCCATGTCGATATGCACGATCCGGCGGGACTCCATCTGTACAGTGTCGCCGATCAACAGGAACGAAACAAGATCGGATCAGTCCATGAGCATCGAAGACGCCCGTCGCGCCGCTGGTTTCCAGACAGTCTCAACCCGTCTGGCTTACAGCAATCCGTGGACGGCCCTGCGAGAGGACATCATCATTCATCCCAACGGCAAGAAGGGCCTTTATGGCATTGTCGAGCGTGGAGAGTTTGTGGTGATCCTGCCCATGCATGCTGATGGCCGCGTGACCCTGATCCAGCAGTTTCGGTACCCGGTTGGGGAGCGCCTGCTCGAACTGCCAATGGGAATGTGGGAGACCAAAGAGAACGTCGATCCTGTCGAACTGGCTCTCGGTGAACTCCGCGAGGAAACGGGCCTGCGCGCTGGCGAGATGATCCATGTGGGAACGATGTATCAGGGGGCCGGATACTCGAACCAGAAAGGACACGTCTTTCTGGCGCGTAACCTCACGCGCGGGGAAACCGAGCTGGAAGACACCGAGCAGGACATCACGATGCAGGACATGACGCTGGGCGAATTTGAAAACCTGATCGCCCGTGGCGAACTTAAATGCATGGTGTCTCTGGCTGCCTTTGCGCTGATTCGCGCAAAGGGCCTGATCTGACGTCCGTTCAGATTACGGTATCAAGAAACACAACTTTCGAGCCACCGTCTTCAACCAGTGTTTCGATGGCCTGGTTAAAGACGCGGCCGTGGTCTGTGCCCATGTGAGCCTTGAAGGCGTCTTCGTCGCGGTAAGTTTCTTCGACATGAAAGAAGTCAGGATCAGTCGCCAGTGTGTGAACGACAAACCGTTCACAGCCGGGCTCGGCTCGAACGTCGGCTGCCAGGCCTACGAGAAGGTCGCGAACTTTTTCACGGCAGCCGGGAAGGGCTTTCATCGTGGCATAAAGGGATTTCGGCATAGGTCTTGATCCGCTTGAAAAGACTGAGATGCGTCTGAGCGCCGATCATCAATGGGCCGCTTGGGGGCTTCCTTCAAGGGGAGAACTGTTCAACCTTTCCCGATGAGTTCCTGACATCGCATGAATGACAGTTTTTCTCGAAAGATGAACAGAACATAGTAGTCCAGCTCACGGCTTCGGGTCTTTGTCGTGCAGGTATAGAATGGATAAATATCCAGCGGTCCCTGCAGCCCTGCAGGGCGCGGCTCTGACTTTAAAATACAGTCCACCCGGAACAGCGGCATATAAACCGCATCTTCCCCAGGATTGCGCCGGACGTGCCATAGATTCCGACGGAATTTCTTGAGCCGGTCAGGAAGCGCAAAGATCATTGATTTTTCAATGAAGCCGGCTGGAAAGACTTCAGGCCGATAGTACTGCATGTCTTCGGGCATATTGCAGAAGTAAGGGTGGTCCTGAACAATCATGACCACCCTTTACTCCATTCATTCTCATAGACGAAGAGGCGAGATCCTCAGTCGGCGGATGGCTTGTCTTCTGGTGTTTCACCGCTGATGTCGGCTGCAGCCTGCCGCAGGATCTGCACCACCCGGCGCAGTTCCTCCGCATTTGCTCCGCGACGGGATTTCAGTGCCAGCTTCAGAGCAAGACGTGCTTCATGCAGGTCCTGACCCAGGCTTGGATCAAGATCATTCACTCCACTGAAGGCATCCCGAACTTCCGACATCCGGGCACCAATCCGGGCGAGGACCTCGAGAATACGATTCGCCGTCTCCCGGTTCGCTTCGTAATGGGTGCGCCCCTCATCCGTGAGGCTGTAAAGCTTACGGTTGCCTTCCTGCGTGACGGCGGTGAGGCCAGCCTCTTCAAGATAGGTGAGGGAAGGGTAAATGACGCCAGGGCTCGGCTTGTAGAAGCCACCGGAGTGCTCTTCGAGGCGGCGGATCAACTCGTAGCCATGCGCAGGCTGATCATGGAGAAGCGCTTCAATGACAATCTGAAGTTCCTCAGCTGTCAGTTTACGACCACGTCCGAAAGTGTCGTCACCAAAGCCGCCGCCACCGAACCGGCCGCCGCCGCGTGATCCCCGGCCCCCAAAGCCGCGTCCGCCACGGCCTTCTCCACCCCGGCCACCAAATCGGCGCCCTGCGTGTTCGCCACGCTCTGGAGGAAATCCGCCTTCGCGGAAGTCCGGACCATCCTGCATTTTTTCTCCTTCGCTGGTTGATGCGTCGCTGCGGCGTCGACCACCCTTGCGATGCTTGTGTCCGCCGAAGCCAAAACCCCGGGAGAACCTTGAGAAACCGCGCTCAGCGCGATCGGTATCATGTTTGAACATTCTGTTTTCCTTCATTCGATATGTCGTACGATATAGTATCTTACGATATATCTGCAAGTGTTTCTTTTTCAAAATCTGTGCGTGCCATAGCCGCGTGCCGTTTCCGCTGGTATCCGGCGGAGATGGGTAGCCCGATCTCTTCCCCTCCTGATCCCGAACTGCGGCGCACATTTCGTCAGCTTGTGCCTTGGCGTGCGGCTCTGACGATTGGTGCGATGCTGTTGTGTGTCGCGCTGTTGCAGCGGTTGCCCTTCATTCATCGTCTGCTGGAAAACGCGCCGCATTGGCACGAGACTCCCTATGCAGCAGTCTGGTTCCTGCTACTGGCCATTCCGTATTGTGCCTGTGGTCTGCCGAGACAGGCGTTGTGCATTGCCGCGGGGCTGGCGTTTGGAGTCTGGGGTGGGCTGGGCCTGTGTTCTCTGGCGTATACGCTGGGGGCGATGGCGGCTTATGGCTGGGCCAGAGTGCTCGCACCGGTAAAATTTCGACAAAGGTTGCATGACCGCCTGCAAAGGAATTATGCAGCGCTGGCAAGAATCCTTCATCGCAAACCCTTCCGTGCTGTTTTGACCTTGCGGCTTATGCCTGTTGGGTCTGCTCTGCTGGTCTCCATGGCAGCCGGATTATTTGAACTTCCGCTTCCAGCCTTTGCGTTGGCAACCTGCCTTGGCGGTTTGCCTCAGAACCTGGTGTTTGTTCTGGTAGGGGCTGGCACACGTATTGGTCATATGATCCAGCTTGGTCTCGCGGGTGGCCTGTTTGTGGTTTCTGGCGTTCTGGGAGCATTGCTCCTGCGTCAGGCAGATGAATAACCGTTCGAACATCTCGTTCTGAACGATTCACTGGTTTGATCCGTTCGTGAGGGACGGGTCCTTTCTCATCTTCTGAACATTGCTTTTTCACAGGCAGAAACGAATGACAGAACAGAGCATGGCGTTCCGGCGTGGAGATACCATTCCGGGATGGTTGCCGCTTATGCTGGGTATCTTCACGGCAGTCGGACCTGTCTCCACAGATATCTATCTCCCGGCCCTCCCTGAAATGGAACGCCAGCTTCATTCTGCTCCCGGTTCAGGCAGTATCACCATGGCTGCCTGGGTTATTGGCCTGGCCATTGGTCAGATCACGATTGGCCCGGTGTCAGACAGGTTCGGTCGACGACTGCCGCTGCTGATTGGCATGATCGGCTACACAATCGGCGAGATCGGCTGTGCACTGGCCCCGACCATGACCATCATGTGCATCTGTCGGGTTTTTTCAGCTCTGATGGCCTCGGCCGGACTGGTGATTCCCAATGCATGCCTTCGGGATCTGACGGAAGGTGATGAAGCATCCCGCCTCATGTCGCGCCTGATCGTTGTACAAGGTGTTGTCCCGATTCTCGCGCCCATGCTGGGTGGCTTTGCGCTGAAGTTTGTGGACTGGCGGGTCATTTTCTGGGCCACGGCCGTCTATGGCGGGCTCTGTACCCTGATGCTCCTGACCGTATTCCCGGAAACGCTCCCCACGCAGGAGCGCCGGGACATGAGGCCTCTCTCCATCATCGAACGCTATATCTATATTCTACGGACCCGCAGCTTCATCACGAATGGCCTCGTCTGGAGCTTTCTGGGCTTCGTGACCTTCACCTATCTGACAGGCGCTCCCACGCTGTTCGAAGAGCGTTTCGGCATGTCTCCGTTCCATTATGGAATGCTGTTTGGTTTGTTCGCGGTCTGTATGATCGGGGCTTCCGCCATCAATGGGCTTGTGGTGGGGAAGGTCAGTACGACGCACATGCTTTTCAGTGCGCTGGGGATCAGTCTGACAGGCAGTATCCTTTTCCTGGCGCTGGCCGTCATTTCCGCTGTTGATCTGACATCGGGCGGACAGCTTCGATCCTTCTTTCTCTGGCCGCTGATCATCTCGCTTGTCATCACAATGGCGCCAACAGGCATCATTGGACCCAATTCAATGGTTGGCATTCTGTCCGAACAGTCCGAACGTGCAGGCTCGGCTTCTGCTCTGGCAGGAACAATGCAGTACCTGTTCGGAGCGGTAGCAAGTGCGCTGTTCGGTCTGATGTCCCCCGGGACGGCCATTCCATTTGCGGGCTTTCTGGTGTTCGCCTTCTGCGCGGCAACCGTGTTTGCTCTGCTGAGGCCCAGACTGCCATCATCAGCGCCCTGAAGGAGTTGAGAGTGATGCAGGTACTTCTTGTTGAAGACGATGTGGCCGTAGCCCTCGTGGTGAAGACGGTTCTGACGCGGGAAGGATGGGACGTTCATCTGGTTGAGGATGCTGAAAGTGCCTTGGCATGGGACGGGTCCGCAGACCTGCTGGTGACCGACTACAATCTTCCAGGTGTGCTCAATGGTCTGCTGCTGGCCCGGAAACTGCGGGAACAGAATGCCAGCCTTGCTGTGGTTCTCATGTCGGGAGACTTCGAGGAGGGGCAACTGATGGGGGAAAGTGTCGCTGTTCTGCCCAAGCCATTTCGCAGGAATGCGCTGCTTGAAGCCATCGATCAGGCCCGGAACGCAATCCGGGCTTGAGTTGTAGGGGAAGAGTCCCCTACATGGCCCGCTGTTTGCCACGCCCAGAAGAAAGCAGTGCCGCCATGTCGTTTCAGGAACCCCAGCCGCTCAACCTCAAGGACTACATCCGTGAGGTTCCCGATTTTCCGAAGCCGGGCATCCTGTTTTACGACATTTCCACCCTGATCCGCTCTGCCGAAGCCTGGCAGGTTGCAACGGGCCGTCTGGCACGTATCATCTCTGCCTGGCAGCCGGACCTGCTGGCCGGCATCGAAAGCCGCGGCTTCCTGACAGCAGCGCCTCTGGCACAGCGCCTCGGCTGCGGCTTCACCATGTTGCGCAAGCCGGGCAAGCTGCCGGGTGAGACAATCTCCCTGAAGTACGGTCTCGAATATGGCGAGGACGAACTCCATATTCAGGCTGATGCCATCAAGCCGGGTCAACGCGTTGTCGTTCTTGATGATCTGTTGGCCACCGGTGGCACGCTCGCGGCCTCCATCGATCTCCTGCGCAAGGTTGGTGCAGAAGTTGTGGGTGCCAGTGTGTTGATCGAGCTTGCAGGTCTCAAGGGACGTGACAAACTGGATGTCCCGCTGAATTCGCTCATCACTTACGAAGACTGAGGAACCACCATGTCCGGCATTTCTTCCCTGTGGCAGACCCGCTATCGCACTGACGCCCCGAAAGACCTGCCGGACAATCCGGTTCTTCAAACTCTCCTGAAACACCATTCCGTCCGGGCATATTTGCCGGATGCATTGCCAGCCGGGACGCTGGAGGCTGGAATCGCAGCATCCTCTTCTGCGGCAACGTCCAGTAATTTGCAGGTCTGGTCCGTTGTTGCGGTCGAAAATCCGGAGACGCGGGCAAAGCTTGCCGAGCTCTGTGGTAATCAGAAGCACATCGAAGTTGCACCGTTGTTTCTGGCTTGGATCGTCGATCTGGCGCGTCTGGAACGGATTGCGGAACGGGCAGGCAAGGGGAGTGAAGCGCTGGATTATGAGGAGATCTTCCTCATGAGCACGCTGGATGTCGGTATCGCTGCCCAGAATGCTGTGACGGCGTTCGAATCCATGGGGCTTGGAACCGTTTATATCGGTGGCTTGCGGAATCATCCGGAAGACATTGCCAGGCTGCTAAACCTTCCGCCCAAAACCGTTGCTGTTGTTGGTCTCTGTGTGGGACGTCCTGATCCGTCGGCTCAGAACGGTTACAAGCCGCGTTTGGGGCAGGATGTCGTTGTGCACCGTGAACACTATACCTCCGCAAGTGAAGCCGAAGGTGTTGCCGCTTATGACCGCGTTGCTGATGTCTATCAGCAGGAGCAGGGCCTTGCACCACGAGCATGGTCTGAAACCGTGGCAAGTCGTGTGGATAGCTACCACGGGTTGAGCGGCCGCCATGTCATGAAAGCCGTGCTCAACCGGCTGGGGTTTGCTTTGAAATAAAAATATCGGTTTTTGGTTATAGCGTTTTGGCCGCTTGGATTATGCGCTGTGCCAGAAGCCGTGGGTTATGGCAGACGACACTTGCCCAAAACCCATCGATCCCATGACCGTTTTCAAGAAGTTCGGGGTCATGAAGATAAAGGCCCCGGGTGTTCGTGGCCTTATCAATTAAAACCTGATTGGATGGGGCTTCGTCTGTGTGGCAAAGGGAAAGAATCCGGTTCTTCTGATGGAAGATGCCTGTGTGCAGGGATGAGCCGCTAAACCCCATAAACACTCCCCCTTCTTTCCACAGGCGAATTTGCTCTACTAATGTGAGGCTTTCGGGGGGCACAATTTCTACTCCGTGAGCAGCTAGATGATGTGTAAGCTCTTCTTCCTGTTCGATGCGTCGGATACCGGATTGTAAATGGTGCTTAGTGAAATAAATCATTCTATCTGGGCACTGTTTGACAGGCGTGGACACCAGGACTGATCCCAGCCAGTTCATCAGATCTTGATAGGTTCTGTGGATATGGCTGTTTTCCTCGAACGCGAGACCGGGAACTTCAATGGACTCAAAGACTGCCCCGTGAGGAAATCTGACAAAATTTTCCTCTTTCAAACCCAGGGCGTCCCAAAGGGTTCGAATGTGAGGAACCGCAAACATGTCCTCAACAGTGTAATCTTCATCAAAAACCAGGCGCAGGCGCGAGCGGTTCCCGGCTGACAGGTTCCAGAGGCGCGCGACGGCTCCTATGAGGAAATGACCATAGTGCCGGTTGACGTGCCCCAGATGAATATAGTGAAAATCCCTGCTGATTTTTGGAAGATCGGCTCCGGTTTCCAAAGTATACAGTCGCCCAAGAGGGGTATGGGGTTCTGGAAAGCCACGGAACGTCAGGGACTCAGTGACAACCCGACCGGAAGGCTCATAGAGGCCTTTTGCCTCTCCGTATCTTGAACGGGGCAACCATATGGCGCCTTCAATGATGCGGGTTGGTGGATTCTGCTCAATCAAAGCAGCATGTCCGTACATTTTTGTGCAATTTATGAGCATCAAGTATCCTGATTTTGCCCTAAAGCGTGGCAATCAATTCAATATGTTTATTTGAATGAGCCTGAGACATATATCTCCGTCAATGACCAATGCTGCTGTTCGACGTCTGGCCTCTAATTCCGGAGTTTTGTCCTGAGCGATTTCCTTTCTCCGGATCTTCCGGTTGCGGCTGTTCTTCCTGATCTTCTGAAAACATTAGAGCAGCAGCCGAATGCTGTTCTCGTTGCTCCTCCTGGTGCCGGTAAGACAACCCTGACGCCGCTGGCACTGCTTGAGGCATCATGGCTTGCGGGGCAGAAAATCATTCTGGTCGAACCTCGTCGTGTTGCTGTGCGAGGGGCCGCGGCACGGATGGCTTCCACGCTGGGAGAGCGACCGGGTGAAACTGTAGGCTTTCGTACGCGCACCGACAGTGCAGTCTCAGGCCGAACGCGTATTGAAGTTGTGACGGAAGGGTTGCTTGTACGGCGCTTTTTGGCAGACCCAACGTTGGATGGGGTTGGCGCTGTCCTGTTTGATGAGGTGCATGAGCGCTCGCTGGATCTGGATGCGGCTCTGGCGTTCTGTCTGGACCTCCAGCGTGAACTCAGGCCGGACCTCCGCCTTTTGGCCATGTCCGCAACGCCGGATGGGCGTGCGTTTACAGATCTTATGAATGCCGCCCTGATCGAGAGTGAAGGCCGACAGTATCCCATCGATATACGCCACACCCGGGATGTAATGCACCCGCGTGACCTGCCAGAGGCCTGCGCACGCGCTATCCGGCAGGCTTTTACAGAGGAAGAGGGCGATATTCTTGCGTTCCTTCCCGGTGTTGGGGAAATTCGCCGAACACAGGCTCTGCTTGGAGATGCTGTGCCTGTTTTTCTCCTTCATGGAGAACAGACGACAGAAGATCAGGACCGCGCGATTGCGCCATCCGACAGACGGCGTGTTGTGCTGGCAACCTCCATTGCCGAAACTTCCGTGACGGTTTCCGGCGTTCGGATTGTTGTCGATGGTGGTCTGCGCCGGGCACCGCGTCTGGATTCCAACACGGGGTTATCCCGGCTGGAAACACTGAAGATTTCGCGTGCAACGGCCACTCAGCGCGCGGGGCGTGCCGGGCGTCAGTCTCCTGGTGTCGCGATCCGTCTGTGGTCCGAGGCGACGCAACGCTCTCTGCGGCCACAGGATGCGCCCGAAATCCTTGTTGCGGATTTAACGGACTTCGCTCTTGTGACGGCAGCCTGGCAGGACGTCATGGGAACAGCGCCCGACATGTTGCCACTCCTTGATGCGCCTCCTGCCGGAGTGCTTGCGGGTGGGTGTGAGTTGTTGCGTGAGTTGGGTGCCCTGAATGAAGCCGGTCAGATTACGGCTCTTGGAAAACGGATGGTAGGGCTCGGAACTCACCCGCGTCTTGCGGCCATGCTCTGTGCAGCGAAAACCATCCCTGAACGTGTGACGGCAGCCTGCCTGGCCGCTCTTCTGGAAGAGCGTGATCCTTTGCGCCTTAGGCCGAATATGCCTTCCGGGGCATCTGCGGGAGCGGACATCCGCACACGTCTGGCTTTGTTTGAGCGGGATGATCCACGAGCGGACAGGGCCAGTCTGTTCCATATGCGTCAGGCGGCGAAACGCTTTCTGCGTCGCATGGGTGGCAAAGACCTTCCACTAAGTCCGATGCCGTCTCATGCAGGGCCACTTCTGGCTGCCGGTTTTCCTGATCGTGTGGCGCAGGCGGCGGGAGAAATTGGACGATTTCGGCTTGCAAGCGGCGGGAGTGCCCGTGTGCAGGCCAATGACGGTCTTGCACGTGAAAAGCTTTTGGCTGCCGCAGCTTTTCACACGCGAACGTCGACGGAAATCACGCTTGCGGCGCCTCTGGACGCTGAAAATTTACCCCAGACGCTTCTGGATCGGACAACCGAGCAGGTTGAAACCAGTCTGGACGGGGCTTCAGGTCGGATCATCGCGCGACGCAGGCTGCGTCTGGGCGCTTTGATCTTGCGTGATCGCAATACGGAAGTATCGCCTGAGGAGGCGCAGGCACTTCTTCTGCAGCAAATCGCGGCTGATCTTGCCCGCGCTCTGAACTGGTCTGGCGCAGCGTTTCAGTTCCAAGCCCGTGTGGCGCACGCACGCGCGACCTACGCGCCTCATCTGCCGGACCTGTCGATGGCCGCTCTTGCTGATGATCTGGCATGGCTGGAGCCATATCTGGCAGGCTGCGATCGTCTGACCCAGGTGAAAGCTCTCGATCTTCTGTCCATTCTTCGTGCCCGTATGGACTACAGCGACCTGTCCGCGCTGGATCGAAAGCTGCCGCCTCGTCTGACGCTCAAAGCCAGCACCCACGACATTGATTATACAGGGGCAGTGCCAACAGTGTCTGCGCGAGCGCAGGCATTCTATGGCACGGCCGGAACGCCGTTGCTCGCTGATGGCGCCGTGCCGCTTCAGTGTGCATTGCTCTCACCGGCGGGCCGCCCACAGGCGATTACCGCTGATCTGGCCGGTTTCTGGAAAGGGAGCTGGTCAGATATGCGGAAGGATATGCGAGGGCGCTACCCAAGGCATGACTGGCCCGAAGATCCGGCAACGGCTGAACCGCCAAAGCCACGTCCCAAACGCTAGGCTCCATCAGGCCATCTGGAAAACTGCCTTACGAAACAGGGAACGCACGCCTTCGGCGTCCACGTCCGTGCAGATCTGAACAGATGGGCGATTGTCCCAGTCTCCGGGTGGATAAACCCGACTGTCTGCTTTCTGAACAGATTCACCAAGGGTGACGCCTTCCGTCGAGACGCGAACAGCACCTTTCTGCGTTTTGAACAATTCCGGCGCAATCACGTATGCTGCGGCAGAGGCATCGTTGACATAAATGCCGTCCAGACCCAGCCCCCGATGAAACGTCATGTAGACCCGCGTGATATCCCACAGGAAACGGCCTGACTGGCCTCCATGCTGGCGCAGGTTTTCGAAGTAGGCGTCTGTCATCAGAGTTTGTGTCGTGACATCGAGCCCTACGATTGTCACCGGCCAACGCGCGGCACAGATCTCATCGGCAGCTCGTGGATCGCCATGGAAATTGGCTTCTGCCGCGGGTGTCACATTTCCCCGCGCATCGTGATGCCCGAATGCGCCGCCCATCAGCACAACATCCTTTACCAGACTGGCAATGTCTGGCGCCTTGCGCAGAGCAAGCGCGAGGTTTGTCATGTGTCCTGTCGCGACGAGAGTGATCTCGTGTGGGTTGGCGCGCACCAGATCAATGATGAGATCATGCGCGGGGCGAGGATCGAGTTTTTTGTGGACGGCCGCGAGAGGAATATCTCCCAGAGCGTTTCGTCCATGAATGGTGACAGGAGGGGACGACGTCACACCATCCAGAGACGCGCCCTGGCCTTTTGAAACCGGGACATTGATCCGGAAGCGTTCGGCCAGATAGAGCGCATTGCGTGTTGTGGTGTCGATCACTCCATTACCGGCCGCAGTCGTAATGCCCACCAGCTCGATGTTTGGCGTGCCATGCAGCAAAAGAAGCGCCATTGCGTCATCAATGCCGGGATCTGTGTCGAAAATGACTTTTCGTTGGGCAGGTGCAGCGCGGGTCATATTCGGAAGCAGAGACAAGGATGCAAACCCGGCGGACTGAGCGAGCAGGGAGCGACGGGACAGGCGCATGACAGGTCATTCCTTAAGAAAACGAAGTTACCGTTACCATCAAGGAATGACCTGTCTGCGGCAAGCTTTTAGCGGAGCCTGATTGCGAAGCGTCCTGCGCCAGCGGCGGCAAGAGCGAGCAGGCCACCTGCAATGCTGATGTTCTTATAGAAATGGATCATCATGTCGTAGCGGAGCATTCCGGACATCGTCCAGAAATGATGGCCGATCAGCCCTGTCACGATGGTGTAGAGGGCAAGAATAATCGCGATGGGTTCCACTAAAATGCCGCCAAGCAAAGCTAGTCCTGCCCCGAGCTCCACAACGATAGCGAGGATGGCTGACAGGGTGGGAACAGGCGCACCGGTCTGAATCATGTAGGATACTGCTGCGGGGAAGTCGGCGAGTTTGCCCCATCCCATGACGAGGAAAAGACCGGCGAGCAATACGCGACCTATGAGGAGAAGGGCATCGCGAGGCAGAAAATTGGTGAGCATCGGGAAAATCTTTCGAAGCAGAAGAACTGCCTTGAAAATATGAAAAGTAGATATTTTAAAAAATAGAAATGATGGAATGGTATGATTTCCAAAATGCCCATTATCGGGTTTTTACATCTCCCTTCGGCCTGGCAGGAAACCCCTGTCTGCGGCTTCTTTTAGGAGCTTTGACGGTTTTGTGTTAGCAGCTGAAACATGACGATGTTCGTGACCTGTTTCCCATGAATCGCTCTCTTCAGGCCGCTGCAATCGGGGCCGGAACAGCGACTGTCGTGACAGTAGGCCTGATGCTGGCATTGCGTCTGCACAGCCACGGAGAGCAACACGCTCCCACATCTCAGCCTGCTGCAACGACCATTCAACAGCAGGCCGTCAAACCGCTTTCGTCCGTTAGTCCGGACAGCCCTTTGGCAGGAGAAAGCACGGACGCACACGGGATTCCGACGCAGCCTCCGGTTCCCGCCGCGGCACCGGCACTGCCTCCCTTGTTGGTTAAATACGGTCCTTTGAGTTTTGCGCCGCTTGTGCGTCAGGTCATTCCGGCCGTTGTGAACATTGCCATTACCCAGAGCAGCCCGGACGGGCATGATCACGTTCCACCGCAAATCAAGGGAACCCCGCTGGAGAAGCGCTATCATGACCGCATGAAGCGCCAGCAGGACGAAATGGTTGGGGCAGGCTCGGGTTTCATCGTGGATGCCACCGGAATCATTGTAACCAACCGGCACGTTGTCGGTGGAGCGGACAAGGTAGTCGTCTCCCTTTCCAACGGTCATGAAATGCCGGCACGTCTTCTGGGAGCTGACCCGCTGACGGATATTGCCGTCATTAAGGTTGATAGTCCTGAGCCGTTGCCGCACGTCACTTGGGGTGACAGCCGTCAGACGGATATCGGAGACTGGATTCTGGTGGCAGGGAACCCATTCGGGTTTGGTTCGTCTGTGACGGCGGGCATTGTTTCCGCCGTAGGGCGTGACCTGGGTATCGGCTCCCTGGACGATTTCATTCAGCTCGATGCTCCTATTAATCCGGGAAATTCTGGCGGCCCGGCCTTCAATATGCGGGGACAGGTCGTGGCGGTGAATGCTGCTATCGTGACGCCTGCTGGGGGCTCCGTAGGCATTGGGTTTGGTATTCCGTCCGAAATCGTCGCCCCGATCGTGGCTGAAATCGAAGCAACTGGACATGTCGAGCACGGCTGGCTCGGTATTACCCTTGATGACGGGGACACGGACGTCGGTATTGCGGGTGTCGATAACGGTGGACCGGCCCAGAAAAGCGGTCTGCGCCGTGGCGACATCGTACGGCAGGTAGATGGAGCGCCCGTCATCAGCGCCCGTATGCTGTTGCGAAGCATCGCTGCGGCTAGACCGGGCATGGTTCTGAATTTTGGCGTCAGGCGTGGCGGCACGGACCTGACGCTTCCCGTTCATATCGGACCACGCCCCAAGAACGCGGATAACTGATCGAGCCTCCACTTTGACCCGTGGACACAAGCCGGTATTCTGAGGCCCTGATACGGCGCCCAGTCGCCCGGAAGGAAGAGAGTAAAATCAATGCGTATCCTGCTCGTTGAGGACGATTCCACAGTCCGCGCCTTTGTGCTCAAGGGATTGCGTGAAGCCGGGCACGTCGTGGATGAGGCGGATAACGGCAAGGATGGTCTGTTTCTGGCCGTCAGTGAAAATTATGACGTTGTGATCCTGGACCGCATGCTGCCCGGCGGGATTGACGGCCTGCGTATTCTGGAAACGCTGCGTGGACAGCAGAATGCGACGCCGGTTCTGTTGCTGTCCGCTCTGGCAGATGTTGATGAACGAGTGGCTGGCCTGAAGGCTGGTGGCGATGACTACATGACAAAGCCATTTGCCTTCTCAGAGCTTCTGGCCCGGATTGAGGCGCTCGGCCGCCGTGGTCGTCCTGAGTCTGCCCCTCAGACACGTCTGACTGTGGGCGATCTGGAGATGGATCTGCTTTCCCGGACGGTGAAGCGTGGGAACGAGAAGATTGATCTTCAGCCCCGCGAATTTCGTCTGCTGGAATTTTTGATTCGTCATGCGGGGCAGGTCGTCACGCGGACCATGTTGTTGGAGCGCGTGTGGGACTATCATTTTGACCCACAGACCAACGTGATTGACGTGCACGTTTCACGCCTGCGCCAGAAAGTGGACAAGCCGTTTGCAACGCCCCTCATCCATACGATCCGCAACGCCGGATACATCCTGCGCGCGGACTGACCCGTGAAAATCTGGCGCGGGTTCCGCCGTCTGGGGAAGCGCTTGCGCTGGCCGATCCGGTCTGCAGGGCTGAATTTTGCCCTCGCCTACGGGTTGGTGTTCATCATTTCTGCGGGCGTGTTCCTGTCGTTCATCTGGTGGAACACCACTGGCCAGCTTGACCGCCAGGTCGAAGCTGCCGTGCAGGTGGATGCCCACGATCTGGCACAACGCTGGGTTCATGGTGGCCCGGCGGCTCTGGCGCTCGCTATTCAGGACCGACTGGATCAGAACGTCGAGGATGACGAGCTGTATTTGCTCGTCGGGCCTGACGGTCGCAAATATGCTGGAAATCTACCGGGGTGGCCTGTGGTCATCACCCAGATGGATGAGTTTTATGAGCTCTCCATCCGCCGGGATGGTTTTCGCACCCAAGCCAAGATGCACGCCTTTCCGCTGTCGGAAGGCTTTCGCCTGATTGTTGGGCGGGATGTTCGGGGCCGGCAGGTCGTCCGGCACGTTCTGACCGATACGCTCATCTGGGCCTGGGTCATGGTCTCGCTGCTGGCGGCGGGTGGGACGCTCGCCATTCGGCGAATTTTCCGACAGGTCGTGCGCTCCATTGCCCGCACGACGTCTGCTGTAGCGCAGGGAGACCTCAGTCGTCGTATACCGCTGACCGGCAATGAAACCGATCTTGTCGCTCAGACGGTCAACACCATGCTCGAACGTATCAACCGTTTGATGGATGGCGTGCGGCAGGTCTCGAATGCCATTGCCCATGACCTGAGAACACCCATTGCACGAGCGCGCGCGCGTCTGGAAGATGCGAGCCTGACTGCCACGTCTGAAGACGAGCTCCGTGCGGCGATTGATCGTGCCGTTCTGGATCTGGACCACGTGACCTCCATTTTCGAAGCTCTTCTGCGTATCGCCCAGCTTGAAGCTGGCGCGCAGCGGGCGGCGTTTACAGTGCTGGACATTCCACCTTTGCTGGAAGGTCTGAGCGAGCTTTATGAAGCATCCATGGAAGACGCTGGCCTGAAACTCGATTTCCGGATCGGGGCACTGGCGCGGGTCAATGGAGACCCGCATCTTCTTCAGCAGGCTGTTGCCAATCTTCTCGATAATGCCATCAAGTTCGCGCCGGAAAATACGACGATCACCCTCTCTGCCGTCATGCAGAAAGGGCGTGTTGCCGTCAGTGTTTCGGATCAGGGCCCCGGCATGAGTGAACAGGATATGGCCCGTGCGTCAGAGCGATTTTTCCGTGCAGAAACAGCGCGGAATACCCCGGGCGCAGGGCTTGGGCTTTCTCTGGTGCAGGCTGTTGTTCAACTGCACGGTGGAACCATGGAGCTCTCGGACGGAAAGCCGGGGCTGCGAGTAACACTGCTTTTGCCAGCTCTTCAGAATGCAAAGACCCTCCCTGCATGACGGAAGTTTCATTCCTCCCTCACCCGTGGCTTAGGTGAGACTGTGTAAAGAGGGCGGAATGCGCCTTCTGCCTCCAATGTCTGTCTGTCTTCTGGGTCTGGTGGGAAGCCTTGCGGCTGCCCCGGTTGGACATGCGCCACCGCAGAATGCGCCTGCCCGACCTGTCGCCGGGAAAGAAGAAGGCGTGATTTCCGTGACGTCTGACAGCGCGGAATACTGCACCCAGCTGACACAGAACGTGGATCACCTTCTGGCGACACCCCATGGAATCCCTGTTGGGGCTATGGACGATGCGCATCGTCTCCGGATTGAAGGCGATACACTGTGCAAGCACCATCACCTGCGGGCAGGGATCGCGAGGCTGCGTCGTGCGTTGGTCCTTTTGGAACATAGTCAGGAGCACTCATGAAGCGTCTTTTCCGTCTGGCCACCCCACTCGCTGTCCTGTCTCTGGCAATTTGCTGTCAGGCCCGGGCAACAGAACCCCAGACGACCGGGACAGAGCTGGATTTCACAGTCACGGGTGAAGCCCATGCCGCGCCAACGCTTCTGACGGTGCGTCTTTTCGGGCGAGCGGACAGTGCCTCTGCCATCGAAGCGCAGAAAACCCTGAACGCCCATATGGCTGAAGCCATGAAAATGGCATCCGGGGTGTCAGGAATTGAGGCGCAAGCTGGCAGTTATTCCCTGTCGGACCAGACACCAGAGCATGGTCCGACGCGCTGGACCGCCCGTCAGGATTTAAGTCTGAGCGGGAAGGACGCTGTGTCTCTTCTGGATCTGTCAGGCAAGCTGCAAAGTCACGGTTTGATGATGGATGGCCTGGACTGGTCTCTGGACTCCGAAACACGGGAGACGTTACTGCGCCAGGCCCGTACCCAGGCACTCCAGAAAGTTCGGCAGGAAGCCGATGAAAGTGCCAGAACGCTGGGGCTACATGTTGTGCGACTGAAGCAGGTTCGAGTGTCTTCGATGGAACCGGGCCCGCGTCCGGTCATGTTGATGGCGGCTCGTGCGGCTAGCGATTCGTTCACACCGCCACAAGGCACTCCGCAGGAACAAACCCTTCGCGTTACAGTGAGTGTTGAAGCCGAACTGGCTCCCTGACATGTCACGTCTGACGGTCTGGCATGACGGAAACTGTCCTTTATGCCAACGTGAAATCGCCTTGATGCGTCGGCTGGACCGGCATGGAAACATCGACTTCATTGATGCTTCCGGAGAAATTACGGATTGCCCTTTGGACCGGAAAGCCTTGCTGGCCCGGTTTCACGCACGCGAGGGCGAGCAGCTCTATGACGGCGCGGCTGCTTTTGCGGCCATGTGGCGTGCCATTCCGGTTCTCCGGCCTTTGGGCGAAGTAGCCCGTTATCCGCTGGTGCTTAAAGGCCTTGAGGCCATGTATGGGCAGTTTTTAAAGGTACGGCCCATACTTCAACAGCTGGTTCGCAAGGCTGGCCGATAAGGCATCCTTCATTTTTTATTCGGAATAGTTGTACAAGTTGTAAAATTCAGACATGGTTTGACATGAAATGTCGTAAAGGGCTGTGTCATGAAAGTCTGGATGCCTCTTGTTGCCGCATTGCTTGCCTTAGCGCCTTCTCTTCACGCTCAGGAGAAACTGGTCGTGCAGGGTTACTCTGCCGATCAGACCCGACATGCCGTGGAAGAAATTGTTCAGCCTGCCAGTGGTCGTCAGATTGCTCGTTGGGACCGAACGGTCTGTTCGCAGTTCATTGGTTTTCCAGCCGGGGTGGAAGAAAATTTTCAGACCCATCTGACGGAGCGTTTTGCGAAATATGGTGTTCACCTGCGGGCGAATTGCAGGATACCCCGGCTTTTCATTCTCGCGACTGTCCATGAAGACGATCTCATCTCCCATATTCTGGATCGTGATCCCTATCTCATGCAGGGTCTCGACACATCGCCCGTGTTTACGGACAACATCCGTCTTCCGTCTCCACGCGTGAAGAAAGCCTTGCAGGAAAGTTATCCTGTTCGCTGGTTTGCGGATGTCGGGATTGAGGACACTTACCACATGCCCATGCATGTTGGGCCCACACTTATGGCCCCAGCTTATGTGCATGAGCCGTTAATGACGTCTTTCCTCGGATCACAGACGGTCGAAACGATCAAGTATATGGCTGTGACGGTAGATCTTTCGAAGATGGATGGCGTCTCATGGCCCTCTCTTTACGAGTATGTCTCCATGATCGCTCTCACAAATCCGGCGCTTAAGGATTACGACACCACCGAGAGCATTCTGGGCAGCTTTGTGCAGAAGAAGCAGCCACAGCAGGGGAGTTTTTCTATGACTAACCTGGATGACGCGATTGTTCATCAGGTCTATTCCCTGGACCCTGCTGAAGACGGCCGCTCAGAGACGCAGAAAATTACGTGGGACGTTACGGCCAGTCTTCATCACTGAAGTGCTTTCAGGACAGAGCCATCGTGGTCAGATCGCCGCAAAGGGCAGCGGTATTAACGGTCACGACGTGCTCTTCCAGAAGCCATTCGGGGCGCAGACAATCCAACACATGAATGGGCACAATGCGCCCTTCGCGTGCTGTCAGGGTTGAGGCAGCCTGCAGCGCGCGGGGGGAGTGTCTTTCCATGATCATGACAGCACATTCCGGCAAGGCCCCTGGATCAACGCGCTGGATACGGTCGGCCAAACCGGGAGAGAGGCGCTGCATCCAGTCCAGTGCGTGATCTGGGCCAAGAACCAGAGCAGGGTTGCCGGTTCCCAGAGCCATACCGACAGCCCTGAGAATGGCAGGCCAGCTTTCACCTGCGCAGAGGACCGGCCCACAGGGCTTGAGTGTCAGTGTGTTGGTCTCTCCAGCGGGCCCAGGCAGTGTCATTGAGAAGCCCGTCATGGCATGCGCAATATCCTGTCGGATCTGGCGGGCTGAGACGGCATCCCGGCTTTCAAGAAACGTCACCAAACTCTGCGCATGGCGCGGGATATTACCCGGATTTGCATCTTTAGGCGCAAACCATGGGGACGTGCGGGCACTCATACGGC
Organism: Gluconobacter sp. P5E10; assembly: GCF_018812145.1. Taxonomy (NCBI): domain Bacteria; kingdom Pseudomonadati; phylum Pseudomonadota; class Alphaproteobacteria; order Acetobacterales; family Acetobacteraceae; genus Gluconobacter; species Gluconobacter sp. P5E10. The sequence goes on along the minus strand of NZ_JACRVZ010000002.1, from coordinate 247,978 downwards.
GGAGAGCAAAGGGACCTCCTGCCTTGGGGCCGCAACCGGAAAGTCCGGACCCACCAAAAGGCTGTGAGCCAATAACTGCCCCAGTTATGGCCCGATTGACGTAGATGTTCCCCGCCTGAATGCGGTTAGTCGTGCGATCTACTGTCATGGCGACACGCGAATGAACGCCAAAAGTCAGGCCGTACCCCATGGAATTTACAGCGTCGATCACGCCGTCCATTTCGTTGCGGTTGAAGCGACGCACATGCAGGACCGGCCCAAACACTTCATGCGGAATATCGGCAACACGGCCGATTTCAATCAGCGTTGGGGGAAGGAAATGGCCGTATCGACAGTTTTCACCCAGTTCGGGGGACCACACCGTTCGGCCGGCCCGACGCATCATTTCAACATGATCCATCGCTTCTGTCCGGGCTTCCGGAGAGATAATTGGCCCGATATCCGTTGAAAGACGCGCCGGGTTCCCAATAGCCAGATCCTGAATCGCGCCCTTCAGAAGCTCAAGAACATGGTCTGCACAGTCTTCTTGGATCAACAGGATACGAAGGGACGAACAGCGTTGCCCCGCACTGTCAAAAGCAGAGCTCAGAATATCCTGCACGACCTGTTCTGCATGCGCGGAGCTATCGACCAGCATTGCATTCTGTCCGCCCGTGCGCGCCACGAGAGGAACAGGTGTGCCCGTGCGCCCCTGCCGATCAAAGCTCTGGCGTGAAACGGCTTTGCCAACGGGCGTTGAGCCGGTGAACATCACGGCATCGACCCGGTGATCGGCTACCAGACGCTCTCCCACCGATCCATCACCTGGCAAAAGGTGCAGAACTTCAGGTGGAATCCCAGCATCATGGAGAAGCTGAACGGTGCGGCTTGCAATAAACGGGGTTTGCTCGGCTGGCTTGGCCAGAACAACATTTCCAGCGGCAAGAGAGACGGAAATCTGTTGCACGAACGCCGCCAGTGGGCTGCTCCAGGGGCTGATACACGCAACAAGGCCAAGCGGTGAGGCCTGCAAATGATAATCCCGCCCTTGCAGGCGTTCCGCATCATGGCGAAGAATACTGACGGCCTCACGGACTTCATCCTGAGCAGCCGGAAGAGTCTTTCCAGCTTCCCGTACCAGAAGCGCCATGAGCTCAATCCGGCGGGCTTCAATCAGATCAGCAGCTTTCACCAGACAGGCAATCCGCACCTCAGGGCTGATGCCTGCCCAACTGGCAAGCGCATGCTCCGCTGTCTCCAGTGCAGACAGCAGTGTCTTTCCATCAGTCTCGACAACGTCTCCGATCGGGTCATGTCGGTCTGCGGGGTTGTAGAGCAGACGGGAGCGGTCGTGCTGACTGGTGACACCCGGCGTCAGAGCGCGGGCGTGGAGGAAGGGCGCATCTCCATCAAGGGTTTCGTGGAGGGCGCGAAGTGTCAGCTCGTTGAAAAGATCCAGACCGGCCGCATTGCGTCGCCCAGGCTGGAAAATGTCTGACGGTGCACGAACCGCACGAGGAGGGCGCTCGGTTCTCAGAATGGCGCGTGTTGCCTCGACGGGGTCAGCCGTTAACGCTTCAATCGTAATAGCCGGGTCCTCGTCGCGGCTGACAACAAGCGAGGCAGCCCCATTTTCCAGTAGCTGTCTCACGAAACTGGGCATGAGTGCCGCGACTTCCCCGATGGGAGCATGCACCCGGCAGGGCAGGTTCATGCCCTGTTGGTTTCGCAGATGCTGCGCGAGAGCCAGCCCCAGCCCATGCAGGCATGCGAACTCGAAATCTCCCGGCCGAACCTGCCCTGCGAGCGCCAGAATATGACCAATAGTCCGCGGATTATGAGTGGCAAACTGGGGGTAAGTAGCATCCAGCGATTCAAGAAGCTGTCGTGCGCAGGCGAGATAACTCACATCCGTGTGGCAACGGCGCGTGAAAACAGGGAAGTCAGCCAGTCCGGTTTTCTGGGCTTGTCGAATTTCCGAATTCCAGCAGGAGCCTTTGACCAGTCTGACAAGAACGCGGCGCCCGGTGCGCCGTCCCAGATCAATAAGAAAATCTACGACAGCTGAAGCACGACGATCATAGGTCTGGACGGTCATGCCAAGCCCGTTCCAGTTCCCCAGTTCAGGCAACACACAGAGAGCCTCAAGCAGATCCAGCGTCAGCTCAAGATGTGTGCTGTCTTCGCTGGAGAGCAGGATGCCGACATCCAGTTGCCGTGCCCGGATGGTAAGCCTTTGTAGGGTCGGCAACAGCTCCGTCATGATCCGCTCGCGCCTGAAACGGCTGAATCGCGCGCTCAATGCGGGCAGGCGTACATACAGCATCGGGCGGTCATGAAAGTCGCCGGTGATGCCCGCGTGTTGGCTGATATCTTCCAGTGCGTCTTCATAGACGGTAAGGGCATCGAGGGCTTGATGAGCCGTCAGAGCGGTGTTGACCTGCGGATCATATGCATATGTCAGCCCATATTTTTCTGCAGGGGCGGACAGCCTCAGAGCCTGAGCCAGTGTGGAGCCCAGAATGAATCCGCTTCCTATGGCACGGATAGCTTTTTCCAGACTGCGACGAACCATGGGAGTAGATGTCTGAAGGGTTAGCCGACGAAGGCTGAACCCCTTGCTCTGGTTGAAACGCCCTGCAAGGGACAGGTTCAACGCAATCGAGTTCACAACCGACGCACGGCGTTTACTAATATGCCGTCCCCAGTCGGTAGCTCCCACGAGAGAACGGATCAGCGCATCCTGAGTCGCAGAATCCGGAATGCGCAGGAGCGCCTCTTCCAGAGCCAGAACAGATTGCCCTTCAGGTGAAGACAGAGGGAATGCCTGCAAAAGGCTCCCCACAATATCGGGCGAGGAGTCTCGTGCGGCCTCAGCAAGGCCATGGGCTATTCTGGTAGCTTGACGATCCTGCTCAGGTGTCAGGTCAGCACGTGGCAGCAGCGCGTCTACACATTCCGCCTCGGGGCGGTAGTGAGCAGCGGAAACAGCGTTGCGGAGCGGGGAGCGCGGTGCGCGTGAGAGTAGAAATTCCGCAAATGGCGCGGCGGGGCGTGAAGCCGGGTTCGTCGTCGGATGGGTCATGGAGTCCATTCCAGGCGGGTTAAAGCCCGGGGAGGCCTTTAAAACAGAATAGAAAGCGCTCTTAGCGCAACATCGTAGCCAAGACACCCAATGATTGATCTGAAATCGGATTTATTTCTGATCACAGCCTCTTTTTCAAACGCCCATAAGATGCACTGAGAAGCTGATTTTATAAATATTGGAAATATTTTCGGACTTGTAATGTCCAATTTGAAAAGAGAATTTCTTCTAAATTATTAATTTATTTCAATCGTATCAAAGATATGGTCTCAGAAACGATGTGATGAACGAATGGAGTTTGAGGAATTCTTAAGAATTTCCTCTTACAGACAAAGGACGAGGAGTCGGAATGACCACACTTTCCCCCAGCCCCTGTCTGCTTACACGTCGTACCTTCACAGAATATTTGCGAGTAGCAGTAGGCCTGGAAGAAGTGGGGCAGCGTGAGAGTGCTATCGACGTTCTGCGAGAGGCAGAAACGCTTCTGCCAGAAAGGCCTGAAAGTCTTTTTCTTCTTGGTGGCGTTTATGAGCGTCTTCAGTGCTGGGAAAAAGCATCCCTGTTCTATGGCAAGGCCCTCGAAGCAAGGCCCCATGCGGCAAGGGTCTGGCATCGACTGGGCATCGCCCTGCTGCATCAGGATGATCTGGGAGGGTCTATCAAAGCTCTGGACACTGCCGTGCAGCAGGACCCGGCTATTCCTGAATACGCTACCGACCTGAGTATGGTTCTCTCGCGCGATGGACAGTTTGAAGCGGCGCTGAGTTTCGCACAGTCTGCTTTGAAAATGCAGCCCGATGATGCAAATGCTCTCAATAATGCCGGTCATATTCTCCAATGTTTGAACCGCTCTGCAGAAGCCTTGCAGTTCTACGATGCTGCGCTTCGACGGTCTCCCGATCATCCCGTTATCCGTTTCGGCCGTGCGACGGCTTTGCTGAAATCGGGTGATTTTCTTTTAGGATGGCAGGAATACGAAAGTCGTTGGCTCTCTTCGAGAACAGTCAGGGCTGATATCGACGCGCCAGTCTGGGAAGGGGAATCCCTGAAGGGGTGCACCATTCTTGTTCATCACGAACAGGGATATGGAGACACACTGCATTTCATTCGCCTGATGCCGATACTGGCCCAGAGGGGTGCCGAAGTTGTGGTGCAGGTTCCAGTTTCATTGGTACGACTGGTTCAGCGTGTAGCGGGCGTATCCCGGGTAGTCTCGGTTCTCGATCCTGCCGACAGCTTCGACTATCATTGCCCGATGATGAGCCTTCCCGTGAGGCTCGGACTGACGGCAGCGTTTGTTGGACAGTTTCCCTATCTGTCTGTGTCAGAAGAAGACATGGCAACTCAGGGGGGTAAGCTCAGCGCCCAGGTTCAAGGTTCCTGCCAGCCTCCGGATTTCATCGTCGGGCTTGTCTGGAGCGGAGACCCCAGGCCTCATATCTGCGTGCGACGCAGACGGATCGCCGCCGCAGCATGTCGCTGGAGACATTGAGGCCTTTGTTTTCAGTAAAGGGCGTGCGTTTCGTAAGTTTCCAAATGGGAGCGGCCCGCCATCAAGTTGCTGAAACCGGACTACCACTGATTGATGGGACAGAGAATATTCTCGATTTCGCTGATACCGCTGCCAGACTCTCAGGTGTGGATCTTCTGATTACGGTGGATACGTCCATGGCTCATCTGGCGGGTGGGCTGTGTAAACCCGTCTGGATGCTGTCACGCTCTGACGCTTGCTGGCGCTGGGGAGATGCAGGAACTCAGACCGCTTGGTATCCGGATATGCGAATTTTCCGTCAGCCTGTGGCAGGAGATTGGGGGAGCGTGGTTGACGATGTTCGGCTCACTCTTGTCCAGCTCATGGATTTGTATCGCGGCTATCAGCATGAGTCCGGCGAATAGGCGAGCTCCAAGACTAAAGGCATAAAAAAAGCAGCCTTCCGAAGAAGGCTGCTTTTCCTGTGGATCTCGTAAGAATCTAGGTTTTAGCGCGGAGCTATAACCATGAGCATCTGACGGTTTTCCATACGGGGCATCTGCTCAACCTTGGCCTTTTCTTCGACCTCGATGCGGATGCGCTCCATCATCTTTGCACCCAGCTCCTGGTGAGCCATTTCACGGCCCTTGAAGCGAAGAGATACCTTTACCTTGTCGCCATCATCCAGGAACGAGTTGATGGCCTTGAGCTTCGTCTGGAAGTCATGCTCGCCCGTGCCGGGACGAACCTTCACTTCCTTGATCTCAACGACCTTCTGCTTCTTGCGGGCTTCGTTCTTCTTCTTCTGCTGCTCGTACTTGAACTTGCCGTAGTCCAAGATCTTCACAACAGGGGGAACAGCGGTCGGGCTGATTTCCAGGAGGTCAAGGCCAACCGAGAAAGCACGCATCAGAGCATCCCGGGTCGTCATGACGCCTTGCATTTCGCCTTCTTCGTCAATCAGACGAACCTGCGGAACACGGATTTCCTCATTGACGCGCGGCCCCTCACGTGTGGGCGCGGCCTGCATCGGCGGTCTAGCTATGGTCAGCTCCTGTCGTAATTTTCATACAAGGACCAGCACTGACCCGAACGCCCGCGCCTCGTTAAAGAGGGGCGGGTTTCGATCTTTGCCGATCCCATTCCTTTTGCACATAGTCCTGCGCCCTTCCGGGCGCAAGGGTATTACGCTCAATCCTTCGAAAACCGGGCAATATCAGGTGGGGTGGCCTCGGCTGTGAGAGTTTTTACAGCCTCTTCGAGTCCCAGGATTTCCTGATTGGCGCCGCCAAGGCGACGCATCGCCACTTTGCGCTCTTCTGCTTCACGGCGGCCAACCACCAGAATAACGGGAACGCGCGCAAGGCTGTGTTCGCGGATCTTGGCGTTAATCTTGTCGTTGCGAACGTCGGTTACAACCTGAAGCCCGGCTGCCTTCAGTTCGGCAGCAACCTCATTGGCGTAATCAGCAGCATCGGAAACGATGGACGCCACTACAACCTGCGTCGGCGCCAGCCAGAGCGGGAACTTGCCAGCATACTGCTCGATCAGGATGCCGATGAAGCGCTCGAAGCTGCCCAGGATGGCGCGGTGCAGCATGACCGGGCGATGACGCTGGCTGTCCTCGCCAATATAGGACGCATCCAGACGCTCTGGCAGAACATAGTCCACCTGAAGCGTACCGCACTGCCAGTCACGGCCGATGGCGTCCGTCAGAACGAACTCCAGCTTCGGGCCATAGAAGGCACCTTCGCCAGGGTTGTACTCGTACTCAACACCAGCAATTTCACAGGCCGTCTTGAGCGAGCCTTCGGCCCGATCCCAGACTTCGTCAGAGCCGGCACGCGTCTCCGGACGGTCCGAAAACTTCACGCGGAAGCTCTCGAAGCCCAGATCCGTGTAAACCTCGGCCAACATCTTCACGAACTTTGCGGTTTCATCCGCAATCTGATCGTCCGTACAGAAGATATGAGCATCATCCTGCGTGAAGCCTCGAACGCGCATGATGCCATGCAGCGAGCCGGACGGCTCATAACGATGGCACGCTCCGAATTCTGCCATACGCAACGGCAGTTCGCGGTAAGACCGCAGGCCATGGCGGAAGATCTGCACATGGCACGGGCAGTTCATCGGCTTCAGGGCGAGGGTTTTGTCCTCATCCTCAACCTGCGCGATGAACATGTTCTCACGGTACTTGTCCCAGTGACCGGAGGCTTCCCAGAGGGCACGGTCCACGAGCTGTGGTGTGCGAACTTCTTCGTAACCATTCCGGGATTGAGCGCGGCGCATGTAGTCCTGAAGGACCGTGTACAGACGCCAGCCCTTGTGGTGCCAGAAGATCTGTCCAACGGCTTCTTCCTGAATGTGGAAGAGGTCCATCTCGCGGCCAATCCGGCGATGATCGCGCTTTTCGGCTTCTTCCAGGCGCATCAAATGAGCGTCCAGCTCCTTCTTGTCGCGCCAGGCCGTGCCGTAAATGCGGGTTAGCATGGGGTTGCGATGGTCACCACGCCAGTAAGCACCAGCCACGCGCATAAGCTTGAAGGCCGTGCCAACGTCTGCTGTGCCGCGCAGATGCGGGCCGCGGCAGAGATCGAGCCATTCGCCCTGACGGTAGATCGAAATCTGCTCGCTTTCCGGCAGATCGCGGATCAGTTCGGCCTTGAAGTCTTCACCCTTCTCTTCGAAGAAGCGAATGGCTTCGTCACGGTCCCACACTTCACGGGTGAAAGGGGCGTTGGCAGCGACGATTTCGCGCATCTTGGCTTCGATGGCTTCGAAGTCATCCGGCGTGAACGGCTTCTCACGGGAGAAGTCGTAATAGAAGCCATCCTTGATGCTCGGACCGATCGTGACCTGCGTTTCCGGCCAGAGCGACTGCACAGCTTCTGCCAGAACATGCGCCGCATCATGGCGGATCATCTCAAGTGAGGCATCGTCTTTTTTCGTGACGAACTTGACGGCCGCATCGTCCGCAATCTCGGTTGAAAGATCGACGAGCTTGCCGTTCACTTCCATGGCCAGGGCGGCTTTTGCCAGCCCAGGGCCGATGGAGGCCGCGATAGTCGTGCCCGTCACGGTCCCGTCGAACGTGCGGACGCTTCCGTCGGGGAGTGTGATGGCGGGCATGGGATCGCTCCTCTGCGATTGCTCCCGGCAGCCCTCTGCCGGGAAAAAGACACGCGTAAATGGCCTCAATCGGGGATTGGCCGCAAGCCCTGCACCGGCCTGAAAGCGGATTTATACGGTAGGAACTGCCGCCTGAAGCAGAAATGGCTCCATTCCGTTGGCATTCGGGCGCCGTCCTTCGCGCCATCCGGCGTCCATGTAATGGATCAGCGGCCAGATGCCATAAAAGGCGTCTTTCACCACATCTTCATTCTCGTAGGCGTAGGCGAGGGGATCAAACAGGCCGTATTCGTGCTGTGATCCATCTTCCAGTCGACGATGAGCCAGAAAATTCTGTGGAACATGCACCGGGAACTGCGGCGCGGCCGTATCTCCGAGGATTGGCGCAGGATCTACACCTAACGCCCGGAAATGATCTGCGATGACGGGCGCATAAATATCGGGCGTGTGCAGGTAGCTGCGGAGGAAATCTTCCTGGCTGGCCTGAAAATAGTACCGAAGATGATATCCCTCTTTGGGGTTCTCGGGTGTGATCTGGCCCGCTTTTGGCTTTTCCCCCGGAATGGCGCCAGCGATATGAGCGAGCTTCTGACGGGCAAAGCGGCGGATGTCTTCGTAGTCAGGTCGATTGTGCAGATGAAGATGCACAAAGGGCGTCCGCACGCAGCGCTCTGGGTAGATGGTCTGTGGGGCATGCAGACCCCGATCCAGTCCCACAATCGTATGAGCCTTAAACAGTGCCCTCGGAACCGACTGGGGGCGGTAGTAATTGGGAGCATTCGGTACGTTCAGAAGGAGGCGATCGGTAATCAGGGTCGCCTGTTCGTCTTTCAGAAGCTCGAACTGCGCGCGGATTTCCGCCGGATCCACCGACAGGCGGTCGAGGAAGAACGCAAGAAATTCATCGCAATCCATGGGGAGTGCGAAATCACAGGCATTTTCTGCATCCCAGCCCCGGATAATGTCCGTGAAGATTTCACCTTTCCGCAAAAAATCCTTTTGGGACTGATATTTGCGGATGATCTGCACACCCTGCGCTTCATAACGCTTCTGCACGTCCTTGACGTGTGGGTCTGTAGAGCCGTTGTCGACAACGGTCAGATTGGAGAGACCGAAAATGGCCCCGTGCCAGAGGATCCATGGCTCAAGAAGCGCGGTTTCGTTTTTCTGCATCGTGACGCAACGGATAACTGTCATCTGGGGAGTAGAGCCTCTATGCGTGATGCAGGTAACAGAGCCAGATCTGGAACATCCAGAATGGTTGTGCGTCCCGGTGTGAGCGAAAGTGGAGCCGTCAGGCGTGGATCACTGTCTTGGGAAAACAGGGCGATGATAGGACGATCCATAGCCGCAGCCAGATGGATCGGACCTGTATCGTTGCCAATGACGAGGTCAGCTCTGTGGAGAACGCCCGCCAGCTCAACCAGACTGGTCTGTCCTGTGAGGTCCAGGGCGCTCGGGCAGTCCTGCAAAATCTGTGCAGCAAGAGGCTTTTCGGCCGCACAGCCTACAATGACGGGAGTCAGTCCGCGGGCAGCGACAGCTTGAGCAACCTCTGAAAACCGCGTGACGGGCCAGCGTTTCTGAGGCCGATGTGGGGCTGCCCCGGGAATAAGCACGACAGATCGACCGGAAATCTCTGGCCCATGTCCTTTCAGCCATTCCGGAACCTCACGCGGAATGGGCTGAAGACCAGCGGCACGGAGCTGGTCTTCAAGGCGGGTCAGGGTATGCATTTCATTGCGGGAAGGATTGGCATGCGGATGGCAGCAGCCATCAGAGATGCCCGACCAGTTGCGTGGTCTGCCTGCCAGCCGGAAATAGGTGCGAGACCGCCCGGAGGTCTGGAGATCAAAAATGCGATCAAATCCGCGCAGCGCACGCGACAGGCGAAGCAGAGCGACTGGGTGTGCCAGAGACGGGCGACGATCCGTCGTGACGTCATCGAACCAAGGGGCAGCTTTTGCCAGTTCCACAAAGGGAGGGGTCGTCAGCAGGGTGATGCTGTCGTGCGGGAACGCGGCCCGGATCGAAGCGAAGGCCCCAAACGCCTGAACGAAATCGCCCAGAGCACCGAGCTTGATGACAAGAATGCGACTCATGACCCTATTTTCTAACAGGGTCTGACGGAACGCCAACCATTAGAGCTGACGTTCCGCAAAAAGAAATCCTGCGTGAGCGGGATCAGGCGGTCGTGTCGAGACCCGGAGACGCCTTTGCTGCATCAGCTTCCGGCGTTCCCTTGGCGACAACAACCATGGCTGGCTTCAGCAAACGGCCCTTCAGAAGCCATGCTGGCGTCCAGGACTGCATGACGTGGCCGGGCGTATGCTGATCAGAGGGCTGTTCCGCCATGGCCTGATGCAGGTTGGCATCAAACGGCTTGCCGGTCGGGTCTTCACAGGTGATGCCGTGACGTTCCAGAATGTTGATGAAGGACCGTTCCGTGCCTTCAATTCCTTCACGCAGCTTTGTGATGAGGCTGTCTTCGCCCTCGGTCTTCGTCGGAAGGGAGGCAAGGCCGCGCTGGAGATTTTCAGCTGCCTCGACAACATCACGCGCAAATTTCTGGATGGCGTACTGACGAGCGTCTTCCACATCCCGCTTGGCGCGGGCGCGGATGTTCTGGTTCTCTGCTTCAGAACGGACCCAGCGATCCTTGAGTTCTGCCACTTCGGCTTCAAGAGCCTCAATGCGCGCTTCCGGCGTGGTTTCTTCCAGCGTTTCGCCGCCGGTTTCGTTCATGCCGGGGGTCTCGACGCCCTGCTCAGGCACGTCGTTTACAGTTTCCGGCGTAGTCTTCTGGTCTGTCATGTCACGACCTTATCTTGTGGGACGGGCCAACTCATGGCCCCGTTCTTCTTCAGGAGATAACGCGGATTGTCTCAAAGACAAGGGTTGCAACGTGGTAGGATGTCATTGAAATGCCTATTTCCCGCCACAGTGCGCCATGCGTTATAGATAATCTACGCATCAGATTTTAGCAGACGGACCCCATATGGAGACGCCCCACACTTCCTTTCCGCCTCAATCCAACTGCCAGACGCCTTCTGGTATCGCGGCAGCACCGATTATCGCGCTTGTGGATGACGATCGGAACATTCTTGCTTCCGTCCAGATGACCCTCGAATCCGAAGGGTTCACCGTTCACACCTATACGGATGGTGAAAGTGCGCTTCAGGGAATCACCAGCCGCCCGGTCAGCCTGGCGGTGCTGGACGTCAAGATGCCGCGCATGGACGGTATGGAACTGCTTCAGCGCCTTCGCGCGCGATCCAACCTTCCTGTCATTTTCCTGACCTCGAAAGACGAGGAGCTGGATCAGCTCATGGGGCTGCGCCTCGGGGCTGACGATTACATCACCAAGCCGTTTTCCCAGCGTCTGCTGATCGAACGCATTCGTGCATTGCTGCGCCGCCAGGATGCCAGCCGCGCCGAAGCGGCTGGCGCCACAACTGTGGGCTCAGCCATCGTTCGTGGTCAGCTTTCTCTGGATGAAACACGACATCAGTGTTTGTGGGGCGGTCAGGATATTGCCCTGACGGTCACAGAGTTTCTTCTGGTGAAGGCGCTGGCCATGCGCCCGGGAATGGTGAAGTCGCGCGATCAGCTGATTGATGCGGCATACGGCGACAACATTTACGTCGATGACCGGACGATCGACAGCCACATCAAGCGCGTTCGCAAGAAATTCCGGCAAGTGGATGACAGCTTCAATCAGATCGAAACGCTCTACGGCATTGGATACCGTTACAAGGATGAGTGAAGCGCTGTGACGGGTTTGCTTGTGAGGCAGAAGGTACGTCATGGGTCGTAGAGAGCCGGCCCATGCACTCCCCTATGATCTGGATTCGGATCGCCTTGAGCAGGGGCGCGACCGTCGTCGTGCAGCGGCCGTTAGGGCTGGTGTCTGGCAGTCTATCCGTCGTGTGCTCAATGCGGGAACAGGGGGAGACGGGGATCGCAGTCAACGGCGCAGGCTCGCCTCACCTCTGCTTGGGCGTATCCTTCTTCTGAACATACTGCCTTTGGCTCTTTTGGCTGTGACATTGCTGTTTCTGGACCAGTTTCAGAACGGCTTGCTCGAAACAGACGTCAATGCCCTGCGGGAGCAGGCTCACATTTATGCCGCGGCCATCGGGCAGTCAGCCGTCAGTGCTGCGCCCAAAACAGGCGGGAAGCCTGCACCAGGCGGTGATTATGTTCTGGATTCCCGCGCAAGACCGCTCCTTGCGCGCCTGACAGAGCCAAGCCCCAATGCTCATGCCCTGTTGTTTGATCCGGATGGTAAGCTGGTTGCGGATAGCCGGACGGAGCCAAAACTGCCGCCTAAAGCTGTGGCACCCGACGCAGTTCCTGAGGGAGAAACATGGCATCCACCGCGGAACAACGCGCTGGAAACCTTTTATGACTGGCTCCTGTCGCTGCTGCCGCTCACATCCAGTGAAGGCATTGTCACACTCGACACGCCAGATGCCGCAACTGACGGTCCCCATGATGCACAGCCGCTCAGAGCGCAGTCCGAACTGCCGCCCTTCATCCGGCGGACCAAGGATCATCAGCTGGTCGTGACGGTTGTGGAGCCTGTGGTGCATGACGGGCTGACGGTTGGGGAAATCCAGTTGACCCGGCATGCCCCGGAAGTAGATCGATCCTTGTTTGCGGTTCGCTCTTCCATCCTGTCGCTTGTGCTGGCGGCGCTGATCGTAACGGTCCTGCTGTCCTGGTATCTGTCCCTGACAATTGCTCGCCCGCTGCTGACACTGGCGCGTGCCTCACATGAAATGAGGGAATCTGACGGGCGCAAGGACCTCGTCCCGGAGCGCCTCTTGGCCAGACGTGACGAGATCGGTGTTCTGGCGCGCTCACTGCGTGGAAGTGCTTTGGCTCTGTGGGCGCGTATGGATGACATCGAACGCTTTGCTGCGGACGTCAGTCACGAAATCAAGAACCCGCTTTCATCTATCCGGTCGGCCATTGAAACACTTCCCAGAATTGCGATTCCAGAACGGCGGGATCGTCTGCTGGGGATCATCAATAGTGACGTCAAACGGCTGGATCGTTTGATTACGGATATTTCGGATGCAAGCCGGATCGACGCCGAGCTTTCGCGCGTGCGGCCTGAACCCGTAACGGTCGTGGCGCTCCTCGCCATTCTGGCCGAAATGCACCAGACCACGCGTAAGGAAGATGCTCCCATTCTGCGTCTGGATGTTCGGGATCAGGAGCCACCGCTTCGGGCGTTTGCTGTCGAAGACCGTCTTGTTCAGGTGCTGCGGAACCTGATTGGCAATGCAGTCTCGTTTTCGCCTCCTAATGGGATCATCGCGCTTCATGCCAGTGCGAGGGAAGTCGCTGGCAACGGACCTGGGACAGGTAGCGTGGTGGAAATTACCATCAGCGATCAAGGGCCAGGAATTCCACCAGGAAAGCTCGAAAGCGTCTTTGACCGCTTTTATTCAGAGCGGCCGCAGACTGAGAATTTCGGGCAGCATTCCGGCCTTGGTCTGGCGATCAGCCGTCAGATTATCCACGCTCTGCGGGGAAGCCTGTTTGCCGAAAACATCGTGGATGCTTCTGGCGCAATCTCCGGCGCATGCTTCGTGGTCAGATTGCCTCGGGCTCCCTGATCTGAGTAGTGAGGCATGCTGATATGCTGCAAGCCCAAACTGATTTCCGGTGACGATAATACTCCTCTGTTGTTCCGTGCCGCCCTCCTGCAACAGGAGTGTCGCGGCGAACGGAATTGCTAGCGTGAGGATGCACAGGGGCGAAATAATATCCTTAGCCATGAGGATATGCGTCAGGCTTGGCAGCAAGCAGAACGTGCCCAACCCGATGGCTGTCTCTCTGTTCTGACCGGATGTCCCGTAGGGTCTGTAAAGCGCCTTCACGGGCTCTTTCGGCGCAGGAAGAAACATCGTCCAGCGTCGCCATATCCATCGGGTTCGAGATGCTGCACACCGCCCGCGATGCGTCGTCGATTCGATTTTCAGCAATTTGCCAACCCTGTTTGGACGTCAGGTCCAATCCGGAAACGCTGATTGCCTGGCTGGACGTCGTAGGCACGACAGCTGGGAGAAGGGGGGCGGCTCTGCTGTGTGACACAGGAGCGAGGGAGAGTGCAGCGACAAGAGCGGTGCAGACGGAGATGGAAATACGAGACATGACGAGGGCCTTTCTGCCTGAAAGATGAGGCGATCATGTCGCCTGATTTTCACTATGCAGAAGGCGTGCCAAACTCTGTTTTCAGCGATAAAAATTATTCAAAAGCTGAAAAATTGGAGGTCAAGCTCTGATAATTGGCTCAAAAAGACATTTTGTGGCGTAATTCACTACATTATGGAGATGGGCTGGCAATCAGGCTGAGAGCGATCCGCTGATTGGTATCGGGAAAGCCCTGAACAATTCGTAGCGTCAGGGCCGGTCTGGCTGAGGCCAGGGCTTCTCCAAGCGCGTTTTGACACTGACTGAAACCATCTCCTTCACGCAGCATCGCAGCGACGTGGCGAGTCTGGTCAAGGGTCAGTCCATGTTCTGCCAGGGCGCCGGAGATCGCATTCAATGCGGCCTGGCATTCTTCGGCAAGGCGCTGCGGGCGTTCTCCCTGCGGTCCAAGGCCGTCAAAGTCCGTGCAGGTCACTTCGTCACCGTGAACGGTAACAATATCATTCCTGGAAAAATCGCCCATAAGATCCGTATTTCCGATTCATCATCGGAGGCTGCGGTTGCCTCCCCAGACTCTTGATGAGCTGATGGCGATACAGCTCGATCTATCGCAAACGCTTCTAGCCCCGTCTTGAAAAGGCCGCAATCAGTGTCATCTCAGAAACGGTTTCCTGAAAGCGAAACATTTTATGCGTCCTGCGTGGCGCACGACGGAGATGCGATCCTTCTGTGCGGTCCATCAGGCTCCGGGAAATCGATGCTCGCCCTGCAACTGATGGAACGCGGTTTCTCGCTTGTGTCTGATGATCGTGTTTTATTGGATGGACCGCTGGTTAGCTCCCCATCTGCGTTGGAAGGACTGCTTGAGGTGCGCGGAGTGGGGATTCTCAGGACACCTTTTGTCACAAATGCGAGAGTGATTCTCAAAGTGCTGCTCGGGATGCAGGGGGACCGTCTGCCGACCCCGGAAAAAGACCCACAAACCGGAGCTGTTGTTCTGCACATAAACGGCTGTCTGCCGGGGGATTCGTCCCGTGTGATGGCCGCATTTCAGGCCTGTCGGGGAACGTATGACTGGGTAACGGGGGCAGGGGGCGACACTGCGGGAATCTGAAGCTGCGAAATAGTTCCTTCTCTTTTGAAAAAGGGCTAGAGTAGGGCACATGACACCGGCGAATATTCCCGAGTCCGAACCTTCGGCAGGATATGGTCCTGGTTCCAGACAGATCCTGATTGTCACAGGGCTTTCCGGTGCCGGAAAATCATCCATTTTACGTGTGCTGGAAGATCTGGGCCACGAAGTTGTGGACAATCCGCCATTGCATCTGCTCGAGGCTTTGGCTTCGCGAAGTGGTGAACGTCTGGCCATTGGCATTGACGTTCGAAGCCGAGGTTTCGAAGCCTCTGGTGTTCTCGATGAAATCGACAAGCTGAAAGCCTTGCCGGGAAGTCAGGTCCAGCTCCTTTACGCAACAGCAGAGCCCGAAATCCTGCTGCGGCGTTTTACAGCCACCCGTCGTCGTCATCCGCTGGTCAGTAGCGGAACGGTTCTTCCGGGTATCGAACAGGAAACGCGTCTGCTGGCGCCTCTGCGTGCACATGCGGATTTTGTGATCGATACCTCTGATCTGCCCGCTCCGGAATTGCGTCAGCTCATCGAAACACGCTTTGGAAATGACGCAAAAGATGGCCTGACTGTGGCTCTCATGTCTTTTGCATATCCGTCTGGTTTGCCGCGCGAAGCCGATATGGTGTTCGACGCCCGCTTTCTACGTAACCCTCACTATGACGCCACGCTTCAGCCCATGACGGGGCTGGATCAGGCTGTTGTGCAGCACGTTAAGGCCGATCCCGCCTACGGTGCCTTCTTCAGTCATGTGCACGGCCTGCTCGATCTGGTGCTCCCGCGCTTCGTTGAGGAGGGCAAGAAATATGCCACTATTGCTGTCGGATGCAGCGGCGGCCGCCATCGTTCAGTAGCTATCATTGAAGAGCTGGCCCGTCTTTTGCCCAGAACCGCCCCTGTTGGCCCGATGATGGTCCTGCACAGGGAACTCGCCCGAAAGGGACTATCCTCATGGCGATGGGCTGTTCCCCCTCATGATGCGTCGGTCCAGGACAAGTCTGCATGATTGGTCTGATGCTGGTAACGCACGGCAGGCTGGGCGAAGTTCTGCTTGAAACGATGGTGCACGTGGTGGGGCCTCAGGCCCAGATTGGCATTGTCGGTGTTGGCGATGACGATGACCCGGCACTTCTGCGGCCAGAGGCGGACAAGCTCCTGCATCAGCTTGATACAGGCGAGGGTGTTCTTGTCCTGACGGATATTTTTGGGAGTTCACCGTCCAATCTGGCCCTGTCCCTTCGGGAACCGGGGCATGTTGAAGTTGTGTCTGGTGTGAATGTTCCCATGCTGGTCAAGCTGGCCAAGACCCGTGTTGGGCTGGATCTTGAAGGCTGTATCGAAAAAGCAACCATGGCTGGGCGTAAGTATATCGCGGTGGCTTCCCAGCTCCCTGACCCCTGTCTGCACGGGGGGCCGCGCCCCTGTGTCATGCCGGTCCCGTAAAATGAGCGAAACAACTCTCTCGCCCCGCACTCTGACCATCGTCAATCGGCTGGGGCTTCATGCCCGTGCTGCCGCCAAGCTCGTAACCACGGCCGAGCGATTTGACGCGGAAACCACAGTGGAGCGCGGCGGCAACGTCGTCTCGGCTCTGTCCATCATGGGGCTCATGATGCTGGGGGCCGGAGAAGGCGAGACTGTTACCCTCAGGTCACACGGCCGACAGGCTGCTGAAGCACTGGATGCTGTCGAAGCGCTGATTTCTGACGGATTTGGTGAGCGTGACTGAAACGCCACTTCGGGCAGCACGCCCAAGAGGAAGCCGTTCCCGCAAGGCGTCCAACACATCCCTGACCCTTCAGGGCAAAGCCATTACCCAGGCGATTGGTCTTGGCCCGGCAGGGCGTGTGGAAGAACTGCCCCTTCCGGAAATCGTCGAGCGATACAGCCAGATTGGTTCTGAGGCAGAGCTGGCAAGGCTTCAGAGCGCCATCACCCGCGCCCTGCGCCAGATCGAAAAAATGCGCGACAGGCTTGTCGGGCTTCCTGAAGAAGGGCGCGAAGAGATCGCAACCCTTCTGACGGTTTATGAGCGCATGCTTGGCCCCTCGCGCCTGACGCGGCAAGTCAGGATACGGATTGAGGAAGAAGGGCTTTGCGCTGAGGCTGCGGTCGCAGATGTGAGTGAAGCGTTGGCGCTTCAGGTTCTAAGAACTGCCGAAGCCATGGCTGGAGAGAATGGCGGGCAGGAACAGGATGCCAATCTGAGGTTGGCAGGCGAGTTTGAAGAAATTGGCCGCAGGTTAATCCGCAACCTGACGGGCGTCTCCTACCGCGCGTTTTCCAGCCTCCCTCCGGGGTCAGTGCTGGTGGCGGAGCAGCTTCGTCCGGCGGATGTCGCGATGATTGATCCCGCCCGGATTGCCGCCGTCGTAACAGAAGGCGGTGGTGGCGCTGATCATACGGCCATCTTGCTGCGCGCGCTCGATATTCCAGCCATTCTGGCCGTGCCAAACCTTATGGCGCAGGTCACGGAAGGCGATATGCTTGTCGTGGATGGGCATCTTGGCACCATCACACTGTCCCCCAATGAAACAGAGCTGCGTCTGGCCCGGGAAGCTGCCCAGAAAGAGGCCAAGGAAAAGCGGACTTTCGGTCGCCTGAAAAAGCTTCCTGCCCAGCTTCAGGGTGGCGAACCCATCGAGCTTCTTGCCAATCTGGAGCTCCCGGCCGAATTGCCCATGCTGTTGCGCAATGGTGCCAAGGGAATTGGCCTTCTGCGTAGTGAATTCCTGTTCGGCGAGCGGGACGATCTGCCTGATGAAGACGGGCAGACAGCAACGTATCGCTCCATCATTGAAGGCATGGACGGCCGACCGGTCACAATCCGTGTTCTGGACTGGGGCGGTGAAAAAGGGCGGGCCTGCATGCGTCGCCTGGGCCTGGCGGAACAGGTGGCGGATGGAGACAACCCCGCGCTCGGTCTGCGGGGTATCCGCCTCCTTCTACGCGTTCCGGATGTGCTGGAGACGCAGTTTGCGGCCATTCTGCGGGCGGCTTCGCCTGCTGACGGCAATACGGCCATTGGCCCGGTGCGCATTTTGCTGCCGATGGTAACATCGGCGGATGAGGTGATTGAGGCGCGGGAAATTTATGACAAGGTCGCTCGCCGCCTCAAGCGCCGTCAGATCGTTCTTCCGGACCCGCTGCCGCCCCTGGGCATCATGGTTGAAACGCCTGCGGCAGCTCTGACGGCCAATACCATGGCCCAGCATGCAGACTTTATGGCCCTCGGGACCAACGATCTGACGATGTACACGCTGGCTGTGGATCGAGCGGATTCCATGGTGGCCGACCGCTACAGTCCGCTGCACCCTGCCGTACTTCAGCTGATTGCCCTGACAGCAGAGTCCGCCCTGCGGGCTCATCGTCCTATCTCGGTATGTGGAGAAATGGCATCGGACCCGCGGGTTGTCGCGCTGCTGATCGGGCTTGGCCTACGGTCGTTTTCGATGAATTCTGTTTCTCTTCCACGCGTTAAACGCCTGATCAGAACGTTGAAGATGGAAGACTGTGATCACCTCAGACGCCATGTGATGATGGAGACTGATCTGGCTTCCATTCAGTCGCTGATCCGTGATTTCGCACTCTGATTCTGGTCCGCTTCAAGGCTCTCTATCGAAAAACAGTCGGCATGATGCCATATAGGAGAGACCATGCCGGATTCGTCTTTTGAGACCTCCTCTGCCGAGGACCTGTCCTTTTCCCCATCCATCACCTCCCGTCTTGAGCGGGCTGGGGACTGGTGCCGTCACCGTGGCCAACGCCTGACGGAGACGCGACGTCAGGTTCTGGGGCTGATCCTGTCTTCCGATAAGCCGTCCGGTGCTTACGATTTGCTGGCGCGTTTGCGGCCAGCGCACCCCAATGCTGCCCCTCCGACGGTCTATCGTGCACTGGATTTCCTTCTGGAACAGGGGCTGATCCATCGGCTTGAAAGGCTGAGTGCTTTCGTTGCCTGCTCCCATGCGACAGACTGCCACCATGGGTGCGATCATGGAGAATGGGGCGTTCATCGTGCTCAGTTCCTGATCTGCAAATCCTGTGGCCGGGCGTGGGAGCTTGAACAGGAAACGATTGTGCCGGCCCTTATGCTGGCGGCCAAGGATGTTGGATTTCGGGCTGAGGCCGCGACTGTAGAAATTGAGGGTGTTTGCGCAGCCTGCCAGAAAACCGGCGCTCGAAGCGGGAACTGACCCATCATGGGCGTGAGACGTTCTCCACCGCCCGCCCTGCCGTTTGACACTCTGCCGGAGCGCTCATCACCTTCGCCCCAAGTCCGCCGGGCAAGAAAAACGCCGCATATCTCTCAGCCTGATCTTTTGGACTGGCAGCCTCCAGTGACACATCTGACTGCTGAAGATGTAGGCGCCGTCATGCTTGATGCTGAGACGTTCCGTCCCCCGGCTGGTGAGACCTTTCTGTACGCCCTGATGGGCCGCGCAGAGGGACAAGCTGTTATCGACGGCGGATTACCTCTCGCAGACCGGTTGATTTTTCTTGAGGGATCTCTGGCCGTACTGGCTCTAGCCGATATCCCGCCCGAGCAGGACATCGGGATTCTGCGTGTGCGACGCCGGTTGATCCAGTCCTGGCTAGAGGTGGCTCACGAGGGGCACGGGCCGTGCTATGTGCTGGTCGCAAAAGATCCATCAGGTCGCTGACAACAGAGGTTAAAAGACATGACAGCACACACGGGCTCCGGATTGCTCGCGGAAGTCACGCGCGGAAAACAGGTTGAGTCACGGCATCTGGGCCGGGCTGTGGTTGTGGATGCCGATGGCTCTGTCGTCTGGTCCTGCGGGGATGTGGATGCAGCTGTCTTTCCGCGCTCGACCGTCAAGTCCCTGCTGGCAATTGAACTCGTCGAAAGTGGAGCGGCTGATCGGCTGGGCCTTTCCGACGAAGCCCTTGCGCTCGCCTGTGCCTCTCATAATGGCGAAGAGGCGCACGCCAGGGTTGCTGCCTCCATGCTGGCGGCTGTGGGGCGGGATGTTGCGGCCCTGGAATGTGGAACTCATTGGCCAACGTATGAGCCTGCGGCCCGTGCCTTGGCCGCCGCGCATCAGTCCGCATGCCCGCTTCACAACAACTGTTCCGGCAAGCACGCCGGTCTCATCTGTCTTGCTTGTGACCAGGGGGTGGATCCTGGGGGCTATATTGATCCCGCTCATGAGATCCAGCGCCGTGTGACAGAGGTTCTGGCCTCCATGACTCAGACGCCTCATACAGATGCTAACCGCGGAACGGATGGCTGTTCGATGCCAACATATGCGGTGCCTCTGAAGGCTCTTGCCCATGGTTTTGCCCGGTTCGGGAGTGGTGTTGGTCTTTCTGCTGAAAGAGCCAAAGCGACACAGCGGCTTAGGGAGGCTGTGGCAGCTCATCCGTTCATGGTGGCCGGAACCGGACGATACGACACAACGGTCATGAACAATTTCGAAACTCGTGCGTTCATCAAAATGGGCGCTGAAGGTGTCATGATCGCAGCATTGCCGGAACAGGGACTGGGTTTCGCCATCAAGACGGATGACGGTGCCAACAGGGCTGCAGAAGTAGCCATGTCGGCCCTGCTGCATCATTTTGGTGGTGAATCGCTGTGCCGAACGGCAAAAGATCATGCGATTTTCGCTGACACCAAAACGCAGACACTGCGTAACTGGCAGGGCGTTACGGTGGGTGAAATCAGGGCTGCCCTCACGATCTAAGCGAGATCGTGCTATAAAGATAACAATTCAGGCATCCACCAGAACTGGTGGGTGTCATTTTTTTGCGAAGGATACCCGCCAAGCATGACGGATCAGGTCAGGACCGAAGAGACCATCCAGCCAGATAACAGTGGAACATCTGTTTTTGATCCAACACGGTTCAAGATCATCGCCATTGGAGTGATTGCCGCCCTCGCAGGGTTAATGTCCGGTCTGGATATCGGTGTTGTTGCGGGTGCTCTGGATCTGATTGGTCAGGAATTCCATGCGTCTACGCTGGCGCTGGAATGGGTCGTCAGTTCCATGATGGCAGGTGCCGCTGCTGGTGCCTTGGGTGCAGGCTGGCTCTCCCATCATCTTGGCCGCAAGCGATCCCTTATTCTTGGTGCAGCAGTGTTCGTGGTTGGAACGCTGGGCTGTGCGATGGGATGGTCCCTTCCATCCATCATTGTCTTCCGCGTCATCATGGGGATTGCGGTGGGTATTTCAGCCTTTACGGCGCCGTTATACCTGTCGGAAATCGCCAGCGAAGAGTCTCGTGGCGCCATGGTCTCGACCTACCAGCTGATGGTGACGGTGGGTATTTTTGTTGCCTTCCTGTCAGACACCTATTTTTCCTACAGTGAAAACTGGCGCTGGATGTTTGGTGTCGCAGGTATTCCTGCGGTCCTGTTTCTGATTGGCGTTCTGTTTCTGCCATACAGCCCGCGCTGGCTGATTATGCAGGGACGTCACAAGGAAGCCCGTGAAATCCTCGTGGATCTACGGAATGACCCGCTGGAGGCTGCCAAGGAAATTCGCGCCATTCGTGAGCAGCTTGAAACCAAGCAGGAAGGCTTCAAGCTGTTCCGCACCAACAGCAATTTCCGTCGTTCTGTCGCTCTGGGCATCATGTTGCAGGCGATGCAGCAGCTCGCAGGCATCAATATCGTTATGTATTACGCCCCGAATATCCTGGCGGCGGCTCATTTCGATGCGCATTCCCAGATGTGGTGCACGGCCATTATCGGGCTGGTCAACATGCTGGCAACGTTCGTGGCGGTTGGTCTTGTGGACCGATGGGGCCGTAAGCCAATCCTGTATGCTGGCTTCACAGTCATGGCGATTGGAATGGGCGTGCTTGCCATGCTGCTTCAGGGCGGCATGGCCACGCAGTCTTCCCAGATCGCAGCCGTGTTCCTGCTGATGATCTTCTGTGCCGGATTTGCGATGTCTGCTGGCCCGCTGATGTGGGTTCTCTGTGCGGAAATTCAGCCTCTTGGCGGTCGCGATTTCGGTATTGCGATGTCAACATTCACAAACTGGATGACCAATCTTCTGGTGGGTGTGAGCTTCCTGTCGCTTATGAAAGCCATTGGAACGGGCGGAACATTCTGGCTCTTCGCAGGCCTGAATGCACTGTTTTTGCTGCTGACAATCCTGTTCGTGCCAGAAACAAAGGGCATGTCTCTGGCCGTTATCGAGAAGCGTCTGATGCAGGGCACAAAGCTGCGCAAGCTCGGCCGCTAATCTCCCAAAACATATTCTGCCCGATAGAAACGTTCGGCCTTTGGTCGGACGTTTCTGCTATAAAGGGGACCAGCTGAAGGAGGCTGTCATGACCAATTTTTCTCTCTCGTCCGAAGGTCCGGGTCGTGGAGGCGTTCTCCTTGTTTATGGGCTCTATATCGCCCGGTTTTTCACGGGCATTTCCCTATTGGCGGGAGTGATCCTCGCTTACGTCCTGAAAGGCTCCAGCCACGGTGTGGTCCGAACGCATCTGAGCTGGCTCATTCGCCTGTTCTGGTATGACGTTGCCTTCATTATCGGGTGTGCTGCTCTTTTCGGCGCCTGTTTCATCACTGAACCTCCTGGAAGTTCCGGGCCAGGACAGCTCCTCTTCCTGATTCCGATTGGTATTTTTGCTCTGTGGAACATCGCTCTGCTCGTGTCGCTGTTTTATGGCGTGCGGTCCCTGACGCAGGGCCAGGGGCCACTGCCTGATCGCTTTCGGGCGCTTGGCGAATAAACTGGCGAATTACGCCATTCTCAGTCTGTCTTGCAGTGAGTGGCAAGGCAGGCTGATAGGAAAATCAGGAACTGGCACAGTTTCTGCATAAGCTCTTCTGTTGAGGATCATCCTCCAGAGGAGTTCATTCATGTACACCACGACGATGTCCGGTTATGGAGCCGCCCGACAGGATACGGGCCGTGACTACGTCCTGCTGATTTATGCGCTGTATCTCGCCGGCTTCTTTACAGGAATTACGGCATTCGTGGGCGTAACACTCGCCCATGTAGCGCGCCGCTCCGCAACTGGCCTGAAACGTGCCCAGCTGGACTGGCAGATCAGACTGTTCTGGTACGGTGCATTTGCGCTGACAGTGATTGGCCTGATTCACCTGATGGTCGCAGGGCTTGGCGCCATCACGGGTGGCCTTGGTCTGGTCTTCATGGTCGTGCCGTGGGGGCTGACCCTGACATGGGGTATTCTCACCGCCTGGGCCGTCGTGCGTGGAATGTATGCAGCATTGATGAACCGCCCGGTTGCATCATCCAACTCCTTCTGATGCCAAAGAGAGCGAATACAATGCCTGTTTTCCGTACCGTTTTCCCTGTGCTGCTTGCTGCAACCTGCCTGACTTCCAGCGCGCTCGCTGCTCCGCTCAGTCAGAGCACATCCAGCGAAGATCTATCCTACGCAACTCTGCCGGAAGGGGGGATCATTTCCACCATCAGTGGGGATGTAGAAGTCAAAACCTCTTCCGGACCACTGTCCATCCGAAGTGTCAGTGGCGATACGGACGTTTCATCATCTAATGGCCCTGTATCCGTCTCAACGGTCAGTGGTGATACCCAGATTGGTCAGATTCAGGGTGCGCTTCAGATCAAGTCTGTTAGCGGCGATGTCACTGTTGCCGGGGCAGCCGGGGCAGCAATGCTGATGACTGTGAACGGTGACGCGCATCTTGAGAAAGCAGCCGGGGACGTCACGGCCAAAAGCTCCAGCGGCGATCAGGACATCACCCTGACCTCAGCACCCAATGCACGCACTGTGCTTTTGGAATCTGCGTCCGGCGATATCACGCTTCACTTGCCGAAGGGTTTTGGTGGAACCTTCGACATCCAGCTTCGTCAGGGACGCTCGCAGAAAGACTTTCCCCTTGAGCAGTCACTGGGTCTGGCTGTGAATGTTGGTCCGTGGGAGAAGCCGAGCCTTGTCTCAAGTGAATCCCGGAAGATTACAGCAAGTGGAAAGGTTGGTGACGGGAAAGACCATGTCACGCTCCGGGATGTCTCCGGAACCATCCGTATCGTTCAGGACTGACCGTCCCATCCTAAATGGCGCAGCGCCTCAGCCATAGCTGGGGCGGGCGGCGCAACAGCGTCGAGGGTTTCGTCAGCGAGCGGTACGTGAAGGCTACGAGCCAGAAGATGCAGGCCTCCTGCATTTTCTGAGCCGTAAACCCGGTCACCCACAATCGGCGTCCCGAGATGCGCACAATGGATGCGGGCCTGATGGGTACGTCCTGTCAGAAGTTCTAGCTCCAGCCAGCTCCGGCTGCCTGCCTGGCCCAGAACGCGCCACCGCGTGATGGCAGCATCGCCTTTTGGGTCCACAATCATACGCCAGCCTGAGGGCATCGAATGTCGGAGCAGGGGAGCGGAAATTTCACCTTCCTGCTGAGCTGGGACGCCTTCAACAACGGTCCAGTACAGTTTGCGGACCTGGCGCGCCTGAAAAGCATTCTGTGCTTCGATCAAAGCTGTTTTGCGGCGTGCAATCAGCAGGCAGCCGGATGTATCCGCATCAAGGCGGTGGGCCAGCCAAGGCCCTCCGCGTGGATGGGTCACGAGGCGCGTCTCCACGGAATCCTGAGTGGATGGACCGGGGTGAACAGCCAGCCCGGCGGGTTTGTTCAGGATCAGGAAGCGCGGTGTTTCCAGTAGAACAGGAAGATCCTGTCCCAGATAAAAAAGACCACGCGGGGCAGGGGAGGGGGGAGTTTCACCGCGGCTCCTGCGTCTGTCAGTCCTCATGGGATGCCGGACGACGGGCTAGAATTTCACGTTTGCCCACATGGTTGGCTGGCCCGATGATGCCTTCCTTTTCCATCTGGTCAATCAGCTTCGCCGCGCGGTTATACCCGATCGAGAGATGGCGCTGGATAAAGCTGGTCGAGGCGCGACCTTCCGTCATGACAATGTCTACGGCCTGTTCGAACAGGCTGCCTTCACCATCTCCACCGCTTCCGCCGCTGCTCATGCCGCCACCGGAAGAGCCACCTTCTTCATCTTCCCCGGAGACAACGTCATCGTTGTAGATCGGATCGCCCTTGGAGCGCAGATCTGCCACGACTTCTTCAACTTCATCATCAGCCACAAACGGGCCATGGACACGTGTAATGCGGCCACCGCCCTGCATGAACAGCATGTCACCCTGACCAAGAAGCTGCTCGGCACCCTGTTCCTGCAGAATGGTACGACTGTCGAACTTGCTGATGACCTGGAAGGAAATACGGGTTGGGAAGTTGGCCTTGATGGTGCCGGTAATCACGTCAACAGACGGACGCTGCGTTGCCATGATGACGTGAATACCAGCAGCGCGCGCCTTCTGCGCGAGACGCTGCACTGCCGTCTCGATTTCCTTGCCAGCGACCATCATCAGGTCAGCCATTTCGTCGATCACCACGACGATATACGGCAGGTTTTCCAGCGGAACCTGCTGTTCGTCAAAGACGGGCTTGCCTGTTTCAGGGTCAAAGCCGGTCTGAACGCGGCGGGTGACCATCTCACCGGATGCCCGAAGCTGACTGACGCGTTCGTTGTAGCCGTTGATATTACGGACCTGAAGCTGCGCCATCAGACGATAGCGACGGTCCATCTCCTGTACGGTCCACTTGAGAGCACTGACAGCCTTGGCTGGTTCCGTCACCACGGGGGTCAGAAGATGCGGGATTCCGTCGTAAATCGACAGTTCCAAGATCTTTGGATCAATCATGATCAGACGGCACTCTTCCGGGCTAAGCCGATAGAGCAGTGACAGGATCATGGAGTTGATACCGACGGACTTACCCGATCCAGTCGTACCCGCCACCAGAAGATGCGGCATTTTTGCCAGATCCGTATAGACCGGAACGCCAGCAATATCCTTGCCAAGCGCAATCTGGAGGCGGCCTACGCCATTAGTCCATTCTGGCGTCATAAGCAGTTCGGAGAAGAACACCATCTCGCGCTTGGCGTTCGGAACCTCGATACCAATGACATTCCGGCCCGGCACCGTCGCGATGCGCACACTGAGGACGGAGAGGGACCGCGCCACGTCATCCGCCAGACCGATCACACGTGACGATCGGATACCCGGAGCCGGTTCAAGCTCATAAAGCGTGACAACCGGGCCTGCGTGAATGTCGCCAATCGTGCCCTGAACGCCGTAATCCGCCAGAACACTTTCCAGCAGTCTTGCATTGGACTGAAGCGTTTCCTGCGAGGGACCTGTGGAGGCGTGTGCAGGCGGTGGGTTCAGCAGAGACAGCGGGGGAAGTTCCCAGCCTGTTGCTGCGGGGGTGCGCGGTGGCATCGGGCGGGCGGCAGGTTGTGGCTGAGCCGGGCGCTCAGGACGACGCATTCCGAAGAGGCTGCGGCGCTGTTCCGGCTCTGGTGCAGGCGGCTCGATGCTGCTCTGCGGCCCATCTTCATCCGCATCGTCTTCAACATGCGAACGCTGGATCGTTTGAACATTCCGCTGGCGAGCAATCTGCGCCAGTCGTTCAGCATAAGGGTTGGATGGCGCTTCTTCCTCTTCCGGCACCTGCGGATCTGGGGCCGCGGCACTGGCAGCTTCTTTCCGCATGACTGCCGGATGCTCGTAAGGGTCTTCCGCCGTTTCCATGGGAGGCTGCATCCACCCCGTGTTTTGTGGCACGAAGGGAGACGGGCGCGTGCTTGGGTCGCTTTTGCCGAAGCTACGACGCAGAAAAGACAGGGGCGCTGCATCTGGTGCAGGGCTGCTTCCTGTATTGCCGCGCTGGAATTCGTACTGACGCGGGTCGGGAGCAGGACGATCGGATGTCTGCGGGCCGTTCATGCGTCGGGCGAGAGCCACGGGCTGGCGGGCCAGCAATGCGGCACCCTGCCCCATGGCGCGCCATTCGCGCCACTGAAGCCCCATGGCAAGTGGCATCAGAATGCCCATCAGGAGCAGAACAAGAAACACTGCCAGTGCACTGCCTGCTGAACCGGCTTCAGCATGTGCGGCGTCAAGCAGACGATGAGCACAGGACACGCCCATTTCGCCGCCCAGACCGGCCGCTGTCGGCCAGGCTACTTCAAGCCCCGGAATAAGCAGTTGGAGCGTGCCAATGAACGTGGCGCCAGCCGGAAGAAGCAGGAGTGCAGCGATAATCCGGACGATGGGGGCACTCATGCCGTGATGGCGGACCATACGCCAGGCCCAGGCTAGCAGCACGACAATCGGCAGACCACTTCCTAGGCCCAGCCACTGCACCAGACCATCCGAAATAGTGGCGCCGGTCCGGCCCAGAAGGTTCGTGGGTTCTGTTCCCGTGGACGTATTGAACGACGGATCGTGCGGGTTGAAGCTCCACAGCGCGATGCCGATGGCAACAGCCGCAATCAGAAAGCCCAGTCCCAGAAGCTCCATGAGGCGGGCATTCAGCGCACTCCGGAGCTTTGGTGTCATGTGACGGTCGTGTGCTTCACGAACGATGTTGCGCACTGTGCTGGTCGAACGGCTGAACACGGCCAAGTCTCGTCACCCCGTCGGTTTTCTGGATTACGGCTTTCAGATCAAGACTGAATTATACCTGACAGGCCACTGAATACAGTAGGAAAATTAAGGAACAGTGGATGAATGTCGCCAGATGGTCACCTTTGCCGCGCCGAATTTCCGGATCACGAGTGGCTCGGCAGGAAGTGTGGGGGAAAAGTGTTCAGAAGGTGGCACAAACGGGGCAAAATCTTCAGTCGCTCCCGTCTCTGCAACGATCAGTGCACCTTTAGCAATCCAGCCCCCTCGAGCCAGAGCGCGCAGACCCGATTCGACTAGTGTTTTCCCGTAAGGTGGATCCAGGAAAATCAGCGTATGCGGCTCTGTCGCACGCGGTGGATGCGTCACGCTGCAACTCAGCACACGGGAGATGTCCCGAGCGCGGCAGATATCGAGATTGGCGCGCAGCGCGTTCAGGGCATTGCGGTCCCGCTCGATGAAAGATGCGCGCTGAGCACCGCGGGACAGGGCTTCCAGGCCCATCGCCCCTGTCCCGGCATAACCGTCCAGAACAATGGCCTCTTCAAGCTCATCATGCCCGTACCACGGGGCATGAGCCAGCATGTCAAAGATGGCCTGCCGCGTTCGATCAGATGTGGGGCGCGTCCCTTCTCCCCGTGGGGCCATAAGTGCACGGCCCTTGTTCTCTCCGCCAACAATCCGCATGAATCAGCGGGTCCGCTTGCGGGTCGGAGCCGGTAGATCGGGGATCTGCTCACGCAGCGTCTTACCGTTGACTTCCTCAAGCTCACGCGCCTTCAGGGAGCCGAGCTGAAACGGACCATACGACAGACGGATCAGACGGCTCACATGCAGGTTCAGGCCGCGCATGACCTGACGGATTTCACGGTTTTTGCCTTCACGCAAAGAGACGGTCAGCCAGGAGTTGTCACCCTTGACGGAATCCAGTTCGGCTTCGATCGAGCCGTAACGGATGCCTTCAAATTCAAAACCATCCACCAGAGAAGCCAGACGTCTCTCGTCCACCATGCCAAAGACGCGCACACGGTAACGGCGGACCCAGGCATTGCCGGGCAGCTCCAGACGACGTGCCAGTTCGCCATCGTTTGTCAGCAGCAGCAGACCCTCGGAATTGATATCCAGTCGGCCGACGCTGATAACACGCGGCATTCCTTCGGGCAGGGAGTCAAAAACTGTCCGGCGTTCCTGCGGGTCACGATGCGTGGTCAGAAGGCCGTCAGGCTTGTGATAACGCCACAGACGGGTACGCTCGGGATTATCCACGGGCTTACCGTCAACCAGCACGATATCACCCGGCTGAACGAATGTTGCGGGATGCGTGACGGGTTGGCCGTCCATCTTGATCCGGCCGTCTTCGATCATGCGTTCCACGTCACGACGGCTGGCAACGCCAGCGCGCGCAAGGAACTTCGCGATGCGTTCGCCTCTTGGGCCGTCGGATGTTTCAGGGGTCGGGTTAAGTTCTTCGGTCATCGTGCTGCTGCCTCCACCAGCGCCGCATACAGGCGACGGTCGCCGGGGTCGAGGGTGAATTCAGGATGCCACTGTACACCAATGGCGAATTTTGCGTCGTCCAGTTCGATTGCCTCGATCACACCGTCCGCCGTAACAGCCGAGATTTTTGCCCTTCCTGCCGTTCGCACAGCCTGATGGTGAGACGAATTGACGTGCATGATCTCGGTGTCAACAATGCGGGCCAAGCGGGTGCTAGCCACAAGGGAAACCGTATGTCCGGGTTCATGGCGCGGGTTGGGCTGCTCGTGTTCCAGTTCGGGAGGAAGATGCTGGATCAGCGTCCCCCCCGCATTCACGGCCATAAGTTGCATGCCGCCGCAGATTCCCAGAACAGGAATGTCCTGCTTGAGTGCAGCACGCAGAAGGGCAAGCTCAGCGGACGTTCTCATGGGACGGGGGGTGGTCAGAGGATGAGGCTCTTCCCCATACAGCGCAGGATCAACATCAAACGCGCCGCCAGTGATAACGAGGGCGTCCAGGCGCTCTACCATCGCTTCCGCGTTCCCCACATACCCCAGGCAGACTGGTAAGCCGCCAGCGTCACTGAGGGCCGTGAGATAATTTTCCCGCAAGGCATGATAAGGATAGCGAGAAAATTGCCCCGGACCGCCAGGCTCATGATCGAGTGTAAGACCAATGAGCGGAGCAGTGTTCCGGGAAGGGGATGGACGGGCGGTGGTCATACACCCCATCATCGCATCATGATTCAGGCCGATACAAGCCGCGCCATGCAGTTGGCTCTTGATGCCGCAGACGAAGCGGCCCGACAGGGTGAAGTTCCCGTGGGGGCAGTCGTGCTGGATGCGGCGGGAGATGTCGTGTCAGTGGCGCGTAATCGCGTAGAGGAACTGTATGACGCCTCGGCCCATGCTGAACTCTTGGCCATGCGTGCCGCAGCAGTGAAGCTTGGCTCGCCGCGCCTGACAGGATGTACGCTCGTTGTAACGTTGGAACCCTGCCCGATGTGCGCGGGCGCCATCGTGCATTTCAGGTGCGAGCGTGTCGTGTTCGGTGCTTATGATCCCAAAGGTGGCGGGGTGGAACACGGTCCGCGTGTGTTTGAACGGTCGACCTGCCTGCACAGGCCGGAAGTGATCGGCGGACTACGCGAACGGGAAGCTGCTCTTCAGCTCAGGACATTCTTCCAGCGGCTGCGGAAAGGGTGACAAACAAAGACTTACGGATGTTTCACCTCCCGGTCAGCTTGGTGAATGGGAACGCAGTGCATAGTGCGGACTTATAACGACCGAACCGTTCTTCTGTAACAATCGGGACTGACATGACCACACGCTTCCGCGCTTCCCTTGCTGCCCTCGCTGCCACGACCTTTCTGGTCGCCGCTCCCGCTGCCATGGCGGATAACGGAGCCATCAAGCCGCAAACCAATGTTCAGGCGCTGCCCAACTTCGTCACTCTTGTGAAGCAGGTGAAGCCTGCCGTTGTTTCCATCACGGCACACATCAAGGCCGATGTTGCCGAGCAGGAAGAGAACGGCCCAGGCGGTGATGGCGGCGGCGGAATGCAGGGCTCGCCTTTCCCGTTTCCCTTCCCGTTCCAGATGATGCCGCAGCAACAGCAGCAGAACCGCACGGTGGAAGCTCGCGGATCAGGCTTCATCATCTCGGCTGATGGTTATGTCGTGACCAACAACCACGTTGTGAATGGCGCCACGAAGGTGACGGTCACACTGGATGACGGGACCACATTGCAGGCCAAAATCATTGGTCGTGATCCGAAGACGGACGTGGCTCTTCTGCGTGTGAAGCCAACAGGCAAACTGCCGTTCATTGACCTCGGTGATTCTGATGATGTCCAGCCGGGCGAATGGGTGGTTGCCGTCGGCAATCCCTACGGTCTTGGCGGAACCGTGACGGCAGGTATTGTCTCGGCTCTGGGTCGTGATCTGCATTCTGGTGCGTATAACGATTTCATTCAGGTTGATGCGCCGATCAACCACGGCAACTCCGGTGGCCCGTTGTTCACGCAGGATGGCAAGGTCGTGGGCATCAACTCCATGATCATTTCGCCAAATGGTGGTGGCTCAATCGGTATCGGCTTTGCCATTCCGTCCAACACGGTGCGATCTGTCGTCGATCAGCTTGAAAAGACGGGTCATGTGACGCGAGGCTATTTCGGCATCGAGGGGCAGGATATTTCTCCGACGATGGCTCAGGCGCTCAACCTGAAGTCCCCGGAGCCCGGTGCTCCGCCGCATGGTACGCTGGTGGCGTCCGTCTCCAAGGGTAGCCCGGCTGAGAAGGCTGGTATCAAGAGCGGCGACGTCATCCTGACGCTGAATGGCCACCCGGTGAAGAACGGCCATGATCTGGCTGTAAAGGTTGTCTCCATTGCACCAGGAACAGATGCTACGGTGAACCTGCTGCGTGATGGCAAGCCGATGGATGTGAAGTTCACGGTGGGCAACCTCGCCAATCAGGATCATGGCAGTGGTGGTGCAGATAGCAGCCAGTCCGCCGGTGCTGGCAAGCTTGGTGTGTCTCTGGCATCCCTGACGCCGCGCGCGCGACAGGAGCTGGGCCTGGATGACAGCGTGCAGGGCGCCGTCGTTGCTGACGTTGTTCAGGGTTCCCCGGCTGATCAGTCTGGCATCCGTCCGGGCGACATTATTGTGGCCGTGGGAAATCACGTCACGCCGTCTCCCAAGGCTGTGGTGGCACAGGTGCGTGATGCTCTGTCCCGCAAGCAGCCCCCGCTGCTACGCATCCTGCGTGACGGGCAGCAGCTCTTTGTTGCTGTCTCGCCTGATGGTTCGGATGATGGCAGCTCCGGCGACGATCTCCAGTAATTCTCGTATCCGGTTTTGCGAAACAAAGCGGGGGGACAGATGTCTCCCCGCTTTTTTATGGTCGCCACAAGGGAAGGCGTCAGAGTTCTGTAACTGGACAGAAGGCCCGAGATAAGTTTTTCTGAGCCGCAATTGGCGTTCGTGCGTTACGGTCGCTTAAAACGCGGATCTGTTAAGGATTTTGGATTAATGGCCAATATCAGCCCCCTCGCCGGAAAAACGCTCGATCAGTCGCAGTTGACGGATATATCGGCCCTGGTTGCCGCTTATTATGATCGCAAGCCGGACGTCTCCATCCCGACCCAGCGTGTTTCGTTCGGGACTTCCGGGCACCGTGGTTCGTCTTTCCATACCAGCTTCAACGAAGGCCATATCCTCGCCATCTGTGAAGCAATCTGTCGGTATCGTAAGGCGGAGGGGATTGATGGACCGCTCTTCATTGGCATTGACTCGCACGCCCTGTCGGCACCGGCACAGCGCTCGGCCATTGAGGTTTTCGCGGCCCACGGCATTGATGTCCGCATCGACCAGAACGATGGCTACACGCCGACGCCCGTCATTTCCCACGCCATTCTGACCTATAACAAGGGCCGCACGACGGGTCTGGCCGATGGTGTGGTTGTCACGCCGTCACATAACCCGCCGACGGATGGTGGCTTCAAGTACAATCCGACGAACGGTGGTCCGGCAGATACGGCCGTGACGAAAGCCATTCAGGACATGGCGAATGACCTGCTGGCGAATGGCCTGAAGGACGTAAAGCGCCTGCCTTACGACGAAGCCAAGAACGCACCGTCCATCAAGCGCTATGATTACGTAACGCCGTATGTGGCCGATCTGGAAAACGTCATCGACATGGCGGCCATCCGTGATGCGGGCGTGAAGATTGGTATTGATCCGCTTGGTGGCGCTGCGGTTGGTTACTGGAAGCCGATTGTTGAGAAGTACGGCCTGAACGCCACGATCGTCAGCGATGTCGTGGACCCGCAGTTTGCGTTCATGACGGCAGACTGGGACGGGCAGATCCGTATGGACTGTTCTTCGCCCTATGCCATGGCGCGTCTCATCAAGATGGGTCAGGACTTTGACGTCGCGTTCGCCAATGACACGGATGCAGACCGTCACGGCATCGTGGCCATGCCGGATGGCCTCATGAATCCGAACCACTATCTGGCTGTGGCGGTTTCGTACCTGTTCCAGAACCGCCCCGAGTGGAAGCCTGATCTTGGCGTCGGCAAGACGCTGGTGAGCAGTGGTCTGATTGATCGCGTTGTCGCGGATATGGGTCGCAAGCTGGTTGAAGTGCCAGTGGGCCTGAAATGGTTCGTGCCGGGTCTGATGGATGGCTCGCTGGGCTTTGGCGGCGAGGAGAGTGCAGGCGCAACCTTCCTGCGTCGTGATGGCTCAGTCTGGACGACCGACAAAGACGGTCTCATTCTCGGCCTTCTTGCTGCGGAAATCACAGCCAAGACAGGCAAGAACCCGAGCCAGCATTACCATGAGATCATCGCTCGCCTCGGAACGCCGTATTATGCGCGGATCGACGCGGCGGCGAACCCGGAACAGAAGGCCAAGCTCAGCAAGCTGGCGCCTGAGCAGTTCCCGCTTGAAGAACTGGCTGGTGACAAGATCATTGCCAAGCTGACGAAAGCACCGGGTAATGGCGCGGGGATCGGTGGCCTAAAGGTTGTGACGGAAAACGGTTGGTTCGCAGCCCGTCCGTCCGGCACGGAAGATGTTTACAAAATCTATGCCGAGAGCTTCAAAAGCCCAGAGCACCTGAAGGCCATTCAGGACGAGGCACAGGCTGCAATTTCCAAAGTCTTTGCGTCTTGAAGGTGTTGCCCTCACAAGCGCAGTAACAACATTGGGCCACCATCTTTAACAAGATGGTGGCCTTTTTTGTGGAACGTCTTTCCCGCGCGGTCAGAAAGGCAGCACGGGCCTTTATTTTCCTGAGAGGCTTCGGTGCAACCGTGCAATGGCACCCGGCAGGCCGCGGATTTTTAGGATGCGACCTGTCTCGTCGTGATCTTCGGACAGGACGCGGGCGCTCTCGTAAATCTCGCCGATCAGTCCTTGTTTCGAGTAGGGCAGTACCAGAACATCATCGACCATTTTCGTCTCGAAGAAGGCGATCAAGCTTTCCCGTAAAGCGCTGACGTCATCTGGTCGATGGGCAGACAAGGGAATGGCGTCGGGATGTTTTTCCAGCAGTTCAGCGCGCCGGGCGTCATCCACTTTATCCATTTTGTTCAGAACAAGCCGGGACGGCACAACATCTGCCCCGATTTCATGCAGAACACTGCGGCTAACCTCAAGCTGCGCTTCGTAGGTTGGGTCCGAGGCATCTACGACAAACAGCAGCAGGGACGCTTCCAGCGCTTCAGACAGCGTAGAGCGGAACGAGGCGACCAGATCATGGGGGAGTTGTTTGATGAAGCCCACCGTGTCGGACACGAGAATACGCGGACGTGTCTCGGGCTGAAGCGTCCGGACTGTCGTATCAAGGGTAGCGAAGAGCTTGTCCTGCACCAGAACTTCGCTACCGGTGAGTGCGCGCATCAGGGAGGACTTGCCAGCGTTGGTGTAACCCACCAGCGCGACGCGGAGCTGATCCCGCCGTGCGGAACGCCGGTTATCGCTATCGCGTTGCACTGCTTCAAGCTGGGTTTTCAGCTCGGCAAGGCGGTCCCGGATCTTGCGGCGATCAAGCGATAGATTGGTTTCACCCGCCCCAGGTCCTTGCTGTCTGCCGCCGCCATTCGAAGATTCCCGCAGGCGTGGTGCAACGTATTTCAGCCGCGCCATCTCCACCTGAAGCTTTGCTTCGCGGGTATTGGCGTGACGATGGAAAATTTCGACAATGACACCCGTACGATCCAGCACCTGCGCGCCGGTAGCGCGTTCGAGATTGCGGATCTGACTAGGTGTCAGTTCGTGGTCAACAATGACGAATTCTGGCTTGCGGGGGCCATCTGAGTCTTCTTCATCGGGCTCTGATGCTTCAACGGTGCCCTCAAAGCGTTTGCGAGCTTTTGTCATCGGGGTCTTGACCATCGGTGTGATGATCCCGCGGCCGCCGGTAATGTCTGCGAGCTCTTCCAGCTTGCCGGCACCAAGGAGCGACGCAGCGCCCGTACCTTCGCGCTTTTGCGAGACGGACCCGATGACGTCATAGCCAAGGGTTTTAACCAGTCTCCCCAGTTCTTCCAGGCTGGCTTCGTGGGCGACGTCATCAACGTCAGGGGTCTGGATGCCGACGAGAACGGCGAGCGGAATGGGGAGCTTTGTTTCCATTCGGCCTTACATAGCACGGATTATGGCAACGCCATTGAAATGCATGCACGGCGTGATTCACTGTTTCGATGAGGCAGAACGAGACGGATTTTCTGCACGTTTCTGACGAAGTTTGTTGTCTGGGGCTGGGGGGTGCGGCATGAGAAGGCACAATCAGAAACCACCCTTTTGCCGTCAGCAGGTCCGTACAGATGTCACAACACACCCCAATTGGTCTCGAAAAAGAAGCCAGAACCGTCAAGGCATTGACCCATTCGGGCAATTTTCATGCCGACGAGACGCTGGGTTACGCCATTCTTCACTACGCTCTTTCGCCGGAAGGCAGCCTGCGGGGGCGTGTGCTCGGTGAGGACTCAGACGACCGCCTGCAGTTTGTGCGCACCCGGTCACCGGAGCGTATTGCAGAAGCCGATATCGTTTTTGATGTCGGCGGTGTCTTTGATCCGTCCATCGGGCGGTATGACCATCACATGAAGGACAAGCCCCTGCGTGATGACGGGACGCCGTATAGCGCTGCGGGTCTGTTGTGGAAGGACTACGGCCACGCTGCCATCCGCAATATCGTCACGACACCGGTGACCGAGGACATGGTTGCCGCCATCTGGCAGTCGCTCGACAAGTCCCTGATCATTCCTGTTGATCAGGATGACAATGGCGTGGCCAAGATGGGCAAGCTGTCTCTTGCGGATATTGTTTCTGCGTGCAGCCCCGCATGGGATACTGCGGAGCTTTACGGAGCGCAGGAAGCCAAAAAGCGTGAAGCTTTAGGGTTTGCGAATGCGGCAACGGCCGTCGCATCCCATCTGGTCAATATGGTTGACCGTGTACGGGCCAGCCTCAAGGCCGCTAACCGCGTTGTGGAAGCTTACGAGGCCGCGGAAGACAAGCGCATCCTTGTCATGGAAACAGGAATGCCCACGGAAAAGGTCATTTTCGAGCGGGATCTTCCGGTTGTGTATGTTGTCTCTCCAGCAGGCCCGGAGCAGTGGAACGTGAAAGCCATTCCCCCTGTGCGCGGCGATTTCGGGCAGCGTGTGTCACTGCCGGAAGCCTGGGGTGGGCTGGAAAAAACTGCGCTAGCGGCCGTTTCGGGCGTTCCGGATGCAGTTTTTGCACATCCGGCTCGTTTTATCTGTGGTGCGGGAAGCCGGGACGGGGCCATCACCATGGCGCGCCTGGCGTTGGAAATTGATGCGGCCCTGAAATCCAAAGCTGGCTGATCGTCGTCACTAGAAGAACGTTGATCCGGAAAACACCTCCCGGATCAACGTCTTGTTTGTAAATGCTGGTTCAGGCTGCAATTTCTGCAAGCAGCGCGTCTACATCTTCTGGCCGGGTGTAGTAACTCGTGACCAGACGGATCAGTGTGCCAGAGACGTCTTCCGGTGTAGGCCAGCGGTAGAATGTGTAGCCAACGGCTTCCAGATCTTTCAGAACCAGATCTGGCAGAATGACGAAAACCTCGTTGCTCTGCCGTTCATAAGGCATCTGGGCCGCCGGATGGCGACGAAGCCCATCGACGAGGCGCTGGGCCATCTGGTTCGCATGCGCGGCGTTCTGGAGCCACACATCGTTTTCCAGCAATGCGTGAAGCTGCGCACTCAGGAAACGATGCTTGGACCACAGATTGCCACTGCGTTTGATGCGACGCAGAAACTCTTTAACCAGTGGGCGTGTCCGCTCATTGAGGAAAAAGACCACGGCTTCCGCCGCCATTGCGCCAGCCTTGGTGCCTCCGAAGCTCAGAACATCCACACCTGCTTTCCACGTCACGTCTGCCGGAGAGCAGCCAAGATGGGCCACGGCATTCCCCAGGCGCGCGCCATCAAGATGCACACTCAGGCCATGGTCGTGTGCGATGCGCGTCAGTGCGGCCAGCTCCTCCAGACTATAGACAAGTCCCCATTCGTTCGCCTGTGTGAGTGACAGGGCTTGAATGACAGGGCTGAGAATGCCGCTTTCCTCATTATTCCTGAGAACGGCAGGCATTGTCGCCGGGTCCAGCTTTCCTTCTGCGGATGGAATGCAGACGAGCTTGGCACCATGCATGTAGAATTCCGGGGCGCCACCTTCATCCGTATTGATATGGGCGCTCTGGTCGCACAGCACGGCTCCGTAAGGTGAGACCAGTGCGGAAAGCGCGATACTGTTGGCGGCAGTTCCAGTCGCGATCGGGAAAACAGCCACTTCCGTCTCGAAGATGTCCCCAAACCGTTTGTTCAGGGATTGGGTAAGATCATCCGTTCCATAAGATCCAACACTGCCCTCATTGGCGGCCAGCAAGGCTGCCATGACTTCAGGGCAGATGGGGGTAACATTGTCACTGGCGAAGTTCTTGCGTATTTCCTCGGACATAAAACCATCCTTTTCCTGCGCACGACGCGGGCTGTAGTCTGAATCGTAACTGAAACTGCAGCCTGTTGCCATCCGGAGAGCCCATGAGCACGTTTCCCCCTGAACTGGCCGGCAAACTCATAGATGGCAAAGGTATTGCCCGGTCTCTGACAGACCGTATCGGCCGGGAAGTTTCCAGCTTTATCGAGCAGGGCAACGCCGTGCCGGGTCTGGCAGTCGTTCTGGTCGGCAACGATCCCGCATCTGAAGTCTATGTGAAAAACAAAGCCATTCAGACACACCGTGCTGGCATGCGCTCCTTCATGCACATGCTGCCGCAAAGCACGAAGCAGGAAGAGCTTCTGGAGCTCCTTGCACAGCTGAACGCGAACCCGCAGATTCACGGTATTCTCGTCCAGCTTCCGTTGCCGCCCCAGATTGATCCGGTTGTCGTGACGAATGCGATCGCGCCGCATAAGGATGTCGACGGGTTGGGTGAAGTGAATGCCGGGCGCCTGTCTCTGGGCATTGACGGGCTCGTCCCCTGCACGCCGCTGGGATGTCTTATGCTGCTACAGTCTGTTCATAAGGACATGACGGGCAAGCATGCTGTGGTGATCGGGGCGTCCAGTCTGGTTGGAAAGCCCATGGCGCAGCTTCTGTTGAAGCAGAACTGCACGGTCTCGGTCGCGCATATCCATACGCGGGACACACGAGCACTGGCACGTGAGGCAGACATTCTGGTTGTGGCAACTGGCAAGCACGGTCTTGTTCGCGGAGACTGGATCAAACCGGGCGCTACCGTCATTGACGTTGGTATTACGCGCGTCCCGACGCCTGAAGGCCGGACACGACTTGTGGGAGATGTTGCTTTTGAGGAAGCGCTCCCCATTGCAGGCCATATTACGCCTGTTCCGGGTGGCGTTGGCCCAATGACGATTGCCTGCCTCCTACACAATACGCTTCAGGCTGCGCGCGTTACACAGGGGCAAAGCAAGGGTGAAGCCCTCTGATGCGTGTTTCTGTTGAACTGGTTCCCCGCTCGGAAGACGCGCTGTTTGATGATGTGGCGGTGGTACAGAAAGTGCTTCCGCAGGTCGGTCTTCTGAATATTCCGGACCTGATCCGGTTTGATCTGCGCAGTGACGATGCTGCTGCACAGGTTAACCGTCGGTCAGACATGGATGTGATTCCGCATATTCGGGCAATCGATATTGCTCCCGACGCGCCCCTTCCGGGTGCAGATCGTCCAGAATTGAAATCTGTGCTTGTGGTGGCAGGCGACCCATTGCCTGCGGGAAGTGATCGAGTTTCCTACCCTAATACTTCTGCGGAAATCATTGCGCGGTATCGCAAGGAAGCGCCGCATCTGGATGTTTACGCGGTATTTGACCCTTACCGCAGGGCTCCCTGGCTAGAGCTAGAAGATATCGCCCGGAAGAAAGACGCCGGGGCCTGCGGTTTCTTTACTCAACCGTTGTTTGATCTGCACATGCTCCAGCTCTCCATGGACTGGTTGCGGGACGATACGGTGTTCTGGGGCGTTTCACCCGTTTTGGGCGAACGATCCCGCCGATACTGGGAGCGCGTTAACCGTGTGGTGTTCCCCAAAGACTATGACGATACCCTTGAAGGGAACGTCCATCTTGCGCGCCAGATGCTGACACTGGTGCGCGAAAAGAACGACAATGCCTATCTTATGCCTCTGAAAGTTGATCTGGCATCTTATCTGGGCGGCCTAGGTGATATTATAACGGGGTAGGAACTAACGAGCGGAGATCATAGCCCGGATGCGCGTATGCCTTTTTCTCTTACCCCTTCTGGGAGGCGCGCTGGTTCCGGCCGCTCTTTCGGCCAAAACCCTCTCTGACCCGGCTCCGGTTTTTGCTCCGCTGACACTGCCTGATGCCCCGAACGTTTATCGTTCGGGCTCTGGTCTGCCCGGACCACAATACTGGCAGAACCGAACGGATTACGTCATTCGATCCCGCATCGACACGCAGGCGCATGTCCTGCATGGGGCCGAAACCGTCACATACAGCAACAACAGCCCGGAAACGCTGGACGTTCTGTGGGTTCAGTTGGAGCAGAACCTCTATCGCACAGACTCACGGGCCTCGTTCTGGGGTAAATTCCCATCGGGTGGTCATCATACTTCCGGCATGGAAATCGAGCGTGTTTCCATTGTGCAGGGCGGCCATGAAGTTGATGTCACGCCGCTCATTACCGACACCCGGATGCAGCTTCGACTGCCCCGAGCCCTTGATGCTCATGGCGTCGCAGTCATTAAAATCGAGTGGCACTATACAATTCCGGGAGAATGGGGAGGTCGTACGGCTGTCACCCCGTCTCGCGAAGGCGAAATCTACGAGATTGCTCAATGGTACCCGCGCCTGAGTGTGTATGATGACCGCGCGGGATGGAACACTCTGCCCTATCTCGGGCAGGAGTTTTATCTGGAATATGGCAATTTCGATTACACCGTCACTGTTCCGTGGAACTTCACGGTCGTCGGGTCCGGGGCACTCCTGAATCCGGAGCAGACCCTGACGACGACCGAGCGTGCGCGACTGGCTCAGGCGGCCCAGAGCGACAATCGCGTCATGATCCGGACCATTGATGACGTGACAGACCCCAAAAGCCATCTCAGGCAGTCTGGGGAAGTGTCCTGGCATTACGTTATGCGCAATAGCCGCGACGTGGCCTTTACGGCATCGCCTGCGTTCCTGTGGGATGCTGCTCGTATTAACCTGCCGCCGGTTGCGCCCTGGGCCAATTATCGTCCGGTTCCGCGGCTGGCGATGTCCGTTTATCCCCGCGAAGGCATTGGCCCGCATGGATGGGACCGCTCAACGGAATACGTCAAACATGCCATCGAGTATTTCTCGTCTCAATGGTACGAATATCCATGGCCAAATGCCGTCAATCTGGGCGGGCACGGGGCCGGAATGGAATATCCGGGTATTGTGTTTGACGGCATGAGCGACCGGGATCCGGAGCTTTTCTGGATCACGACGCATGAGTTGGGCCATGACTGGTTCCCGATGATTGTGGGTTCTGATGAGCGGCGTAATCCGTTCATGGATGAAGGGTTCAATACCTTTATCGATGCGTATGCGTCAGATCATTTCCACAACGGGGAATTCGCGCCAAAGCGCGACCCGGAATTTGCTCCGAAAACTGGCAATCCTGCACAGGATATCGTTCCTGTCCTGACGGATTCAAAAGCGCCAAACCTGATGGCGGGGGCCGACGAGGTCTCCGAAACTTACCGCCATAGCGTTGTCTATTTCAAAGGAGCTTACGGGCTGAAGCTTCTGCGAGAGCAGATTCTCGGGCCTGTGCGTTTTGACGCTGCCTTCCGTCGCTATATTGCCGTCTGGGCTTTTCATCACCCATCGCCATCGGATTTCTTTCGCTTGATGAGCAGCGAAGCCGGTGAGGATCTCTCATGGTTCTGGCGCGGATGGTATTTCTCTAACGCCGCGCCTGATTACGCTGTTGGAACTGTGGAGCAGAAAGGAACAGATCCTGTGTCTGTACAAGTTCTGAACTACGGCACCTTGCCTCTTCCTGTTGTTCTGCGCGTCGAATATCAGGACGGAACAACGCTGGGCCGCCGTATCCCGACGGAAGCTTGGCGGCAGACCAGCGATTTGAAGGTCACGTTTGAAGCCCATGGTCCGGTGAAGGCCGTAACGCTTGATCCGGACCATGTCATTCCGGACGTTGACCGCAGCGATAACCGTAAATGACACGCCACCATTCCTGACATGCAATGTGTGTCAGGAACGCAAAAACTCCCATGTCCTGAAGGGCGTGGGAGAAGTAGTTGTCACCCGACCATTTGAATAGCTACGCGAGTTTCGTTGGATGCTGCGGGTCCCGCATATGGGGAAGGGGCAGCAGAAGCTGACAGACCTTCAATCATGTCCATATTGATATCAATGAGAGCCTGAAGGGATGTATCCGAGTTCAGCGCAACATTGGCGTAACGCATGGACCAGGTTCCAACGGTCGTCAGGTCTTTGCGTAGAATTGCATCCAAAGGGCAGTCTGTCCGCTGGACCCCTTGCATCAGAATGCCCCAGAGTTTGAGATTGGCAGACAATGCAGCCTGCCGATCTGAGCGTGTTTTTGCGGCCGAAAGCAGCCCATTAACGTGTCTGAACGCCATGGCTTCCACTTCTCGTGGCGGAAGATAGGTGCCGGACTGGTTCTGGTATTGTGACATGCCATAAGTCACGGACATGATGCTCCTTTACAAAAGGACTGTTTCAAAAGACTCCCGGGAAACGGGAAACTTTTGGAACAGTCCAGGAAGGGGCGCTGGCTTTCACCTGCGCCCCGCCGACATCAACCGCGGAAGAGCGACATGATGTTGGAAGACTGCGAATTCGCAATCGACAGCGACTGAATGGCCAGCTGCTGCTTCGTTTGCAGGGACGTCAGTTTGGCGCTTTCCGCTGCAAGATCAGCATCCGTCAGAGCGCCCACGCCCGTCGTCAGGGCATCCGACAGCGTGCTGTTGGACGTCTGAAGCTGTGTAACGGTATTGGAAGCCACACCAATGCTGGAAGAAATGCGGCTCATCTTGTTGATGGCGCCAGTGACAGCAAGCTGTACGACATTCGTGCCAGTGGTAGAGGCGATCGAGACAGGCTTCTGAATGCTGGCACCAACAATACCATCACCTAGCGTTAGTGTTGTGCCCTGAGCCACGCCAGTCAGCTTGCCGCTTGAGTTTGTCAGGCCCGTGGCCGTTGCCAGCGAGGCTGTGTAGCTGGCTTCTGTTCCATCTGTTGATGTGACAGCATCGAATTTGGTTGTCTGGTTCGTCGTTGTGTTTGTAACGGTGTAAGAACCAGCGGACCCAGTGACAGTATAACCCGCCGTTGCAGTGGTTGCAGCAGTCAGGGTGCCATCGGCAGCTATGCTGATCTTGTGATCGCTATCCGTCGCGCCAAGAATTGCGTTGATGCTGTCGGTCATTGCCGAAGCTGCATTGTCAGACAGCGGGCTGCCAGCACTTGCCACATAATTGGTGACGTTCCCGGTGCTGTCGGTAGCGGTGAGCGCTGTATGACCGTCAACATATGCGGCAGAAGACGGAACTGACAGGGTCGTCGTTGCTGCGCTGCCGTTGGACAGGTTGACGCTGGAAGAATCCAGGTTGCCGCCAGCGACTGTCAGCGTGCCGTCGTTTTCCAGCTCTGCGCCAAATCCGGCATTTCCAATGGCTGTGACAAGCGTGGAAAGTTGATCGGCCTTCGTGTTCGTCGCGGAATCCGTGCGTGCACCGCTGATGTTGACGTCCACGATATTGGTCATGGCTTTTGCGTTACCATTCGCATCGAGGTCCGCAGCCTTTGTGACGCTGTAGGCCATGTTGCCACTGGCGTCAGCTTTGGCAGAAATGGAGTCCCCGTTTTTGAGCGTATAGACTGTTGTGCCGTCGGACTGACTCTTCGACGTAGCGCCATCAATGCTCAGAGCGCCGTTTGACCCGACCGTAACAGTCGCTGCCGTCGTCAGTGCATTGGAAATTGCCGATCCAACTGCTGAGGATGCCCCCTTTGCTGAGGAACCCGGCTGAGAATCCATTACAAAAGACGTCGTAATGGCTGGGTTGGCAGCAGTTGCACTGGAGGCACTTGCTGCAGACAGGTTCTTCAGTGTCAGGCTCGTCGCAGTGGTGCTGTCGCCGGTGCCCGTGATGCTCATGGCCGTGGCATCAATGGTTGCGCCCTTCATGTCCGTGCTCAGCCCCTGCAAGCCCAGACCTGTCGAGGTGGCATCAGCGCCATTCAGCGTGAAGAGGTTTCCGTTGATGTCCTGAGCAGCAGAAATCTGCGTGTACTTCACGCTGCTGCTGGTTGAGCCGGACAGCAGGTTCACACCCTGGAAGGTCGAGTTCGAAGTCGCCACATCAACCTGGGACAGGTAGCTGCTCAGCTGGGTGTTCAGGGTATCCTGATTTTCACCGTTATTGGCAGCGTTCGTCACGGTCTCGGAAATATTGCTCAGGACGGTCGAGATAGACCCGGCCTGCGAAGAGGCCGTGCTGAGAACCTGCCCAGCGAACTGAAGACCTGTCGAGACACCGGACAGAGCCGAAATCTGGGAATTCATTGTCTGGGAAATGGCGTAAATGGCCGGGCTGTCAGAGGCGGAGCTGACGCTCTTGCCCGTGGACACGGCGTTCTGCGTCTTGCTCAGCTGGTCCGTCGTCTGGTTCAGGACCTGAAGAGCCGACATGGCGGCTGTATTTGTATTGATTGACATGGACATCGAGACATTCTCCGTCGGTGCAGTTTTGCTCCTTCACGATAGGCCTCGAATGGTTAAGGGAACCTGAATCTTCATCTTTAAAAAACGGTGACAGGGTTTGACAGGAAACAGGCAAACAACCGGTAAATTTTAAGCAGTTCTTGCATTTTATAGACAGGAACGAAATAAGAACAATGCATGAAGAAATCTCTGTCTGAACGTCTTGCGATTCTGTCCGATGCGGCAAAGTATGATGCGTCCTGCGCGTCCAGTGGATCGACGCGCCGGGACTCTGCCAAAACAGGAGGTCTGGGCTCCACGACCGGGAACGGGATCTGTCATGCCTATACGCCGGATGGG
This sequence comes from Gluconobacter sp. P5E10, assembly GCF_018812145.1. NCBI lineage: Bacteria > Pseudomonadati > Pseudomonadota > Alphaproteobacteria > Acetobacterales > Acetobacteraceae > Gluconobacter > Gluconobacter sp. P5E10. The sequence goes on along the minus strand of NZ_JACRVZ010000002.1, from coordinate 203,976 downwards.
CGTTGTATTTCGCTGCTCAAGATCCTGCTGACCAATTTCTGCGTTTACGACTGCGCCTATTGCATCAACCGCTCGTCCTCAAATGTTGAGCGGGCGAAGTTCACGCCTGATGAAGTGATCTGGCTGACGCTGGAGTTCTACCGTCGGAACTGCATTGAGGGGCTTTTCCTGTCTTCGGGGATTATCCGGTCGTCCGATCATACGATGGAGCAACTTGTGCAGGTCGCGCGGGACCTGCGGCTCAAGCATGGTTTTCGCGGATATATCCATCTCAAGACGATCCCGGATGCGTCTCCCAAATTGCTGGAAGAAGCTGGGCTTTATGCGGATCGCTTATCGATCAACGTCGAAATGCCGACAGAAACGGGCCTGAAGGATTATGCACCGGAGAAGGATGCCGGAAATATCCGTCGCGCGATGGGGGACATGCGTCTCAAGATTGATGCAGCCAAAGAGAAGACACATACAGGCAGGCGTGCAGGGCGCTTTTCGCCGGGCGGCCAGAGCACACAAATGATCATCGGGGCAGATGCCGCGACGGATCAGGATGTTCTGGCCAGTAGCTCAGGCCTTTACGGGTCTTACGGCCTTCGTCGCGTTTACTATTCAGCCTTCAGCCCCATTCCGGATGCTTCAGCGATCCTGCCTGTGCGTAGCCCCCCGTTACAGCGGGAGCACCGGCTGTATCAGGCGGACTGGCTGTTCCGGTTCTATGGCTTTGATTTTGGCGAACTGACAGCATCACGGCCCAATGGAATGCTGGATCTGGAAATTGATCCCAAGCTGGCCTGGGCTCTGGATAACCGCGCGCAGTTTCCTGTGGACCTGAATCTGGCCTCCAAAGAAATGCTGCTACGGGTTCCCGGGCTCGGGGTTCGGACCGTTTCTGCGCTGCTGTCTGCGCGAAAACACACGACAATCCGTTTGGAAGATCTGGCGCGGTTGAACGTCTCCATCAAAAAGGTGCGTCCGTTCGTCAAGGCATCCGGATGGAGCCCTGCGCGTCTGACGGATCGTCAGGATTTGCGCACTCTTTTTCTGCCGGCTCCACAGCAGATGCGGCTTCTGTAAATGCCGGTGACAGTCAGGCTCGCGGATACCAGCGCGTTTGAAGGCTGGCGCGAAAAGGCCAGAATGGCGCTTCAGCGTGACATTCCTCCGGACCAGATCCTCTGGCGCTATCCTGAGGCCGATCTGGATCTGTTTCACGCGGCTGAAAATCAGACGTTTGAGGGCGAAGTCGTGCGGGATGTTCGCCTCAAAGCATCGAGCCTGCCCCTTTTGAAAGATGTTCTCTGCCACTCCAGCGCCGATCGGTTCGCATTAGCTTACCGGCTGCTCTGGCGTCTTCAGAGTGATCCGAACCTGTTGTCGGTGGTGACAGATCAGGATGTGGCGCAGGCGCGTCGCATGGTGCATCAGGTTCGCCGGGCGGCCCATAAAATGACGGCTTTTGTGCGCTTCCGGGAGCAGGGAACGTCTGAGACGGGTCGGCGGCGTTTTCTTTCCTGGTTTGAGCCGGACCATCATGTGCTGGAAAAAGTCTCTTCTTTTTTCGCGGGCCGTTTCGCAGATATGGACTGGATGATCCTGACACCGCGCGGCTCTCTGCAATGGGATGGCGAGACGGTACATTGCTCTTTCGAGCCCTGTGAAAAGCAGGTGCTTGATGATGACGTGGATCAGCTCTGGCAGACCTATTACGCCTCGACTTTCAATCCTGCCCGTGTCCGGACGAAAGCGATGCGCAATGAAATGCCGCGGCGTTACTGGCATAACCTGCCAGAGGCGAACCTGATTCCCCATCTGGTGGCTCAGGCGGAAAAACGCGTGGCTGAAATGGCAGCGCAGGAGGCTCTTCCCGCGCCTAAATTTCATCAGGCTCTGCAGAATCGCCAGAAAGCCGTTCCGGCTGCGGTGCCAACAGCAGGCAGTTGGGCAGATCTGAAACAGCAAATTCGCACTTGTCAGGCCTGCTCGCTTCACTGCCATGCTACGCAGGCGGTCCTTGGGGAGGGGCCTGAGACGGCAAAAATCATGCTGGTCGGTGAGCAGCCGGGCGATCAGGAAGATCTGGCTGGGCGTCCTTTTGTCGGTCCTGCAGGCTCTCTTTTAAAGGAGTGTATGGCGGAGGCGGGCGTTGAACCCCAGGCCCTCTACATGACGAATGCTGTAAAGCATTTCCGGTTCACCACGCGTGGCAGACGGCGCATTCACCAGACGCCTGGCGCTGAGCATGTTCAGGCGTGTCAGCCCTGGCTGCGGCAGGAAATAGCCTTGGTTCGGCCGCAGCTTGTCGTGACGCTTGGGGCGACAGCATTGCGCGCAGTTGCGGGGCCTACGGCTCAATTGAAAGACTTTCGGGGGCTGATGCGTGAGGACGCGCAAGGCGGACACCGTCATCTGAGCCTCGCTCATCCATCATGGATTCTGCGTCTGGGACCAACCGAGCAGGCCGAGCAGGAACGTCAGCGCCTGATTGAAGGTCTGAGAAAGATGCAGACCGCCCTTTAAGGGTAACATTCTGCTCAGGCGTTGCGTGGAGACCCTTTCAGGATAAGAAAATTTCGTCTCACGGATGAGCGCGCGCAAGGAAAAATCTTCCCGGCCTGAAAGGAAACGCATCAGTTTTTTCCGGCTTGAAGACGGCCATACAATATGTCATGGATGACCGAACCGATCGGTCAATCGGCCTTTTCATGAGGCCATTTCATTCAGCCGGTCACTTCGGACAGACCCGTTTAAAGCGAGAGAGACGATATGGCGCAGGGCGACCAAGCGCAGGCCGAACAGCAGTCCGGAGCGTCCGGAAAACCGCAGAAAAAGCGCAATCCCCTTGTACGGGTGCTCTTGATCTGTCTGGTTGTTCTGGTGCTGGTAGGGATTGGTTCATACCTCTTCCTGACCCGCAATAACATCGAGACGGACGACGCCTATACGGCCGGTCGCAAGATCGCCATTGCGCCGCACGTGAACGGGTATGTGACGCAGCTGCTGGTGAACGATAACCAGTATGTGCATCGCGGTGATCTTCTGCTGACCATTGATGACCGCGACTACGCGGCATCCCTGCACAAGGCACAGGCGTCAATCCAGCAGGCACAGGCCAACATGCAGGCCTATCAGCTGATGGTTGAAGTGGCGCACAAGAACTTCCCGGGGCAGCTCGTAACGGCTCAGGGCAGTCTTTCTGCCGCTCAGGCCCAGCTGACGAAGGCTGAAGCAGATTACAAGCGCCAGCGCAGTGTTTCACGTGCCGCAACGTCCCAGCAGGACATTGACTACGCTCGTGCAGCTCTTGAAGAAGCCAAAGCCCGTGTCATGCAGGCGCAGGGTCAGTTGACGCAGGCTGAGCCGGTGAAGGCCAATGTCGCGAATGCGGATGCCCGCGTCTCGCAGGAAGAAGCCAATCTGAAGTCTGCCCAGGCATCCCTGGAACAGGCTGAGCTCAACATGGAATGGACGCAGGTTCGCGCCCCCCATGATGGTTGGGTGTCCCAGCGTAGTGTCGAGCGTGGCAACTTCGTCCAGACCGGCCAGCAGATGTTCACGATCGTCCAGCCAGAAGTCTGGGTTGTGGCCAACTATAAGGAAACACAGCTGACCCACATGCGTCCGGGTCAGAAAGTGGACATCGAAGTTGACGCTTACCCACAGCTTAAGCTGCAGGGCCACGTGGATTCCATTCAGCTTGGCTCGGGTGAATCCTTCAGCACCTTCCCGCCAGAAAATGCGACAGGCAACTTCGTGAAAACGGTGCAGCGTATTCCGGTGAAGATCCTGATCGACAGCGGTCTTGATCCGCAGTTGCCGCTCGCTCTTGGTCTTTCCGTCGTTCCTACGGTCTATGTGAAATGAGCGATACTGCCGGGCATCAGGACTGGAAACCCAGTCATAATCCGTGGGTTGTGGCCATTACGGTCACGCTGGCGGCCTTCATGGAGGTGCTTGACACCACCATCGTCAACGTGGCGCTACCGCATATCGCGGGATCGCTCGGCAGTTCCTATGACGATGCCACCTGGGCGCTGACGTCCTATCTGGTGGCAAACGGTATCGTTCTGACGATTTCCGGCTGGCTTTCACGCCTGTTCGGCCGCAAGCGCTACTTCCTCATCTGTATTGCGATGTTCACCGTCTCGTCCTTCCTGTGCGGTCTGGCGACATCGCTGCCCATGCTGGTGGTCTTCCGACTGATGCAGGGCTTCTTTGGTGGTGGCCTGCAACCCAGTCAGCAGTCCATCATCCTTGATACCTTCCCGCCCGAAAAACGTGGTGCAGCCTTTGGCATGACCGCGATTGCAACCATCGTTGGACCGGTTCTCGGTCCGATGCTGGGTGGCTATCTGACGGACAACTTCTCCTGGCGCTGGATTTTCTTCGTCAACGTTCCCTTTGGTATCCTGACGGTCATGGCCGTAACGGCTTTCGTTGAGGATCCGCCATGGGAGCGGAAGAAGCGTGAGAAGGTGGATGTGATCGGCATCAGTCTCATTACGCTGGGGCTGGGCTGTCTTGAGGTCATGGTCGACCGTGGTGAAGATGATGACTGGTTCGGCTCGAACTTCATCATCACCATGGCTGTTCTGGGCGTGATCGGTGTGCTCGGTGCCATCGTCTGGCTCTGCTATGCCAAGGACCCGCTGGTGAAGCTGACGGTTTTGAAGGACCGCAACTTCGCAACCGGCATGTTCCTGATCTCCATGGTGGGGGCGACCCTCTATTCGTCCGCCATCATCGTTCCGCAGTTTGCACAGCAGGTTCTGGGTTATACGGCAACGACGTCCGGCCTTCTTCTGGCACCAGGTGGTGTGGCCATCATCATTCTCATTCCGTTCGTCGGGCGTCTGATGAAGGTCATCCAGCTGCGGTATCTGATCGCATTTGGCTTTTTCTTCATGGGCATGGCGATGTTCCAGGCTGCCAACCTGTATGCCGGAATCGATTTCAAGCATCTGGTCTTCTACCGAATCACCCAGACTGCTTCGCTCGCATTCCTCTTTGTGCCGATTTCCACGATTGCGTATTCAACGCTGCCACGTGAGCTGAACTCCGACGCATCAGCCCTGTTCAGTATGGCGCGAAACTATGTGGGCTCGATGGCCATTTCCCTGGCCACGGCAGCCATCATTGAAACGCGCCAACGGCACCAGAACTACGTGACCGATAACATGACGCCGGGGCGGCAGGAGTTCACGAACTATATCAATCATGCGCAGACCGTTGGTGAAGCGCATGGCCTGACGCCTGCGGCCGCGCATACGTTTGCGATCCATCGTCTGTTCATGGATTTCACGTCCCAGATCTCGATGCTGGCCTACAACGAGGTGTTTCGCTGGATTGGCGTCATCGCGATGTTCGTCGTCCCGCTCTGCTTCCTGCTGTCACCGAACAGCACGAAGAAGACGAAGCCGGCGGGAGGTCACTGAGGATGCGGGCCGTAGATTTTCATGAAGGAATCGGCCGTAATGTTGGCCAGTCGGCTGATGGCTTCCGGGCTGTCATCGACGGGCAGCATGAGTCGGCGGCGATGCACGATACGCGCCTGACACAGGATCATAAGCTGTTCGGCAGCGAAATCCGGGTCTTCGATCTGGAGCTCGCCCGCATCCCTGCGGCGACGCAGCCAGTCGGAGAGGTTGTTCAGGGTGCGCCCAAAACCGTAGCGCCAGAAGGCGTCAGCAAGGTTTGGGAATTTTCCCGCTTCGCCGACGATGATGCGATACAGGTCCATGGACGTCGAGTGGAGCATCATTTTGATGGCAGTTTCCGTCAGGCGGCGCAGACTCGTATGAACGTCCGGCCCATCCTCTCGGGAAATGGCCTCAATAGCCGCCAGTTTGGTTTTGCTGCGTTCTTCGAAGAACGCGGAGAAGAGCGACGCCTTACCATCGAAATGATTGTAAAGCGTGCCCTTCGAAACACCGGCCTCCCGCGCAATCTGCGACATGGACGCGCCTTCATAACCGCTTGCGAGAAAGACCTTTTCCGCTCCCTGCAGAATCTGCTCGCGCTTGGCGCGCATCTGGCACAGAGATGCGCTGGCCTCGTCAGGCATACTCTCGGGGCGGTCAGTCGGCGTGCTGGTCATGAGTGGGCAAGGTCCTTTTCCGGAAAAAATACCATCTCCAACATGCTGACCGAACTGGTCGGTCACCGCAAGATCATTTCCGTTTCAGGAGTTTCTTTGTGAGCGCAGCCTTTCTATCCCGCGCGCTGCTGTCTGGCTGCGCCCTTGTTGCTCTTTCCGGCTGCCTGCGGGTCGGACCGGAATATCATGAGCCTCATCCCTGGTCTCCGGCGCACTATGCCGATCACATGGCAGGAGCCCCTGACAGTGTGACGAGCGAAGCTGAAGCTGCCAGCAAATGGTGGACAGTCTTCAATGATCCGGAGCTGGTTTCTCTGGAAGACCGTCTGGTTCAGCAGAACCTGTCCTTCCGTCTTGCAACGGCCAATCTGGCACAGAGCCGTGCGCAGCTCATGATGGCAGGGGCCGAGCGCTTTCCTGGATTGAGTGCTTCTGGCTCCTACACACGGAGTCAGTTCAGCACGAAGCAGATGCAGGAAATCATCAATCGTGTGGGCGGCAATATTGCCAAGTCCGACAACGGGCTTTTGGGAGATCAGGGCAGTAGCATTCTCAGTGGTGCAGCCAGTGGGGCCACGATCCCTCTGCTGAACCAGTGGAAGACATCCATTGATGCTAGCTACGAAATCGATCTCTGGGGCCGCGTGGCCCACCAGTACGATGCTGCCAAAGCAGACCTTCAGGCAACGGACGAAGAGCGCCGCTCGGTCCTGATCGCCCAGCAGGCCGATATGGCGCGTGGATACATGACGCTCCGCGGGGACCAGAAGCGCCTGAAGGTCCTTCAGGACAATCTCGGAACGCTGAAGCAGATCGTGGATATTTCCCAGAGCCGCTATCGCAGCGGTCTGGTCACGGAAGTGGATGTCGATTCCGCGCAGGCCCGCCAACATGACACCGAAGCGCAGGCTGCTCAGCTTCAGCAGGGTGTGGCGCAGGAAGAAAATGCACTCGCGCTGTTGCTGGGTGCGCCTCCGGGTAGCCTGAATGCCGAACTGAACAAAGATGCAGGCATCCCTGTGGTGCCGCCGGTCGTTCCTGTCGGGTTGCCATCTGAACTGGCGCATCGCCGTCCGGATATCCGGGAAGCTGAAGCCAAGCTGCGTGCCTCTGTGGCAGAAGTGGGTGAAGCCACGGCCGATTTCTATCCGAAGATTACCATCAATGCAGACTTCGGATTCCAGACTCTGTCATTCCGTGATCTTGGATTCTGGAATGCGCGTGCGTGGAACGTTGGCCCGTCCATTTCCTTGCCGATTTTTCAGGGAGGACGTTTGCGCGGCCAGCTTGAGCTGAAGAAATATGCCCAGAAAGCTGCGGCAATTTCCTATCAGCAGACAGTCATTCAGGCGTGGCATGATGTCGATAATGCGCTGATCGCTTACCGGGATGAGCAGCTCCGTCATCAGGGGCTTGAGCGGGCTGTGAACGACAACCGCAAGGCGCTCCAGTTGGCCCAGAGCCAGTATCGCAGTGGCCTGACGAACTACCTGAACGTGCTGAACGCGCAGGGTCAGCTGCAATCCGCTGAAATGAGTCTTGCTGACAGTGATGCGACTGTCGCGACCAATCTGGCGCGTCTCTACAATGCGCTTGGCGGAGGCTGGGAAGAGGTTGTCCCTGCAGCGCAGGACGTGACCAAGACGAAGCTTGCCTCGGCAACGCCGGGTCCCTGAGACCCGGCGCCATCGCTCGGAGCTGTTTCAGCTCCGAGCGATGGACTGACCTTTGGAGCCGAGGATTTCAAAGGCCTCGCTCATCCGCTCCGCGATAGACTTCTCACCCGCACGCAGCCATTTGCGGGGGTCGTAGAAGGACTTCATGGGTTTGTCCGTGGCGGGATCAATCTGGTGCTGGAAAGCGACCGGGTGCGTGCTCACATAGGAGCCGACGCCATGAGCAAATGCGAACTGGATGTCCGTATCCAGGTTCATCTTGAAGGTCCCGTAGGACACGGCATCCCGGATTTCTTCCAGGCTTGACCCTGATCCACCGTGGAAGACCAGCGGGAGGGGCTTCGGCCCGCTTCCTGTAGCTTTCTGTACGGCATCCTGAGAATTTTTCAGGATTTCTGGTCGAAGTTTGACGTTACCTGGCTTGTAGACGCCATGAACGTTGCCGAAAGACGCGGCGATGGAGACCATGCCAATAGGCGAGAGCAGTTCCCAGGCTCTCAGCACGTCTTCCGGCTGGGTATAGAGATGCGCATTGTCCGCACCTTCTTCCAGATCATGGCCGACGCCATCTTCTTCACCGCCCGTAACGCCAAGCTCGATTTCCAGACCCATGCCCAGCGGGGCGAGGCGCGTCAGAAGTTTCTCGGAAAGGGCCAGGTTGTCATCCAGTGTTTCGGCCGAGAGGTCGAGCATGTGGGATGAAAAAAGTGGGCGGCCTGTATTTTTGAACTCTGCTTCACTTAGGGAAATCAGGTCTTCCAGCCAGGGAATCAGCTTTCGATCAGCATGATCCGTGTGAAGGATGACGGCGATTCCATACTCTTTGGCCAGCAGATGGACATGATGAGCCATCGATGCTGCGCCAAGAACGCGGGCGCGATGGGCATCCGGAAGACCCTCGCCTGCGAAGAAGCGCGCGCCACCGTTTGAAACCTGGATGATCACGTCCGAGCCGTTGGCTGCGGCCGCTTCCAGAACGGCGTTGACGCTGTTGGTGCCAACGACATTGATGGCTGGAAGGGCGTATCCGCCGTCCCTGCACGCCTGAAGAAGAGTTTGGTAGTCGGCGCCCGTTACGACGCCGGGAGAAACGCTTGTCATGGGAGACTCCGGTCGAGTGCAGGAACCGAGATAGGCTGTTCCTGCGTTTCGTGTATTGTAAGCCAGAAAATGTTTTCCGTCATGAGCGCTAAAGATAAGGGAACAGTTTCAGCCCAGATTTGTTGCTTGTGGTATCTGCCCTGCTGCGATTATGGAAAAGTATGGTGCCAAATCTTTCCGATCCCGATCTTCCCGCCCGTATCCTTGTTGTCGAAGATGACGCAGGAATGCGGACCCTCATTCTGCGCGCATTACAGGGCGGCGGTTTCCGCGCCCGTGGTGTGGCAAGTGGAGATGAGATGTGGGCCGCTCTTGAAGTGGCTCCGGTTGATCTCATCATCCTTGACATCATGTTGCCAGGCACGAATGGCATTGAGCTGTGCCGTGCCCTGCGCAATGGCCAGGGGGCCAGTCATGTTGACGAAACGCCCCCCTCGCAGGTTCCCATCATCATGGTTTCTGCCCGTGGTGAAGAACGCGACCGTGTGACCGGCCTCGAATCCGGTGCGGACGACTATGTGCCGAAGCCTTTCGGGCAGCGCGAGCTTCTGGCCCGCGTTCGGGCAGTGCTCCGTCGTGGCAGCCCAAGTGCGGCACCAGAGAAGGTGCGGCGTGAAAGACTGCAATTCGCAGGCTGGATGCTGGACCTGCGCCGTCGTGAACTGACAGACCCGAGTGGGGCAACTGTCGATATTTCAGGCGCAGAACACGACCTTCTGACCAGCTTCCTCGATAACCCGCAGCGCGTTATTGCACGTGATCGTCTGCTGGAACTGTCACGGACCCGTTTGGGCGATGTGTCTGACCGCAGCATCGATGTTCTGGTCAGCCGCCTGCGTCGCAAGCTTGGTTCCGATGCGGACCAGCTGATTCGTACAGTCCGTGGGCTGGGATATATTTTCGTGGCCGAGGTTGAACGGGTCTGAATATTCAGAATCGGATCCTGTTGTGGCCGCTGGGGCTGGTCGGTCGCGTTTGCGTCGTCCTGACCGTAGCGGTCACGCTGGTCTTTCTGGCCAACGCCGTTTTTTATGGTGAGGCTGAAACCTACATTGTGGATGATGTGCGCATTGCGCAGCTTGGAGAGGCCCTCAGTACAGATCTGAGGGTTCTCGCTGCTGCGCCTGTGACGCAGCGCTCCTTCCTGGCAGTCATGCTGTCAGGCAGTGAACTGAGTGTTGCCTGGCAGCCCTCAACGGCCCTGCCGCATCTGCCGGGATATCGCCCTACTGTTCTTAGGGATCTCACGGCACGCTTGATCAAGGATGATCCCATCCTCGCGCAGGCCCAACTCGATCTTTACACACTGGGAACAGGCACACCGGATGTGCTCGGGTCCGAGCGCCTTCCTGATGGCACATACATTCATTTCCGTGTTCCCGGTCTTCTGGGGCACCACCATTTTACGCGCGGACTAGCCTCCGCGGCGATTGCGGCAGGTGCGGTTGCGATCGCCGCAACCATGCTGATTCGCGGACTGAGCATGCCCCTGCGGGCTCTGGCTTCTGTGGCGGACAAGATCGGCTCGAACGAAACGTGGGTTCCGCTTGCAGAGCGTGGCCCGCGTGAGGTTCGCGGGGTTGCGCGGGCCATCAATGCCATGCAGCGCCGTATCCAGAGCCTGATCAACGACCGAACGCAGGCTCTGGCTGCCGTTTCACACGATCTCCGCACGCCTCTGACGCGTTTGAGACTCCGGTGCGGATTTCTCAATGATGGGGAAGCGCAGGCCGCCATCGAGTCGGACCTCGATGAGATGGAAGGGATGGTCAACGGTATTCTTGCCTATCTTGCAGGCGCAGATGATCCGGAAAAACCTCGCACCATCAATATTGTCGCCACCCTTGCGACTCTGGTTGATGACCATGCGGATCACGGCAAGGACGCTCGTTATGAGGGACCGGACCGTGCCCTGGTTCACGTCCGCCCTCTGGCCATCAAACGCGTTCTGTCCAACCTGATTGAAAATGCCCTGAACTACGGGGGAAATGCCCTCGCAACGCTGAGGGTTCAGGAAGACGGCGCCATAGAAATTTCCATTCAGGACAACGGCCCCGGCATTCCTGAGAGCGAATACGAGCGGGTTCTGGCGCCATTCTATCGGCTCGAAGGATCTCGCTCTCGGCAGACAGGTGGGATTGGTCTCGGCCTGGCTATTGTAACCCGCGAGATTGCCCGGGAAGGGGGCTATCTCAAGCTTGGGCGGGGAGACGCTGAAAAGGGCTATGGAGGTCTGTGTGCGACGATTGTGTTGCCGCCAGCGCGCAAGCCTTCGATTGGTGCCCGTCCTCAGAGCTGACGGGCAAGAAGTGGGACTACGTTGGTCCAGACCCTTGCGCCAGCGGCTGAAGTGGCACATGTCAGGTGCGGACTGGCCATTGAGGACATGATGACGATGTTCATTGAAACCGAAGATACTCCGAATCCCGCCACGCTGAAGTTCCTTCCGGGTCGACCGGTCACGAATGACACGCGCACGGTTGATTTTGGCGAAGCTTCTGCTGCCGAAGGCCGCTCCGAGCTTGCTGAAGCCCTCTTTGCCCTGCCAGATGTCAAGCGCGTCTTCCTGGGAAGTGACTTCGTGTCCATCACCAAGGCGCAGGACGTCAGCTGGGGCGATCTCAAGCCTGTGGTCCTCAGCGCTCTGACGATGTTTTTCGAAAGCGGAAAGCCTGTTCTGGCCGGTGATGACGAAGCGCTGAAATACGACGTCGCGCCGGAAGATGCAGATGTCGTGACGCGTATCCGCGATCTGCTGGACACACGTGTTCGTCCCGCTGTTGCCGGAGATGGCGGTGACATCGCTTTCCGTGGTTATCGGGACGGGATTGTGTACCTCACAATGCAGGGCGCCTGTTCCGGTTGCCCGTCTTCCCGCGCGACGCTGAAGCATGGTGTTGAAAACATGCTCCGTCATTATGTGCCGGAAGTGCAGTCCGTCGAGCAGGTCGAGGACTGATCCATGGATGGCCAGACGTCTCTTCCCGTGACTGACGATCTGGCTTCCGGTCCCGTGCCGGGAGCCGAAGTGCTTTTCACGCAGGCCCGAACACCGCGTGCGTTTTCACCGCGTCCGGTCGGGGAAGATGTTTTGCGTCACCTTTACGATCTGGTGAAGCTTGGCCCCACGTCGGGCAACTGCTCTCCGGGACGCTTTGTGTTTCTGACGACGCAGGACGCTAAAGAACGCCTGCGCCCGGTCCTTTCACCGGGAAATGTCGCTCGGGCCATGGCGGCACCGGTTCTGGCTGTCGTCTGCCATGATCCCCTGTTTTTCGAGGCTTTGCCGCGTCTTGGCGCAGATGAAGGCCTGCGGGACTGGTTTGCGGCGGATGTCGGGCTTTCGGAAGAGACGGCTTTCCGGAACGGTACGCTGGAAGGCGGTTATCTTATTCTGGCGGCACGGATGCTCGGACTGGCCGCCATGCCGATGTCCGGGTTCGATGCGTTCATGGTGGAAGACGCGCTGCTGACAGCCTCGGGCTGGCGGGCGAATTTTCTGGTGGGACTTGGTTACCCTGCTGAAAACGAGCCTCATCCGGACCATGCAGAACCCCGTGCGCCACGTCTCGACTTCGGCGAGGCGTGTCTGTGTCTGTGAGGACCGTTGTTTTTAACGGCGCAGGTGCCGCAACGGGATCGACCAATCTTGTAGCGCTCGTCGAAGACGGTCGTATCGTTGCTGAACAGCATTTGGCGGGGAGGGGGGCTTCCGAGCACTTTGCTCCTGCGCTACGGACTGTTCTCGAAGCTGGTGGTTGGTCTGGTACGCCTGACAGGGTTGTCGCTGTAATCGGTCCGGGGTCTTTCACCGGTTTAAGAGCATCACTCTCTCTTGCCGCAGGTCTGGCCGCAGGATGGGGGTGCCCGACGATTGGTGTTACTCTGGGCGCTGCCATTCGGGCTACGCTCAGTCAGCCTGATGTAACCTGCATCAGTGTTGCCAGACGCGATCGATATTTTGTGGACCCACCGGCGGGCGAGGTTTTCGCAGTTTCTGCTGACGATCTCGACGCGTCTACATTTGAGGTTATTGCCGGCGACGCAGTGTCTGAGCGTGAGACGTGGCCTTGTCGTGTTGTGGCCTGTGTCGCTCCGGATGCTCTCGGTATTGTCCGTGCCGCTGAGACCCAGTCTTCGGCGCCATTGATGCCTCTGTATGTCGACCCCCCCGAAGCCAAACCGCCCGCTGCCGGACTTCGCCCTCTCCCTCAATGACGCCGTCTCTTCCGGATTTAATATTTCAAGTCACGGGCGTGGAAAGCGCTCCGTTACTGGCGGCGCTTCATGAAGACGCGTTTGCGGGAGGAGAAGTGTGGGATGCGGACTCCTTCACATCTCTTCTCGGTCTTCCCGGCACAGAAGCTCTGGTTGTTCTTAAAGCAAATGAGCCTGCGGGCTTTATCCTGACCAGAACCGTCATGGATGAAACAGAGGTCCTGACATTGGCTGTTCGACCGTCATTCCGGCGTCTTGGTCTGGGAAAATCTCTGGTTGAGCAAATACTTCCAAAAGGAAAAATATTTCTGGAAGTATCAATAAGTAACAATGCAGCAAAAAAACTTTATGATCGGTGCGGTTTTATAAAGGCCGGCCATCGACGTCGCTATTATCGTGATGGAAGCGATGCTCTGGTTCTGGTCTCTACGCCTTCAGAATGAGTAGGCAGTAAAGATCAGTCTCTTCCTGGTGTGGTAAATTTTCTATTATTTTATGCCCAAGTGCTAGTACCGATGCGGTTACATTTTTTCTGGGTTCATCGCCTTTAACGATCACTTTTATTTTTTGACCAGAAGTCATGATGTCGAGGCGCGCGCGGACATATACAGTCGTCATCGGACAAATCTTGCTGCTTACATCAAGAAGAAATGTTTCATATTTTGTCATATTCTGGTTTTTCCTTGTTTTTGCTTGATGGTAATGAGCTTCTACTGATAGAGAATTCGTCGTTTCCGGATGAAGGACTATTACACTATGCCGCATGAGACTGCAGACCTCGATCTGCGCCATCTGACCGCCCAGATCGTTACCGCCTACGTATCCAGCCATGACATCGGAGCCGACGCGCTGCCGGGTCTTATTCGTGCGGTACATGATTCGCTCGCAACGGTTGATGTGCAGGAAGAGGTTCCCGCTGAGAAGCCGGTGCCAGCAGTTCCGCCCCGCAAATCAGTATTTCCTGACTACATCATCTGTCTTGAAGACGGGAAGAAGCTGAAGCTGCTTCGTCGTCACCTCAAGACAGCCTACAACATGACGCCGCAGGAATACCGCGAGCGTTGGGGTCTGCCGCCGGAATACCCGATGGTTGCTCCGAACTACGCAAGCCATCGTTCCTCCCTGGCACGCAAGATCGGCCTCGGCCGTCGTCGCGAAGACTGAGGATGTTTCCCGGCTTCCTGATCTTCATCCGCAGGAAGCCGGTTCTTTTATTTGCATCTCTGATTGGACAAATGGTCCGGTTTTCGGCTAGGCCGCTGATATGGTCGTAGATATGAAAATCGCGGACAGACGCGCTCGCACGCAAGGTCGGAAGCCAGAAGGTTCCGTCGTTGTCGATGATTCTCCCATTGCACGCCTCTGCGTGGAAAATGGTTTGAAGATGACAGGACAGCGTCGGGTCATTGCCCATGTTCTGTCTGAAGCCAGCGACCATCCGGACGTAGAAGAGCTTTATCGGCGCGCATCCGCCATAGACAGCCGTATTTCCGTTGCCACGGTTTATCGGACCGTGCGTCTTCTGGAAGAAAAAGGGATTCTCGAACGCCGTGATTTCGGTGGCGGACGTGCCCGGTATGAGGCAAGCGACAGTGGCCATCACTATCATCTGATTGATGTGGACAGTGGTCGTGTCATCGAATTTGAAGATGACGAACCTGTCCGTCTGCTTACGCAGATTGCAAAACGTCTCGGATTCGATCTCGTCTCACACCGCATAGAACTCTTCGGTCATCGTCTTGAAAAAGAAACTCCGAAGCAGACTGTTGCCAAGAACAGGAACAAGAGCGGATCATGAGCACCAATCCGGCCGAGGAAAAAACCTCACCGACAGCCCATTCGCTCATCAGTAGTGAAGAAACACTCAAACAGATGGAGACCCTCTCCACGCTGGCTCTGAACCGCGACGGTGGTTTCCAGGAGCTTCGGGGCGGTTCTCTGGGTGTTCGCATCGCTGTTACCGAAGCTGAGCGTGATGCTGCTCAGGCCCTGCGGTATCGTGTATTTTTTGAAGAACTTGGCGCACACCCGGACGAACGCGCATTCCGTACAAAGCGGGATGTGGACGAGTTTGATGAGGTTGCCGACCATCTACTCGTCATCGACCACAGCATTTCTTCTGGTGCAGAAGGCGTTGTCGGAACCTATCGCCTTCTACGTTCCGATGCTGCCGAGAAGATTGGCCGTTTTTACACGGCTTCCGAATACGATATTTCGACCCTGACGGAATTTCCGGGGCGTTTGCTTGAGGTTGGCCGGTCCTGTGTGGCTCGCGAACATCGTGGACGTTCTGCAATGCAGCTCCTCTGGCGTGGTATTGCATCCTACATCTTCCTTCACCGGATCGACGTGCTGTTCGGTTGCGGAAGCCTTCCGGGCACAGATCCTGATGCGCTCTCCGATCAACTGACCTATCTGCATCATAATCATCTGGCTCCTCCGGCTCTCAGAATTCGGGCGCTCCCAGATCGTTATGTGGAAATGCTGCGTACGGACCCGCATACGCTTGATTACCGGGCCTGCCTGAACAAGCTGCCGCCTCTCATCAAAGGATATCTCCGCCTTGGGGGATATGTTGGAGACGGCGCTGTCGTGGACGAGCAGTTCAACACGACGGACGTAGCCGTTCTGGTAAAGAGTGAACTTCTGGCGGACAAATATTATCGCCATTACGAGCGCCGCCTTCGGGACGCTCTGGACTGATTTCCGGCTCGGGCCTCTGTGGCCCGGTCGTTTTTTCTAACGGATAATCATCTTCATGATTTCGACGCTCCCTGTGCGTGGCTGGCGACTTGCCGGCCTGATGGTGCTGGCAGGGGCGTTTTCTGCCCTGTCTCTTCCGCCTGTCTGTGCGCTTTTTGTGCTCCCTCTCGGGCTGCTGGTCCTCTATCGCGCCTCTGAGGATGCGGCATCCTGGAAGCAGGCTGCTCTTTGCGGCTTCCTGTTCGGAATGGGATTCCACACGGCAGGCCTGTATTGGCTGACCAATGCCATTCTGACGCGCATCCATCAGTTCTGGTGGGTCATCCCGTTCGCGGCTCCGGGTGTTGCGCTCATTATTGCCCCGCTGATGGCTGTTCCGGCGGTTCTCTGTCGTGTTGTGCCAGCGGGATGGCGCCGTATTCTGATGTTCGCCGGAAGCTGGACTGTCGTTGATATGGCGCGCGTCCTGATTTTTTCAGGCTTCCCCTGGAATCCACTGGGCAGTGATCTGGAATTACCGGGTTCGATCGGCAATGCGCTGATCCAGCCCGCGTCCATTCTGGGTGTCGACGGTCTGACCCTTGCACTGGTCCTGGCATCTCTGGCGCTTTTCCGTGGGCGTGTTGCTGTTTTAAGCGTGCTCGTGTGCAGCGTGCTGTGGCTCGGTGGCGGCTATTGGCGGCTTACCACCGTAACTCCACTGCCGATCAGCAATCCGCGTGCGGTTCTGGTTCAGGGGAATGTCTCGGAAAATGAAATCATCAACCGCCGGCAAAGCGTCGAAAATTTTCGACGCTATCTCCGCCTGACGGCTCAGGGCACGCAGAAGGCCAGATTGATGGGAGATGACCGGCCTGTGGTTGTCATCTGGCCAGAATCCGGCTTTCCGGGGCTGCTCGACGAGGATGAACTGGCCCGACAAGTGATCGCCCATGCAGCCGGCGGTGCTTCGGCAATGATTGGGTCAGATCGTGAAGAAAATGGCCACTGGTACAACAGCCTCGAACTGGTGGATCAGGATGGCAAGATCACATCCATCTATGACAAGAGCCGCCTGGTGCCATTCGGGGAATACCAGCCCTGGATTATTCCCTTCAACGTGCTTCCAGGAGTTTTGACTCCCGGCCCAGGGCTCAAGACATGGGATCTGCCTGATATTGGCCGTGTTGGCCCAATGGTTTGCTACGAGATCATTTTCTCGGGCTCTGTCGTTGCGCGGCATGATCGGCCTGACTGGCTGGTCACAATTTCCAATGATGCCTGGTTCGGCAACAGTGCTGGCCCACGCCAGCATCTTGCCACGGGCCGTCTGCGGGCAGTGGAAGAAGGTCTTCCGGTTGTCTTCGCGAACAACACGGGCATTTCAGCGATTTATGATGCTGTTGGCCGTGAAACGGTTCGTCTGGGCTGGGGACGGGCAGATGTCATTGTGAGTGATATTCCGTCACCCCTCTCACCAACGATATTCTCCCGGTATGGACGCGCCATTCCCCTATCTCTGTCGATACTGTGCGTCTTGCTCTCGTTCTGGCCAACGGTTCGCCGCAAGAGAGAGCGGGTTGTAATGCGTCAAAAAGGTTAATATTGACAATCTAGGGTTGTTTTATTTACCTTCTCTTGGTCTCAGAGGAGGATCATCATGTCTACGGGTCACGTTAAGGCCGAGCCAAAAAGTGCTTCGGCTGCTGGCCCGGTCGATGTGCATGTCGGAAACCGCATTCGGCTGCGACGCACGCTGATGGGGCTTTCACAGGAAAAGCTTGGAGAGGCGCTGGGGCTGACGTTCCAGCAGATCCAGAAATATGAACGCGGCGCTAATCGTGTAGGGGCGAGCCGTCTTTACGATCTGGCGCGTGTTCTGGATGTGCCGATCGGTTTTTTCTTTGATGATATGCAGGATGTGGCCCCCAAAACGGCGCCTGCTCCCATTCAGCCTTCGGTCACGACGGGCTTTGCGGAAACGCAGGCCACTTTCGGCGGTCCGCCCCGTAAAGCGGTTCAACCGCCTCGGCTGTTTGATCTGCCAGCCGATGAGGCGGCGCTGTTCAGCCGTCGTGAAACGGTTGACCTGGTGCGATCCTATTATCGCATTCCAGATCCCTCCGTACGCAAGCGAATGCTGGACCTTATCCGCAGCCTCGGCCCGGCAGAAGAATAAGCCAGAGCCTATTCGCGGCGCAGGACGCTATCGTTCAGGAAGGACGAAATCTTGCCCGCTTTGAAATCGGCCCGCAAACGGTCTTCATCGTATTCGGTCTGAAGCCAGTCCATGAAGGAAAGACGTCCTTCGGCTTCAGCGCGGTAACGCAGGAAAAATGCATCCAGGATGCCCGTGCGGGACCGGTTGAAATGTCCGAAGCGCCAGTGCAACTGCCTGAGCGCATCTGTTGCTGTTCCCCCCTCGAACATCACGACCAGCCCCGAAGCCAGTCCTGCGCGGTCAGCGCCTGACTTGCAGTGCATCAGCATTGGAAACTGAAGAGTCTGATACATGGCATGAAAGCGTAGGATGCGATCCTTGTGGGGGGCGCCCCGGCTCTCAAATGCCATATCCAGATGCGTCAGACCCAGCTTTTCACTCGTTCCGCGGGACAGGGCATCCGACCCGCATTTGCGATGCCCGCGCAGGTTTACGAGCGTCTTGAGGTGAAGCTTCTTCGTCAGTCTGCGCAGACGTGACGGTGTTGGGTGGTTGCAGCGCCATACCTTGCCAGGAACGACTTCCGAAAGATTTGTCCAGCCGAGGCGGAAGATGGAGTGGTCCACAAAGAGACTGTCCCACCAGGCCCGTCGCAGTGTGGCGGCAGAAGTAATCCGGCCTTCAAACATCAAAAAACGTCCTCGACTGTGGGGCATGAAGCAGCTTCAGGCAGCGCTGTGTCCCATTTGAGATGGGGATGCGTCAACCGCAAGGAAATGGTAATGTCAGCTTATGCGGTGGTTTTCTCTTTCCCTGATGGTGTCCTGCCTGTCCCTGACGGGATGTGGTGTTGGTTCAATGTTTGACGGACCGGCTGCGGATATGACCGCGCTGCCCCCGCCGGGAGCCGCTCCGGATAGAGCTACTCATCGCCGGCCTCATGCCAGTGGCATGTCTTATGCGGACGATGCGCCCGTCATGCCGATGCCGCCTGGGGGAATGAGCGAGGAAAACCGTCCCCGGGAAAGCAGTGCTCCGTCCTCGGAAGGAATGACCTTTGGGACGAGTGGTGTAGGTGGCAATACAGCCGACATCACCCCGCGCCCTGCCGTGCCGGATACCGAAGTGTCATACGGGAAGAATAGCGGAAATTAAGGACAGCGAGGCCGTCTGACGGTCCGGTCTTCATGATTGCGTAACTATTGGCGTGGTAGGGCGAAAGCGTCCTCACCAGTGGGCCGAGTTGACGTCTTGGAGACCAGAAATGACCGAGCAGGTCGCGGCAGATATGAAAGAGCGCCTTACCTTTTTGGGGATCGGAGCCAGTGAGAAGGCCCTGATAGCGCGAATTGGCCAGCAAGTCCGCCGGATTTTGCCTCCCGCGCTTGACCGGTTTTATCGCCGTGTGGACGAGACTCCAGCGCTTGCCCGTTTTTTCTCAAGCTCTGCCCATCAGAATTCAGCCCGCACACAGCAGGAAATGCACTGGAGCCGTATTCTCGAGGGTGATTTTGGCCCCGATTATGTCCAGAGTACGCGGGCGATCGGGAATACTCACGCCCGGATTGGCCTGGATCCACAGTGGTATATCGGCAGTTATGGACTACTGGTCGAAGGTATTGTCGCTGGCGTTATTCAAGACGCTTGGCCAAAGCAGAAACAAGGATTTCTTGGCAAGCTGTTCGGTAAGCGCCCATTAGGTCTAACCAGTCACGATGTTGCTGCGCGGGTAGGCGTTTTGGTGAAAGCCGCGTTTCTGGATATGGAGCTTGGCCTTCAGACATACACATTGAATTTGGATGGGCAGGAGCGTTCGCGCGCCGAGAAGGAGCGCACTGAAAGTCTGTCAGCACTTTCAGAAGCTCTTGCAGATTCGCTGGACCGCATGGCTGAGGGAGATCTTGTACAGGATATTGATCCGGAGCTCGCCAGTCAGGCAGCCCGGATGAGCGGAGCCTTTCAGCGTGCCTGTAGTGGGCTGGGGCGAATTGTGCAGGGTGTACGCTCTACGTCGGGCGTGGTGGAGCATCGCGCCCGAACACTCAGCAGCTCGTCCGAAGACATCGCGTGTCGTATCGCGGAGCAGGTCGATGCACTGGGGACAGTATCGCGTAACATCACGCAACTGACGACGTCCGTAAAGGAAGTGGCGGAAGAGGCGCGACAAGCAGATGAGACGGTTGAAGCCTGCTGTCAGGAGACAGGGCAAAGTACGGAAGTTGTCGCTCGGACAGTTGAAGCGATGGCCAAAATTTCGGAATCATCCACGCGGATTGTTCAGATTATTGGCGTTATCGATGAAATTGCCTTCCAGACAAATCTTCTGGCTTTAAACGCAGGCGTAGAGGCTGCGCATGCCGGGGATGCCGGGCGAGGTTTTGCCGTTGTTGCTCAGGAAATACGCGCGCTTTCCCAGAGATCCAAGACTGCAGCTTGCGAGATCAAGGAACTGATCAGCAGCAGTATGGAAGACGTGGAGCGTGGCGTGAAGATGGTCGATGAGACAGGGGCTGCACTCGGTAACATCAGTGCATCTGTGAATCGCCTGGGAGAAGCAGTGGGGCAGATTGCTTCAGGTGCAGAAGCTCAGGCGCAGCGGATTATGGATATCAACACCAGCACCACACAGCTTGAAGCTGTGACCAAAACCAACGCCGCGATCGTAAGGCAGATGAGCAACTCCAGTCAGGAGTTGGTTGGGGATGCTGCTCAGCTGATGAAGATCGTCATGAACTTCAAGGTTCAGAACGATCTTCCAGCACAGCATCAGCTCTGAAGAAAATCTTCAGTCAGAGCGAACGTGCTTCTTCCGGTAACATGATGGGAATGCCGTCCCGGATTGGGAATGCCAGCTTTGCGCGCGGGCTGATGAGTTCCTGCGTGTTACGGTCATAGGTGAGCGGCCCTTTGGTGAGGGGGCAGACCAGAAGAGACAGGAGGCGAGGGTCAAGTTCAGTATTCATGGTCATTCCATGCCTTTTGCCAGAAGATCCAGCAAGACCCCGGCGCGGTCATCCAGCGTGCTTGCTTCAAGAAGGGCCTGTTTCTGCTCAGAACTGAACGGAACAAGCATCGGCAGGATGACGAGCAGCATGTCATCATCCAGTTCATCAAGCAAAGACCAGTCGGTCTGGAGCTGATGTGCTGTCAGATAGCTTTTCAGACGGCTTAACAAGCGTGCCCGGTTAATCGGGGAGGGGTCGCTTTCCAGCAGATCCGAGAAGAAAGGGGAGGCATCGATGGTGCCTTCCCTCCAGCCACGCTGCGTCAAGCCTTCCATCAGCAATCTGAAGCGCGTGATGCCCAGAAGCGTGATGGAGAACGTGCCGTCAGAATATTCCGTAAAGCTGGTAATTCTGCCCAGTGTCCCGATGTTATGCAGGACCGGTAGAGGATCGGATTCGTCCTCTTCCTGAGGCTGAATCATCCCGATGAGGCGACGCCCCGCAAGCGCGTCCTCCAGCAAGGCGACATAGCGGGGTTCAAAGACCGTCAGAGGAAGATGCCCGCCAGGCAGGATCATGGCCCCGGAAAGTGGGAAAAGCCCGACCCGCGGTGGAATGTCCGCAAGAGTGAGGTCCGCAAGAGCTGGAACCCTGCGCGGGATATCATTCAGATCCAGAAAGGTGTCGGGCGTTTTCGTCATGGGATTACGAGAACAGGAGAGAAGAGAGCTTGCGACGCGCAGCAAGCGTTACAGGGTCCGTATGGCCCCACGCTTCGAAGAAACGAAGCAACTCGGTTTTGGCAGCACCTTCGTTCCAATCACGGTCCTGACGGATAATACCCAGCAGAACATCGGCAGCATCAGCGCGATTTCCCGCAGCATTGAGTGCCCCGGCCAGTTTGAACTGGATATCAAAGTCAGCCGGTGAAGCGGCGGCCTGTTGTCTGAGACTATCCAGTTCGGAAACTGCCGCTGCACCTTCTATTTTGAGGGCGAGTGCCGCACGTGCCCCTGTGATCTTAGGATGGTTATTAAGCTTGGCAGGGATCTGGCTGGACGCTTCTTCTGCGCCCTCTAGTTCATCGAGGGCCAGAAGCGCGCGGAGCATCCCGCCCCATGCTTCAGGGTTTTCAGGTTCTGCATCGAGAACCTGCGCGTAGAGGCCCACAGCTTCCGCAGCTTGGTTGTCTGCTAGCGCTGTCTTGGCTGCTGCCAGAATATCTGCTGCGGGCATTGTGCCGCCAGAAGCTTTCAAAAGCGATTCGACAAAATGACGAATTTCACTTTCTGGCTGTGCACCCTGGAAAAGATCCAGAACCTGGCCCTTCCAGAACGCGACAACAACGGGAATGGACTGAAGCGGAAGCCCCATCTGAGCCAGTTGAGCCGCAAGGGACTTGTTGGCCTCTACATCGACCTTGACCAGACGAACGCGTCCGTTGGCAGCATGGACGATCTTCTCCAGAACGGGCGTCAGCTGTTTACAGGGGCCGCACCAAGGGGCCCAGAAATCCACCAGAACCGGGATCTGCTGGCTGGCCTCAACAACATCCGCCATGAACGTCGTCTGATCTGCTTCGACGATGTATGCGGCCTTGCCTGAAGACGGGGACTGGCCAATCAGATGTTCGTCAAAAGTGCTGCTCATGGAATGGAAGCCATCCTGCTGGGAAAATCTAGTTCCGTTGAAGATCGGGCCTGATGGCTCTGTGTGCAAGGGCGCTTTCGTGGGAATGCTTTTCATCTCCCCAGAAGATCATGGCGCTTTCTTCACAAGAAACGGTACAGATTGAAAAATTGACTGGGAGGTCCATTTTCTCTCTTGCATGTCCCTGAAAGTTCAGTAATAACACCGCCCACGGAACGCGGGTGTAGCTCAGGGGTAGAGCACAACCTTGCCAAGGTTGGGGTCGTGGGTTCGAATCCCATCACCCGCTCCAGTTTGAAAAAGACGCCTTAGGGCGTCTTTTTTCGTTTCTGGCTCATAAATATTTCCTGATCAGGAAAATGCTTTTCCACTCGTCTTTCCTCTTGCGGATATTGCAAGTTTCCGCCATAAGCCGCCTCACGGAATGCGGGTGTAGCTCAGGGGTAGAGCACAACCTTGCCAAGGTTGGGGTCGTGGGTTCGAATCCCATCACCCGCTCCAGTTTGAAAAAGGCGCCTTAAGGCGCCTTTTTTCGTTTCTGGAACCTGCAGTGCCCCAAGGTGGCGTTCTGTTACGATAAAAAGCGCATGGTTGCAGAAAACGCAGCGATGATCAGGGCATTGTCCAGCCCCGAACAGAGTGATGCGCCTTCGTGGAAAATCCTGATCCATCCTGTCCGGTCATTGCCATTATCGGAAGTGGCGCCAGTGGAACGCTTCTCGCCTGGTATCTGCGCAAAGCAGGCTGTGCTGCGAGACTGATTGTTGTTGGAGATGCGCCAGAGCCGGGTCGAGGGCTGGCATATGGCACTCCCTGTCTCACACACTATCTGAATGTCTGTGCGTCCGGGATGAGCGCAGTTGTGGATGGCCCATCGCACTTTCTGGTGTGGGTACGAGACCATCATGATCCAGATATCAGCGCTTCAGATTTTGTGCCCAGAGCAATTTATGGCCGCTATCTGCAAAGTCTGTGGACAGAGGCTGCGCCAGAATACCATCAGGGCCATGTTCTTGCCTGCGACAAGGCGGATCAAGGGTGGAATCTTACACTCGCTGACGGTGCCTGTATTGCCGCGTCCTATGTCGTTCTCGCGACTGGAAATTTTTCGCCCGTCGTGTTGTCAGACCCGCGGCGTTTAGTGCCCGGATACTCTCCTTCCGCATGGCAGAATGATCTTTATACCCGCATTGGCCTTGATGATGACGTTGCTCTGATTGGAACCGGGCTGACAGCCGTTGATGTTCTGGTTCGTTTGAGACAGCAGGGGCACAGAGGCCAGATTACCGCTATTTCCCGGCATGGATGGTATCCGACCTCACATGCAGAGGCGCCTGCGGCGGGGGTGGATGATGTGTGGTTCGCCACGCCTCCGAGTGCGAGAGCTTATCTTGCTCTATTCCGGGCGTGTCTGCGTAAAGGTATTTCCTGGAGGAGCATGGTCAATGCTCTGCGGGCCCATACGAACGCGCTCTGGGGCCGACTGCCAGTAGAAGAAAAACGTCGCTTTGCGCGCCACCTTCAGCGGCGGTGGGACATCGTGCGGCATCGAATGGCGCCAGCACTTCGATCAGTGCTCGATCAGGAAACCGAAGCCGGGACGTTGAAAACCCTGAAAGGGCGCGTGGAGCAGGTCTCCGCGGTTTCAGGCGGGGTGCGTCTTAGCATTCAGGGAGCAGAACGGCTTCGTTGTCTCGACGTAGATCACGCGGTGAACTGTACGGGGCCAAGTCGTGATTATCGGACAGTCGGCTCAGCTTTGTTAACAGGATTAATCGAGACAGGGTCGGCAACACAAACCCCATTGGGTGGCCTGGTTTGTGATGACAGGGGCGCTTTGCAGGACGCTTCGGGCAGATGGAGCACGAGCCTGTATGCCATCGGCCCGATGCGCTGGGGGACTGTCTTCGAAACAACAGCCATACCCGAAATCCGTCAGCAGGCTGCTGATCTGGCGCATCATCTGGCTGCTCAGGTGCAGTCCTCGTCTCTCCAAAACAGTCTGGCCGACGAGGGCTGAGGACCAAAAGCGGCCAGTCACGATATCTGACTGGCCGCTGGGAAAGGTTAGAAGAACTGGATGTGGCTCTTGAAGCCGAGCATTGCCGCGTTATGCAGTGCAGCCTGGCCGCCGGGACGGAAGTAGTACTGGAAGTCCGGTGCGAAGGTGACGCCACGCATTACGTGGATACGGTAGTTCGCTTCAAGAACTTCGCCATAGTTCTGGATCCCGTAAGATCCGTTCATGAGTGACATCCCACGAGCAAGCTGAAGGCGCTGAGTATCGGACACGCTGCCTGCAACACGAACGTAGGTGAAGTTCACACCAATGCCGTCCAGCGGGCGAGCCTTCCAGAAGCCACTGTCCACAAACCCGATTTCATACTGCTGGGCACGTGTCTGGGTGCGGGGGCTGTTGGCGTAGAAGCCACCCAGCACGACAAGGCCTGCGTCCGGATTTCCGGGCGTATGATGGCGCCAGACCATCTGATCCGCCAGGAACCAGGCTGCCCAGGAGTAATTGACCGTGCGCTGCGCCAGACCTGAGATGACATACGGGTTCCCGTTGACATCATAGTAGTTGTCTTTGTGCGGTGCATTATCGATGGCGTAGCCGACCTTGTAGTGACCCGGCAGGTGGTCCTTGCCCACCAGCGGCTCCCAGCCAGCTTCCACTGGCACAGCTTCGCCATTGATGTCTGCGCCGTTGAGCTTGAAGCCCGTCCGGTACTGAACGTTGTTGTAGATGCCTGCCTGCGCAAAATACACGCCGGTCTGGATGTATGTGCTTTTTGTTGGGCGAACGCGGATACGGGCCGCCCACACGGCATCTGGGTAGGACGAATGGGTGGTGTTGTCAGACGATGCCTTCGGGTTACCGCAGAAGGCATTGTTCTGGAAGTTGCAGTACAGCGGGTTAGCGGAGAAGTCGTTCAGGAACGGAATACGTCCGGCAGCGACGTCAAAGTGACCGTTTCCAAGCGTCTCTTCACCATAAGCATAGACAAGGTGAACGACCACGTTGCCGCCGGCGCCATAGATTTCGGAGCTGGGGTTCAGGTTGTCACCGAACATGCGGCTGGCGGGAATACCGTAACGGCCGACAACGACGGCATGGGTTGAGAAGCCGCGGATACCAGCGAGCTTTTCCCAGTCGATATCGTTCTCAAGGCTGTACTGGCCTGCGTTGCTGCTACCCTGACGAAGCCCATAACCCGGTGTCGGCTTGGTGATGGCGCCCGTGTATTCGTTGGTGTTGTCCATCATGATCGCGATGCCGCGGTCACGAAGCCACTTGTTCCAGCCAAACGGGTTGGTCAGCAAGGCCTCAGGCTTGGGGAGCGGGGGTACCTGCTCCTTGTCGAACGACATGATTGTAAGCGGGGTGTTAACGCGAACACTCGGGTTTTCCGAGTTCTGGTCTGGCCAGTCCATAACCGTGATGGGCGCGAGAACGCGCACGGTCGTAACCTTGTCGCCAGCCTTTGACTGAACGACGGTCGTGACAGGTGCGGGAGCCTTGGTCGCGCCTTCAGCGGCGGCGATGGCGGGCGTAAAACAAACCGCACAGGCTGCGGCATAGAGATGCAGGCGAGACAAGTCTCTTATCCTCGGGTATCAGGTTGCGAGATCTTCGTAACACTTTTTCCGGGATAAAGAACAGAGATTATGAGATAAATTTCTAAAAAATCACGTTCATATGATATAGGCTCCGTTTTTCAGGAAAAAACAAAGCCTATACCAAGCGATGTAAACTATAATCCGTATAAAACGGATCACAACATCGTATTATTTGGCTGCTGCGAGTGCTGCCTCGATGACTTTACCAGCCTCTTCCTTGCCAGCCCAGCCTGTTACCTTAACCCATTTGTTGGGTTCAAGATCCTTGTAGCGCTCAAAAAAGTGCTCAATCGCCTTGCGTGTGATCTCTGGCAGGTCGTCGATGGACTTCACGTCCGTGAACTGCGGGTGGATCTTGTCGTGCGGGACGCAGATGATTTTCTCATCCTGGCCGCTCTCATCTTCCATCTTCAGCATGCCGATTGGACGTGCACGGATCACGGCGCCAGGGACGACGGCTGCCGGAGCCAGAACGAGGGCATCAGCCGGGTCACCGTCAGCAGCGAGGGTGCCAGGAATGAAGCCGTAAGCTGCCGGATAGGCCATCGGCGTGAACAGGAAACGGTCCACGAAGATCGCGCCGCTATCCTTGTCCACTTCGTACTTGACCTGAGAGCCCTGCGGGATCTCGATAACTACATTAATGTCGTTCGGCACGTCTTTGCCGGGCGAGATCTTGGAAACGTCCATGATGTTCACGTCCTGAACTGGTTTTAAGACGGCGGAACCTTAGCTGTCCTGCGCCTTTCTGCCCAGAGCGGAAGCAAAAACATGATGGGGAGCTAATGCGTTAGGTGCGGGGTTGAGGGCGCTCGCCAGATCGCCAGAAACGCAAAACGCCCCAGCACAGGGCTGGAGCGTTCGTAGAAGCCGATAAACTCGGAAAGTCAGGGTCAGAGAAGCGGCTGTGCGGCCTTCAGGGCATTGTGGCAGGCTGCACGACGGTCATCTTCGTTGGTGTAGGCCACCAGATAATAGCGCTTGCCGTTGCTGTTGAAGAAGCCAGCGGTGCCAAGAGCATAGTCTTCATTGCCAACCGTCTGTTCGGTGGCCTTGTACTTTTCGCTCAGGCCATAGAGAGCCGGGTTGCCTTCATCATAAGAGAGATACTGCAGTTCGACGCAGTAGTTCATGATGCCTGCAAGATTGGCAGGAGAGACGCCCGTGAAATCTTTGCCAGGCGTGCCCTGAACGGCAGCAGGAGGCGGTGGCGACTGTTCCTGGGCCATAGCAGCCGTGGACATCACGCCGAGGCCAAGAGCTAGGCCGAGAGCGGGCACGATACGACGAAACATGACGGTATCCTTTCTGAAGACCCTGTCTTCCCGCGGCACTCCGCGGTTGAAACGGAACATTTCCCCCCTTTTCGTGAAAAGAAAAGTCTATTTCAGAACATTTCTTCGTGAGCACTCACACGGGAGGGTCGAGATAGGGGCTCTTTGTGTCAAAGAATATCTTGTTGGTGTTCAGTTCCGTTGCAATGACGTCCAGAGCCGTCAGGGCAGCGATCAGTACAAAGCGCTGACGAGGGCGCGATTCGGTTGTCTCACAGTCTCGCAGTCTCTGAATGGCAAGGAGCGTGGCGCGCAGCGTTCGCCCATAATGCCCGTGATAACGCCCACTGAAATGGCTCATCCGTGCCAGCACCAGCTCAAGAGCCTGATGCGCGCGGGGATTGAGAGACGCATCATGGTTGATAGCGCGAAGTCGAAGCAGGTTCAGCATGACGCGCATCGCTGAAAGAATCCCCGCCAGATAGGCATGAACCACGGGAGAAGGTGTATTCCCCGAATTGGTCATCAGCCGGACGAAGCGATCCACGTTGCGTGAGACCACTGTATCAAGTGTGGCGTTCGTTTTCCCTTCTGCAATGTGATGCAGGTCCTGAAGGATGTGTTCGCGCATGGTCCAGCGTTGGTGCGCTGGGTCATAAGGCAGGAAAACACGGTACATCCATGATGTATAAAGCAGGCCCAGAACGAGCGGCATGGCCGTATTGAAATAAACGATTTCATCCGTTCGGCCCTGATTGGACGGGCCTAGAAGGATGGGCAGGAACAGGTTGTAAGAGACGGCCGGAAGCGTCAGTGGCGGATAGGCAAAGGCCAGTCCGCCCAGCATCATGGCAACGCCAGACCACATTCCGAGCATTTCGAATGTTGTGGGTTTTCCCAGCAAGAGCAGATCGAGCACGCCCCCAGCCAAAACGGCACAGCAGGCGCCATGCAAAAAGGCCTGTGTGGCGAGGGCCGGGCGCTCCAGCGTCGAGAACAGGCTGCATGCAATCGCGACAAACATGATGAATGTCAGGCCGCTGGGCCACGCTGTTGCAATCCAGATTACGCCTGCCCCGAAGACAGTCACCGATGAGCGGAGGCTGTTAACGATGGCTTGCCGCCAGTCCCGGTAGGAGCGGATAGGCTCATGGAAATGATCGTGAGGCTGAGGATTACGGCTGGCTTCGAACTGTCGCAGGGCCATTCTCAACGCATCAATAAGTTCGACCAGAGACTGCTGCAACATGCCATGGCGAAGCATGGCAGCGCGGTCTTCTGCTTTGGGAAGAACAGTATCGAAATCTTCTACGACCCGGCGTCGGCAGTCCCGCCTGATGTCTCGCAGGTCGCTCAAAATTGTGTCCATGTTCTCGGTGCTTTCCAGCCTCGCGGGCAAGGCGAGAAACATGTGCTGGATCGTTTTGGCCTGTTCGAGGAACGCGTCATCCTGACTGAGGGGAAGACGCATCAGCGTGGCAAGGTCCATGGCCCGCGCCAGGAGAACAGCGATGTTGGCCAGCGCGGCGCGCGTATGATCGCCCGCATGGTCCTGTCGTCCCAGCTCGACCTCAGCGAATTCAACCTGATCCCCCAAAGTGGTGATCCGGGTGAAGACAGATTGCATGGTCTCCAGAGCATCAGTCTTGCCCGCAAGGATGTCTGCGATGGTCGAAAGTGCTGGCTTTAAAGTGTCTTCAAATGTGCTGGTAAGTTGTTGGCGTGTTCGTTTCGTGAGGCCGAGCTGGAACAGTCCGGAAATCGATGCTTCCAGAACAATGCCCAGCACAATGTATGTGGCGCGTGAACTGGCAATTTCGAAAATGTGGTGCGGGTCAGCGATCCCATCGAGGGAGACAATGGCGTAGGTGAAGCCCGTCGCCCGCATACCGTGAATACGGTAATTGGTCATGGAAGCCGGCCCAGGCATGAACGTGCCAATCAGGCAGAACAGCCCGATGCCTGCGGCCAGAAGCAGAATGAACATCAAGGGCGCCTGAGGGCAGACCGCGACGAGGATCACGCCGCAGATCACGCCCAGCACCATGCCGAACAGATGCCACTTCGCCTTTGCCAGACTGCGCCCACGTGTGCCCTGCGCGACCATCCATACGGTCAGGGCTGCCCATTGAGGGCTACCAAGCTCCATCTTCAGGGCAATCCCCAGCGCGAGCAGGGACGTCAGAGTAGTTCGGAGAGCGTAGCCGGCCATGAGCGGGTCCGGGCTGTATAGCCAGCGGAATTTTTGCAGAAAAGCTGTCGCGCTTGCCTGCATCACCGAATGTGCGGCGTTGTGATGTGTTTCAATGAGCGTCCAGCCACGTCTTCCCCCAGAATAATGAAAACCGGTAGGTGCCTTCTCGAAACGGCGGCAATGGCCTTCTGAGGCCAGTCGGGGACGGGAGGCGTTTTGACACATAATGCAAAAAAAGACATTTCACCATGTCAGCCCTTGCAAAAATGCGTCAGGTGAGCGATTTCGTGCAGCTACCGCGCGCCTGTAGCTCAATTGGTTAGAGCCGGCCGCTCATAACGGCTTGGTTGGGGGTTCGAGTCCCTCCGGGCGCACGGTGCTCTATTTTGTCTGGCGAGCCTGTCTGCCGCCGCTCATTCCGCACTCCACCACCGAACAGGAGACCTCATCATGGCCGCCTACCAGTACGTCTACGTCATGAAGGATCTTACGAAGGCCTATCCGGGTGGACGTGAGGTCTTTAAGGGCATCACCCTTTCCTTCCTGCCCGGTGTGAAGATCGGTGTTCTCGGCGTCAACGGCGCGGGTAAGTCCACGCTGCTCAAGGTGATGGCCGGGATCGACAAGGAATTCGGCGGTGAAGCCTGGGCGGCTGACGGCGTCAAGATCGGCTACCTCGAGCAGGAGCCGCAGCTTGATGAAAAGCTGACGGTTGGTGAGAACGTCGCTCTCGGTTTTGGTGAACTCAAGCGCGCACTCGATCGCTTCAACGAAATTTCCATGCTGTTCGCTGAGCCCATGTCCGATGAGGAGATGACCAATCTTCTCTCAGAACAGGCCGAGCTTCAGGAAATCATCGATGCCGGTGACGGCTGGGAGCTGGATCGCAAGCTGGAGATCGCTCTCGACGCGCTGCGCTGCCCGCCAGCAGACAGCCCGGTCGACAAGCTTTCCGGTGGTGAGCGTCGCCGCGTTGCGCTGTGCCGCCTGCTGCTCGAAAAGCCTGACATTCTGCTGCTCGATGAGCCAACCAACCATCTTGATGCCGAGAGCGTCAGCTGGCTCGAAAAGACGCTGCGTGATTATCAGGGCACCGTCATGGTCATCACCCATGACCGTTACTTCCTCGATAACGTCACGAACTGGATTCTGGAGCTCGAGCGTGGCCGTGGCTATCCGTTCGAAGGCAACTACTCGTCCTGGCTGACCCAGAAGCGCAAGCGTCTGGCCCAGGAAGAGAAGGAAGAAAGCTCCCGCCAGCGCGCTCTTGCTGCCGAGCAGGACTGGATCAACAGCTCACCGAAGGCCCGTCAGGCCAAGAGCCAGGCTCGTATTACCAAATACGAAGAGATGCTGGCAGCCAACTCCGAGAAGGTTGGTGGCACGGCGGACATCGTTATTACGCCGGGTCCGCGCCTTGGCGGTACGGTGATCGAGGCCGAGAATCTGACGAAGGGCTTTGGCGATCGTCTGCTGATCGATGGCCTGAACTTCAAGCTCCCGCCTGGTGGCATCGTGGGTGTGATCGGTCCGAACGGTGCGGGTAAGTCCACGCTGTTCAAGATGATCACCGGTCAGGACACGCCGGATGGTGGCTCTCTGAAGGTCGGCGAGACGGTGAAGCTCGGCTATGTCGATCAGTCCCGCGACACGCTGGATGGTAATAAGACCGTCTGGGAAGAGATTTCCGGCGGTACGGACGTTATTCAGCTTGGCAAGCGGACGGTTCCGTCCCGCGCATATGTCGGGGCGTTCAACTTCAAGGGCTCTGACCAGCAGAAGCGCGTTGGCATCCTGTCGGGCGGTGAGCGTAACCGCGTTCATCTTGCCAAGATGCTCAAGGAAGACAGCAACGTTCTGCTGCTCGATGAGCCGACCAACGATCTTGACGTTGATACGCTGCGTGCCCTCGAAGATGCTCTGGCAGACTTCGCTGGCTGCGCCGTGGTCATCTCCCATGATCGCTGGTTCCTTGACCGTCTGGCCACGCATATTCTGGCTTTCGAAGGCGACAGCCATGTCGAGTGGTTCGAAGGTAACTTCCAGGACTATGAAGAAGACAAGCGCCGCCGTCTGGGTCCGGATGCGACTGAGCCAAGCCGCATCAAATATCGTCCGCTGGCCCGCTAAGACGGACCGTTCCTTTTGCACGTCACCGGGGTAGGCTATTCTGCCCCGGTTTCTGACGGTTTGAGGAGGCCCGGTTGTTAGGGCGAGAACTCCGTACAGCACGTCTCGTCCTCACTCCGGTCAACTGGCCGGACCTTGAGGACATGATCGCCCTGAAGGCTGATGCTGGTGCCTTTGGTCGTATGCTTGGTGGTGTGCGCAGCCGGACCGAAGCAGAGCAGGATATGGCTGAAGACGTCGCCTTCTGGGCTCGCCGCCGTATCGGTATTTTTGCCATCCGTGAAAATGGCCGCTTCGTCGGCATGACGGGCGTGCATGAACGCCCCGATGGGCGCGGCCTCGGCCTCAGATTCTCTATTTTTCCGTGGGCTGCTGGCC
Organism: Gluconobacter sp. P5E10; assembly: GCF_018812145.1. Taxonomy (NCBI): domain Bacteria; kingdom Pseudomonadati; phylum Pseudomonadota; class Alphaproteobacteria; order Acetobacterales; family Acetobacteraceae; genus Gluconobacter; species Gluconobacter sp. P5E10. The sequence goes on along the minus strand of NZ_JACRVZ010000002.1, from coordinate 171,855 downwards.
GGGGACTTGCTCGTGAAGCTGCAGGTGCAGCGATCCGGTATGTCCTTGATGAGGGGGAGCCTCGGATCGTAGCCGTTGCCCGTGAAGATAATCTTGCGTCCCGTATGGTGCTGGGAAGTATCGGCATGCGTCATATCGATACTTTCAAGCGGGATGGCGATACGATGTTCCTCTACGAAATTGCTCCTGCCTGAAAAGGTGCAGAAAGCAGGGAATTTTCCTTTCGCTTTTAGGTGCTGGCGTTTGAATTAAGGCGACGCGGTCGTCGAGGAATAAATATGGTCTATTTTCTGAAAAACATACGAACAGCAGGTCTTGTTGTGCTGGCCTTGGGCATGGCCTCTCTATCGGCCGCTCGGGCCGCAGACCCCAAACCTGCTGAGTCGGCGGTTGGTGGTATGCGCATCATTGAGCATACGCTCGTTATGACGTTGGGAGGAACGGAGATCGTAGCTCTTCCTCCTAACCTGCAGACGGCGTCTATCAGCCTGCCTGCAATTGTGCATATCAATCTCGTGTCCCAGAAAGTGGCGGAAATTCTGGCCCATCAGGAAGGCCGGACAGATGTGCTGTTCACCGGGAAAGACACAATCTATCGGTTCCACATCACCGTGCAGCACGTCGCCCCGCGATAAAGGCTTGTAGTGTAGAACCAAAAAAGGCCTCCCGTTCAGGAGGCCTTTTTCAGAGTGTTAGCTTCGATGTGCAGCACTCAGTGGTGATTGCTGAGCTGACGCTCCAAAGCGGAGTTCAGAGCACCAACATCGCCACCGTGGCGAGCCAGATAGGAGCTATAATCGCCGCGCTGATTCATGCGCAGGCTGGCACCTTCACCATACATGTCCACGACCTTCGGTGGGTTTCCACCGATGATGAGCTGCATGTTGACCTCTGGCTGGCCCGGACGGTCAATCAGTGCATTGACCCGTTCGCCATCCGGCGTTGAGCTGGTGCCGGTAACCCGGAAGCTTACGCCCTGATAGTTACCGATCTGATCCGTGATCGTGTTGACCAGAACCTGATCGAAAAGCTGCAGGTACTTCTGCTGTTGAGCAGGAGTAGCGGTGCGCCAGTAGCGGCCGAGGCAGTAGCGGGCAATGCCCTGAATATCCACATTGGACTGAAGAAGCGGAAGGACTTCGCGCTTCTTTTCACCCAGTGGCTTGCCGGAATTAACGATGCTGACCAGCTGGCCACCAAAGGAATTCACGAAATCTGTTGCCGGATTGGCATGAGCGACGCCAGCCCCGAAAGTGAGGGCTGCAGCAAAAGCACCAAGAAGGGCCCGGCGCGAAAAGGCTTTAAGCATGCGTTTGTCCTCAGTTGTACCAGTCTGGGGTGGTGGCGCGGTGATCGTTCGTCATAGCGTCAATCTGGCTCTGGCGGTTCTGCTGCCAGGCACTACGGACGTAGGAGTACGGATCAAGGCTGTCCTGCTCCAGATGGTCGATCTGATCCACACTGTTGGCAAAGCCATCAACCGTTCCAAGAATATTGTAGGCCCAGTTGAATGTCAGCAGACCATAACCTCTTGGCACATAATTGATCGGGGTCAGAGCCTGCCCGATCCCATAGCCGATACCATCGCGGAAGTTGCTGGGGCCGACAAACGGAATGAAGAGGTATGGGCCGCTCTTCACGCCCCATGTTCCCATCGTCATCCCCGGGTCAGTCTCATGCTGTTTGTAACCGACCAGACTGGCAACATCGAAGAAACCCGCCACTCCCGCACTCATGTTGATCGTGAAGCGCATGAACGAGTCACCCGCACGACGGGGCTTTCCAGCCCCAACATCAGAGAAGAACACCGCAGGCTCACGCCAGGTTTCATTGATGTTGGAAATACTGTGCCGAACCGGCTTCGGAACAGCCCAGATCCAGGCCTTGGCCACGGGACGCAGGGCCACGTGATAAGCCCACATCTGGACGTTATACATCTTCCGGTTCAGCGGCTCATACGGATCGTTGGCAGCCTTGTAATCAGCAAGGTCGTCCGGATCTTTCGGCGGGGGATTATGCAGGGAGCCACAGGCCCCCAGCGTCAGCAGTGCCAAAACGCCTGCAATGGCTCTGCCACGACGCGAGCGCGTCGCCCTGATACCGATTCTGTCCTGCCGAGAGTCCATAACCATTCCTCAAAAACCCCACTCCGCGGGCGTGCTCACAAAGACTTCATCTGAAAACGGAAATTTTCGAAATCCGTTCCCATTCAATTGGTGTGCCGCCAGCGGAGCCATGAGCCGTCCGTCGCGGAAAACTGCGGAAGGCCGTAGTCATAGCCTATACTGTGCCAAGCTGCACCCCTCTATGTATCCAAATTATGACACAGGGAAGGGACGAGATCCTTTAACGATCCAGAAGTCAGAAGGACACTCCGGCCACTTTGACGGCTGAAATATTTTGAGAGCAGTGTGGCGGCAACTCAACACCAGGGAATTTTCCAGTGTCCAGATTTTCTGCCTGCAAAGCACCGCTTTTTGCCACCGTGGCCCTAGTTGGCCTGTCTCTTGGGGCTGCTCAGGCGCGTCCAACGGCACTCTCTCAGCCATGGGGCAACACGCCCGATGGTAAGCCTGTCCGTATTGTTACCCTGAAGAATGACCATAACGTGACGGTACGCGTCATTACCTATGGTGGCATTATTCAATCTGTTGAAACGCCGGATCGTAACGGGCATCCGCAGGACATCGTCCTCGGGTTTGGCGATCTCAAGGGATACACCGTCGATAGCGCCAAGGGTGGATTGTTCTTCGGGGCGATTATCGGCCGTTACGCAAACCGTCTCGCAGGCGGCAGCTTCCCCGTAGATGGGAAAATCTACCACACTGACATTACGGCGGCTCCGAACGCTCTGCATGGTGGCAAAAAGGGATTCGACAAGAACGTCTGGACGCTTGAAAAGACAGGCGTCTCTGCAAGCGGCTCCTATGTGACGCTGAAGCTGGTCAGTCCGAACGGAGACCAGGGCTTCCCCGGAACACTGACGACGCACGTGACCTACACGCTGGGCAACGACAATGCTCTGTCACTGCATTATGTGGCGACAACCGATGCGCCGACGGTTCTGAATCTGACGAACCACAGCTACTGGAATCTGAATGGCGAAGGCTCCGGCAGCATTGAGCCGGAAATCCTTCAGATCAACGCAGACAGCTATACTCCGACTGATAGCACCTCGATCCCAACGGGCCAGCTTGCACCCGTTGCAGGCACACCATTGGACTTCAGCAAGCCAACTGAAGTGGGTGCACGCCTCCGCAGCAATGACACCCAGATGATGTATGCGCGTGGTTACGACATGAACTGGGTCGTCAACGGAGCATACGGACAGGCTCCGCGTCTGGCTGGAAAAGTCTATGACCCACGCTCGGGCCGCAGCATGGAAGTTCTGACCAACCAGCCGGGGCTACAGGTCTATACGTCCAACTCACTGGACGGTGGGTATGCAGGGATTTCCGGTCACGCTTATCGTCAGACAGACGCTATCGCCTTTGAGGCCGAGCATTATCCAGACAGCCCGAACCATCCGTCCTTTCCTACGACAGAACTGAAGCCAGGTCAGACATTCGACTACACGACGACGTTCAAGTTCTCGAATCAGTAAGCGCGTAACGCCGACAAGGCCTTGCTTGAGGAAGAGGCTGTTCTCCGAAAGGAGACAGCCTCTTCCTGTATCTGCTCAGGACGGCAGTTTGGCGTCTGTTGCAGCAGCGACTTTGGAAGGCTCCAGAATCCTGGCCGGATTTCCGACTGCCGTCGCATTGGCCGGAATATCTTCCAGAACAACTGATGCCGCACCAATACGGGCATTTTCGCCGATGATGAGGCGCCCCAGCACCTTGGCACCCGATCCAATCATGGCCCCTCGGCGTACGATCGGATGTCGGTTTCCGGTCAGTTTCCCTGTGCCACCCAGCGTGACGTCTTGAAACAGGGAGACGTCATCTTCGATGATGCAGGTTTCCCCGATCACAATCCCCGTTCCATGGTCGATACTCAGGCGTCGACCAAGGCGCGCGGCCGGATGAATGTCGATTGCGAACAGCTCATTGACCCGGCTTTGAAAATGATAAGCCAGATGCCGTCTGTTTTTCTGCCAGAGGTGATGCGCGATACGATGAACCTGTAACGCCTGCCAGCCTTTGAAGAACAGGAACGGTGTCACCAGATCCGGGCAGGCCGGATCACGGTCATGGATTGCCAGAATATCTTCGGCGGCTGACTCGGCTATGCCGGGGACTTCCAGAAGAATGGAAGTGACCAGCCGTGTGATGGCCGTAGCAGAAATGGATCGATCCGCCAGCTTGGTACCCAGAAGGGACGCGAGGCCCGAACTGAAGCTGTGATGGTCTCCAATATTCGTGGCGAAAACATCCTGAATCAGAGGGTCATGGCAACTGCAGGCCTGTGCCTGCATATTCCGCCAGAGCTGATCAAGATTTACAGTTGAACTCATACGCCCATCGCCTTGCGAACAAAGGCACGTCTCAGGCGGGGCAGGCGATGAACGCCCGCAATGCCCAGGTCGCGCACGCGCCGCAGAACCGGATTATCGTTACCAAAGAGACGTTCCAGAATGTCCGTGGCGGCCAGCATGGCCATATTGCCGGGCCGGGCTCGGCGCTGATAGCGGACAAGGAGTTCCCGGCTGCCCGGATCTGTACGTTTCGTATGGGCTTCAATCAGCAGGTCTGCCAGAGCGATGACATCCCGAAAACCGATATTCAGCCCCTGACCCGCAATCGGGTGAATACCATGGGCCGCATCTCCAACGAGAGCCAGACGCGGCGCAATATATGTCTGCGCATATTGCGCTGACAGCGGATAAATCCAGCGGCGGCCAATAGGTGTGATGGCGCCCAGATCCTCATCGCCCATGCGGGCACGGATTTCGCGGGCAAAGATTTCATCGGGGAGGTCATGGAAGCGCTGGGCGCGGCCTTCGCCTTCTGCCCAGACAATAGCGGACCGATGCGGATGCTCAGCCGTTCCTGGCATTGGTAGCCGGGCGAAGGGTCCTTCGGGCAGGAACTGTTCCAGCGCCACGCCGTCATGAGGCTTTTCATGTGCGATTGTCGCAACGATACCGCACTGATGATAAGGAAGTTTGGTCAGGCCGATGCGGGCCTGGTCGCGCAATGGAGAACGACGTCCCTCAGCGGCGACAGCCAGTTTGGCCGTTACGGTTGAACCCGATGCCAAACGGATCGACACATGATCCGGGTGGAACGTGAAGGTTCCTGTGTCTGGCGCGCGGACGTCCAGCGTCTCGTATTGTTCAAGCGTCCGGTTAATGGCGAGACGCAGATCGCGTGCTTCTGCCATCCAGCCGAAATTCATGCCTTCAGGGGCATCGTCCACACCGAAATGCAGGAAAAGCGGTGAGGGAGCCTCGTGCGGGCGGCCATCCGAGACGCGGATTTCACGGATCGGCTGGGAAATACCGGGAAGATTGTCCCAGATACCCGCGGCTTCCAGCATCTGGCGTGAGCCTTCCGCAATGGCATATGCCCGGCCATCAAGAGAGGGATCTTCCATGCCTGGGAGCGCCGCACGGTCAATGAGCAGGACCCGCACACCTTCGGCTGCCAGACGACAGGCCAGTGTCGCGCCAACAGGACCAGCTCCGTTAATGCACAGGTCGTAATGTGTCTTGGTCATCGTGCTCATCTCCCTGCCCCTGTCCTACTCCTGTGACGTGTGGAGCGGAAGAGGGCAGGAAGGGGCAGAAAAGATCAGAGATCGAAGCGTGCGTTCAGGAAGACAGCGCGCGGTGTCCCGACAAAGAAGTAATCAGAGGCCAGAAAGCCCCAGTAATGAAGGTTCGTGGCGTTATCGAGTTCAGCGCGTAGCGTCACCTTGTGACGGCCGATGCTGGTGCGATAGCTGGCCCGCAGATTGAGCAGCGTATAGCTCGGGACATGGAAGCTGTTGGAACTGTCCCCCCACATTGACGCAGTATAATGAACTTCCGCAGTCGCTGAGAGGCCCGGCACGCCCGGGATACGGTCCGTCAGCTGAAAGACATTCTGGAAGAGCGGAATGCCTTCGATCTTGTTTCCTTTAACGCTGGCATCTGCCTTGCTGTATTTTCCGCCTTCGGCACCCAGACTGTCCGTGAGGGTAATGCCAAACGGCAGATCGACATGACCGCTGAGTTCTGCGCCCTGATATGTGACGGTACCGTTCGACACATAAACATTGTCCGCATTGGCATACTGCGCCCCACGTGTGATGCGATAGAGCGCGCCTGTCAGGTCCCAGGTCTGGCGCGCAATTTTTGCGCCCACTTCAACCTGATCGGAACGGATGGGCGGAAGGGTCTCGCGTGCGTTCTTATAGGTGTCTCCCACGGTTCCACCGTTTTCCAGCGCCTGAACGTAGCTGGCGTAAATGGTGGTGTCTTTCCACGGATGGAACATCAGGGCGGCAGTTGGTGTCAGTGGCGTAGTGCGCAGCGCTGTTTTTGTTCCGGCGGACGTCCAGGTCAGCTGGTGGAAATCGGTGAAACGGATGCCGGCGAGCAGTGACCAGTGTTTATCAAATGTCAGGGTGTCGCTGCCGAAAAGACCAACCTGATCGGAACGATAATTACGATAGGTCGCGGTGTCCCAGCTTCCGCTATAAGAGCGGCTGGTGATCGGCGAGTAGAGGTTCTGGCCTCCGATGTTCACGTAATCAGAGGCATATGGAAGATATTTGCTGAGCCCCTGCCAGGCCGCTCCCATCGTGAAATCATGCCGGATAAAGCCTGTCCGGAACTTGCCTTCCAGAATGGCCTGAACCTGATCATATTGTGCCCAGCTTCCAGGATTGGTGCTCATATAGGTGTCATAGTTGCCACCCTGATCCTGCAGGGACATCCACTCTCCGCGGTAGCGGCGATAGTCCATGCTGTGGCTGTAATCGATGCGCGCCGTCCAGTTCTTTGTAATGTCCCAATGCAGCCCGGTTGAGACAAACAGGGTGTGGGACGTAAACATGCTTGCCGGAGATGCCGTCAGGTTCTTGTGGCCGCTGATGGCATCGGGAAGACGGTTGCTGCCATAGGCGGACGGGTCATCAATAAAGAAGTCCTGCACGCCACCACGGACCTGACGGTCCTGATAAATGGCGTCAGCGGTCCACAGCAGGTTGTGAGCCAGCCGCACATCCGTGGATAGGGAGCCTGAAAAGCGCGTGACGTGCGATCCGTTATAGGTTTCGCCATTTTCGTGGGTGAGGTTGAGGCGATATCCAACAATATCGTTTCGGAAAAGGCGGCCGCCCGTGTCGATGTGCTGACTGCCCACGGCGCCTGAGCTGTATCCGGCATCAAAGGAAAATGTGCGGGCGTCGGTTGGCTTTTTCGTCTGGAAATCAATGATGCCGCCGGGCGCATTGAAGCCGTACATGAAACCGGAAGCACCCTTGAGAAGCTGCACCGCTTCGAATGACTCAAGCGGAAGTTCCACGGTTGTCATGAAGAAGGGCGTACCGTTGATCTTGTAGCCGTTGTAATCGTCAAGCGGTACGCCCCGGACCGTGACGGAATAGGCGTTGAACGAATACGTGTCGCCGTTTGAAATGACTGATGCATCCTGTGAAAAAACGCGTGCCAGCGATTTGACCTGCCGCTCCTGTAGTTCTGCGGCCGTCACAACTTTGATCGAAAATGGCGTATCCAGAAGGCGGCGCGTCCCGAGCGCTCCGCCGTCAGCCTGATGGGCATGACCGAGAACCGTCACGCTTTCGCTTTTTGCACTGGGCTGCTTATGGGGCGTGGGGACAGGTTTGGAATGTCCGTTATGACGGGGCGCAACAGAGGGTTTTCGCCCGGATTGAGAATGCTCGTCCTGAGCGTCTGCTGCCAGCGCAATGGCCGAGGTCCCTGACATGAGCAGAGCAAACGAAAACACAGATGACAGAACGGAAGTGGCGGCGGCCATAAAACTACACCAAATAGTTATAATATGAAACAACCACTAAAATATGTTTATAATGATAAATGACAACATGAATCGGTGTTTGTGGTTTGTTGTGATAAAGAACTGAAAAGGCTTAAAAATACTGATTTTCTCTTAAAGTTTTCGCTTTGGCTGTTTGGTATCTGTGGAGCCGAAAAGACGGGTAAATCAGTGTCTCATTTCGGCAACATAAATCGTACAACAATATAATAACAATTTAAAATAGTGAAAACGGAACTGTTCGTATTTCGGGAACAGTTGGGTCTGCCTGCTGTTGTAGTCTGACGTCCTTGGCCAAATGCGCGCTGAGGGACGCCGCTTACAGCATTTCATTCGCTCAGGATGCAGCCTCCGCGTGACCTGATGGTGGATGACAGGTGATCGTCTAGGGAGACCAATGTTCAGACAGAATTATGTGGACTCAATGTCCAGCCTTCGTCACCAGTTCGACTGGCTGCCTGACCCGCTGGGTTCTGTTCTTCTGCTGATTGCAGCGGCGCTGATTGCTCTTCTGTTCAGTCGGATCATCACGGATGCGCTGCCCCGCCTGCCGGGTCTGAGGAAGATCCAGTTCATTCATGCTCTAACCATCAGGTTAAGGATGAATGTCCGCTATTTTCTGATGATCATAGCCGCCAGCGCAGCTTTGCCGGCGACGGAGGGCTTCTCTCCCGAGACGGAGAAGCTTCTCGCGCACGTGCTGGCCTGCCTGTTCATTATGAACCTGGGCTTCGGTATTATCAGGGCGTTTCGTCTGGCGACCGATCAGTACCTGAACCGGATCAGTGCCAAGGAAAACGTGGATGATATCACGGTCCGGTCTCATCAGACGCAGATCCGGGTGCTCCGTCGTCTGATTGAGATCACCTTCGGGGTGCTGACCGTCGCTGCGTCTCTGATGGTTTTCAATTCCGTTCAGAAATTTGGCGTTTCGCTCTTTGCTTCTGCCGGTGCCGCATCCCTGATCGTGGGTCTCTCCGCCCGACCGGCCCTGTCCAATCTGATTGCGGGTATTCAGATCGCCATTACGCAGCCGATCCGTATGGAAGATATGCTGATCCTGAACGGTGACTGGGCCTGGGTTGAGGAGATCAATGCGACCTACGTCGTCCTGCGGACATGGGATCGTCGGCGCTATATCGTGCCTATTTCCTATTTCCTCGAAAACCCGTTCCAGAACTGGACGCATAGCTCGCAGTCTTTGATTGGTTCCATCTTTCTCTGGTTGGATTACCGCACACCGATGGACCGCTTGCGGGCAATGTTTATGGAAGAAATCGAGCACTGTCCGGACTGGGACAAGGACCGTTCCTCCATTGCCTGCCAGATTGCAGACAGTAATGCTCAGGTCATTTCCATCCGCATGATCGCAGGGGCGGCGGATGCAGGAAACATGTGGAACCTGTCGTGCGATATCCGCGAACGCATGCTGCGTCGTATCCAGGTGGAAATGCCGGAATGCCTGCCGCGTGGACGGACTGCGGTCGTATCGGATTCTCCGTCTGACACGCCGTGGCCCGAAAGCCTCATGTCACCGCCCGTCAACCGGCCAGGCGACGGAAAATATCGCGGACCGGACCTGAACACGTCAGCAGTTTCCTGAAATTTCTTAATGCCACACTCCTAGGTTCAAAAGTTTCTTTTTGACCCCATGGGAGTGTGGCATTTATGCACTAGAAATCCTGTGATACATTCTGACAAAGGAATAATCGTAGACACATTTTAAAACGTTTCTAATCTGAACCGAACACCGGATCTGATTAGGACTGCCTGAATGCGCCTCAAGTCACTTCTTCTCGCTACTACAATCGTTACGGTTTTGCACCCAGCACATCAGGCCTCTGCTGCCGTGCATAAAACGACCAAGGCCACGGCGCCTGCAAAGGTGACGGCCAAGACCACAGGGAAGAAAACAGTCGTCCGCCAGGCTGCCGCCACGCCGCGTCGCCCACATGCGGTTGATAGCAACAGCAATGAACAGATGATCGTGACGGGAACGCATGCGTTTAACCGCCGCGCCCGTGATTCCACGAGCCCGATCAGCGTTCTCACCGCTGCCACGTTGCGTCGTTCCGGTCAGATGAACCTTGCGGACGCTATCGTCCGCACGGACCCGTCGATCACAGTGAACGCTATGGGGAGTGATGCCGGTGCGCTGACGTCCTCGATCCGTATGCGTGGTTTGAACCCGAACGAAGTTCTGGTTCTCGTGGATGGAAAGCGCCGTCATACGACAGCCAACATCTACGCCGATGCCGGTCCGCAGCAGGGCTCAACGCCGGTCGATCTGAACATGATCCCGGCTTCTGCAATCGATCATATCGAAATTCTGCGCGATGGCGCGGCCGCCATGTATGGCTCAGACGCCATTGCAGGCGTTGTGAACATCATTCTTAAAAAGACGCCGCATGGCCTGAACATGACCGCGCAGACGGGTGCAAACGCCTATAACGGCGATGGCTGGCAGTATCAGCTTGGCGCGGATGGTGGCTTCGGCTTCCTGGGTGACGGATATGTCCACATCAGCGGACAGATGTACCACACCGATCACATGGTCCCGAACACGACGGACGTGCGAACTGTTCCGGGGAATTCTGAATACAAGGGCTATAATGTCCCGCACGATTCCAACAAGATCCTGAGCACACCAGAAGAAACCCGCGAAAATCTCAGCATCGAGTTTGGCAAGACGCTGACGGAAGGTGTGACTGGCTATGGCCTCATCACCTATGCTCACCGTCATTCCGAGGCTTACGAAAACTATCGTATGCCGTCTGTTGCCCCGACGCTGTATCCTTATGGTTTCTCTCCGCTCGAAACCATTGAAGAGAACGATTATGCCGCGACCCTGGGTCTGAAGGGGGACAATTTCTTCGGTTTCTCCTGGGACCTCAGCTCCACGTATGGTGCGGATGAAGACGATGTCGGCAACAAAAACACCGCCAACCCGAATCTGATTGCAGCTACGGGAACGTCTCCAACAACGGTTCGTGCCGAAACGTATCGCCTGTCCCAGTGGACCAACAATCTGGATTTTCGCCGGCAGTTAAAGATCGCTGATCTTGTACCGGTCACGGTGGCCTTCGGTGGCGAGCATCGTCTTGAAACCTACCAGATCTGGCCGGGCGAAGTTGGATCTTATGCTGACGGTGGAACGCAGGGTTATGCGGGCCTGATGCCAGAGAACGCCGGTAAGTGGAGCCGTGACGTCTGGGCTGCCTATCTTGATGGTGACTTCCATCCGCTGAAGCACTGGGATCTCGATTTTGCAGGCCGTTTTGAGCACTACACGGACGTTGGCAATACCGAGAATGGCAAGGTTTCCACACGGTACGACATCACCAAGCGCATTGCCGTTCGCGCTACAATCAGCAATGGTTTCCGTGCTCCGACCCTGCCGGAAGAAAATTTCAGCTCTTTGAATGTGTCGCCGACGGGTGCATCCGGTCTGCTGTCCACGTCCGGTGCGGCTGGCAAGAGCCTTGGCGCGCAGCATCTGAAGCCTGAGCGCTCCACGAGTGCTGAGGGTGGTATTATTCTTGAGCCTGTTGATGGCTGGCATCTCTCGGCGGACGTCTATCAGATCAACATTCGTGATCGGATTTCCGGCGCCGGTTCTGTTTATGGTCCCTCTGCAATCTCGGCAATTGGAATGACGGGTGCGACCCTACCAGTGGGTATTGATACGTCTGACGTGTCTGCCAATTACTTTGCCAACGTTGGCAGCACCCGGACCCAGGGTCTCGATATTCAGTCTGACTATCTGCTGCACATGCATCAGTATGGCAATCTGGACCTGACCATGGCTCTCAACCTCAACCGGACCCGTGTCAGCCACATCAACACGAACTCTCAGGGCAATTCGTATCTTAATGAGCAGAGCATCGCGTATCTGACGTCCACCTCTCCGCGTAGCAAGATCATCCTGAACGCGTACTGGACCATTGGTAAGTGGGATGTGAACCTCCGTCAGACGCGTTACGGCGAGACCACGTCCATGCTGACCTATCAGGATCAGACGCCTGCCAGCCTGACCTGCAAGGGGCAGAGCCTTCAGTATTCCAACGTCTGCTGGGGACAGTTCAAGAATACGCCGGTCTGGCTGACGGATCTTGAGGTTGGGTACCGTCTCAACCACATGTGGCACTTCGCCGTGGGCGCCAATAACATCTTCAACCAGCGTCCGCGTCGTCTGACCAAGTATCTGAACTACCTCGGGGCGAATGCTTACGACACGGACTCTTCCGGTATTGGCATTGCTGGCGGTTATTATTACGGCCGTATCAACGCCACGTTCTGATTGTCCTTCAAGACCCAGACGGAGCAGAAATGCCCGGAGGTGCCGGTTTTCCGGTGCCTCCGGGCTGTTTCGTATATTGTTGTTGAACTGGTACAATCTGGGCCATACTGGCCACCAGTCTTCTGATTCCCAACGAGGATATGCCGTTCGTGAAGCTCGTCACCGCAATTATCAAACCCTTCAAGCTTGACGATGTCCGGGAGGCGCTGACGCCACTGGGCGTGCAAGGTCTGACCGTGACGGAAGTCAAAGGTTTTGGCCGTCAGAAAGGCCAGACGGAAATCTACCGCGGCGCCGAGTATCACGTCAGTTTTCTTCCGAAGCTCAAGATTGAGATCGCAGTGGCGGATTCCGTTGTGGAAGATGTTATTGAAGCAATCATGACGGCAGCGCGTACCGGCAAGATCGGGGACGGCAAGATCATGGTCTCCAATCTCGACCAGCTCATTCGCATCCGCACGGGAGAGACCGGGGAGGGCGCTCTGTGATGAGACGTTCCGGTCTTTCGGTCATGGCTGCTGGCGCACTTCTGCCAGTATCCGCGATGGCTGCTGATGCGCCTGCGGCCATTGATACAGGCGATACGGCCTGGATGCTGATCAGCACGGCACTCGTTCTGATGATGACAGTGCCTGGTCTTGCGTTGTTCTACGGCGGCATGGTTCGCAAGAAGAACGTTCTCGCGACCCTGATTCAGTCTTTTGCCATCTGTTGTATCGCCAGCCTTGTCTGGATGGTTGCAGGTTACAGCCTGGCCTTCTCGAATGGCACGCCGTGGATTGGTGATCTGTCCCGCGCTTTGCTGAACGGTGTGGCAGCAAACTTCCATAACGGCGTTGATTCCGCTTTCACGCTTGGGGCAGGAACCGCAGCCGCCGTTCCGATGACGATCCCGGAAAGCGTTTACATGATGTTCCAGATGACGTTCGCCGTCATCACGCCAGCCCTGATTACAGGGGCCTACGCGGAACGCATGAAGTTCTCTTCCATGTGCGTCTTCACAATCTTCTGGCTGCTGCTGGTCTATGCGCCTGTTGCTCATTGGGTCTGGAGCCCAACGGGCTGGGTCGCGGGCCTGGGCGCTGTGGACTTTGCCGGCGGCACGGTGGTGCACATCAACTCCGGTGTGGCTGGCCTTGTCTGTGCGTATGTTCTTGGCAAGCGCCGGGGCATCGGAACGGATGACATGTCTCCGTTTAACCTGACATATGCCATTATCGGTGCGTCCCTGCTTTGGGTCGGCTGGTTTGGCTTCAACGCAGGCTCCGCGCTGGGCGCTAACGGTCGTGCAGGCATGGCCATGCTGACAACGCAGCTTGCTGCCGCCGCCGGTGGTGTCGCATGGATGGCTGTTGAATGGGCACGGACGGGTAAGCCGACGGCACTTGGCATTATTTCCGGCGTGGTCGCCGGCCTGGTCGCCATCACGCCAGCTGCGGGCTTTGTCCTGCCGGGCGGCGCTGTGGTGATTGGTATGATTGCTGGTGCAGTCTGCTTCTGGAGTGCAACGTGGCTCAAGCACGCTCTCGGCTATGATGACAGCCTCGATGCGTTCGGTGTTCACGGTACGGGTGGTATTATTGGGGCTCTGCTGACAGGCGTTCTGGCCTATGGGCCGCTCTCTGCGACGGACGCCAATCCGGCTGGTACGGTTGGAAGCCTTTCACAGCTTCTGGCTCAGGCAGAAGCTGTCTGCGTGACGATTGTCTGGTGCGTCATCATGACATTCGTGATCCTGAAGGTTCTGGATCGTGTCATGGGTCTGCGTGTTTCTGCAGAAGAGGAACTTGAAGGCCTCGATACGACCATGCATGGTGAACGCATCAACTGATCGTAGTCACCGGCGTTTCTGAACCGGGAGGCTGCGACTTCCCGGTTGACAGACAAGGATATTTTTCATGGTTTCCAGCCGTATGTTGTCCCGCCTCTCACTGGCCGCTGTTCTGGCTGCCGGTCTTGCCTCGGTTCCTGCACACGCGATGACGGCCAAGGAATGCCATGCTGCATTCCAGTCCGCCAAGAAGGGCGGCACCCTGAACGGGCAGAGCTACAAGGCCTTCAAGGCTGCAAGCTGTGGTAGCGAAACGGCTGAAGCCGCGCCCGCGACAACTGCTGCCCCGGCAACGGCTGCGACAGCACCAACAACGACGGCACCTGTCACGACGGGTAAGGCGAACCCGCCTGATTCGTCTGTTGCAGGCACGAAGGCACCGATTGCATCCAAGAGTGCTCCGGTCACGTCTGGAAACGTTGTATTCCCAACGGCTGTGTCGTCCCAGTTCTCCAGCCTGTCCGCTGGCAAGGCTCGCATGAAGACCTGTGTTGCCCAGTACAATGCGAACAAGGCGAACGGCGGCAATGGCAGCCTGAAGTGGATCCAGAAGGGTGGCGGGTATTGGTCCCAGTGCAACAGCCGCCTCAAAGGCGAATAACTCCTTACGCTCCAGTGGGTGTCAGAAACCTCCGTTCCTTTACCGGGATGGAGGTTTTTTTATGCCGGTCATTCAGGATTGAGAATGCTGTTGGAGAGTTTCGGTGTAAGGAAAATGGTCAGGCGTTGGTGTCATCATGAGGTGTCATGTTCTGGTCGCGTTCGGAAAGTCACGATCAGTGATCAATAGAGGCTTTCTCTTTATTGGGCTGGTAGCTCTTACGATCATCCCGGGACTGATGCCGCCTGCGTCTGCGGAAGAGCAGGCGGACTGTGTCACTGCACCAGTTATTCTCCCATTACTGGGTGGGGAGGGAGATGCGCCGCTGATACCAGTGAAAATCAACGGCAAACCCGCTGCGATGTATGTCAGCCCGGCCTTCGATTACATTTACGTCCGGAATTCTGAAGGAATACAGTTTCCCAAGGGCTATGATGACGCCAAAGTCGTCATTAACGGCACCTATAAGGAAAGCGCCTTTCATTCCAAAATTAATGAACTGGTTCTGGATGATATTCCGCTGAAAGATGTAGACGTTGTCTTGCTCGCGAAGGCCAGTACGCAGGTGGTTGACGGGCGACCGATTGTGGGTGTGCTCGGACGCGCGGCGTTATCCCGCCTGGCAGTTCTGATAGATATTCCGGAAAGACAATTCGCGTATCTTGATGTCAAAGATACGAAAGCCTGCAAGCTGGCGTTTAAAACATTCCTGGGAAATGACAGTCATTCCGTGGACATGGAAGATGACTTCACAGTTCATATTCGGGTTGGCGAAAAGAAGAAGCGCGTCAGCCTTGATCCTGATCTGACATACACGACATTTCCGTCTTTCTGGATTTCATCACTAAAGGAAAACCTGGAAGGTCTGGGGGATCAGAAGAAATTTACTCACTATGATGATTTTCTGAGTGTGGGGCAGGGCGCGCTTGTCAAAAACCTTTTTATGGGCGGCGCGCCGATAGAAAATGAAAAAGTTGTCTTTCAGGATGAAGTAGAAATTGGAAGTCTGGGACTTCCGTTCTTTACGGACAAAATCATCATCTGGAGTCTGGAAAACAACCGGATGTATTTCGCCATCCCGGCCCATATGCGCCCTCTTTCCAAAGGGCAGGGGCTGCATTTCTTCGCCACACATTCAGGAAACGTCTCCGTGCGCGACCGGCGCGGAGACGTGCAGTAATGTTCTGCAGGTTAGCTCATAGGGAAGGGTGGCTGCCCGTTTGATGCGGTCACGCCGCCATCAACAGGCATAATCAGTCCGGTAATGTAAGCCGCATCCTCACTGGCCAGGAATGTGATTGCTGCGGCCATATCTTCCGGCTCTCCCAGACGCCGCAACGGAACGCGGCCTTCGACGCTTTTGACGAAAGCTGGATCTTTAAGGGCATCCGCCGTCATGGCAGTGCGTGTGACCGACGGGCAGATGGCATTGACGCGAACGCCGTCCTTTCCGTGATCCATCGCCAGAACACGCGTCAGGTTCACAACGCCGCCTTTGGCAACATCGTAATAGGCCGTGTTCCAGTCTCCCCTCATTCCAGAGACGGAGGCCGTGTTGACGATGTTGCCTTTGCTCTGGATCAGCAAGGGCAGAAAGGTGCGGCTGACATTCAGGGTTCCGGTCAGGGTTGTGGCACACACGGTCTGCCAGGCGTCCAGATCGCCGTCCAGAACCGTGCCGATTGTGGTGACACCGGCGTTGTTCACCAGCACATCCAGTGTGCCAAACGTCTGTTTGGTGAGGTCCAGCAGTTTCTGAACTTCGTCGGGTTTGGAAATGTCTGTCAGAGAGGCCGTAGCTTTGTTCGGGTCGAGGCTCTTCATGACCTCGTCGAGCTTTTCCTGATCCCGGTCCACAAGAATGACATGCGCGCCTTCGTCAAGGAAACGAAGGGCTGTCGCGTGACCAATACCCGATGCCGCCCCCGTCACGAGAACCTTGCGGCCAGTGAAACGTGATAGTCCCTGCGTCGCCATGAATAATGTCCTTTTGTTGCTAGGACTTTAAAGTGCCGCTCGCTACAATGGTTGCCTCAAATAAAGGGCGCGCAGGCATGAGTGATCTCACAATGCTGAAGAATGTTGGCAAAGCAGCACTCGCAGATTTTGCCATATTGGGGATTACCTCAACTGCGCAACTGGCATCCTGTGAGCCGGACGATCTTTATCTGAAGCTCTGTCACCTAACGCAGCAACGCCATGATCCCTGTGTGCATGACGTGTTTGCAGCCACCATCCATCAGGCGAAAACGGGAGAAGCCCTGAACTGGTGGGCTTTCACGCCTGCTCGCAAGGAACGGATGAAAGCCGGGACGTTCTGTACGCTCCCAACTCCTTAACGAACGAAAATCTGGTTTGTGGCGTAAGAGAGCCAGATGTCGTGTTTGGCGAACCAGTCTGAGCCCAGCAGCATGTCAGCCTGATCATGAACCGGGGCGACAGTCAGAACGGGATCAACCCAGACCGTCCCCCCCATGGAAAAGCGCTTGAAGCGATGCCAGTGGTATCGGCGTTCATGCAGGTCCACACCGGCAGTAATACCGCCAGGGTCGAGCGCGAGCAGCTCATCCGTGAGACCGAGGCGATAGGCGAAGTCGGTGCTGACAATATGGGAGCGCGCACCGCTATCGAGAAGTGCTGTTCCGCGCGTCCCATCAAGCGTGAAGGTTACCATCAGGCGCCCGTCAACCTGTCGGGCCGGAACCGTATTCCACTGGCCTTTCCATGTGGGCTGAAGCTGGCAGGACGAGCTGTTTGAGGAAACTTTCCAGAAAATGAGCTTCTGATGGGGAACGTCAAATTCCAGATCATACCCATCCAGAACATCTGCCCCGAGAAGCCCCAGAATAGGCGGATGAATCATCGGGGAACCGGGAAGAGAGCCTATGGGCATGGACCCCGCGCCCAGAGAAAGGTGGCCCAGTTGCAGATCGGCAATACGGACATTGGCCACAAGACGAGGTGTTCCGTTGGGTCCTTGCATAACGGTGTGACGGTCAGGGTCCTGAGGTAGATGAAGCGCTGCAACGCCCTGCGGTGTCATCAGGCTACCCTGTGAGCCTGTGTCTACGATCATGGAGACCGCATGACCGTTGATCTGGGCAGGAATGCTCAGATATCCACCATCATCGCGCAGCGGCAGAACGGCCGCTTGTACCGTGTGGCATGGCACTGCTTCAGCCTTTCCGGTCAGAGCCATAAGAGCAGCCAGAATGCCCCATGTCAGTCTTTTCATTCCTGCTCCGCCCGTGGGTGTGCCTTGCGCCAAACGTCCAGCAGGTGCTTTTCGTCTGCCAGAGTATAAGCCTGGGTGGTGGAAAGACTGGC
Organism: Gluconobacter sp. P5E10; assembly: GCF_018812145.1. Lineage (NCBI taxonomy): Bacteria > Pseudomonadati > Pseudomonadota > Alphaproteobacteria > Acetobacterales > Acetobacteraceae > Gluconobacter > Gluconobacter sp. P5E10. Next base: position 153,850 of record NZ_JACRVZ010000002.1, on the reverse strand, counting down.
ATGGCCCATGAGTTCCTGAATGGCACGCAGATCAGCGCCACCTTCCATCAAATGGGTCGCAAAAGAGTGGCGAAGAGCATGTGGTGTGGCGGAATCGGGCAGGCCTTCGCCTTTGCGCCATTCGCGCATGGCCCGCTGGGCGACACCGGGATTCAGGCGGCCTCCCCGCACACCGCAGAACAGCGGAGCGTCCGGGGCCGGAGAAGGGTGAACGCCTTTCCATAACTCCAACGCGTCACGGACAGCCGGAAGCAGTGGAACCAGACGTTCCTTCCCCCCTTTGCCCACCACACGCAGCATGTTCTCCCCAGCGTTGGTCAGGTCCCGCACATCAAGAGCCAATGCTTCACCAATCCGCAAGCCGGTACCATACAGAAGCGTAAAGAGTGCCTTGTCCCGGATGGCAGCAGCGCTCGTAAAAGCATCGTCGGAAATCCCTTCCGGCGCGGCCAGGGCCTGTTCTTGCCCAAGAGGACGTGGAAGGCGCTTTTTCAGTCGAGGGGTCGCGAGGAGCCCCGGGGCAGGATTCGAGACATCATGGCGCATGGCCAGATAGCGAAAGAACGATCGCAGGGCCGAAACATGTCGTGCTCTGGAACGAGCGCGCGCATCGGCATTCGTGGCGCGACGTGTGGGTTTTTCGCTGCGGGCTGTTTCATGAGCCAGCCACGCCCGGAGATCAGCAAGGGAGAGCTTTGCCAGAGCAGTCAGATCAACCTCGCCCCCCAGATGCTGCTCAAAGAAGGAGAGGGCCATAACGATATCATGGCGGTAGGCCTCAACCGTTCGCAGGCTGGAGCGTCGTTCATGGGTCAGCCATTCGGTCCAGTCGCGTAATGCGTCATGGGCCATCATGGCATTTGGGGCTCAGGGAGGTTAGACACAGGCATGGCATCCAGCAGCCTACCCAAGCCTGACCTCTGGCGAAAGCCACCCCCCACCGGAACGCGTGTCTCGGTGCTCGTTCCGCTGCCTTTTCCGGGTCCGTTAGACTATCTGGCACCCATGGCGCTTCAGCCGGGCGATCTGGTGTCAATTCCTTTGGGAAAGCGGGAGACGGTCGGATGTGTCTGGGATACGACCAGCACAGTCCCTGCTGATTTCGCGACGGCTCCGGGGCGCGAGGTTCCGCTGTCCCGTTTGCGTCCAGTTGTCGAAAAGCTGGACGTACGCCCTCTGCCGGGCAGTCTGCGGCGGTTTATTGATTGGGTTGCTGCATATACCCTGACGCCGCCTGGTCTGGTGCTGGCGATGGCAACCCGCATTCACCTGAAGGACGCACCAAAGCCTGCGTTGGGTTGGGTCAGAACGGAACAACCGGAAGAAGGCCTGCGCATCACTCCGGCCCGTCGTTCTGTCCTCAATGCGGCTTCCGATGCACCGATGACGACATCTGATCTTGCGGCGGCCAGCGGTGCCAGTTCCGCCGTGATCCGAGGGCTTGCGACTGCGGGGCTCCTTCGGGAAGCCGTCATCTCTGTCGCGGCTCCTTTTGCAACGCCGGACCCAACTCACGGCGCACCGCAGCTTTCTGAAGAGCAGGCAGACGTTGCCGAGCAGCTGTGCCGCCCGGTGAAAGAGCAGCGTTTTGACGTCACTCTGCTGGAGGGTGTGACAGGATCGGGAAAGACCGAAGTCTATTTCGAGGCTGTCGCGGCCTGTCTGGCCCAAGGGAAACAGGTTCTGGTCCTGTTGCCGGAAATTGCTCTGTCAGCTCAGTGGACGGATCGGTTTATCCGTCGTTTCGGTGCAGACCCAGCCGTATGGCACTCCGACCTCGGAACCAAGCGTCGACGCGAAACATGGCGCGCTGTAGCGGACGGGACGGCCCGTGTCGTTGTGGGCGCGCGATCAGCGCTCTTCCTGCCGTTTGAAGATCTTGGACTCGTCGTGGTGGACGAGGAGCATGAGAGCGCCTTCAAGCAGGAAGAAGGCGTCATGTATCATGGGCGGGACATGGCTGTGGTTCGCGCCCGTCTGGCGAACGCTCCTGCCATTCTCGTGTCTGCCACGCCGTCACTGGAGACGCTGGCGAATGTGGAAAGCGGCCGGTACCATCATGAGCTTCTGACGGCCCGCCATGGTGGCGCGACGATGCCAGACGTCTCTCTGGTCGATATGCGGGCTGATCCGCCAGAGCGTGGGCTCTTTTTATCCCCGGTGCTCTGCAATGCCATTGATGAGACCCTTAAGAACGAGGAGCAGGCAATGCTGTTCCTCAATCGCCGTGGCTATGCACCGCTGACGCTCTGTCGTGCCTGCGGGCACCGGATGCAGTGCCCCAACTGCTCCACCTGGCTGGTGGAACATCGCGCGCGTGGCATCCTGACATGCCATCATTGCGGTCACACCGAGAGTATTCCGTCAGACTGCCCGCAATGCCACGCCGAACACTCACTCGTACCCATTGGGCCGGGGATTGAGCGTATTACGGAAGAGGCAAAGCTACGTTTTCCTGAAGCGAAGATCCTGGTCATGTCTTCGGATACGCTGGGCTCCCCGGCGGCTACGGCGGAAGCCGTACGGAAGATCACGGATGGCGAGGTCAATCTTATCATCGGAACACAGATTGTCGCCAAAGGCTGGCATTTCCCGAAGCTGACGCTCGTCGGTGTCGTGGATGCGGATCTGGGGTTAGGTGGCGGCGATCTACGGGCAGCGGAACGCACGGTTCAGCTTCTACATCAGGTCGCGGGTCGTGCAGGGCGTGCTGAGCGTCCTGGCCGTGTCCTGCTTCAGAGCTACGTGGGTGAGCACCCTGTCATGACGGCGCTTGTTTCCAATGATTTCCAGACCTTCATGGAGCAGGAAGCTGAGCAGAGACGCCCTTCTTTCTGGCCGCCATACGGCCGTCTGGCGGCGCTGATCATCAGTGCTGCGACGGCAGATGCGGCAGATGCGCTGGCAAAAGAAATTGCGTTTGCGGCGCCGGAACGGGAAGGGGTGCAGGTTCTTGGCCCAGCCCCCGCGCCCTTGGCTGTGCTGAGAGGGCGACACCGTCGGCGACTGTTGCTGCGAACAATGCGTGGCATCGCCGTGCAGCCGATTCTGCGAGACTGGCTGAAGGATATCAAGCCGACTGGCAGTGCCCGGATCGATATTGATATTGATCCAATTTCGTTCCTCTAAGGGCTGCGAGGAACGGGGAAAGGTGATCTGGCCAGCAACCTGAAAAGGTGTCTGGCCAAACCAAACTCAGGCCTTCCGGTTGCGGAAGAACTGGATGGTTGCTGCCACGACGGAAATCACGGCGAGTGCCTGTTGGAAATAGGGGCGGAAACGCTTGGGGCCGATCGTGGCCATGCCCGTCATGACTGCCAGACTGATTTCGCGGGCGCGACCAGCATGCTTGCAGCAGGCTTTGACTTTGCTGCAGCAACCCTGTTTTGCGGGAGCCTGATCGGTGGGAACTGTTTTGGTTTTCATGAAGGTCCTCCTGAATAGAGTGAATCAGGGAATGAACGCTGACGAATACAAGAGGTTGTGTTCGTCAGTCTTCCTGTCCGTCTTTCTCTGTCTGAAGGATTTTGAGTTGCTTGTCTGCATCAGGAGCATGCGGATCAAGCTGCATCATCTGTTTGTAAGCACGAAGGGCAGCGTCTGGCTCGTGCCTTTCCCGCTCTGCATCCGCCAGCATTCCCCATGCCGTTGCGTCACCGGGGTCTGCCTGAATAACCACCCCGAGATCGGAAATCGCACCATTGTTGTCGCCTGCGGCAAGGCGCACGGCAGCACGATAACGGCGGAGAATGGATTGCTCAGGCTGGATGGTGATGGCAGAGGTGAGGTCGTCTTCCGCGTTCTGGAAATCGTGTTTGCCGAGTGCGTCCTGCGAATCGGATAGGAGCATCCGTACAGCGCCTGTCAGGCTGCGGCTGCGCAGGCTTTCAGCCTGGTCAGCAAGCTGACGTGCAATTTTTTCATTTCCAGCGAGAGCGAGAGCCTTTTCCGCCTCAACAAGACGTTCCTGAACGGTCTTGTGGTGTGGATGTGTCTTGCTGGAATCGTTTTTTGCAGGGGGAGGAGCGCTGGCCGGTCCGGACGTTTGGGACGGGGCAGGGGTCGGTGGTGTGGCAGAGGAAATGGCCGGTGCACAAAGCAGAACGGCGCCAGCCATCAGCCAGCGCCGTCTGTTTGATATCCGGCGGATCAAAGCTATTAGCCCTGACGTGCCTTCATGCGCGGGTTCTTCTTGTTGATGATGTAAACGCGTCCACGACGGCGGACAACGCGGCAGTCCTTGTCGCGGACCTTTGCGGACTTCAGGCTGTTGCGGATCTTCATGATGTTTCCAGGCTCTCGACTGTATGGCCCACAATGGACCGGATAGCGGGCCGAAACGCCCGCAAAAGGATGGCCTCGCTTAACGACCGTCCCTTAAGGAGTCAAGGTCAACAGCGTCCCGCAGCGCGGAAAAGCTGCCAGAATGCGTTCTGCAACGGTGTGTGACTATCATGCCATGAGGCTTGTCCGGAGATTATTTTCCCCTAATCATGCCGTCATGATCAAGCGTCGCTTTGTGGCCTCCCTCCTTCTGGCCGTCCCGCTCGCCTTTCCATCCCTGGCTCACGCCGAGGATGGAGGGGCCAAAACCAATGATGACGACCCATCGATCAATGCTTTGGGCATCGGGGTCAATCAGGTCCTCAAGGTTCTGCAGACTCACCCCGATTCTGCCACGGATGCCTGCATCAACGCCCTCAAGGAAATGCATGCTGCGCAGGACCAGCTGAGCAAGGAAGAGGGCCATGAAAACAATCAGGACGTTGAGGTGGCGCGGGACGTGACATCGTCCACCATGGAAGACGTGACAACGATCTGTGGTGCGGATGCACGGACGCTGTGCAGGGAGTCAGCGGAAAGTAATCCGAAGCTCGACGCAGCGTGTCATGCTTTGCCCCATGAAGACGACTGAGGATTCGGTACATCACGTTCAGGCGATAAAATCCGTCAAATCATGTCAGAGGCAATACAGGGCTAACCTTCTTCTAAAGTGAGGAGTAGGGTTTTCAGTCTGAGTTGATGACTGGAACTGTAAGCTGCGCCGGAATGACCCGTTTGCCTGGCAGGGATAATCTGTCTTGACCGCCACGTTACAGTCGGTCTTTCGCCCGGGATGGATCCAGTTCAGCCTCCGAACCTGGATTGCGCTCGTGCTGGCTTTGGCCACGGCGTTCTGGGCTCAGGTTGATACACCGGCCGGCGCTGGCGTGACTGTCATGATTCTTGCCCAGCCCCTGAGAGGGCAGGCCCTTTCCAAGGCATTTTATCGCTTTCTCGGCACCCTGCTGGGTGTCGGCGTTTCTATCCTTCTGATTTCCATGTTCAGCCAGGATCGTGGCCTCTTTCTGGGAGGCGTCGCTCTCTGGATGGCTGGTTGTGCCTTCGTGGGGACGCTGGAGCGCGACTTCCGGGCTTATGGTGCCCTTTTGGCTGGCTACATGGTGGCGCTTGTTGCTGTTGCCAGTATCGATGCGCCCCAGAACATCTATCATGTCAGTGTGGCGCGTGCCTCAACGGTCGCTATAGGCGTTGCATCCATTGCGGTTGTCAATCTGCTCTCTGGCTCACCACAGGCCTGGCGCAATCTCGCCAAGGGGCTCCAGAATCTGGGGCAGAGAATCCGTGGCCTGAGCCACTCCGCCATCATGGGAGAGCCATCCCCCTCCGCGCAGGGCACTACTGCGCTGGCTTCCGAAATCCTGTCTCTGATGACGCAGATTTCTTACGCCCGGACGGAGCTGGATCGTAGCCGCCTGCGGATGGCAGGAGCCAAACTCAGCATCATCGGTATGTTGACGGTTCTCACCTGTAGCCGTGCGATTTCTACGTTGCTGAGTGAAGGTGGGGTAACGGACATTCTGGTCCGCTACGTGCGCCAGTGGCACGAGCGTGTTGAGGATGGCACGAACCGTCAGGAAACGATGGGCACCATCCTGTCCAACATCCGACGGGAAGATCCGGAGTATTTCCCGACACCTCGGGATGCCTGGTTTCTGGAGCGTGCTGCGACTCTTCTGAGTAACCGGCTGCATATTCGCACGGGTATCAGTACACTCATGAAGGCGACACCGGCAGGCGAGGCGCTGAAACTGGCGACGCTTTCAAATAATCCAGACTATATTACAGCGTTCATCAACAGCATGCGTGTGCTGCTTGGTTTCAGTTTTATAGCAGCATTCTGTGTAGGAACGGGCCAGCCAGCTTCTGCTACGGCCCTTTCCCAGAGCGCACTCGTTCTTGTCCTTGCATCTTCGTCACTAGACACGGCCGTGTTCGGTAAGGGCGCGATGATCGGGACGCCTTTGGGAATCCTTGCGGCCGGGTTTCTGTCTTTCTGGGTCTTACCCCACGTCTATACGCTTCAGGGGCTGGCTTTTGTTCTGCTTCCCCAGACCGTTATTGCCTGCCTGCTTCTGATGAATCCGAAAACAACCGCTGTGGGCTTTCACTATGGTGCGTTCTTTCTCGTTTTCGTGGGCTTGGGTAACCACCACAGTTACGACCCAGGCGCTTTCCTCGAACGCAACACGTTCTATTTCCTGTCAGCGGTTCTTTCATTCATCCTTCTGGTTCTGCTGTGGCCCCCAACTGCGCGCCGCCATCGGTTCCGCATTGCCGTGACCATTTCTTCGGATCTGGAATCACAGCTGAGCGGTCATGGTGAGGCTATGGGCCCCGCGTTGCTCAGCCGGAAATATGATCGTCTGAGCCAGCTCCTGTTGTGGACAAAGCGTCTCCCGAAGCGCGGTACGGCCTCAGAGCACGTCTTTGAGCGCCTTGTCGCGCTGGAGGATCTGTCCAGCACGATTGCCCGTGTGCGTCTGTACCTCGATCAGGCGGCGCGGATGCCGTCTCTCAGGCACCTTGTGAGGCCTGCGCGTAAAGCGCTCGCACAGGATAGTCTGGCGCTGCTTGAGAGTGAGCTGGCAGATATGACGCAGGCCTTCCTTGACCGTCTGCGTCTGGGCGCCCCCAGTGAGGAAATTCTGATCCTCAACTGTGTTGGTGGGCTGGAGTCCGTGCGCGTCATGCTTCTGCGAAATCGGACAGCCGTTCATCATTATGGAATAGGACGCAAACGATGGTGATGAGACAGGTCGTAGACCTTGGCGGTTTGCTTGTGTCCGCGTTCGTCGTCAATCTGGCGTTGTCACTTCTGACGCTGGCCATTCTCCGCTGGCTCATGGGCTGGCTTGATCTGTGGCGTTTCGTCTGGGATCCGCCGCTTGCCCAGTTCGGCATTCTTATCTGCCTGCTCGGGCTCTATACCCTGATCCTCTGATACAAGGCCGTTTCAAGTGCTATCCAGTGCCCATCGTCTGATCCGCCTGACCATTACGATCTCCATTCTTGTGGTGGCTGCCGTCGTGGTGGTTATCCTGTGGGATTACTACACGGCCTCTCCCTGGACCCGGAATGGCCAGGTGCGTGTTCAGGTCGCCAATATCGCGCCACGTGTTTCAGGGCAGATCCTGCATGTGAATGTGCTGGACAATCAGCCGGTTCACCATGGAGACGTCCTGTACGAAATTGACCCGTTCGATTTCCAGGTTGCGGTGGATGCGGCCAAAGCCAAGGTGGCCGAACGCAAGGCAGACATGGAGTTCAAGGAAGTTCAGGCCCAGTGGCGTAAGGCCATTCCCGGTGTGGCGGTCTCACAGGAAGAAAAGAAGCAGTACGTTGCACTGTCGCAGCAGGCAGCAGCGCAATACGCTTCTGCTCAGGCAGACCTGCGTCAGGCAGAGATTAATCTGGACCGTACAAAAGTCCGCAGTTCCATTGATGGTATTGTCACAAACCTGATCATGCGACCGGGTGACTTTGCAACGGCTGGCGTCGTGAACATGCACGTCATTGATACCAACTCATACTGGATCGACGGCTATTTCGAAGAGACCAAGGTTCATGATCTGGATGAAGGCGATCTCGTTCGCATGGATCTGATGGGCTACCACGACCCGCTTTTCGGACATATCGAGAGTATTACGCGCGGTATTGCCAGTAACAATGCACTGGTGAATGAGCAGGGTCTGCCGACAGTTGATCCGGTTTATACATGGGTGCGTCTGGCACAGCGTATTCCTGTGCGCGTGAAAATCGACAAGGTCCCGTCCGATCTCACATTGGCCGCTGGCATGACCGCAACCGTGACGGTCGTTTCAGAGACGGGAAATCGTCGTCATCGTTCAACGCAGGATGCGTTTCAGCATTTCGGTGATGATGTTCGTCATCTCTTTGGTCACAAATAACCGAAATTCCAGTATCCGGGGCGAAAAGGCCCCGATTTTGGTTGGCACAAGATTTTCACACAACTTTTTCCGTCAGAACCCGTACCTTACTTCGTCAGGCCCACAGAGCATTTCAGGTAAGGAAGAATTGTGCGCGTATCTTTTTCCCGTAAGACGATCAGTCTGGTTATGGGTGGCGTTTGTATGGCTGCCATCACAGCGCAGGCGAATGCCGCACCTCAGAACAGCGCACAGAAGCCGGGTGTTCTGCTGAACTCTGCTCCGCTGGCAGAGACCCTGAGCCTTCCGAATGCTGCTCGTTCCCTGCGCATCACCTATCTTTCCACAGATGGTGTTACGGGGAAGGGGCTTGTCCCCGTGACTGCCGAAGTCATTGTTCCTGCTGGCGAAGCCCCTGCAGGCGGGTGGCCGATTGTCGCCTGGGCGCATGGTACGGTTGGAAATGATGACAGCTGCGCACCGTCTCTGAACCCCTATAGCGAGCGCAATACTCATTACCTGTCCGAATGGATGAAGCGCGGTTTTGCCATCGTCGCAACGGACTATCAGGGGCTGGGCACACCGGGTGTACACCCTTATCTGAATACACGGGCTGAAGCTTACAGCGTGCTGGACTCTGTACGGGCGGCGCTGAAGTCTGTGCCGGGCCTCCAGAACAAGGTGATGATCGTCGGGCAGTCTCAGGGCGGTGGTGCAGCTTTTGCCTCTGCAGCGTTTGCACCGACTTACGCTCCCGATATCAATGTGCGCGGGACTGTGGCGACAGGCATCCCGTACATGACGCCGGAAATACTGTCTGGCCTGTTGCAGGAAGCTGGCAAGTCATTGGGATATAGCCCGTTGGTGGCTTACACGCTGCTGATTGGTTCGTCCTATGCTGGTCTGCATCCGACCTTCCGTCCCGAAGACGCCTTTACGTCCAAGGCTATGCCGGCGTTCAAGGCAGCGGCTGACTCCTGCCTGACGGGCCTGTCAGACATGGCGGAGAAAGACGGTCTGACGCTTGCGAATGCGCTTCAGCCTACGTTTGTGAAGGCCATGACGCCTGCATTCAAAACAATGACGTACCCGACCCTGAAACTGGCCCAGCCACTTTTTGTTGGAACGGGCACCGCGGATCAGGACGTTCCGCCGCAGCTTCAGGAAGGTTTGGTCAAGGCAGCCTGTGCCGCTGGATCAACAGTTCAGGCGCATTTGTATAAAGGGCTGGACCACTCCCAGACAGTCAATGCGTCCCTGCCGGACTCTGCGGCTTTCACGAAGGCTGTGATGGCGGGTGAGCCTGTCACACCGCAGTGCACGCCGATTCCTCAATAATCAGATGATCACCCTGAGGGAGAGCCGTCTTCCTCAGGGATTTTCAGACGTTGTTCATAAAACTGACGATCGCGTCAGCCGCTCTCTGCGATGCCCCGAGCAAGGGCTCCCCAAACGTTTCCCGGAACAGTTTTTCCTGCACTGGCCGATAGAACGCATGGCGTTCCTTCGCCCTTGCAACCGCAGGCATAATGTCTGCGGGGTCATCGACCACCTCTCCGAGTGTCCAGTGTAAAAAATACGGGTCGTCACGCCATGGGAGCTTGTGAGGATTCAGGAAAATACAGGGGCGCGGGATGGCCAGAAACTCATAAACCTGACTGCTGACATCCCCAATATAAAGGGCCGCCTGAGACGTGTAAGTCATGTCCAGCATGGCATTTGAGCCAGTGTCCACGAGCACCTCGGGGCTTTGCTGGCGTTGAAGCAGACGCTCCCGGATGCCGAAGCCTTTGTGGAACATCTTGATGTGGGGGGCCACAACCAGATTGTACTCGTTCTGTGCCTTAAAGCCTTTGATGATGGTGTCCATACACGTGGGGGCAGATGTCAGGACACGCTGATAGTGCGGATTATAGAGCGCGAAGGGACGTTCGTTGCTGAAAGAAACGGCATTTTCCCGACGGACGGCTTCGAATACATCGAATTTGGGATAACCCACGATGCGTGATGCACCGTTCTGGAGAAGCTCTTTGTCCCGGAAGTAAGTCTCGACTTTCGGACCGGGCACAAGCGTTAGGTCAAACTCTCGAACAAGATGCTCGTCATTAACGTAACGGTCTCCGGCGCCATGCATCAGCAGGATAAGTTTCGGGCCGTTCAGCCCCATATCTTTCAAGACACCTGCGGTATATTCCGTTGCGACGACCACATCGTACTGGTTTAACTCTTCAACGTTCTCCTGAAGAATGACCAGTCGCTCCTGATCCAGCCGCCGTGCGCGTTTCAGGATGTTTGCTTTCCAGGATCGGGGAAACGGCAGCAGCGGAAGCGGCGGAACATTCAGGGCGCGTCTGATGCGCACCAGATGATCAATGGTCTCTGGAAAGCTGTAGTATTCCGTGACGTCACATCCCGGTATTGCCGCAAGTGCACTGGCAACGGATGCGGTGTGATAGCACTGATAAGGCTCGGCAATATAAATGAAGGCGATTTTCATGAGCGTCTTTTGCGTCCTGCCCGGAGCAGACTGCCTGCTGCTCTTGTCCGGAACGCCGTCTGCTGGAAGGGCGCCATCCCGGTTATGAAGTGCCTCTGAAACACTTCGGAGGCTCGGAATAGGGCCCTGTTCATAGCCCTCGCGTCCTCGCTGTCAAGAACGCGGCAAAACGCAGGGATGCATGTTCTGGCATGGACACTCCCGGGGCTTTGTGGTCAGAAAGCCCGCATGTCCGCCGAGCGCTCTGTTTTCAGATCCATTTTCCGAAATGTCAGTGTTCTCACCCTTGGCCGTGTGGTCAATGCCCTGTGCAGCTTTGTCTATATCGCGTTTACCGTGCGCGCTTTGGGTCTCTCTGACTTCGGATTGCTGATCCTCATCCATTCTCTGGCCTCGACCGGATCCGTTCTGTCACGGATGCAGTCCTGGCAGACGCTGATCCGCTTTGGCAGCGACGCATTCAGCAAGAACGAAACAGACCTGCTACGGAAGGTCGTTCATTTCTGTATCCGGCTGGATACGATGTCTGCGGCCGGGTCCATTATTTTCGGGCTGGTCGCCGTGCAGATTTATGGTGTGACGGCACACTGGTCCAGACATGTCCGGTTTCTGGCGGATCTATACGTGATCGTGAGCCCACTGATGTATTCAGGCTGGGCCAACGGTATTCTGCGAATGGCGGGGAAATTTCACCTTGTCCCGATCATTGATACCTGTGCCGCGATCGTAAAGACGGTGGGAGTTCTGGTCGGATATGCCCTGCATCTGAAGCTTGGATATTTCCTTGCGATGTGGGCGCTCGCGATCATCATCGATTACGGTTTCTACTTCTATTACGCGATGGATATCCTGCGAAAGAAGTTCCGATTCCGCTATTTCCAAGCCTATCGCAGTTGGCGCTGGCAGATCCCCGGCATGTGGCAGTTTACGCGTGCAGCCAGCGTAAACCAGACACTCGGTAACATTTCCGGGCATGTTGCAACGCTTCTGGTCGGTAACGGCCTTGGCCCGGCGGAAGCTGCTGTTTTCCGCGTTTGTCGCCAGATTGCGGACGGGATTGTTACGCCTGCCCAGCTCATCTCGCCGGTGCTTTACCCGGAGCTGGTCAAGATGCGGGATAAGCAGGACTGGAAAGGCCTCAAGCGCGTTACATGGAAAATGTTTGGCGTGCTGACCGCACTGTCCCTGCTGCTTCTGGTGCTGTCTGCGTTTTTTGGCTCAAAGATTTTCCGTCTGATGCTGCATGTTCATGTGCATCACACATCGCTTTATATTTCCATCATGCTGATGGCAGCCGTTTTCAGCCTGCTGGTTATTCCGCTGGAGCCCCTGCTGATCGTCGTCGGGCATGTGAAGTTCCTGATGACCAGCCGCACGGCCATTATGGCGATCTATTTTCCCGCGCTCTATGTCCTGACCATGCATTTTGGTCTCGCCGGTGCCTGCCTGACGACGGCTGCCTGTAACGCAGCTATCTTACTGTCGCGGTTTGCCGGGGTCTGGATGTTTGGCGGACGGATCGGGAAGCCGAAACCCGAGTGATGTCTGACCCACTGTAGGTGTGGGCCAGACTGTCATCCCTTTAACGCAGCGGCGCGCGATCCATTGCCCAGATGGCGAAAGCCTGCACCAGTGCAACTTCTTCCAGTCGCTTGAAGCGCCCGGATGATCCACCATGGCCAGCATCCATGTTGATGCGGCACAGGAATGGGCCGCCTGAGGCCACTTTACGGAGCTTGGCAATCCATTTTGCAGGTTCCCAATATGTCACTCGTGGATCTGAAAGGCCTCCCATGGCAAGAATGGGCGGGTAGGGGCGCGCCTGAATGTTGTCATACGGGGAATAGCTGGCAATGAGATCGTAGGCCTCTTCGTCTTCGAGTGGGTTTCCCCATTCCGGCCATTCTGGCGGCGTCAGCGGCAGGGAAACGTCAGACATGGTGTTGAGCATGTCCACGAACGGCACCTGCGCGGCGATCCCGGCAAAGAGGTCGGGTGCCATGTTGGCGACAGCGCCCATCAGTAGGCCCCCGGCTGAGCCCCCATGAGCAACGATGCGCCCTGCTGAGCCATAGCCCTCTTTGGCCAGATACTCTGCGGAAGCAATGAAGTCCGTGAAGGTGTTGGGTTTGGTTTTGCCACGTCCTTGAAGAAACCAGTTCCAGCCTTTCTCGGACCCACCACGAATATGCGCGATGGCATAAACCCATCCGCGGTCAACGAGACTGAAGACTGTTGTGGAGAACCCTGCGTCCATCGCAATGCCGTAGGAGCCATATCCGTAGAGCAGGAGGGGGGCAGAGCCATCCAGCGGCTGGCCTTTCCGCATCAGAACGGTGACGGGAACCTGCTCGCCATCCGCCGCCGTCGCGAACAGACGCCGCGTTTCATACCGCGCTGGATCATGGCCAGACGGGACATCGCGAACCTTCTTCAGGGTTCGCTCGCCGGTTGCCAGGTTGTAGTCATACCAGTGCGCTGGCGTTGTCGGGGATTGATAGACGTAGCGCAGAACAGAGCCGTCATATTCCAGAATGCCCTGAAGGGTCAGATCATATGCGGGTTCGTCCATTCCGATCGTGGCGGCCTGCGCACGAACATCTCCTGTTACGCCTGCCTTTACGACGCGAATATAAACGTTTCCGTCTTTTCGCTCTGCCCATGCCAGATAATCACGCGACGCCGTAGCCGCCAGAAGGTAGTGCCCCTCCAGGTACGGGACAAACGGGCGCCAGTTTTCCCGATCTGTGGCCGTATCGGGCGTTTGCATGAACTGGAAATCGACAGCGCCGCCCGCGTTGGTGAGAATGATGAAACGATCATTCCAGTGCGTGAAGGAATAGCGCTCTCCCCGGACCAGGGGGGCCGCAACAACAGGCATTGCTGTCGGCTCGGCAGCAGGAATCAGAAGCGTCTCATTCGTATCGTGATCCCCGCGTTCGATAACGATCCACTTGCGTGAGGCGCTGGTGCCGATGCTAAGGAAAAAGCCTGCATCGGTTTCATCGAAGACGAGTACATCCGCCCCGCCGGTCAGAGGACGGCGGTAAATCCGCGAGGGGCGGCCATTGTCATCCCTGAAGATCCAGAACAGCCACGCACTGTCAGGGGAAAGAGCAAAGCTTCCAGTCGTGCTCTCAACCGCGTCGGCGCAAAGTTCTCCGGTTTTCAGGTCCTTGACCTGAATGCGATAAACTTCAGAGCCCTGCACGTCTTCGGAATAGACGAAGTAGCGATGATCTGCAGAGTGGGCCGTCCCGCCGAGCGCATAATAGTCAAACTGTTTGGCGCGGGCGTCCACATCCAGAAGGATCTGCTCTTCTCCGCCGTCGCGCGGGCGCCGTGCCCGGAGAGGATGCTGAGCCCCATCTTCAAAGCGGCTGTAATAGGCCCAAGGACCATCAGGCACGGGAATGGATTCTTCGGCAGGGGGAATACGACCGATCATTTCCTGCAGAAGCTCTTTGCGAAGTGGTTCCATGTCAGAGAGCACGGCTTCGGCGTAAGCATTTTCTGCTTTGAGGTGATCGGTGATGTCCTGGCGAAGGACAGATGGATCCCGCAGAACCTGCTGCCAGTTCTCGTCCTTCATCCAAGCGTAGGAGTCAGTTCTGGTCCGGCCAAGCTGCGTTGTTGACAGGGGCTCCTGCTTTGGAGCCGGCGGAACGGGGAGGGATTGCATCGCGTCTGACATATCCGAAACCTTGGCGCAGAAATGCCGGGGACTCAATCCAGCGTTAATGGACTGCCTGAATGCGGGGCCTCATGGCGTTATAAAATCGGGAAAGATGATTCGAAAAGAAACCAAGCCGGCTCTCAAGTGTTTCTAGAAAACGGCCGTGAGATAGCCAGCAGAGTATTACTCTGGTGATTATATTTCTGAATAGCCGCTGTGTAATAATATCGAACATGGAAAGACTCCATCCATGAATACCAATAAGTATTTTGCCGCCGTAGCCGCACTTGGCCTCGCTGTTTCCGGAGCTGCCTTTGCACAGACAGCACCGCAGCCAGGACAGCCGATTGTTCCACCGGGAACTCAGGCCGTGATTACGCCAAATCATGTGCAGGCCGTCGGTAATCTCAACGGTATTGCAACTGCATCAACACCTGGCACGCTTGGCGAGAACGGCATGCCGTCCATCGATAATGCCCAAGCTGGCAACGTGGCAGGCCTGACGTCCTATTGTATTCATAAGAAGCTCTCGCTGGGTACAGGGCCGCGCTCGGCATCCCGCAAGCTTGCCAAGCGCTCTGATGTCCAGAATGACCAGTACTACTCACTGGGTGGCCGCGGTCTGCTCCAGACGAGCAGCAACACGCCGTTCGACATCTCCACGCTCCCGAAGGACAAGCAGGTTCTGGTCTGCCGCGATCTCTTCAAAAAGGCTCAGAGCCTCGGCAACTGATTCTTTTGAGTTTTCGTCCTGCGAAAAGCCCCGGAGCAACTGCCCCGGGGCTTTTTTTTATGAGTATTGGCCTCTTAACCGTTGCGGGCTTGCGCGGCAAAAGCATTGAGCTTGGTCAGTGTTTCATCAAACTGACCATTGGCCTCTGCAAAGCGCAGAAAGCGCACGCGTTCGACAAGAATTTCCGGTGGCGTGGGCTGTTGCGTCAGCAACGCCATGACTTCATCCGTAAAGTCCGTCAGGGGCTGATAGCCGGGGCGCGTTTCCTGGCCAGGCGTGAGGCCTGTCTGCACTGCGGGTGGTGCAAGTTCGATAACCTCGACTTTCCCTTTCAGAACCTCTCGGAGGGCAATCGTGTAGGAATGGATCGCGGCTTTGGTGGCGTTATAGGTGGGTGTTGTCGTCAGCGGCACGAATGCCAACCCGGATGTCACATTGATCACGACGGCATCCGGCTGCTTAACCAGATGATCCGTCAGGCTGTTGATCAGGCGGATTGGCCCAAGGAGGTTGGTCGTAATCGTCGCTTCGGCGTCCGCCACGTCATGCGTCTGCGCCAAATCTTCAAATCGCATGATGCCGGCATTGTTGATCAGAACATTAAGTGACGGGTATGCGCGCAGAAGCCGTTCTGTAAAATCGGCAATCCCCTCTGGGCTTTCAATATCCAGCACCAGTGCATGCATGTTCGCCCGACCGGCGATCGTTTCATCCAAAGCATTTTGGCGACGCCCGGCGACGATAACCGTGTTGCCAGCATCATGCAGTCGTTGTGCAAGAGCCTGGCCTATGCCTGAGCCGCCACCGGTAATCAGGATTGTGTTGCCACTCGGTTTCATTGGATTTGCTCCATTGAGAATTGGAACACTCTATCTAGCGGGCTATCGTCAATTCGAAAGAAGGCACCTCAAAGATTTATACGCACCGAAAAGAGAGTGACCCCTATGACGGATAACCCCTACGAAGCCTCGCCTGAACGCCGTGCCAAGCGTTTGGCCGAAGCAACGCCACCTACGGAGTGCGATGCGCGCGTTGAGCGATTGGTGACGGAGCTCATTGGTCGCGTTGCTGACAAATGGACGATGATCATTCTGGAGGTTTTGGAAGAGCACAAGGAATTGCGCTTCACGCAGTTGGCACGAAAAGTCGAGGGTATCAGCCAGAAGATGCTGACCCAGACACTCCGGCAAATGGAACGGGACGGGATGGTGACCCGTACGATTCACCCGGTTATTCCGCCACGGGTGGACTATCGTCTTACACCGCTGGGACTAAGTCTGGGCGCAGCGTTTTGTGGGGTGTGGATCTGGGCGGAGAAAAATCTGTCTGAAGTGGAAGCAGCCCGGAGTGCGTTTGACAGCAAATAATCTGTGGCTGGCATACTTTGCCAGCCACAGAGAGAGTTAGTCCGGCAGGTTCTTGACGAGTGCGACGCCTTCGGCCGCCCCGAGGACTGAGGCCTTTTCCTGTCGGGTCAGTTTGGAAAGGGCAGCCTTTATAGAGGGCGCCTCTTTCAGCTTGACCAGTCCAACCAGCAGGTTGGCATCAATCGCACTGCCAGCCTTACGGGTTGGCGGAAGTGCGCCAAGGTGGGCGTCTAGAAGTATGCGATCCGTCCGCAGAAGGGCGAATGCCTCGCTGGGCGGCTGATGAGGGGCGTGCAGGGCTTCTGTGCGCAGACGTTCGTTCTCTTCTGCAAGACGAAGAATAGGCGGGGGGGCCGTTTCTTCCTCGATCAGCAGAAATCCAGCCCGACGGAGTCCCAGCCCAACGTCGCGACTGGCTGTAACGGCCGCGAGTGGAATAGCCAGCACAAGCCCCAACAGAACCGGTGTCATCCACAGAAAGAGTGCGTGTGAAACGGACCATGCGGCTGCGGCCAGCAGAAGGCCGAACACTGTATAAACCCAGTATCCACGTGCAACTTCACGGAGTGAAACCCGCCCGTCTTCACGGTTCTGGGCATTCCAGCCAGAATCCCGGCCCAACAGAATGGAGATAACTCCAGACGTCTGGATCAGCATGGCAATCGGCGCAATCAGGCCACCAATCAGGGTTTCCAGAATGATGGAAAGGAAGAGCCTGATAGCACCGCCGGAGCCGCGCAAGGCAGCGCGATCAAACATCATGGCGATGAACGCTAGGAACTTTGGCGCCAGAAGAATGCCCATCGTGCCGATGAACACAAACTTTGCCTGCACAGGATCGACGCGTGGCCAGTGCGGATAAAGCGTAGGCTTCGTGCCGAAATATTCCGGATGATAGAAATGCGACTGAAGGGAAATCAGGATCCCGAACAGCAGGAACAACAGCCAAAGCGGAGACATGATGTAGGAACCAATGCCCGTCAGCATGTGTGTACGGCTGACCCAGTGCAGGCCTTTGGTTCCAATAATCTTGGCGTGCTGGAGATTGCCCTGACACCAGCGTCGGTCACGGATGGCCACATCCGTTAGGGACGGAGGGCTTTCCTCATAAGACCCGAACAGGCCAGGCACCATGTGAATGGCCCAGCCGCCGCGTCGCATGAGTGCTGCTTCGACAAAGTCATGGCTGAGAATATGGCCGCCGAAGGGTGGTCTGCCTTTCAGATGCGGTAGGCCCGCTTGTTCGGCGAAAGCCCGCGTCCGGATAACGGCGTTATGGCCCCAGTAATTTCCTTCCGAGCCATGCCACCAAGCGATGCCATGGGCAATGAGTGGGCCATATACGCGGCCGGCGAACTGCTGCATGCGGGCAAATAATGTCCGGCCGCCCACAATAACCGGAAGGGTCTGGATCAGCCCGACGCCTTCATGGTTCTCCATGGCGGAAACGACACGCACGATCAGGCTGCCGTCCATCACGCTATCAGCATCAAGGGTGAGCATCTGCTGGTACGAGTCACCAAAGCGTGTCACCCAGTCGCCCAGATTGCCTGCCTTGCGATCTGTATTCTGATGGCGGCGGCGATAGAAAATGCGCCGATCATCGCCAGTGGCCCGACGGAGGGCAAGGAAGGCACGCTCTTCCTGTAACCATACGTCCGGATTGGTCGTATCAGACAGAATGAAGAAGTCGAACGCATCAATCTGGCCGGTGGCAAGAATGCTGTCATAGATGGCCTTCAGGCCGCCCAGAACGCGTTCCGGATCTTCATTATAAGTCGGCATCAGCACGGCAGTCCGTGCTTTGAGCACCGGAAGAGCACCATCCCGATGAATGCCGAGCCCAAGGCCTCCGCGTGTGATCAGGGAGACGAACCCACCAAGACTTGAGGTGAAGGAAAGCGCGATCCAGAAACCGAGAATAGCGAACAGAATCAGCACAATCACGCCAAGCGTAGACACGCCTAACGAGTTAAAAACCTGATTGATCCTGTAGATGCCAAACCCGGTCAGCGCCAGCGCTGACCCAAACACGAAAAGCCGTCGCAGCCAGAGTGTCTTCGGCGTCGTGTCCAGAACCCTGAAAGGGCGACCATGCCGGTCAGGCTGCTGATGAAGGTTTTGAGGCTCCATCCTGAGCGGAGCCTCATGAGGCAGGAATGGTGCTTCGGACGGAGACATATTGGTTACGGCGTCCAACGGTACATCCATTTTTCTGAGATCGGACCCTGATCGCTCGCAAGCTGCGCCTGGAGTTCAGAGGCCTTGGCATCGCCCGGAACGAATTCAAAGGTTGTTCTCCAGCCTTTGATGTTCGGGTTAGGCTCAACAACCACATTCCGGATGGTGCCGGGTGAAGCCTGTGAAATCAGGTGGAAATGTGCGTCTTGCGGGATGTTCTGGAATGGCGCGCCCGTAAAGTCGATCACGAACATTCGTGCATCGGCGTGGTCAGTGACTGCACCGATACGGGTCCCAGCAACACGTGCCAGCGGTGTGGGCCACGGCGTATCCCAACCCCAGTACATCCGGTAGGTAAAATTGTATTCCTGGCCGGCCTTAAGAGCGTCTTTCGGACGCCAGAACGTCACGATGTTGTCGTTGACCTCATTGGGCGTCGGAATTTCGACGAGATCAACCGCTCCATCACCCCAGTTACCAATAGGTTCGATCCACAGGGACGGGCGCTTCTCGTAGTTGAGAGCAAGATCTTCGTAGTCATGGAAGGAGCGCTTGCGCTGCATCAGGCCAAAGCCGTGCGGGCTGCTATCCTGGAAGGCCGAAAACTGGAGGTCCGTCGGGTTGACCAGTGGACGATAGAGCTGCTGCCCAGATCCGGTCCACACCTGAAGCGCCTCGCTGTCATGAGCGGCCGGGCGCCAGTCATCGACGTGGTTATGTTCGTTGGCATCGAAATAGAACATGCCCGTGAGAGCCGCGATGCCGGACTCGGTTATATCCTGCCGGGGGAAGAGCGATGACTGCACATCAAAGACGGTCGTGTCGCCGGGGCGGATCGTGAAGCTGAAAGCTCCCGTGACGGACGGACTGTCCAGAAGGGCATGAATGACAACAGACTGAACGCCAGGCTCCGGCTTTTCCAGCCAGAATTCGCGGAACAACGCGAACTCCTCGCCTTTCGTGTTGCCAGTGCCGTTGGCGAAGCCGCGGGCGGACAAGCCGTAGTTTTGCCCCTTGGCCACCGCACGGAAATAGGATGCGCCGAGAAAGACGGCGCATTCTTCCATTTCGCCCGGTGTGTTGATGGCGTAGCGAAGGCGAAGACCGGCAAACCCCAGATCATCGGTGACGCGCAGCATCGGGTTGGCATAGCTGAACAGGTCAGGGTCGTAGGCAATCGGTGTCGACTGGCCACCGATGACTTCATTCATCGCGATCCGGGGCTTGTAGAGAAAGCCGCGCGGGAAAAATTCGACCTCAAACGCCAGGCTCTGCCCATGCCAGAGGGCGCGGTCCGGGTTAAACGTAATGCCCCGGAACTGGTCAAAATCCAGATTGGAAATGGCAGAGGGCAAACTTTGCGGAGGTGGAGCGTAAGGAGATCTGGCCAGTTTCTGCGCAATGGCACGGACAGTTCCATTGTCGAACGGAACAGTCTTTGGAGCCTGCTTGACAGCAGGCGGCGCGGACTGGGCATAAGCGAAGCGGCCAGACGTTCCCATCAGGGACAGGCCTGCCCCAAGCTTTACCAGATCACGACGCAGGATACTCATACTTTTCCCAACAGTCCCAGTTGTATGCCTCCCCCTGAAATCAGAGGGCGGTCTTTGATCAAGCGATACGCCGGATGCACTTCGTTGCGAAGAGACGTTCTATGATTACGCAGCTATTTCACAAGGGTCGGATGTGTTCTTTTCATGGCACATCCCAAAAAGAACACATCATTGTGAATTCTGTTGCTGCAAGACACAAAGCGGCGGTACACGGCCAGAAATTTCAGAAACGACGGTTTCATTTATGCTCTCTAGACGTGGAACGCTGAAAAGGATCCGAACGTTCCCGAAATGAGCAATGTCGCGTGCATTTCCTGGATTTTCAGGCCCGCTGAGGACGACCCCCAGAACAGGAATACCTCTGCGACGAAGCGCTTCGAGACTCAGGAGCGTATGGTTGATGGTTCCCAGCCCGCTGCGCGCAACAAGAACGACGGGAAGATCCAGTCGCTGCATGAGATCAATCATCATCATGTCGCTTCGGACAGGCACCATCAGGCCGCCCGCACCCTCAACGACAAGGGGCGCTTTGACGGCGGGAAGAACAAGACGTCCGGGATTGATTGTAACGTTTTCCAGCGCCGCCGCTGCGTAGGGTGCGAGAGGGGCCTGAAGCGCATATGCCGGAGGAATAATCCGATCAGGCGGAAGGGCAGCCAGAGTTTTGACGGTAGAGGTGTCGCCTGCTTCGTCAGAAAGGCCCGTTTGAAGCGGCTTCCAGTACGTCGCAGTCCAGGCTTTCGTCAGGATGGCACTGACGAGCGTCTTGCCGATTTCGGTGTCCGTCCCGGTGACGAACACACCGCGAAAGCTGTTCATGGCATATCCTTTCTGAAAATTCCGATCCCCAAGGCGTAGGTGACGCTGGTGTGCTCTTTGTCAAAACAGGACATGGCGCGCCTGAGTGCGTGTATTCCCGCGGGAGTGCTTCCTTTGCCAGGGAGAGACGCGCCGATCTGCTGCAATCTGCGGAGGAAGGTTCTGGCATTTGGGACCGGATCTTGCATGTTTGCCGTATGCCATTGGCCGCGCCCTCCAGAGGGCCATTCCTGCTGAAGCATGGTTGCGCCGGGATAGAATGGGACGCCGCACGGGGTGTCTGTCTTCCGGCAAGTCGAGCGCCACTCTTCCAGGCTCCCTTCAAGGAGCGTTGCAATCATCAGAGTGCCACCTGGCGCCAGTAAGCGGCAAAGACGTTCGAGCCCCTTGCTGCGGTTTTCAAACCATTGGAAGCACAGGCTCGAAGCGATCAGGTCAAATGGTCCCGTCGCATCCGGGCGCTCTCCATCCATGACCGTGAAGGCGATGTTCTTCTGCCCGTGAAGGCGCGATCTGGCGCGTGCGAGCATAGTCGGAGCGAGATCGGTGGCGAGAATGGCGGTATTAGGAAAGCTTCTGGAGAGATGCTCTGTGAGAAAACCCGTGCCACACCCGAATTCGAGAATATGGGCAGGCTGAGTCTCGGTCACCTCAGCGACAATTCGCTCGGCCAGAAAAGCGGCGCAACGGCGCTGGATATCTGCCGCAGCGTCATAGTCCTCCGCCTCATTAAACCGGGTGACGATCTGGCGTTTGCGTTCATCCATGCTGTTTGACCTGACGCAGCACAAAATTAGCACAGAGTTCTGGCTGTTCGAGAGGCAGAAGATGGCTGCCTTCAACCCTTTTACCCGGAACACTGAAACCTGCCTGAGCAGGAGGGAACGGATCTGACAGTCCTGTCATCCAGTGAAGCTGGCTCCCCCAGCGGGTCGCTGCATTTCGTTCATCGTTTTGAATCAGATGTTCCAGACCCTGATTCAGAACGGCCGTCACGGGATCTGACGGAATGGGTTTGTCCGTTCCGCATCTTTGCCGGAAATCGTTCAGGACCGTTTTAGGGGAGCGTTGCAACTGGCGCTTCATTCTTTCCAGAACGCGAAGGGGCACGCCTTCCGGAAAATCGTTGCTCTCAGAAAACCGTCCAAACCCATTGAACATGATGAGCCCCAGGCATCCGGGAAGATCCTGCCCCAACAGGTCCAGTGTTCCTGCGGAATGGCCGATCGCCAGATAAGGTTGCTCCGGTTTAGGGGCTGCGTAAGGGCATCCGAAATATCCCTTATCCACAACGGACGCCTTGAGGTCAGGCAGGTGCTGAAGCATCGGGGCCCAGAAAGACGCGTCAAATCCCCAGCCATGAACGAGATAAAGGGAGACAGTCATGGCGTGTGCTCACATGCCAGCCGGGCAACAGCCTCGCCTAACTGGGTAATTTGTGAATCTGTCAGTCCAGCGTGAAGGGCCAGACGCAAGCGTGCCGTTCCCTGAGGCACGGTTGGTGGACGAATGGCTACGGTGAGGAAACCTTCGTTTTCCAATGCTCTGGCAACATCAAGCGCTCGCTGGGATTCACCGATCAGGACCGGCACAATCTGCGTGGACGACTCTGCTGTCGAAAGACCAGCCGCGTTCAAAACCGTTCGAAGGTGTCCTGCCTGACCCAGCAGGGTCTGCCGTTCACGATCCATCGTCGGAATAATGTCCAGTGCGGCATCAATGGCCCCCAGGACAGCGGGCGGAAGGGCCGTACTATAGATAAAGCCTGAAGCGTGATTGAGCAGATAGTCACAGAGAGACCTGGAGCCCGCGATATAAGCTCCCATTCCCCCAAGGGCTTTGCTGCATGTGCCCATTGTCAGGTCAGCCAAACCGCCGGAAAGCCCATGCCCATGGGCCCCAAGAACGCCCGTGGCATGGGCCTCATCAACATACAGGAACGCATCGTAGCGATCAGCCAGAGCGCGCAGGGCGGGAATGTCTGCGCGGTCCCCATCCATGGAAAACACGCTCTCTGTTACGATCATCCGCAAGCCAGGCTTGGTGGCTTCCCGTTTGAGCAGTGTCTCCAGATGCGTAAGATCATTGTGGCGAAAACGATGCTGTCGGACGCCCGCTGCTGCACATCCGTGATGGAGGCTGGCATGGTTCAGCCGGTCGGAAAAAACCAGCATGGGATGACCGGTCCGAGCGGTCGAAAGGGCGCACAGGGCAGGGACCACCGAGGCATTGGCTTGCCAGCCCGATGCAAAGAGCAGCGCGGCCTCATATCCTTTGAAGCGCGCCATCTTCTGCTCGACAGCCTGATGGATTTCCAACGTTCCACTCACAAGGCGGGACGCCCGTGCCCCCGTTCCAAAGCGTAATGCCCAGTCAGAGGCGCGTTCTTTGAGCAGCGGATGGTCGGCAAGGCCCAGATAATCGTTTGAGGACACATCAATCATGCGACGGTTGTCTCGCAGGATGGCCTGTCCGTCCCGAGTGACCGGACGCAGTGTTCGCCGTGTTCCCGCAGTTTCTCGGTCGTGAAGGGCGGATGTGAAGTGGGCGTCAAACAGGCTCATGTGTTGTTCCGGAGAACAGTGACAATGCTGGCTGTCAGAAGAGACAGATCTTCCTCGCTAATCGTGAATGCTGGCGTCAGATACACAATGTTCCGGAAGGGGCGGATCCATGTCCCTTGGTTCACGAACGCGCGGCGGAGGACGTCAGGGTCTGCAATGTTTTCCAGTTCCACCACGCCAATTGCACCCAACACGCGAATATCTTTTACGCCGGGAAGTCCGCGGCATGGTTCCAGCTCCCGTTGGAGTTGAGCTGAGATGCGAGCAACCTGTTCCAGTCTGGGTTCCTGTTCGAACAGATCCAGTGACGCATTCGCCACGGCGCAGGCCAGTGGGTTGGCCATGAATGTTGGCCCGTGCATGAGAGCCTTGCCAGCTTCCGTGGAGAGAAACGCTTCGAAAACGCCTCGTCTCGCCACGGTTGCAGCCAGGGCCATCGTCCCGCCGGTCAGGGCCTTGGAGAGAGCAATAATATCGGGGACGATCTCAGCCTGCTCGCAGGCGAACATCGTTCCGGTTCGGCCAAAACCGGTAAAAATTTCATCCAGAATGAGCAGAATGCCGTATCGGTCACAAATGCTGCGAAGGCGCTGCAGAACGTCCGGGCTGTGGAACAGCATTCCGCCTGCCCCCTGAACCAGCGGCTCCGTGACGATGGCAGCTACTGTATGCCCTTCAGCGTCCAGCAGGGCTTCAAGTCTGGCCGTGCTGTCATCATCAACTGGAAGATCAGCAAGGATCTGGCGAGGAAGAACGCCCGCGAAAAGGCTGTGCATGCCCTCTTCCGGGTCGCAGATGGACATCGTGCCCAGCGTGTCCCCGTGATAGCCGCCCCGGAAAGACAGCATCTTTGTCCGACCATGCGTGCCACGGTTGATGTGATACTGAACTGCCATTTTAACGGCGACTTCCATCGCCACCGAGCCGGAATCTGTAAAAAACGTGCGTTCAAGATCGCCGGGCAGAAGTTCAGCCAGACGTGCTGCCAGACGCCGGGCCGGCTCATGAACCATGCCTCCAAACATTACATGAGGCATGTCGCTGGCCTGCCGAACCAGTGCCTGCTGAATGTGAGGGTGGCTATAGCCATGGCAGGCAGTCCACCAGGCAGCGACTCCATCCACGAGTTCGCGCCCGTCTGACAGCGTAATCCGGCTTCCGGACGTGCGGATGGCCTCCACAGGAAAAGGGGCCGTCTGCATTTGGGTGTAGGGCAGCCAGAGATGGGGAAGGTCGGCAGCGGACCGGTTCGCCCCGGCGGATGATGATTTGCAGGACATGCCAGCGTTTTCCCGCATGGCTGGAGGCAAGTCCATCCCCCCGGTCATGATGCTGTCACAGGTTATCATAAAAAGGTCACGCTCTAACGGGAAACGATCTGGCATGAACCCCGTTATTGCAGCGCCCTGGCTGGTGTCAGTGGCGTGGAAAGATAGGTTCTTCCTGGGGCGGAAGGGCAACTGAGGTCAAGACTGATGCTGAATTCCAAGGTTATTCATGTGAACGGCGTGTTTCTGGGCACGGCCATCATGAATCGTGGGATGGATACTCTCCGGTTCTACGCAACGCATGAAAGTGTGCGCGCACTCCACAACACCTGCATGCCGGATCTTCTGGCTCTGTACTGTCAGGTCAGACGCCTGTTCAACAACAGTCGCCTGACATTTCAGCCAGCCTGAATATTTTCAGGTCCCACAGAACGTATTGCGGACATGCTCGTTCGAGGCTGGTGGCAGATCGAGCCCGTCATCGGCATCCTCGAACGGGCGAGCGAGGGCTGCGGCGAGCTGATGGAAGAGGGTATAATCACCCGTTAATGCGGCTTTGATGGCTGCTTCAATCCGGTGATTACGGGGAATAATGCGAGGGTTGCTTGCCTGCATGAGCGCAAAACGCGCGTTAGCCGTTTGATCTTCCGTATCCAGTCTTCCTTTCCAGCTTTGTAGCCACGAAATGGCAGCTTCCCTGTCTTTGAACTGAGCCAGAAAACCTGTGGCGTCGTCTGTGCGGGCCACGGTGTTCAGGTGCCGGAAAGTGAGCGTAAAGTCCGCCTCGTCACGATGCATCATGGTTAAAAGACGGGAGATAAGGGTCGTATCCGTCCGACCTTCCAAAAACAGGCCGAGCTTTCGACGCCATCCGGAAAGATAAGCCTCCCCGAAAATGCTATCGAAACGGCTCAGCGTGTCTGTCGCAAGGTTGACCGCTTGATCAGTATCCGCATCAATGCATGGCAAAAGTGCTTCTGCCAGACGACCCAAATTCCAGAGCGCCATATCTGGCTGTTGCCCGTAGGCATACCGGCCATTCTGATCAATGAAGCTAAAGACTTTTCCGGGGTCGTAGCTATCAAGGAAGGCGCAGGGGCCAAAGTCGATCGTTTCTCCGGCAATGGACATGTTGTCGGTGTTCATGACGCCATGAATAAATCCGACCAGCATCCATTGGGCAATCAGCCGAGCCTGGCGGTCAACGACGGCATTTAAAAGCGCCAAGGCCCGGTTTGGGCTGTCTGCTAACTCAGGATAGAGCCGTTCAATGACATGATCTACGAGGAGCGTCAGGCCCTCCCGATCCTGGCGTGCAGCGAAAAACTGGAATGTCCCGACCCTGACGTGCGTAGAGGCGACCCGTGCAATTACACCCCCGGGCATAAGCGTCTCTCGAACGACGTTCTCACCTGTCGTGAGGGCTGCAAGCGCACGTGTTGTGGGAATGCCGAGTGCGGCCATGGCTTCGCTGACCAGGTATTCCCGTAAAACAGGCCCCAAAGCCGCATGGCCGTCTCCCCGACGGGAAAATGGCGTAGGGCCTGATCCCTTGAGGTGCAGATCCCACACTTTGCCCTGTCTGTCCGTCAGTTCTCCGACCAGCATTGCACGGCCGTCCCCGAGCGAAGGAACAAAATGCCCGAATTGATGCCCGGCATAGGCCATAGCAACGGGTGGCGCTCCGTCAGGGCGCTGACCCTGACTCAGGAAGGCAAGGCCATCTTTTTGGCAAAGCCAGTGAGTATCGAGCCCGAGACGTGTGGCGAGCGGTTCGTTCAGGGCAACCAGTTGCGGATTACGAAAGGGACGAGGGGCCAATGCGCTCGAAAAGCGCTCGGGCAGGGAGGCATAATGCCGGGAGATCTGCATGCAACATCCTTGTGTGCCCGTGTGACAGAGCTTCGAGAGATAGGTTTCCCGATGGAGAAAGAAAAGAAATCAAGAAATTTTCCGGTCACTCATTGTTCGGAAAACATGGGCATCCGGATGCAAAGATGTGAGGTCACAACAGTTCAACCAACAGTTGTTGGCTTTATCTTTATGTAAACCTAAGCAGATTCGAGCCGGGAGTGACTGTATTTTGTAAAGATTTTTCCATTCGCGAAGACAGGGGGAGGTGACGGAAAAGACAGTATTCTCTATTCATGAAATATGAACGGGCATTTCTGCCTTTGATGCCGCCTGTGCGGGACCACAGCATAGAGGACGTTTCGTGGATCAAACCCAGCGCGTGTCTGGCCCCGGAAGGGACGTAAGCCCGGCAGTCATCCGACTATATGCCGCCTTGGCTGCAGCCCGGTTTCATGGGCTTGAACTCGATATCCGAGATTTTGCTGCGGAGCCTGGGGAGAACACACCGTCTCCCGCATCTCTTGCGCGCTGGCTGAACGAACAGGGCGCGGTTGCCAAGGGAATGCGTCTGAAGTGGCGCTATCTTTTGCGTCTGCAGAACTCTCCTCCTGTTGTTCTGATGTTCAAGGACGGCTCGGCTGGCCTCATGGTGGCGACAAACCCTGAAAAAGGCGTTGTCTGGCTCCGTGATCCGATGGGAGGGGATGGCGACACGCCAATCCCGGTAGATGAGCTCCGTCTGTCGCAGGTTTGGACAGGCGATGTGCTTCTCGTAAAGCGTCGTCGTGATGAATCCGAGGCTGATGCACGGTTTGATCTGCTCTGGTTTGCCAAGATGGCAATGCGAGAGAAGAAGATCCTTCGGGACATCGCCTTCGCATCCATGATCCTGAGTATTCTTCAGATCTTCCCGGCTCTGATTGTCATGCAGGTGTTGGATCGCGTCGTAAATTACCATTCCATGGCGACGCTGGTCTCGTTGTCGTCTTTTGTGTTGATTCTGACGTTCTACGAAATTCTTCTAACGTATGCGCGGCGGGAACTGTCTCTTGTTCTTTCGTCCCGGCTGGACGCAAGAATTTCGTTGCACGCTTTCAATCGTCTGCTTGCCCTGCCGCTGGAATTCTATGAGCGCGAGCAGACGGGTGAAATTCTGGGGCGTTTTGTTGCGGTCTTCAAAGTCCGTGACTTTCTTACCGGCCAGTTGATGTCCACAATGCTGGACCTCTTTACACTGGTTGTGATTCTTCCGGTTCTTTTCCTGCTGAGTTCGACACTAGCCTGGCTGACGATCGCTTCCGCAGGTTGTATCGGCCTGATCGTGGTTCTTTTCCTTCCTGCTGTGACGCGCGTTATGGGGCGGCAGATCCGCGCTGAAATGAATCGTGGATCGACCCTCTATGAGACGGTCGCTGGTATTCGAACCGTCAAGACCCTTGCGCTGGAATCGACCCGTCGCGAAGAGTGGGATCAGAAAACTGCTGAGGTGGTTCGCTGGAAGCTGGCAGCGGGACGTATGTCCAACTGGCCGCAGACGCTGGTCATGCCGTTTGATGCGTTCATCAACCGTGGTGTGATCCTTGTTGGTGCGTATCTTGTGCTGACTAATGCAAGCAACATGCAGGCCGGTTCGCTGGCAGGCTTCATGATGCTGGGTGGGCGTGTCGCAGCCCCTCTGGTGGGGCTGGCGAAGTTGATGGAAGCCATCAATGAAGTAACGGTCTCGCTGGTTGAGGCGGGTGCAGTGCTTAACCAGCCGACCGAAACCAAGGCTCTGACGACAGGGATGCGGCCCCGGATCAAGGGTGCCCTCTCCTTTATGGACGTCAACTTCTCCTATCCGGGGTCGACTACGAAGGCTCTGGATAATGTAGCGTTCGAAGTTCCTGCCGGCACCATGCTGGGGCTGGTGGGACGTTCAGGTTCGGGTAAATCGACCGTTACCCGTCTCTTGCAGGGTGTCAGCCGCAATTATACCGGGTATCTGCGGCTGGATGGCGTGGACCTGCGTGAGATCAATCTGACCCATCTGCGCCGTTCTTTCGGTGTGGTTCTGCAGGATAACTTCCTGTTCCGTGGAACAGTGCGTGATAACATCACAGCAGGTCGCCCAGGCCTGACGATCGACGATGTCGTTCGTGCTGCTCGCCTCGCGGGAGCAGAGGAATTTATCGAAAGAATGCCAGCCGGGTATGATACCTGGATTGAAGAAGGCTCCACCAATATCTCTGGTGGTCAGCGACAGAGACTGGCGATTGCCCGTGCTGTCATCTGTGATCCGAAACTGATGATTCTGGATGAGGCGACGTCGGCGCTCGATCCGGAATCCGAAGCGCTGGTGAATGCCAATCTTCAGCGGATTGGTAAGGGGCGCACGATGGTGATCGTTTCCCATCGCCTTTCTTCCCTTGTGAACTGCCATCAGATCGCTGTGATGGACAGAGGCAAGCTCATGGATATCGCACCGCATCATGTTCTTCTGGAACGCTGCGAAATCTATCGCACGCTCTGGATGCAGCAGAACCGTCATATGAATGCTTCGGCGTCTCCAGATGATGCAGACCAACTGGCCGAAGGAGAATAAGACATGAGCTCCTCCGACATGATCCCGAACAACGACCAGTCTCCTGAAGAGAATGGTAGTGAAAACTACACCAGCCATGTTCCGCGGACGGCAACAGATCCGTTTGCTCCACAGGGCATGCCTATTGCGCTTCTGGAGTTTCATTCTCCGACGGCTGGTCTGGTCAATCTGCCCGCCACGGCCTCTGCACGTTACACAATTTGGCTGATTGGAGGCCTGTTCCTCGCGTGTCTGGCAGGAATGGCTTTGTTTCCGCTCAATCGAATTGTCAGCACGACGGGACGTCTGGTTTCTACCCAGCCGACCATTGTTGTTCAGCCGCTGGAAACGTCGATTGTTCATTCGATTGATGTTCAGGTCGGCGATTTTGTGAAGAAAGGCCAGGTGCTCGCACATCTGGACCCGACCATCACGAAAGCTGACATGACCAATATGGCCGAGCAGCGAGATTCATATCAGGCTGAACTGGATCGTCTGAAAGCAGAAGCTGACGATCAGGATTACCATGTTGATACGTCAAACCCTGCATCTGTTCGGCAGGGTGCAGCTTTCCTGCGTCGTCGCAATGAATATCGCGCCCATATCCAGAATTACGATCAACAGATCGCTGGCTTGCAAAGCGATATGCAGGGATACCGTGCCAACGCAGCCATGTATGCCAGCAAGATGCGGGTCGCCGATGAAGTTCTGAAAATGCGGCAGCATGAGCAGGCGGATCAGGTTGGATCACGCCTTTCCACGCTTGCCGCGCAGAACGACATGATGGAAGCAGAGCGGGCTGAAATTTCTGCCCAGCAGAACGCCAATTCTGCCGAAAACAAGCTTGCAGCCATGCGGGCGGAACGCGACAGCTACATCGAGAACTGGAAGGCGCAGGTCTACACGACCCTGACCGAGACCCAGCATCATCTTGATGAATACAACAGCTCCTACGAGAAAGCGCGTCTGCGGCAGGACCTGATTCTGCTGAAGGCACCGGAAGATGGCGTTGTCCTTACGATTGCGAAGGCATCCATTGGCTCCGTGCTTCAGTCGGCTGGTCAGTTCATGACGCTTGTCCCCACGGGGTATGGCGTTGAGATGGAATCAGTGGTTCGCGCCTCTGACGCGGCCTTCATCAAAATCGGTGATCATGCTCTCGTAAAGTTTGCTGCATTTCCTTTCACCCAATACGGCGGAGCTGAGGCAACTGTGCGGGTGATCAGCGCAGACTCCTTCGATAAGTCCAGCGCTGGAGCGGGAGGTGATGCCAGTGCGGTTTCCGGTGGCATCAGTGATGATGTCTATTACCGGGTCCGTCTCCGGATTGATCGTTACACGCTCCACGGGCAGCCAGATTTCTTCCATCCGGCACCTGGTGTTCCGACGACAGCTGATATCGACGTTGGAAAGCGGACCATTCTCCAATACCTCTTCAGTCGTCTGACCCCGACCCTGACAGAAGGTATGAGAGAGCCATAAGGCTGAGAAAACGCCCGGCTAGTCCGGGCGTTTTACATTTTTGCCGTACCCGAGTTGAGCAACATGACATTCAAGCGCCGCATTACGTCTCTCCTCTCTTCCAAAGGAAAGCTGGAACAGGCGATCCATTTGATGGAGACGGGGGAAACCGTTCGTGGTTTCGCTCTGTTGAGCCGTATGGCGGCTCAAGGCGACATGGAGGCGTCCTTTCGTGTCGGGCGGGCCTATCTGGACGGAGCTGGTGTTCCCCCCAGCCTGGAAGAAGGTGCTCGCTGGATTCTGGGCGCTGCGGAAGCCGGTCATGTCGAAGCGACCTTCGTGCTGGCTACGCTTTATACCGTTGGTCTTCCCGAAGGCTTCGAAATCCGTGCGCAAACGGCAGGACTGGATCTTTCTGCCCGTCCCGTCTCTGGCGAAAGGCATGCTGATTTTCATCAGGGCCGTCACTGGGCACAGGTCGCCGCAGATGCGGGTTCGGCCGATGCTCAAGCTTTGCTGGGCTATATTCTCACGAATGGTCCGGAAGACCTACGTGATCTTCCTCGTGCTCGTGCTTTGTACGAACAGTCTGCTGCAGCCGGATGCTCTCAAGGGCATCTGGGGCTGGCATTGGCTATTTTACATTCAGCCGAGACGGAGGATGCCCGGGAGATTGCGGCATCCCATTTGAAAGAGGCAACCAAGGGCGGCTTAGGCACTGCCTTCGATATTCTTGGTCGCATGAGTGAGGCCGGTGCAGGTGTTCCTCAGGATATGGGGGCTGCTGCGCGCTATTATCGTCAGGCTGCTGAGCGCAACATTGTCGGCGCACAGGCACGCTATGGCCTGTTTTTGCTGGAAGGCGTTGGCGTTGAGCTGCACTATGGGCGTGCTGAAACCTGGTTGCGCCGTGCTGCCCTGAACGGAGATGCAGAGTCTGCTGCGCTCCTGGGTGACCTTTATGCCAAGGGTGGAGAGCTGCCACCTAATCTTATGGAGGCGGCGAGCTGGTATCGGCTGGCTGCAGAGCAGAAACACGGTGGGGCAGCACGCGCCCTTGGATTGCTTTACCTGACGGGGAATGGTGTCCACCGAGACCCAGATGTAGCGACGTACTGGTTTCGTGTGGCCTCAGAATCCGGAGACCACCATGCCGATGCAGATTTCGGCAATCTGATTTTGACGGGTGCGTCTGCGACAGATGATCAGAAGCAGGCCCTGAAGGAACGTTTCGAGCGCGCTGCCGAAAAGGGTGATCTGGTTGGTGCCTTTAATCTGGGCGTATGCTTTGCGGAAGGGGTCGGCAGCACGCAGGATGCAGCGGAAGCAGCCCGCTGGATGCAGAAAGCCACGGATGGCGTTGTGAATGCGCAGTTCTGGTACGGGCGGATGTTGTTGGAAGGGCGTGGCGTTCAGCCTGATCCGACACAGGCAATGCACTGGATGGAAAAAGCTGCCGAAGCGGGTATGGCTGAAGCTCAGGTCGCCGTTGCGCAGCTTCTTGTCACGGGGCAAATCAATGGTCGGCGTGACCATGCACGGGCCCTGAATCTTTACCAGGCAGCAGCAGACAGTGGAAATACAGACGCAATGTTCTCATTGGCCGCAATGTATGGCGGCGGTCATGACGTTGAAGAGAACCGGTCAGACGCACAGAAATGGTTTCGAAAGGCGGCCCAGCGGGGAAATGGCCTGGCGCAGCTGATGTTGGGCCGATATCTGGTGCGTGGCATTGCGGGTGTGACGGATCTCGTTGAGGGACGGAGCTGGCTGGAACGCGCCAAGGCTCAGGGCATTCAGGACGCTGAAGCCGAACTTATTAATCTCGATGATGCCCGCGCCGACGAGGACGATTGATTTTACGTGTCTTCTGACAAAGAGCGCCCGGATCTGACCGGTACGACCTCCCGCGCGGCTTTTGGTGGGTACGGTCACAAAGTTACAGATCAGGAAAGGGCAGAGTGGCGGGACGTCATGAACGCCCGGGCGCAGACGGCTTTCAGGCGTGGTCAGGAGGCAATGCAGACCGGGCGTTTGCAGGATGGCCTCTTCTGGCTTGAACGGGCCGAGCGCATGGCCCGCCAGAGCCCAAATGTGACATGGGCTCTGGCGCTGGCTTATTTGCAGGTAGGCCGGGTCGCTGAATGTCTCATTCGTATGGAGCAGTTGTATCACGTCTTTGGACTGCGTGAGGCTGCCTTTCTGTCAGTCGTCTGTCTGGTCAGACAAAACCGGACAGAAGAAGCGGCGTCCCGTATGGGGCAAACCCTGTCACGTTTCCATATCCTGCCAGAGCTTCGGGACCTTGCGACGCAGCTTTCGATACAGAGTGGGCTGGCGGGCTGGTGCACGGCGTCAAATGGTGGGTGGATTGATGTTCAGGCGTCTGGAATCTGCCGTGTTCTACTAGATGGTGTGGTCGTTGGGCGCGGGGTCAGTGGACGCCACACTTTACCTGACGGGTGGCAGAAGGGTGGCCGTCTGGAAGTTCGGTCAGGGCGAAAGCATGTTCTGGGAAGTCCGATCGACATTCAGGCATTAACGCGCTGTGAGTCTCTTGTGCAGGCAACAGCCAATGGTCTGGACGGTTGGATCTGGTATCCGGCCGAGCCTGATCATGTGCCGTCCCTTCGACTTTGGGACGGAGACGTCTTGCAGGTTCCGGCCCTGGCGACGACCGTGGATAGTGACGTTCCCCTTTCAAGGCCTCGTGTCTTTGCCATTCCAAGGAATGCGCTGCCAGCTGGAGATAACGGCCTTCTGACGGTCGAGGATGAACAGGGGAGGCCGTTGTCCGGTGCGCCAGTTGATCCGATGATCGGTCAGCTTTTGGAAGGAAGTAATGATCTTCCAGCGCGCCTGTCCCCCACTCCGGTTGTGCCATGGAATCATCGCCCGGCTTATGGTCGGGTGAGCCCCGGATGCGCGATTGTCATTCCGGTCTATCGTGACAAAGCGGGGACGCTCTCCTGTCTGCAAAGTGTACTGAAAACCGTCCCTGCGGATATTGATGTCATTGTGGTGGACGATGCCACACCAGAGCCTGCCTTGGCCGCGGCGTTGGATGATCTTGCTTTAAAAGGGAAGATTACTCTCCTTCGCCACTCCTGCAATCTTGGTTTTCCCACCTCCGCGAATGATGGAATGCGGGCAGGGGCCGGCCGGGATATTATTCTCCTAAATAGCGATACCATTGTGTTTCCGGGGTGGGTCGAGCGTTTGCGCGCTCGTCTGACGACGACGGATGTTGGCACACTGACACCCTTTTCGAACGATGCCAGTATCCTGTCCTATCCGGCAGTTGACCAGACGAACGACGTCCCTGCCAGAGCGGAGGCTAGAGAACTGGATCGTTTGTGCGCGCGTCAGTTTTCCACGGATGCCGCCCAGATAGATCTTCCGACGGGCAATGGCTTTTGCATGGCCATTACGGCGGACTGTCTGGCTGAAACAGGCTTCTTTCGCGAAGATCTGTTTGGCCAGGGATACGGGGAGGAAAACGACTTCTGCCTGCGAGCGTCTGCTCTGGGTTTTCGTCATTTTCCCGCACCTGACGTGTATGTCGCCCATGTGGGGTCAGTGTCTTTCGGAAGCAGCCGCAAGGCGCTGATGGCGCGAAACCTCGATATTTTGAATGCCCTGCATCCCGGATATGATGCCGTAGTTGCCGCTTTTCTGAAGTCTGACCCTCTTTTGGAGCTCCGCAGAACACTGGATGTAGATCGTTTGGCGCAACGCCGAGGTAACCGGCCGTCAATTTTACTTATTCAACATGATGCTGGCGGTGGCGTAGGGCGTGCGGTTCATCACAGAGCAGTCGACTTTGAGCGACGGGGTCTCTTGCCTCTCGGGTTGCGGCCGACGGAGCAGGGCTGCCTGCTAGAGTGTTTGTCGGACGAGACGGAGACTTTTCCCAATCTGAAATTCAAGCTGCCGGAAGAGCTTCCATTTCTTGTGGATGTCCTGTCTCGGCTTGGTGTGCAGAAAGTGGAGTGGCACCATCTTGTTGGTCATGCGCCCTGCATTCGAACGCTGCATCACGCGCTGAACGTTCCGTATGATATCTTCATTCATGATCATATCTGGTTCTGTCCCCGTATTTCGCTTCTCAATGGGGAGGGTCGATATTGCGGGGAACCGGATGTCGCTGGATGTGAAGCCTGTGTCTCACGCTGGGGAAGCTATCTTGGGGAAAATATCACCGTCCCCGAGTTGATCGAGCGATCTGACCGGGAGTTTCGTGGCGCAGGGCAACTACTGGTGCCGTCACGAGATACTGCACAGCGCCTGTCACGCCATTTTCCTGACATGGATTTCCGTGTCACGCCCCTGGAAGACGATGTCGCTCTGCTGGCCAATTTGCCTGAAAAGACAATGATTGTGCCGGGCCGCCCATTGCGAATCTGTATTGTCGGTGGGTTGAGTCAATGGAAAGGCTATGACGTTGCTCTGGCAATGGCCCATCATGTTGCAAGAATGCCGGTCCAGATCGAGTTGATACTTGTGGGGCATACGCCAGATGATGAAGCTTTAATTGCAGCTGGCGTCCGAGTTACAGGAGAATACCGGGAGGATGAGGCTGTCAGCCTTGTTCAGAAGCAATATGCCGATATAGGCCTTATTCCTTCTATTGCGCCTGAAACCTGGTGCTATGCACTGGGGTTATTATGGAAAAGCGCCTTGCCTGTGGTGTGCTTCGATATCGGTGCGCAGTCAGAGCGTGTGAAACGTAGTGGTCGCGGGGGCGTCATGCCCTTGGGTATGCCTGTTGAGTTAATGCTGGCTTTTATTTTGCGTTGCTGGCGCGAGGGAAGTTGAGATGAACGGGTTTACGCTTCGACTGGAAAGAGTAAAATATAAAACAGGAACAGAGCAGATCATCCTTCCTGAAGACAGCTCATAGACTGGTCCTCCAGTTATGGAGTGTCTGGTGTAGCGCGGACCTGAAGATTTTTTTCCTCCCGATAGACGGGAACAAGTGGAGTAGGGAATGTCAAAGACGGCTGAAGCACCGACGCAGAATCGGGTCATTGACCTCAAGGCTGGTGCTCACATGATGGTGCTGGATGCAGGTATCTTCTGCATCTTCCATGCCGCCGGGCAACCTGCACCGGGTCCTGCCGGTCTGCCTGGCGTCCGTATCTCCCGCGCACCCGGGACGCCCGCTGGCATCGTAACAGTCAGCACCTTTGAGGAAGATGGCTGGATCGGTGCATCC
This sequence comes from Gluconobacter sp. P5E10, assembly GCF_018812145.1. NCBI lineage: Bacteria > Pseudomonadati > Pseudomonadota > Alphaproteobacteria > Acetobacterales > Acetobacteraceae > Gluconobacter > Gluconobacter sp. P5E10. The sequence continues at coordinate 117,865 of NZ_JACRVZ010000002.1, read as the reverse complement.
AGTGGTGCTGCTCTGGTCCGCGTGACGCGTGGCCCTGCTGCTGTTTTGGTGACGACGTATCAGGAGCCGAATAGTCAAGCCGAAGCCCCAAAGATCCAGGTCGCTCAGCTCGCCGGTCCTACGTCGACAGCTCCTGCTGCTGTTGTTGCGGCAGAATCTGCAACGGCTCCTGCACCAGCAGCATCTGGCGTGGCAGAAATCTCTGCCCATGTTCAGCGTCAAGGCGACGTCGCTGCTCCGATCGGGGAATGGATGGGCACGCCGGGCAGTCAGGCGTGGATCGAAGGTTTTGCCATCGCTCCGAAAACCAGTATTCCGACGTCCGACATCGAGTATCAGGCTGTTCTTGGTAAGGGATGGCTCTCCCCTTGGTCCGAAGGCGGTCAGTACTGTGGTTCCCGTGGAATGGCACTGCCAATTCTCGGACTGCGCGTGCGGTTGAAGGGCGAGTCAGCGCAGACGCATCATGTACGCCTGTCTTCCACGTTCACGGATGGCACACGTCTGGGCCCTGTAGACGGAACGGATGCACTTGAAGCAGACAGCCTTGCTCCGCTTGAGGCGTTCTTGCTTGAAATTATTCCGAATGATGCCGCCGAAGAGGCCCCGGTGAAGGCACCGGCAAAGACCGCTGCGAGCAAGGCTGCAAAAACAACCAAGGTGCCTGCCAAACGCAAGGCAAGCTCTGCAGACTGAATTGAGTAGAGGCTGCTCACTCCCCGGAGTGAGAACAGCCTCTACGGGCTCTTGTACATGACAAGGGTCGCTTCATACGGCACCTGAGGTCTTTTGTTATTTAGACCTTTTAGGGGCTAGATCTCCTCCAGCAGCCGGGATTTGGTGTGCGCTTCCTTTTTGTTCATCAGAATTTTCCCGGCCAGTTCTTACATTTCGTGCGTCACCTGCATGAGCAGGGTGGCCATGAAATTGTTTTCATTTCCGAGGCGAACGCGGGGGAGGTGCCTGGAGTCAGGCGCGTCATCTATCGGGTGCCTCGTTTGCCATCCTCATCCACGCATCCCCATCTCAGAGAATTTGAATACGGGATACTCCGAGCAGAAGCCGTTGCGACTGCTGCTAAAACCCTCAAGCAGTTGGGGTACGAGCCTGACATCATCATCGGGCACCACGGCTGGGGGGAGCTCCTGAACCTTGGAGATGTTTTTCCAGGGTGTCCAATACTCGGATATTTCGAGTTTTTCTATCACGCCGACCGGAACGATGTTGGGTTCGACCCTGAATTTCCGTCCAGCCCGGACCTTGCGGCTGCGGTACGAATCAAGAATTCGATCAATCTACAAGCTCTTTCCCAGACCAATGGCTACGGTCAGACGCCAACGCAGTTTCAGCGATCAACTTATCCGGCTTGGGCACAGGAGAAAATTTCGCTTCTTCGCGAAGGTGTAAACCTCGATCTTTGCAAGCCAGAGCCACAAGCTCGGAAGCGCAATCTCGTCATTAATGGCGTCAAGATCGGTCCAAGGGATGCTCTTATTACGTATGTCGCGCGTAATCTGGAGCCGTATCGCGGTTTTCACTCTGTAATGCGTGCCCTGCCTCGTATTCTTGCTGAACGTAAAGATGCTCATATCATTATGGTGGGCGGTGATCAGGTAAGCTATGGCGCTCCTCCGCCAGGACGGGGAAGCTGGCGTGAAATCCTGCTCAAGGAGCTTGAGGGCCAACTGGACCTCAGCAGAGTTCATTTCGTGGGCAAGGTTGCCTATGACGATTTCCGAGCTCTGTTGAAGCGCTCAGACGCGCATCTATATCTGACATATCCATTCGTTGCGTCCTGGTCCCTGAGAGAGGCTATGGCAACGGGCTGTCCGATTGTTGGAAGTGATACAGCACCTGTCAGTGAGTTTATCACAGATGGCCTGACAGGGCGGCTAGTACCGTTCCTTGAGCCGGATCGTATTGCGGATGTTGTTCTGGAACTGCTCGAAGACCGCAAGCAGGCGCGTCGTTTGGGGCAGGATGCGCGCCGCTATGCTGAAGCTGAGTTGTGTCTACAGGGTTACCTGAAGCGTTATGACGCTCTGGTGCAGGAGATCGTCAGCGGGCACCCCCGCTGACGATACAGCCAGTTTCTTACTGACTGTGCCAGGATGCGTTACCCTTGTAATGCACCTCATACTCTTCAACGAAGTCATTGAAACGGGCTTGGTCATCTATCCGAAGCACGGGAAGCTGTGCCTTGAGTTCCAGGCTCTGGAAGAGCGCCCGGCTCACGGCACGATTCAGAACGCCTGGGCCGGTCTTGAAGGCAATGTAGAGGCCGGGATGACGGAACATGTTGGCCCAAGCCGTCATGAGGGCATTGGCGATGACCGGATGCGAGGCAGTCGCTCCAAAAAAATCATTGTGAAGGACGTAATTGTCAGTGGTGAATAGCTGGCAAGTCGTTGGAATGGTGGCGAGAGCATGCCATTCTTCATCAGACTTGATGCGCAGGTCCGCATCAATCCACCAGCCGCCTTTTGCCAAAATGACGTGCAAGCGCAAAAGATCAGCGCCTTCTGCTGGGTGACGGACCTGCTGGAAAAGGTCGGATGCTTCCTTTCCGTAGTGGTCGTACAACCACTTGGTCGCTGTTTCCCGTGTGAAGATCGTAAAGCGATCTCCCAGCATGTTCTGATGGTATTCAATATTCTCGCTGATCTCTACGGGCGGGTTAGCGTCCCAGTACATGTAGAGGTGATGGGGTATTTGAGGCTGCGACTTTGGAAAGCCATCTTCACCGAAAGAGCGGATCCAGCGGAGAGCGATTTCAAGATAGAGGCGATCGATCTCTTCGCCTGAGTGAAACTCCTCGAAGCAGTTTCCAATCAGTTTCAGGCTTTCATCGAAATTATTTTCACGCCAGGCTGCTCGAATTCCGCGGATATAATTTGCCTGCGGGAACGAATATTTTTCTAATTCAAGTATTTCTTCTTCAGGAAGCGCTTCGCTGGCTTTGAGAAGGCATAGGAGCCGAACTTGTAGAAGTGATTGCGGTAAGGGATATTCTGTTTGGCTCTTGCTGTGTAGATCCAGGGCGCGTCTATAGAAAAATGAAGCTTCTTTAACGTTGCTGTGGATATGGAGAATATTTGCGATGGCAAATGAATGCTCTACCGTATCTGCGCCATGTTTCTCGAAATATGCGAGGGCTTGTCCGTCACCTGCGAGGGTTGCCGCTGTGATGGACGGAGCATTATCGGATTCATGGTCAATATTCTGAGTCATCAATACCACTTGCGCGAATGTGTGAGCTAATCCGTAGCTTTGTCTCCTTGCAGATAGGACTACTCTGAAGCCAGGCGCAATAGGATCTTCAATTTGATTATATCTAAGACGTGCAACTCACATTTCCTGTGATCCTCAGGCATGCTATTTTCCAAACCCAATAAAATGGCGGCAATCCTCCGAAATGATAGATTCGGGGGCAGCAGGGAGAAAATTTTATGTCTGGCGAAATGCTTCCTGGCCTTGCGGTCTTGGTTGAGGGCTGGGTCATCAAGAAAGATGCAACGCTGGCTCCTCAGCGCATGACCAGCGACGATATTCAAGATCTGGCCAAGGCGACCGTCGAAACCTTGAAAGAGCGCGCTCTGGGCGATGTGGAAAATGGCTGGGGCAGCTTGCAGACATTAACGGGTGGCTGGGTTGTGCAGCGCGAGCGAGGCAAAGTACCCACCCCGTTGGGAAAAGAAGATTTTCGGAAATTTGTGATGCTGGCGCTTGAGGGAATGGCTCAGCAATCTTCAGGCACGTCTGTTGTGAGCGATGATGTCGATGACGTGTCTCTTGAAGATGAAGCACCGTCCCTTGATGCTTTTCGCTTTGCCAGAGAGCATCTCCAACGCTGCCTGTGAAGGAAATCTGGCCCCGGAAAAATATCTTTCGGGGCCAGTAAGCCCTCAGGCTGTGTACCAGGAAGGCAACTGGGTTTTGTAAGGCGTATCGAATTCTTCAATCATGTCGTTGAAGACATGGTGGTCGAAGACTTCGATGGATTTTGCAGGTGTCCGGCCCTTGAGGGACCGATGGGCAATACGGTTCAGTGCACGGTTAAAGATGCCCGGACCCGTTTTGTAGGCAATGAAAAGTCCTTGGTGCAGATAGCAGTTCCGATACAGGGACAGCAGGCAGTCCGTCAGGACGTCGCTGTTAGCAACAGATCCGAAAAAGTCATTATGAACGACGTGATTGTGCGTGAGGAAGAACGCTGAACCTTCCTTGCGCTCTGCCATGAACTGTAGCGCTGCATCGCTCTTGACCCGAATGTCGGCATCCAGCCACCAGCCACCAAGGAGCTGGATGACGTGTACCCGTAGAAAATCAGCAGCCTCAGCTGGGTGGCGGGCACTCAGGAACAGTGTGCGGGCTTCAATCCCGTAATTGTCGTAAAGCCATTCAGCAGCTTCTTCCTTATCGAAGGTTTTGACTTCAAAGCTGGAGATCGCTTTGTGATAGTCAAAATTCTTCTGAATTTCTGCTGGCGGATTTTTGTCCCAATAGAGAAACATCTTCCGTGGAATACGATTATAGATATCGTCGCCCTGCGGAGTTGCTGAAAATACAGAGGGGGAGGCTCTAAGCGCGACTTCCAATGCGACAGAATCAACTTCTTCGCCTGTATGGAACTCGTCGTAAGCATTGCCCATAATGTTCAGGGCATCACGTGGTGGCGTTCCACGCCAGGCGTGGGATGTCCCATCGATATAGTTTGCAAATGGGATGTTCAGGCTGCGCAGTTCAGCAAGTTCATGTTGCGGAACAGGCTGACCTGCCTTGAGCAGGCAGAGAAGTCGGACCTGCAAAAGGGATTGTGCCAAAGGATACTGCGTCGGAGACTTGGAGTGCAGTTCAAACGCACGGCCGTAATATGTTGCGGCTTCGGCTACGCTGCGGTTGGTGTGCAAAATATTGGCAAGCGCAAAAGCATGTTCAACAGTGTCTGCGCCATGCTGTGCGAGATATGCCGCAGCCTGAGGGTCCGGTAGTTCTGCTGAAGCGGGCGCCGGTGGCGCTGCAGGTTCTTCGGCGGCATTGGAAGGTGGCGTATCTTCTTCTCTCAAGGCTTCCCATTCGGACAGATCCCAAGCCGCGCTGTCTTGGTGTGTCGTTTGATCTTCGGAAGTCATGCCTATTGTCCCGCTTCAGGAAAGTCGTGATCAAGGCTCACCTCAGGCGGCGCCTTTTGTACCTTTATTGGTAATCGCGATATTGTTGAGGGGCAAGTGCCACAATAAAAAACGGAGCGGCCAAAGACCGCTCCGTTTTCAGGCTCAGTAATGCAGGCGCGTATTAGGCGCGCTTGCCTTCGTGGTCACCATCACGCATCTGGCCGGTCGGTTCCTGCACGTGGGCTTCCAGGAACCACAGATGCTTGTCCAGACCACGGGAAACCTCGGTGAAAAGGTCGGACGTGTCATCGTCGCCTGCTTCGTCCGTGATCTTGATGGCTTCACGCACGTTGTTTGCAACAGTGGCGTAGCGATCAATCAGAGCGGCAATATGGTCTGCAACCCGGTAGATGTCAGTCGGGTATGGCTTGCAAGATGAATTCTTGGAGACATCCTGCACAGTCCCATATGCCGTGCCACCAAGTTGCGTTGCACGCTCTGCTGTTGTGTCCACAAAATCGTCAATGCTGGTACGGAAGCCATCCAGCATTTCGTGGACACCGATGAACTGTGGTCCCTTGAGGTTCCAGTGTGCCTGCTTGGTGATCAGGGCAAGATCAATCAGATCGGCCAGACGGGCGTTAAGCGTTTCGATTGAAACGCTTTTCGTGTTGTCCGCTGTGTCGTTCTGCGTGACATGGCGATTGGACTTGGTGGCCATGATAGGTCTCCTGCAAGAGGGTTCGTTATCCGAATAAACGCCGAAACCTCAATTTGGTTTCACAGTGTTTCCGGATCCACAAGATCGAAAAATGGCTGCTGATCTACTGTAAAGTAGCGAGGATATGACGGATCCCGTTCGAAAAGTGGATTGTCACTCCAACGGGCTAGCATGGTCTGGGTTTCATGAAAGAAGCGGGCTTCATGTTCCGGGCGATCATCGCTACCCCGGGACAGGCTTTCATGATGATAGGCCACCACTTCTGCAGAGAAGATGATCCGATAACCCGCATCACGAATTTTCAGGCAAAGATCGACGTCGTTATAGGCGACTGTCAGTTCTTTTTCGTCGAAACCACCAATTTCATGAAAGACGTCTGACCGGACCAGCATCGCTGCTGCCGTGACGGCCGTGACTTCATGTGAAAGCATGGTGCGTCCAATGTAACCATATTCCGTCACTGGATCACCACGGTGAACATGAGCGCCTATGCCCGCTGGCCCGACGATCACGCCCGCATGCTGGATCGTATCGTTCGGATAGAGGAGCTTCGCGCCGACTGCTCCGATATCTGGCGCGGCGAGGGCTTCTCCGATGGCAATATGAAGCCAGTTGGAATGTTCAACGAAAACATCGTTGTTCATGAACATCAGATAGTCGGCGCTGGTCTGTTCAACAGCAAGGTTGTTGAGGCGTGAATAGTTAAAGGGTTCCTCAACCGTCAGGACTGACACACGCGGGTGCTTCTGTATCTCGCTGATGAAATCAATCGTTTCATCCTCGACTGACCAGTTGTTGACCAGAATGATATCAAAATTTTTGTATGCGGTTTTATTGAGGAGGGCATCAACACACTGACGCGTGGTTTCAACCTGATCTTTGAACGGAATGATAATGGTGACTTTTGGGGCTTTTTTTGTCAGCCACTCAACGCCATAGAGCGTGAGCCCACGGATTGAAGAGACTTTGGCTTTGATCTTTCGGCGTTTGAGATGGTCATGCACACACCGGATGCCTGCTTCGATGGCATAGGTCTTGTTGGCGACATTAACGGCTGTGGAATTGGGTGTTTTACGCCAGTGATAGAGAACTTCGGGAACGTGATGAATTTCTAAAGGCGACAGGATTTCCGTTGCCCGCAGAACGAAATCGTGGTCCTGCGCGCCATCATAGTCGGACTTCAGGTGGCCGATTTTACGCATGGTTTCTGCTTCAACCATCGTCAGGTGACAGATGTAGTTGCATCCCAGAAGATAACGATAATTGAAATCGGGTTTCAGGTTAGGTTCCAGGAAATATCCGGCCTGATCAATCTTGTCTTCGTCCGAATAAAGGAGCTTGGCCCCTGTCTCCAAAGCCGCATGAACCATCACTTCAACGGCGACATCGACCATGAGGTCATCATGGTCAAAAAAGACCACATAATCGCCTAGGGCCGCATCCATTCCGGCATTTGTTGCACCCGAAATGCCTGCATTTTTCGCGAGAGGCACAGCGCGGATGCGCTGGTCTGCTTTGCAGAACTGCTCAATGACGGCAGTCGTCTGTGCGCATTTCCCGGCATCATCAACGATGAGGAGTTCCCAATTCGAATAGGTCTGAGACAGGACTGAATTGAGGGCTGCTTCAAAGTCGCTTTTTAATGGCCGATAGGTCGGACAAAGAATGGAAACCAGAGGTTCAGTGCGGGCGCTGCCCTGAAGTTGACGCTGTTTGGCGACGCGTTCTCTCAAAAGAGGGTAATATTTATGTGCCCAGCGATTGTAGTCGCCAAGGTTATAGCCGCGTCTTGGAACAAGATCCCTGACCTCCTGACGCAGTTCAGAAAGCTTCCGGTGAAGCCCGTCTATGGTTCCCAGAAGGTCAACGAGACGTGTTTCCAAAGCATCGTCGGCAAGGGACGTGATAAAAGGACTTCCGTTCAGCTCGGTCCGGTCCGGAAGGGTGACAACCTGGAATTTGTGCGGCGCGCTCCCCCGAAGCCGTTGAGGAATGGGAATTTCGAAGCCGCAGTTCGGGTCGCACCCCAAAACGGCTGCGACATCTCCTCGATATCGGTCTGCTCTGGTTTGCGCCATTGGAACACCGTCAACAATGACGGAGATCATGCATCGACCGTGCTGCTCGGCGCCCGGCTTATCAGCACAGAGAATCCAGCCCCGAAGCGCGCCCTGCTTCACGCCATCAACAAAGCTTTGATACTGGGGTAGAAATTTTTCAGAAAAATGAATGGTGGCGGCCGGGGGAGCTTCAGGGGTCGCGGCGTCAGTTAATGGGAGAGCCGAGCGATCCGGAAACCGAATGGAAAATTCGTGACGCTTGCCGTCGATGAATTTTTCAGGGACGGAAAATTCGAACCCGACTTTTGACGTTGGGAGCTGAAGGGCGGCCTGAACATCTTGTCGCTCTTGATCGCATATGATCTGCATGACTTCTTGTTGGTCAATCAAGACGTGAAGCAGGACCAATCCTTGTCCACGGCTATCTACTGCCCAGCCGCGAGCTTTGCCGTTCTCGAACTGATCAAGATGTCCAGTAAAAGGGCCGAACGTAGTTGGGAGTGATTGCTTCAACGCCACTGGATTCCTGCTCCGTTCTATGTCTTCGTATTTTACCGAAAGACAAAATTAAGGCCTACTTTCTGGCATGTTAAATCGATTGCCGAAATGGGTCTTGGTAATCTGATTTCGCATCGGGCGAAAAAAATGTGTCGCGAGTGACATAAATCTTTCATGCCCTGCCTCGTCCACGCCGGTTGTCCTTCTGGGTTGGGACGGCTAATGCACGGAAGTGGCGGCATCTGCCGTCAGTGTGCACCAGTTATCACAGCCAGAGCCTTTGACGCATGACACTTGCCCCAGCCAGGCAACCCGAAAAGGTTTCCGTTTCCGAACATACGGAAAAGCGGAGTAACGCAGATACCGCATTTCAGGCGGTGGTCGGTGGATGCTCTCTGCTGGTCCTGATTGTCCTCGGTGGCCTTGTTGTGTTGATGGGTGTTGGTGGGCAGGACGCTTTCAAGACATTCGGTCTTGGGTTCGCGTTTCGGGATGTCTGGAATCCGGTCTCCAACGAATACGGCGCCTGGGCTCCTCTGTTCGGTACAATCATCAGCACTCTGATTGGTGTGCTGATTGCGACGCCACTGGCATTTGGAACGGCTTTCTGGCTGACGGCCATCGCTCCTCCAAAAATTTCGGCAATTGTCGGAACGGCTGTTCAGCTTCTGGCAGCAGTGCCGTCCATCATCTTTGGTATGTGGGGCTTCTTTACGATCGTGCCTTTCATGGCGCGGCATGTGCAGCCCTTTATGATGCACCATTTCCGGCATGTTCCCGGCATCAACATGCTGATCCATGGTGCGCCTTTCGGAACCGGCCTGATGACCGCGGGTCTTGTTCTGGCCATGATGATCGCGCCTTTCATGACGGCGGTCATGCGGGATGTTTTCAGCGCCATGCCCGGTATGCTTCGTGAAAGCGCCTACGGGTTGGGAGCAACGCGCTGGGACGTGATGTGGAAGGTCGTCGTGCCCTGGTCCCGGTCGGGTATGATCGGCGCTATTGTTCTGGGTATGGGACGCGCTCTGGGTGAAACCATGGCCGTGACATTCGTGATCGGAAACGTGACAGCCGTCGGCTGGTCTTTGTTCGCCCCGCGAAGCACCGTGGCCTCTCTCATTGCACTGCAGTTTCCGGAAAGCCCGGCCGGGTCGCTTCGTTTGTCTTCTCTGCTGGCCCTGGGTTTCATTCTCATGTTGCTGTCGTTTGCCAGTCTGTCTCTGGCCCGGATGCTGAGAGGGGATAGCAAATGAGCAATATGACTACGCTTTCTCCCGGTTGGGCTCCCAATCCTTGTGGCGCGCGCCGCCGCCGGAAAGATCGTGTCGCGACTATTCTTGGCATGATTGCGGCGGGCATTCTTGTGCTGGTTCTGACGTCCATTCTCTGGACGCTTCTGGCACGCGGTATCGTTGGCCTGTCCGCGGGTGCTCTTTTCAAGCCCATGGGCCCACCAGGTTCTGGCGGCGGTCTGGCAAACGCTATTCTTGGTAGCGTGATTCAGACGGCGATGGCACTTGCTATGGCCACCCCCCTGGGGCTGGGTTGCGGCATCTATCTGTCCGAGTATGGCTCCAAGCAGAACCGTTTTGCCTCGTGCGTGCGCTTTGTTTCTGATGTGCTGATGTCTGTCCCGTCCATTCTTGTGGGACTTTTCGTCTATCAGGTTCTGGTGGCGCCGTTTGGTCACTTCTCTGCCTTTGCGGGCTCCGTGGCCCTCGCCATTCTTGCTGTGCCCATCATTGTGCGCACAACGGAAGATATGCTGCGTCTCGTGCCGGTCTCGATGCGCGAAGCCGGAGCGGCGCTGGGTGCAACGCGCTGGCGCGTTACCCTTTTTCTCTGTCTGCGTTCGGCTAAAACCGGCGTTTTGACAGGTATTCTTCTGGCTCTGGCCCGTGTGAGTGGCGAGACGGCTCCCCTGCTGTTTACATCACTCGGTAATCAGAACTGGTCTTTCAGCCTGAACCACCCCATGGCCAGCCTGCCGGTGACAATCTACCAGTATGCAGGTGCATCTTACGACGACTGGGTACAGCTTGCTTGGGCTGGTGCTCTTCTGGTGACATTGGGTGTTCTGGCCATCAATATTGCCGTTCGTTTTTCGGCCCGGCGCGGATGACTTTACAGGATTTCAAAATGAACGAGACCAAGCCGCAAGTGGCCCTCGCCGTTCGCAATCTGAACTTCTACTACGGGCAGAACCATGCCCTGCACGATATCAGCATCGACTTTCCCGCCCGGAAAGTGACGGCGATGATCGGCCCCAGCGGCTGTGGCAAATCCACGCTTCTGCGGATCTTCAACCGTATGTACGATCTCTATCCGGGACAGCGTGCAACGGGAGAGGTGATTTTTGACGGCCGCAATATTCTTGAAACCGGGCTGGATCTGAACATCCTGCGCGCGCGGATCGGAATGGTGTTCCAGAAGCCGACACCGTTCCCGATGTCGATCTATGACAACATCGCATTCGGTGTGCGCCTCCATGAGCGCCTGAACAAGGCTGACATGGATGTGCGTGTGCAAGACGTGCTGACACGTGTTGCCCTGTGGAACGAAGTGCGGGATCGCCTGAATGCGCCGGCTGCGGGTCTCTCGGGCGGCCAGCAGCAGAGACTTTGTATCGCACGTTCCATTGCGACCCGCCCTGAAGTTCTGCTGTTGGACGAGCCGACGTCCGCGTTGGATCCGATCTCTACCGCACGTATTGAAGAACTGCTGGACGAGCTCAAGGAAGAGTTCACGATTGCGATCGTGACGCACAACATGCAGCAGGCAGCACGGTGTGCTGATCAGGTTGCGTTTTTCTACATGGGACGGCTGATTGAAGTGGACGCGGCAGACCGCATCTTCACCAATCCAAAGCAGCAGCAGACCCAAGACTACATCACCGGAAGATTTGGATAATCCGCCATGGCTGACAGATCTCATATCGTCAAAAGCTACGAGCAGGAGCTGGGTCAGCTCCGGTCCATGATGTCCCAGATGGGTGGCATCGTAGAAAATCAGGTTGCGTTGGCGCTTTCGGCCATCGCAGACCGGAATGAGGAAGCTGCCGATGCCGCAGCCCGTCAGGATCCGGACGTCGATGAGCTGGAGCGGGAAGTCGAAAGTCTTGCCATTCGCCTCCTGGCCCTGCGAAGCCCAATGGCCAGCGATCTGCGTGAGATCGTTGCAGCGCTGAAAATCACCGGCGATCTGGAGCGTATCGGCGATTATGCCTCGTCTATCGCGCGTCGGTCCCTTCGTATTCGCGGCGCTGACGGGCAGATTTCGCTCTCAGGTCTGCGCAGCATGGGACGTCTGGTGCAGGACAATCTGCGCCGGTCTATCGATGCGATCACGCAGCAGGATTCCAACCGGGCCATGGAAGTCTGGCATGCAGACCGCGCGGTCGATGAGTACTACACCGCGCTGTTCCGTGAACTTGTGACGTACATGATGGAAGATCCACGAAACATCCGTGCCTGCACGGAGCTTCTGTTCATTGCAAAGAACCTTGAACGGATCGGTGATCACGCCACCAATATCGCCGAGCGCGTGTTCTACGCGGTGACCGGAGACAACCTGCCAGCCGTTCGTCCACGCGGTGCTCCAGCAACTGCCGATACTTCAGAACAGCCAGACCGGTGAGCGGAAGCACCCAAATCAGGGCAAAAGGCCTTATCCTCGTTGTCGAGGACGATCCCGCTTTGCTCCTGATGATGCGATATAATCTCGAGCAACGGGGTTATCGTGTCGAATCTGCGGCCGACGCTGAGACCGCACTTCAGTTCCTCGAAACGGCGCGTCCAGACGCTGCTGTTCTGGACTGGATGCTCCCGGGAATGTCGGGGCTTGATCTGTGCAGGCGTATTCGCAGCAACCCGATCCTGCGCGATCTTCCGGTTCTGCTGCTGACAGCGCGGTCAGGCGAGCAGGATGCGATCCGCGGGCTGGATACAGGTGCGGATGACTACCTGATCAAACCCTGTAGCGTTGACACTCTGGATGCCCGCCTGCGTGCTCTGCTGCGGCGACACCAGTCTTCTTACGACGTGCTGTCTTTCGCGGATATTACCCTGGACCCTGAAACTCACCGGATTGAACGGGCAGGCCGCCTGCTGTCACTTGGGCCAACGGAATATCGTCTTCTGGATCTGCTGATCCGGAATCCCCGCAAGGTTTTCTCCCGGGAAGACCTTCTGCGGCGGATCTGGGGACAGAATATCCATGTGGAAATTCGCACGATCGACGTGCATATCCGCCGGCTTCGCAAGGCAATCAATGGCCCGAATGAGCCGGATCTGGTGCGCACTGTCAGGGCTGCGGGTTATGCTCTGGATGATGGTCCTGTCACGGATGGACTTTGACGGGTGAGGGCTGAAAGCCTGGCAGCCGTCTCTCATGAAGGTCTGCCTTTCTGGGCAGGTCTTGTTCTTGTGGGAGCCGCGGTTGCCGGGTGGGGATGTGCATTTCTGGCATTCCGGCGACCGGCTTTACCGCTGCCGGTAGTGACGGAACATTCAGCCCTGCCACCCGCAGTACCAACGTCCGAGACTGCGCTCCCTATCGAGATTTTCCCTGGCAGCGTTCTTCTGCTGGACCGTCTGGGGGCAGTTCTTCAGGCGAACGAAGAAGCACTCACACAGTTTGGCGATAGTGTGGGCGCCATTCTCCGTCACCCCGCCGCGCGTTCAGCTCTCTCGGCCGCATTGCGCGTTGCTTCTGACAGCGCAGATGACCTGCCTTCAATGTGTTCGACAACGTTTACGCTGGACGTTCCTGTCCCGCGTACGCTTCACCTGTCACTCAGACGAATTCCTGCCCAGCATGACCGGCATACACGCGTGCTTGTCATGCTATCGGATCGGAGTGAAGCACAGGTCCTGGACAGGATGCGGATCGATTTCGTAGCCCATGCCAGTCATGAGCTCCGCACGCCTCTGGCCTCTCTGAGTGGCTTCATTGATGCCCTGCGCACCGGTGGAAGCAGCATGAATGAAGGGACGCGGCAACAGTTTCTCGATATTATGGCCCAGCAGTCTGCTCGGCTGAAACGCCTGATTGATCGGCTGCTGTACCTGTCGCGCGTGCAAGCTCACGAACATCAGCGTCCCCGTGATCTGGTGGAAGTCGCGGATCTGATGGCCATTGTGCTTGGCGAAGTGGCACCCCGGTTTGATGAGCCGGGATGTTCCCTGAATCTTGCCATTGAGGATGACCTGACGATCCGGGCCGATGAGGATGAGATGGTTCAGGTGCTTCTGAACCTGATCGAAAACGCCTTGCGCTATGGCCGTGAAGAGGGGCGGCCGTTTGCTGTGACGCTGTTCGCCCGACGGGCCCCTGAGCGGGATGACCGCTGGCCTGAAGAAGGGGGCGTCCTGCTTGGAGTGGAAGATAATGGTCGCGGCATGGAAGCGCATCATCTCCCGCGGCTGACAGAACGATTTTATCGGGTGGTGGACAAGGTGGAGCCTGCCAAGCAGGGCACGGGCCTCGGCTTGTCTATCGTTCGGCACATTCTTGATCGACACGGCGGGAGACTCAGGGTCGCGAGTGCGCCGGGGCGCGGTACGACGTGCCTTGTGTGGCTTCCGCCTGTGGGCGCATTGCCAGCCGAGAATTCCTGATTTCAACCTGAGCCCATAAAAAAGCGCCCCGACAAGGAGCGCTTTTTTTTTAGTCGTAACTCAGTGGGCTTTTCGGGTGCGCGCCAGAAGAAGCCATCCACCTACGAGGATAAGGCCGATGAGCGGGATGGCACCAATGGTGATTGTGCCATCCGGATAATCGAAAGCCATCATCAGAAGAACGAATGCCAGAAACCCCAGTGTTGCCCAGTTGGTATAGGGGGCACCAGGCATGGCAAATGTTGTCGGAGCAATTTCGCCACGATTAATGGCTGATCGCAGGCGAAGCTGGCACAGCAGGATGAAACCCCACGTGCTGATGATTCCGATGGCCGAGAAGTTCAGAACCACTTCAAACACACGGGACGGGATCAGATAGTTCAGGCCAACGCCCACCAGATAAACAGAAAGCGTTGTCAGAATGCCCATGTAAGGCACGGAGCTCTTGTTCATCTTGGAGAGCATCTGAGGGCCAGATCCCCCAAGGGACAGAGCACGCAGGACGCGGCCCGTGGAGTACAGGCCTGAGTTGAGGCTGGACAGAGCCGCAGTCAGGACAACGATATTCATGATCGTGCCAACGCCCGGAATTCCAAGTGCCTGAAAAAACGTCACGAACGGGCTGACGCCAGCATGATAGGCTGTCCATGGCAGCAGGCAGACGAGCAGGACAACCGAGCCAACATAGAAGAGACCGATACGCCAGATGACGCTGTTCACAGCGCGCGGCAGAATTTCACGTGCATCGTGGCATTCGCCAGCGGCAGTGCCAATCAGTTCAATCGCCGAGTAGGCAAACACCACACCTTGCAGCAGCAGAAAGACTGGCATGATTCCATGTGGGAACAGGCCACCGTTTTCTGTGATCAGATGAAGGCCTGTGGTGTGCCCGGCCACCGGCATCCGGCTGCCGAGAATGAGGGTTCCGGCGATGAGAAATGCAGCAAGCGCCACGACCTTGATGAGCGAAAACCAGAACTCCATCTCACCGAAATAGCGGACGCCGATCATGTTCATCGTGCCAACGATGCTGAGAGCGCCAAGAGCGAAAACCCACTGGGGGACGTCCACGAAAATGCCCCAGTAGTGCATATAAAGGGCGACGGCGGTGATATCGACGATACCCGTCATGGCCCAGTTGAGGAATGAGAGCCAGCCCGCAGCATAAGCGGCTTTTTCTCCTAGAAATTCGCGGGCATAGGTCACGAAGCTACCGCTGGTTGGGCGGTACATGACCAGTTCTCCGAGGGCACGGAGAATCAAGAAAGAGAAAACGCCACAAACGGCATAGATCAGCGCAAGGGAAGGACCGGCAACCTGAAGGCGGGAGCCAGCACCAAGGAACAGTCCGGTTCCGATGGCGCCACCGATGGCGATCATCTGAACGTGTCGACGACCAAGATCCTTGTGATACCCTTCCTCGCTGATGACATCTTCCGATGGTGGAGTGTGATCGTGAGCAGGGCTGGTCGTCATCTGCGCATCCTGAGGGCCGGGATCGGCGTGGTGAATCAATGTCTGGACGTGGGTCACCTACACTTCGTGCGTGGCAGGTATGTCCAATCTGCATGGGAACATACGGCAAAGTCTGCCCATTGCCAACGAGCATTGAGTTTCCTTACGGAAATTAAGACTTTTGAGACATTTAATGTCCGGGTGGGACCGCCATGCAGGCCATTCCCTGGGCCGTCAGGCTGCTACAGGCACTGGCCGCGCCAGCCCGACTGATGCCAGCAAGACGGGCTCTATAGAAGCGTGTCCCGTGCGACAAAGTAGGCTGGACCTGAATTTGCGAGGCCTGAAGCGGAGAGAATGCAGACTGGCGAGCCATATTCGCTGCAAACCGGGCTTGCCCGGGATTCGCGAATGCTCCGACCTGGATACCCCAGTCTCCGTAAGTTCCAGGAGCGCGATAGCTGACGGCGGTGGGTGTCAGGCTTGCAGAGGAATGGGATGTTCGAGGTGGTGTGGGAATAACCGGCGCGGGCGGCAAAAGCGTGCTGGCCACGGTCGATTGTTCGACCGTGGCGGCTGGGGCTTCAAGTTGACGGTTGGGGGCCGACACCGGGGTGCAGGCCATGCTCGGGTCATAGGCCGCATCTGGGTCACAGGGGCCGAGAGGGGGAAGGTCCGGCGGCATCGTATCTGAGGGTACGGAAGTAATGTGCCGTCTGGACCATGCTTTCTGGACGCTCTGTTGTGTTGAACCGTACTGCCCTGAAGGCTGGGCCATGGCCAGTTGGGTGCTGGTATCAGGCGCTTCTGCGACCTCCATGGGAGATGCGTTCAATTGCTGTGACGACGCGTAGGCTGCCAGTGGACCCGTCATGGCGATCTGTGTGCCCAGATGCGGCGTGATACTTGCGATGTAATTGACAGTCTCGTTGGGGAGTGCGCGCCCTTGGTAGAGGTAATCCTCAAGGCGTTGTGGTCCAGCATTGTAAGCCACCAGAAATGCGGGAGCTCCGTATTTGCGAGACAGTATTTTAATATATCCGGTTCCCGCCATGATGTTGTCATGCGGTTCATACGGATCAGAACCCAGCCCGAACCGGCCCTGCATTTCAGCATAGGTCTGTGGCATGAGCTGCATCAGGCCCATGGCTCCGGCGCTGGATGTGATGGGTTGGCCATTCAGATACTGGTGTCCCCCCGATTCCTGGTGAATGACTGCTCTTATCCAGGCTTCGGGAATCGAGAAGCGACTGGCAGCCTGCTGAATGTATGGCCCCCAGGGATCACTGGCTGTGCCGGGCGCTTTGTAAGCGCCGTTTGCTGCATAATATCGATTGTAGGGCGAGGGTTGGGAGGCGCATCCAGCGAGAAGGATTCCCGTCAGACAAAGGCTTCCAGCATACAGGACAAGGGGCCTTTTCCGACGCGTCATAAACCCAATGTTAATCTTTTGCTCAGATGATGCCGTCTGTCCGAAAGAGAAGGCAGACAGGCAGTGACGACGGAGACTCCGGAACTTGAGATCCCGGCGAAAGCTGGCGGAAAACGCAGGATTATCCTGATCGCAGCAGTGCTCTGTGCCATGCTGGCTGGAGGCGGCGTATTCGCCTGGCGGCATTTCCAACATCCTGCGTCCCGTCCCGTAAAAGCGGCGTCCCAGCCGATATCCCTGACACTCATTACCATCCCGACGCTGGTGTCCAACCTCGATACCGGAGATGGCAGGGCGCGTTATGTCCGGATCAGTGCGCGCCTTCAGGTTGAAGACAGCAAAGATACGGCAAAAATCGGGCCGCTCATGCCTCAGATACAGGATGCCTTCCAGACCTGCCTGCATGGGATGCGCCCGGACGAGCTAACCGGAGCGGGAATTTATCGTCTGCGGGAAACCATGCTGGCGCAGATTTCCAATATTCTTGCTCCCTTGTCCGTGCGTGATCTCTTCTTCGTGGAAGTGCTGGTGCAGTGATGCCAGACGCACAGAAGGCTACGTCGGAAGGTGATGCAAACGATGCGCCGATGCCACGTTTTGCCCTTTCAATGGATGATCTTGGTTTTTCAGAGGATGACGGTGCGGACCGGATTCTGAACCAGGACGAGATTGATAGTCTCTTCGGTAGCGACACCCACGTGAGCGGTGGCGGCGAAGGGAGTGGCCTGGAAAAACTGCTGAGCACGTCGTTCGTCTCTTACGAGCGGCTCCCTATGCTCGAAGTGGTTTTTGACCGCCTCGTCCGGATTCTCACGACCAGCCTACGGAACTTCACCAGCGATAACGTTGAAGTCTCAATGGATCGCCTGGCTTCCCAGAGGTTTGGAGATTATCTGGAGAATGTTTCCGGGCAATCCATGTTCGCCGTCTTCAAAGCGGAGGAATGGGACAATTACGGGATTCTCGTTCTCAGCTCGTCCCTTGTTTACAGTGTCATTGATGCATTGCTGGGAGGGCGTGATCGTGTTCGTCCTCACGGCGATGGGGAGAGGCGCGCAGAAGGCCGACACCATACGGCGATCGAGCGCGCTCTGGTCGAGCCTCTGATTCGTGTGATCCTCTCGGATCTCTCCATGAGTTTCAGCCCTTTGTGTGCTGTGAATTTTCGTTTTGAACGGCTGGAACTGAATTCCCGCTTTGCGACTATCTCCCGGGCAGCAAATGGCGTGGTGTTGGCGCGATTTGGCATCGATATGGATGGGCGCGGTGGGGATGTGGATCTCATTCTGCCGCATGCAACGCTGGAGCCTGTTCGGGAAATTCTGCTGCAGCAGTTCATGGGCGAAAAATTTGGCCATGACGGCATCTGGGAAAGTCATCTTGCCCAGGAGCTTTGGAATACGGACGTCACGCTCGACGCCGTCCTGGAAGAGCAGAGCATGAATCTGCAGGACATCATGTCCCTTTCGCCGGGCGAGATGCTGGTGCTGCGCCGTGATCCTGCGGCTCTCGTTCAGCTGCGCTGCGGTGGAAAAACGATTTTCCGGGGTCGGGTTGGCAAAAAGCAGGGTCATGTCGCGGTTCGTATTGAAGAAAATCTTATTGGCGGAGGGGCCGGTGATCGCCCTTCTGCGTACAGCTGAAAAGGCGGAGCAGTTTCCATGGACAGGTTCCAGATCGTACTTGAAGTTGCTCTGTCAGCCCTGCTGCTGATTACGATTTTCTACAGCCTCTATCTTGGTCGAGCGCTATCGGTCATCCGTCGAAACCGGGGAGAGCTGGATGCCCTGATTGCGAGTTTGCAAAGCAGTAGCCAGCAGGCTCAGTCTGGTATCGACCATCTGCGTCAGACAACTGAAATGGTTGGACGGTCGCTGGGTAAAACGGTGGAGAGCGGAAAGAGTCTCAAGCGTGAACTGACGATGCTTTGTGAACGATCAGAAGCTGTTGCTCAGGTCTTGGAAAAAACAGCTTCAATCGGTCGTCCCGCCAACCCGGAGCCTCTCAGGGAGGCAGACGCGCCGGATATGGAGGGCCCTCGTTTTTCTGCCCGTCTCAGGACAGATGAAGGACGATGGGGGTCACCCAGCACATTGAAAACGCCATCCGGTAAGACTGCAGCCGAGCGCGAGCTGCTGCGTGCCCTTCGTCAGAAGCAGGTGTAACGCTCATGCTCTTTCGCTTGCTGCACATTGCCTGTGGTTTGATGATTATTCTGCTGGGTGTGAAGGTTTACGATCTGGTTGGGTATGTCGATGCCTCAACGGACTCATCGTTGATGTCGTCTGCCATGGCGCAGCCTGCCGCGACGCAAGTTGTCCCTAAAGCTGCTGCTGACGAGGCTGTGAGCAAACGAGCCGATGCAGGGGACGGGAAGGCTGCTCAACAGAAGGCCTCCTCCTCGGACCTTTGCAAGGCAGGCGGCTGCCAAGGCACATTGTCTCCGACAGGCACGGTGGACGCTATAACTCCTGACCCGACACTGAAAGCAGAGCTGGCTGCCCGGCAGCAGGAACTGGATCGCAAGGCTGCGGCGCTGGAAGATCGGCAGCGACTGGTGGATGCGGCAGAAGAAGAGCTGCAACGTCGGATGACCGCACTCCAGACATCCCGTTCGCAGTTTGAAGAGACAGCACGACATTCGGACGAGCTTCTGAACCAGGATGCGGAAAGACTGGTCAGGATTTATGAGGCGATGAAGCCTGTCGATGCGGCCGCTATTTTCAATATTCTTGATCTGCGGGTTGGCGTGGGTCTTTTGAACCGTATGAGCCCGCGGAAGGCTTCAGCGATCATGGAAGCAATGTCTCCACAACGAGCTATTCTGGCGACACAGCTTCTTGCCAATGCTCATGCGCATCCAGGTATGCATATTGGGGATAACGGGTGATGTTGGCGCGGGGCTGCCTCTTCGCTCTGACAATGCTGCTGCTCCCACAAAGCGCACTAGCTTTGCCGCCCGCCGCAAGTGCGCTTCTTCCCTCAGGATGGTCATTCCTGAACGATCCATCTCCTCTTTTATCCAGTCAGGAAAGGGGGAGGGCGTTGGTCGGGCATACGGACGACAGTGCGCGGCCTGTCACGCAGGCGGATGAGGGCGTCGTCCCATCCGCAACTGGATTGTGGTTGCCTTTGGGGGAAATGACACCCGTCGCCGCATTTCAAAATGGTCGACGTCTCCTGATCGTTGCTGCCGGTCGCCATGTCATCGACACGGCAGGGCTAACGAATGTTGCTCCATTCGAAGGTGTATCTGCTCGCATTATGGCGGATTTGACAGCTGTCAGCATCCTGTGTCCTGAGGGATCCAGTCCATTAATAAAACCAGTCGGGCATGGATGGACGGTGTCTTTCGGAAGTCAATCAGCCCCATCCTCAGATGTTATGTTGTTAGGGCAAGATGAGGGTGCTCTGACCTTCACGCCGCCTCGGGAGGACGGAGCTCTATTTGTTGTCACGTTTCGGGATCCGGATTCGGGCCGGCGGCTGCTGCTTGGTCTCTCACGTTCCGGTTCTGTCTCAGGTGATTTGATCCGGCGGGGAGCAGGTTTTGAGGTTCGTCCAAGTCTGATGGGGTTGGTCATTGCCGCAGATGCCGATGCAATCGAGCTCAGGCAAAATGGAAAGCAGTTTTTTCTTGATAGAGTTGGCCCCACCGATGCTCCGCTGCTTGCTGGAGGAAAAGTTGCTGCTTATGGGGCTTCGGATGCCGGAGTAGCGTTGGCTGGTAGTCCCCCGGAAGATTTGCGGGAGAGTGTGCGTCGCGCTCAAATTGCGGCGGCCATGGCATCAGCGGGCCAGCGTTTTGATGCGCGGATCCGGCTGGCACAGGCAGCGGCAAGGCTAGCTAATGGTGCGTTGGTTTCACAGGTTCTGCAGGTAGCACTGGAAGATCAGCCTGAAGGGAGCACCCGCAAAGATGTACGAAGGCTGAGGCAAGTTTCGGCTGTGCTGAATGGTCGTGCTGATCCGTCTCTGTTGTCAGAGGAAGAAGGGGCAACGCCGGAGGACCAGTTCTGGCGAGGAATGGTACGCGCGCAGCTCCCCATTACGGGAGAGGGACTTGATATCGATGTACAGCGCACCCGCACGGCCAGGTTGATTGCGGCGGGACTACCTTCTGTATCGGGATATTCTCAGCCTTTGCGGCATCGTCTGCTGCCGGTTGCCGCAGAGTGGGTTGCGCGGTATGGCACAGCAAAAGATCGGGGCGTTCTCTTATCTCTTCCCTCGGTACCGGAAACCCTTCTTGCACGTGCCTTAGCAGCAGCTGAGACACATGCGTTGGATGCAAGAGGGCAGCTTGAGACGCTCGCTCATGATCCTTCTCCTATGGTGTGGCCGGTTGCCAGCGAAGCTGCTCTTCGCTTCGATCTTGAAAAAGATGCATCCCCCGCGAAAGCAATTGGTGAGCGTGTGGATGGTCTTATGCCTGCCTTCAGAATGGTCGGAAGGGAGCGTGAGGCACGACTGCTGAATATTGATGCTTTCATCAAAGGGAAAGAATGGCGCGCCGCTCAACAGGGCGCGCAAGACGGGCAGGCTGTCTATGGGAAAGCTGGTTTTCCTGGTCATGACAGGTTGCTCGTTATTGCCCGTGGGTTCGCAGAACAGAAAGACATTGAAGCAAAGAGTGCTCTTGCAGAGGTCGAACTGTTGAAAGCAGCAATGACAATGGAGCCGAATGACTCGACATTACAGGAGTATCTTTTGAAGGCTCTGGAGCGTCGATATGCTGTGCTAGGCCTCCCGAAGGCTCAGCGGACGGTATTGCGTGGTCTTCTTCAGAACCAGCAGGGACCTGAACATCAGGACACTATGGTGAAGCTGGTTCGTCTGGATCTTGATGCGCATGACCTGGGCGCTGCACTTCATGATTTACCGTCGGAAAACCCCGCCGATGTATCTGTGCTGCCGGGAGGTCAGCCAGAAGCATTAGAGGTATCAATGCTTCGTGCTGAAGTCGCGCGTGAGCGACATGATTTGCCTAGGGCTGAGCGCTACCTCATAGGCCGGACAGAGACACAGGCATTGAGAATGCGTGCGCAGTTGATGGAGCAGGCGAAGGACTGGGCTGGCGCAGTCTCTGCTCTGAAACCTGTCATCGATGCGGCCTGGACAGGTCGTAAAGAGGCCTCAGTTCTGTCGCCGGATCTGGAAGCGTTGGTTCTGGAGCTGGCTGGCGATGCTTCAAGGGCCCATGATGATACCACGCTCGCTACCCTAAAAGGGCGGTATGGTTCTCTCATGGAGCGTTCGGCCTCCGCAGGGGTTTTTAAGCTTCTGGTTGGTGAAAGTTTGGCCAAGTTGCCTGCCGGTGGATAAGGCCCTTAGGTGCTATGCGCCTTGAGAAAGGTCTGTATGCCGTATGCGATGAACTGGACCAGGTTTTCGCCTTCTTTGGGCGGCTTGCAATGTGTCAGATGCGCCAGGAGCGGGCCACCCAGGGTCATGCTGAAAAGCAGATCTGCCGCTTCTTCAACGTTCTCGATATGGAGATGGCCAGCCTCGGCCTGTTTGGTCAGCCACTGCTGAACGGGGAGGGCCCGTCCGGAAAGATGAAACAGGTCTGTCACGATTTGTCGTACGGCAGGATTTCGCGTGGTTTCCGTGATGATGGACTTCAAAAGGCCAAGGCGCTCTTCATTTAAGAGTTGCTCCGCGAGGAGCGTCATCATCATCTGGAGCTGTTGGGGAAGAGGGTCTGTTTCAACCGGGGTATACGGAAGCGGAGCGAAAAGCCGCTCAATGATAAGGGTCTCAAAAAGAGATTTTTTAGACTCGAAAAACTGGTAGAGCGTCTTTTTGGACATTCCGGAGCATGCGGCAATGCTGTCCATGGACGCTGCATGATACCCGTGAGTCGTGAGCATTGAACTTGCAGCATTCAGGATCCGCGTCTTGCGCTCCACGTCATCCACTGAACCGTTATGATCGCAGCACCGCAGCTTGCGGGTATCGGGTAGGGCGGAAGTGGGACTGTTCAAGATCAACTCCGGGATTATTCGTACCGGCCGAATTGACGTTCATCAAAGAAACCGGCTAGTTTCCGGAACAACTGGAAACTGCGTGGTTTCTGTATCACAGGATAGCGGCTGTATCATGCCTTCTTTTCAGAAAACATTTTGGATGTCGTCCGCGACTGTCGTCTTGGAGAAAGGTCAGATGCGCCGTCAGGCCAAAACAATGATCCCTTTGCTGGCAGCCGTGTCTTTCTTGGTTGCTGGCTGTCAGAAAAAAGCCGCCGCTCCGCAATTGCCGCCACAGCCTGTTGGCGTCATGACGCTGCAAACCCAGCCGGTTACGCTGGAGACGTCTC
The DNA here is from genome assembly GCF_018812145.1 of Gluconobacter sp. P5E10. NCBI lineage: Bacteria > Pseudomonadati > Pseudomonadota > Alphaproteobacteria > Acetobacterales > Acetobacteraceae > Gluconobacter > Gluconobacter sp. P5E10. Next base: position 94,645 of record NZ_JACRVZ010000002.1, on the reverse strand, counting down.
TTCCCGGCCGAACGGATGCCTATGAACAGGCACAGATCCGTCCGCAGGTGAATGGTGTGATTGTCTCGCGTGACTTTGAGCAGGGTGCGGACGTTAAAAAAGGGCAGCAGCTGTTCCAGGTTTATATTGCGCCGTATCAGGCCGCTTATGACCAGGCCAAGGCGCAGCTCATGAATGCTCAGGCCGTTGCCACGCGCGCGGCTGGTCAGCTTCGCCGTTATGCGCCGCTGGTCAAGGCGCATGCTGTCAGCTCACAGGACTATGACAACACGCTTGCAACGGCCCGCGAAGCTGAAGCGCAGGTTGCTCAGGCGAAAGCCAATCTTGAGGCCGCCGAAGTCAACCTGAATTACACTCATGTCCGTGCCCCGATTGATGGCCGTATCGGCCGTACGCTTTATACGCCGGGTGCGTTGCTCACGGCAGGGCAGACACAGCCGATCGCAGTCGTGACACGGCTTGATCCAATCTATGTGGACGTCAATCTGGCCGCCTCTGACATGCTGCGTCTCAAGCATGAGCTGGCAACGGGGCAGGTTGAGCGTAAAGGCGATGATGCCGCTGCCGTGGGTCTGAAGCTGGAAGATGATTCAGATTATCCCCAGCGCGGTAAGCTCCAGCTTTCGGAAGTTACGGTCGATCCTGCAACGGGAACGCTTGTCATGCGAGCTGTTTTCCCGAACCCGGATCATCTGCTTCTGCCGGGAATGTTTGTGCATGCCCATATCCGCGAAGGTATCGATCCGAACGGCATTCTGGTGCCGCAGGTGGCTGTCCAGCGTGACTCGAAGGGCAATCCTTTCGTGATGACCGTTGATGCCGAAAACAAGGTGCAGCAGCGCCCGATCCAGACGACCCGGACGATTGGCAAGGACTGGCTGGTGACGGGCGGCGTCAAGGCTGGCGACAAGATCATCGTGAACGGTCTGCAGAAGGTTCAGCCGGGTGCGAAGGTCGCACCTCAGGAAGTTCCCGCGGGAAAGGCTGAGTAACAGCACATGACGCTCTCACGCTTTTTCATTGATCGGCCGATCTTTGCATGGGTGATCGGGCTGATCATCATGCTGGTTGGTGGCGTTGCCATCACCCGCATGCCGATTGCCCAGTATCCCAGCATCGCACCGCCGCAGATCGCCATTTCTGTCATGTATCCGGGCGCTTCGGCGGAAACCGTGAATAACACGGTTGTCCGTCCGATTTTGCAGCAGATGTATGGTCTGGATCATCTCGAATATCTGTCTGCCTCGTCCTACGCGAGCGGACAGATGGAAATCGATCTGACCTTCGAGCAGGGGACCAATCCTGACATTGCTCAGGTCCAGGTTCAGAACAAGCTTCAGCTGGCGCAGCCGCGTCTGCCGTCTGAAGTGACCGCGCAGGGTCTGGGTGTCACGAAGGCCACCAAGAACTTCATGATGGTTCTGGCCTTTATTTCCGAAGACGGAAGCATGTCCGGCCAGGACATTGCCGATTATGTGGCGTCCAATATCTCTGATCCGCTGTCGCGTGTGTCAGGTGTGGGCGATCACACACTGTTCGGCTCAGAATACGCGATGCGTATCTGGCTTGATCCGTCCCGGCTGTATAATTACGGCCTGACGGTTGGCGATGTGCAGTCCGCCATTCAGGCCCAGAATATTCAGGTTTCGTCCGGTGAGTTGGGTGGTTTGCCCGCTAAAAAAGGCATCGGATTTGACGCAACGGTTATTGGTCCGACGCGTCTGAGTTCGCCTGAAGAATTTAACAAGATTTTGCTCAAGGTTCAGCAGGACGGCAGTCAGGTTCGGCTGAGCGACGTGGCCCGTGTCGAGCTTGGTGCACAGAGTTACGCTCTCGGTTCCGTCTATAACGGTCATCCTGCATCTGCGATGGCTCTGAAGCTGGCGCCGGGCGCCAATCAGCTTCAGACTGAAGCCGCAGTCCGTAGTCGAATGACAGATCTGCAGCGCTATTTCCCGCATGGTCTGAAGCTGGTTTACCCGCTTGATACGGAGCCGTTCATTACACTCTCTATCAAGGAAGTTATCGAGACGCTGGTTATCGCCATCATTCTCGTGTTCTTCGTGATGCTGATCTTCCTTCAGAATTTCCGCGCCACGCTGATCCCGACGATTGCTGTCCCGGTTGTTCTTCTGGGCACGTTCGGGCTGCTGTCCGTGATGGGATACAGCATCAACACCCTGACCATGCTGGCTATGGTTCTGGCTGTTGGTCTGCTCGTGGACGATGCGATCGTCGTTGTTGAAAACGTCGAGCGTGTGATGACGGATCAGGGCCTGTCTCCCAAGGAAGCTGCTCGCCAGTCCATGGATGAGATTTCCGGCGCCCTGATTGGCATTGTGCTGGTTCTGACGGCTGTGTTCCTGCCGATGGCCGCCTTCGGTGGTTCTACCGGTGTGATTTATCGCCAGTTCTCCATCACCATTGTTGCCGCCATGTGGTTGTCTGTTCTGGTGGCTATGGTCATGACGCCGGCACTCTGCGGGTCCATGCTGAAGCCTACCCATAAGGGACATGAGCGTGGTCCGGCAGCCTGGTTCAATCGCAATTTTGACCGCCTGACCAATGGTTATCTGAGCGGTGTGAAGTGGCTGATCCGCGCGCCTGTTGTCAGCATGGTTGTCTTCCTGCTGCTGACTGCCGGTGTGGTGTTCCTGTTCAATCGCGTGCCTGGCGGGTTCCTGCCTGACGAAGATCAGGGAATCATCTTCGGTCAGGTTACGATGCGGAATAACGCAACGCAGGAGCAGACCGCTGCCGTCAACAAGAAGATCACGGATTACGTCCTGAAAAATTATGGGGACTACGTTCAGTCAGTCTTTACGATGAACGGCTTCAGTTTTGCCGGGCAGGGTCAGTCTGCGGGTGCATTCTTTATTCGAATGAAGCCGTGGGATCAGCGCCCCGGTGCTGCCCATACGACGATGACTGTGTCTCGTGAAATCATGATGCACTTCTGGATGGATCCGGATGCGCAGATCTTCGCAGTCAACCCGCCAGCCGTGATGGAACTGGGTAACGCTACCGGTTTCGATCTGGAACTTGAGGACACAGGCCATCTGGGTCACGCAGCACTGCTGGCTGCGCGGAATCAGGTGCTGATGGAAGCAGCTAAAAATCCCCTTCTTCAGGCTGTTCGTCCGCTCGGCATGGAAGATGCGCCGCAGTTTAAGCTGGACATCAACCGTGAACGGGCAAACGCACTTGGTCTGACCAACGCTGACATCAACACGACACTGGAAGGTGCTCTTGGCTCCATTTACGTCAACCAGTTCATGCGTGATGACCGTGTAAAGCAGGTCTATATTCAGGGTGAACCCTGGGCGCGTATGACGCCGGAAGATCTGAACCGCTGGTACGTTCGCAATACGACGGGCACGATGGTTCCCTTCAATGCTTTTGCTTCCGGTACGTGGGAAAGCGGCCCGCAGAAGGTCGAAGACTACAACGGCATGAACTCCTACGAGATTCAGGGGCAGCCTGCCGTTGGATCCAGTTCCGGTCAGGCTATGAGCGAGATGGAAAAAATCCTCGCCAAGCTGCCACGTGGCATCGGGTATGAGTGGACGGGTCTGTCCTACGAACAGCTTGCATCCAGTGGTTCAACGGGGCCGCTTTATGCTCTGGCCGCTATCGTGATCATGTTCTGTCTTGCCGCGCTTTATGAAAGCTGGGCCATTCCGTTTGCCGTGCTTCTGGTGCTGCCACTCGGTGTGCTCGGAGCGATTGCCGCAACGCTGGGCCGTGGCCTTTCCAACGACGTTTACTTCCAGGTTGGTCTGCTGACGACAGTTGGTCTGTCTGTGAAGAACGCGATCCTGATTGTGGAATTTGCCAAGGCTTTCTTTGAAGAAGGGCAGTCTCTGGAAGAGTCCGTGATTGAAGCCGGGCGTGAACGTCTGAGGCCAATTCTCATGACGTCCATTGCGTTCGTCTGCGGTGTGTTCCCACTTGCGATCGCAACGGGGGCAGGCTCTGCTGCACGTGTGGCCATCGGCACCTGCGTGGTTGGCGGCATGCTGTCTGCAACCTTGCTCGCGATTTACTTCGTGCCGGTATTCTTCGTGGTGGTGCTGCGTCTGTTCCGTGTGGTCCGAATCCGGGACCGGAAGGACGCTTATGCCCATCTGGATAATAAGGCGACACCTGCCATTGAAGGGGAGCACGGCGCATGAAGGCCCGTCTTGGATTTGCCGCGCTGCTGATGCTTTCCGGCTGCAACATGGCTCCCAGATATCATCAGCCGACGCAGGCTGTGCAGAATGCTTACCCGCAGGATACAGGCGCTAAGAACGTCTCTTCGGTGGCCAAATCCTATAATCTGGGATGGGAAGATTTCTTCACGGACCCTCGTCTGAAAGCTCTGGTCCAGTTGGGGCTCAGGAATAACCGGGATTTAGCCGCTCAGGCAGCGGCTATCACGGTGGCTCGTGGGCAATATGAAATTCAGAACGCATCCCTGTTCCCGATCATCACGGCCGGCGGGCAGGGCATGTTCATGGCGCCGTCAAGCACGGCAGGCTTCTCTTTTGCGCCAGGGCTTGGGACCAGCGTTTCGACCCTGCGGCTTTATCAGACGTCCATCGGCTTCTCGTCTTACGAAGTGGATCTCTGGGGCCGTATTCGCAACCTGACGAAGCAGCAGGCCGAGACGGTTCTGAACAGTGTCGAGGGCGCACGGAACGTTCTGATTACGACGGTGTCGCAGATTGGCACGACCTACATTCAGTGGCTTGCGGATCGGGAACAGCTTCGTGTCACACGTGACACCCTGAAGTCCCAGCGGGATACGCTGCGTCTGACGCAGCTTTCCTACGACAATGGCGAGACAGATGCCCTGACGCTTGCGCAGGTCAAGACGCAGGTCGAACAGGCTTCTGCGTATGAGGCGCAGTATTTGCGTGCCGTAGCGGATGACGAGCATGGTCTTCAGGTTCTGGTGGGCGTGCCGTTGCCGGCCGATCTGCCGCCGCCAGCGCCATTTGGTGCTCAGACGATGATCAGTGATCTGCCGGAAGGGTTGCCGTCGGATCTTCTGGCTCAACGCCCTGATATTGTCGCGGCGGAGCACACTTTGATTGGTGCCAATGCAAGTATTGGTGCAGCGCGCGCAGAGTTTTTCCCGAAGGTAACGCTGACGGCGTCTGAAGGGACAAGCTCCCTGCAGTTTCGCAAGCTGTTTACGCCGGGTGCCGAGACATGGTCGGTCTCGCCGTCCATCAGTTTGCCCATTTTCACCTGGGGGCAGAGTGAAGGAAATCTGCTGATGGCGAAGGGGCAGAAGCTCCAGTATGCCGCGCAGTATGAGAAAACTGTGCAGACAGCCTTCCGGGAAGTGTCTGACGCGCTTACGGCACGTGAGACCTACACGGCGCAGCAGCAGCATATGCAGTCGCTCGTTGACCAGTCACAGAAGGCCTATGATCTGGCAAAGATGCGCTATGATGCAGGGATCGACAGCTATCTGACGACGCTTGAGCAGCAGAGAACGCTTTATCAGGCTCAGCAGAATGCCATTTTGGTTCAGGCTGCCCGATTCCAGAATCTTGTCACGCTTTACCGTGCGCTTGGCGGTGGGTGGAGCCAGAAGACGGTTTCGCCTACAGTGCCTGCCGCAACGCACTGACCGGAGAGCATCATGCGCAGGATCCTGACTACCACTTTGGCCGTTCTAGCCCTGACGGGCACGGCTGTCGCGCAGGATGCCGATGGTGACGGGCCCAAGAAGCCAAGCATGCATGAGCTGTATCATAGCTCTTCGCTTCCCCGGAGCCATGCTGACTTCAGTCGCTTCAAGTATCGCCCGCCAGGGGACAAGGTGGTTGAACAGCCGGATGCGTTTCGGCTTCTTTTCCGCACCCGTGACGGCCAGCCCGATGGTTATGCCGAACGTCGTGGTGATGCCGTGATCTACTATGATCGGTATGGCAAAGTGACGCATGTCCAGCCACTCGCGCCGGACGATGAAACGCCGAACTGATCTGTTTCTTCGACGACTGTTTTAGAAAGCCCCGCCCTGTTTCAGGTGCGGGGCTTTTTTTTATTCGTAAGGAAATACGGGCTTATTCCGCTTCGTTCGTGACGAGGTTTGTCGGAAATGAGAAACACTTCATCAAAAACCAGTTGAGAATGTTTCTCATTACCAATATAGGGGTTTCGAAATGTAAAGTTGTTTATCTGAATGAAGAGGTTCCGGTGACTGGTTCGCTGCGCACACACATCACGTCTCTTTCAGTTGCCGGTACGCTCCTGATGTCTTCGCAAGGCTATGCCGCTGCACCTGTGAAGCATGATAAAAAACCAGATCGCAAACCGGAGTCATCAACGCGGCATCTGGAAGACACTGCTGGGGTTGAAGGGTCGGATGTCGAGCATCTGACAGTTCAGGGACATGGCTTTAACACGATGCACCAGTCTCTCGGGTTGTCCCGGATGCCACAGGACGTGATGCACACGCCGCAGAACATCAATGTTGTGCCGCAGGCCCTGATGCAGCAGCAGAATGTCAAATCTCTCGATGAAGCTCTGAGGAACGTGCCCGGTGTGACAACGTCCATCGGGGAGGGCGCTGGCGGCATGAACGGGGATCAATTCCTGATCCGTGGTTTTCAGGCCCAGAATGATATTTATGAAGATGGACTGCGGGATTTCGGTGTCTATTCCCGCGACTCATTCAATTTCGAAACTGTGTCCGTCATCAAGGGACCGTCTTCCGAAGTGTTTGGGAATGGCACGACGGGTGGTGCCATCAATATGGTAACCAAAACTCCTGGTTTGAAAAATCACTATTCGGCTGATTTTTCAGGCGGCTCAGGCAGTTATTATCGCGGCACATTGGATGTGAACCAGAAAATCAATGACTCTACGGCCTTCCGCATCACTGGCATGGGCGATGAGCATAATGTTGTGGGACGAGATTATATCTTCTCTCATCGCTGGGGTGTTGCTCCGTCTCTTGCATTCGGGATTGGCAAGAGAACAACGCTTGTTCTGCAATACATGCACCAGCAGGAAAACTCCGTGCCTGATTTCGGTGTTCCGGTTGTCACGAAACCGGGGGCGAAGTACGGGCAGCCTATTACGGAATACGGTATCCGCCGGACGAACTGGTACGGCACGGATAACGACCAGAACGCCACAAATTCCAACATGGAAACAGCGCGGTTCAGCTTCAAACTGAACAGGCATGTCACGTTCTATGATGATTTGCGGGGTGGTGAGTATTACCGGTCTTTCGCGGCTTCAAAAGCGACCTGCGATACGACGTGTGTGAACAACTACTTCAACGGGGATGCGTCAAAGGCGCTTGTTGCACGGTCCGGGCCTGTGGGTGCGGGAGCGGGCACAGGAGCCGGAACCTACATGGCGCCGCTGCCGTATGAGCAAACGAGCTGGTCTGTGCAGAATGTCGGCTCAATGGTTGCAGACTTCCATACAAGCTTTCTCAGACATCAGGTTGTCGCCGGGTTTGATGTCGAACGCGTCAATGATGTTCGCTCACAGTCGACGTATCTGAAGCCAAAACCGTATGCGAACCTGGTTAATCCGAAGGGGAACGTTGGCAATCTTGATCTGGTACCGGGTGATATGAACCCGGCCGGTCTGGTGTCTCTGGGGTCACTGGGGGCGAAGTCGCATAGCAATGGCTACGGGTTCGATACGGGTCTGTTCCTGTTCGACCAGATCTGGTTCACCAAGTGGCTTTCTGTGAAAGGGGGCTTCCGCTGGGATCGTTGGCAAACGAGCTACAACCTGACGGGAGGCAATGTCGCGAAGAACCCCGATCAGCATTTTCATGACGTGACTGGCGTGTTCAATCCGAATGCCAGCCTCGTTGTCACGCCGGACGACCATCAGACCTATTATTTTACGTGGGCCAATTCCACGACCCCGATGGGAATGTACGTCACCAACGGGTCTGTTCCCATCCGTCCGGGGACCAATTCTTTTGCCAGTCCTGAGAAGGCTCAGCTTTATGAGCTTGGCGCCAAGTACAGCATTCTCCATGACCGGTTGGGTCTGACGGCCTCCCTGTTCCGTCTGGACAAAGGTAATGCATTGAACGCTGATCCGGTGACGGGTGAAATTCAGGGCTCTTCTGACCGGCAGCGTAATCAGGGTCTGGAACTGTCTGTCGGCGGTGTCATTCTGCCGGGCTGGAACGTGTCAGCGACCTATGCCCTTTATGATAGCAGCACGACGTCTTCTGCGACCAAGGCGAACCGCGGCAAGAATGTTCAGTATGTGCCACACAATCAGGCAACCCTCTGGTCAGCGTACAGCGCCTTCCCGGACAAGCCCTATAACCTGACAGTCGGCGGTGGGCTGACCTGGCGTGAGCATGTCTGGCTCGATACCGCCAATACTCTGCGTGCTCCGGCCAATCTGGATTTCAGTGCCATGATTTCCCATCGCTTTAACCGGCACTGGAAAATCTCCATGAATGGCTACAACCTTGCCAATAAGCTCAATTACCAGAGCCTTTTCTCGAACCGCGCGACCCCCTCTGCAGGGCGTATGTTCCTGGGCGAAGTCAGCGTTGCGTATTGAGCGGCCAGGTTTTCGATTTTAAGCCAGCGCTTGGCATGATGGGAAAACGCATTTTGTTTTCCCATTACGCTTGGGAAGCTTTTTGCCATTTGCGCAGCCCATGAACCGCCAGAAGGACGAATATCGCGTAAAGGACGGCTGTCGGGTAAAGGTCGCGACTGACGAACATTGCAACGTAAGCTGTGTCGATCACGATCCAGCAGGCCCAGCTGATCGTATGCCGCCGCGCGGCCCAGATCTGTGCAACCAGACTGTAACTGCTGAGCAGGGCATCAGCCACGGGGGTGGGATCGTCTGTAAAGCGAGCCAGACAGAAAGCCCACAGTCCGCCCCCAAGTGCGCCTATCAGAAGGCCAAAGAGTAACCCGCGTTCCGAAAGTGGCCGAATATGCAGGGTCTCATCCCCCTGCGCACCGTCTTTCATCCAGCGCCACCACCCATAGAGCAGGCAGCCACAGAATACGGCCTGAAGGCAGGCGTCGGCGTAAAGATGGGCTTTAAAAAACACCCATCCGTATAAGAGAGCGGCAAGAAGAGAGAGTGGCCAGCAAGCCATACTGCGGCGTGCCGTCAGCCACACGCCGATGGCACTCAGAAGGGCCGCGATGAGTTCCGTCAGGGACATGCGGCAATGGCATCCAGAGTTTCGCGGAGCCAGTTCAGAAGGTGTTGACCGTCACGGCCTGCAAACCAGTGTGCATGGCCTAAAAGATAGTCTGCGTAGGCGACATGGGCTGATGTCTTATCCTGAACAAGTGTGCTGTAATACGCGACCTCAGATAATGCGAATTCGACATGAACAAGCGGCAGGAACGCAACGACCAGTTTGCGTTCTTGCGGAGTGAGGGGACGAACCCTGTGATAGCCCGCTAACAGGGCGCTCAGCTGGCTCCACGAGACAGCAAAGTGCGAGGACAGCCAAGCGATGGCAGTGCGCTCGATCGCCACTGCGAGATCGTAAGCAGCGCAGGTGCGATCAGACATACCAAAATCAAAGATCCCGCAGATTTCGGCGTCTGGAGTGGCGGACGTCCAGAACTGGTTAGATGGATGCCAGTCTCCGTGTCCCCAACAGGGGATAATCTCCGTCAGGAGTGGTCGCAGTTTTGCGTGGAAAGGGTCCAGGACATTTAGGATCTGCTGCCAAGCCTCTGCATTCAGCGTCCTGTTGAGGCCCGGTTGAGACGCAGCCCAATGACAGAGGCCAGTCTCAAGATCGGGGTTGGTAATAGCGTTGAAGCTGGATAGCAAAAGCCGATCAGGCCGGGCGGGGGCGGCGTAATCTGTTGCAGCCAGATGAAGACGGGCGAGTGTGCCGCCAGCGGTATGCGCATGTTCTGAACAGAGAAACGGCTCCCAGGACTGAACATCTCGATAAAGATCCAAGCCGGGTAAGGGAGGGAAAACCTCATAAACCCAACCATGATCTGTCAGAGCGCAGTGTTGTTCCCGCGTTGTAAGCGCCGCCGTGACGGGTAAGTCATGGCGGCTAAGATGCGCCATGAAAGCGTGTTCTTCCGTCAGGGCGTTCTGATCGCGAAGGCGTGGATCATGACGCTTTAGAAAAAGCACCGTGCCGTCGGTAAGGCGGGTCAGGGCTGTCGCGGAGAACGGGCGTTGTCCATGCCACAGAACAGTTTCTGGAACGGCCGAGTTGGGAAAAAACGCCAGAACACGTTTCGCCTCGGGGAGCGTCAGCGGCGGCCAGTGCCGTTCAGCCTGCACACCATTGACGCCGAACTGTCCGGGAGCGGTCACGGGTTCAGAAGCCTGTGGACGCTGTGAACAGGGCTGCGAAACCACCGCCGATGTAATAACTCGGGGCGCTCCCACTGATCGTGCTGCCGTAAATGCCGGTCGTGCCCTTTGCGTTCAGGGTCGGACTGGCAACGCCGGACAGGGAGCGCTCATTGGTGATGTTGATGAAGTTCAGGCGCAGGGTTGGTTTGTGCAGGCGAGACAGGTCACCAAAGCGGTAGCCGACGGAAATATCGCCGGTCGTTCGGTCTGACATCCGCTCATCATTCATGAACGTTGCGTATTGGTGCCCCGTGTAATGCAGGGTGGCCACGCCGAAGATATGCCCGTCATCGTAGCTGATGCCAGCCGCGGCCTGAAGTGTCGGGCTTCGAACGGCGATCTTGCCCTTGGTAGGGAGAAGGTCGGCGCCGGAGGCAATGTTGTTATCAATGGTGGCGTGCAGGTATTCGCCGGAAACATAGGGGCTGAAATGGTGCCAGGGGCGGAGGCCGATTTCCACATCCACGCCACGAGAGGTCTGGCCTCCAGCGTTCATGGTCGTCTGGATGATGGAGCCGTTCTGGGAGGCCAGCGTTGAGATCTGGCGGTTGGTGAAGTTGTAGTTGAACAGCGTCAGGCTGCCGATGATCCATTGTCCTGTGCGGCGATATCCCAGTTCTTCGGAAATGGAATATTCGTTGCGGACATCCGCGCTACCTGTTGTTGCGAGGACGCCGGAGGTCGGGTCGTAGGTGTTGTAAAGCGCCGTCTGGTCTGGCGCGCGGAAGTTGGTCGTGGCATTGAAGAAAATCTGGTTCTGCTCATCAATGCGCCAGCGGACACCAAGACGCGGCAGAGGCTCCATGCTGTTGGACGCCACGCGATACTGAGGGCCGGGAACATTGTTCGTGCCAGCGCGGCTCATCATGACTGCCTTGAAACCCGCTTCGATGGTCAGACGATCATGCAGGAGCGAGATATGATCGCCCACATAAAGTGCGTTGGTCTGGGAAATGGTGTGGAAGCTGCCGCCCAGCAGTTTCTGCCCGTTCGCAAGATGGATCAGGCTACTGCTGTTTTCCGCCCAGATATCGCCTGAAGCGCCGGTCGCGGAGACAGTCGTGAAGGGCTGTTGTTCGTTGTCGTCTCCGTAATCGTACCAGTAACCGAGGACGAAATCGTTCCAGCCGGTTTTGTAATGCAGGGTGGAATTGAATCCGGAGCGATAACTGCGCTGGGTGTAGTTAGCACGTACGACAGCGGTTCCATCCTGTGCATTGGGCAGCGTGAGCGTGTCACTCAGGGGCTGAGTGCCGTTATAGAGACCTGTTTCTGTCAGAGTGGAACCGCCCGGAACGTTGCCATAGGCGAACTGTGCGTAAGGTGTGACGTCCAGGGAAAGCTGATGCGTCAGATGCAGATGGACGGGCGCGCCTGCATAGAAGGTGCGTTCCGGCGCGCGCCACAGACGCCAGTAATTGACGGCGTTGTCTGCGTTGGAGGCGTCATAATGGCCTGCAAGGTTGTTCGCGCCATGAATGCCGTCGGCTTTCCAGCTTTCCATCGTTACCTGCGGATAATAGCTGGTGACGGTGGTGTTGAAGGAGCCAATGAGGCTGGCGCGGTTGCCCTGGCCCCATTCCTTCAGGAATTTGAAATCGACATGCTGGCGTTTGTCCCGCCCCGGTCCGCGCCAGTTGTCGCTGGCGCTGTGGGAATACGACACAAAGCCACAAATGCCGGAATTGCCGATGTTGCCCGTTTCAAGGCGAATGAATTCGCGATTGGTGTCAAAGGAGCCATAGGAGACGCTGGCGAAGCCCCCGGCCTTCTGTGACGGATCGAGAAAGGACAGGCTCATCAGACCGCCGGCGGCGTTCAGGACAGGGCTATCCAGATCGGCCGAACCCTGGGCAAGTGCGACCTGACTGTAGTTCTCACTGTCAGCGAACTGGCTCGGATAGCCGGAATAATAGGCGACATCGTTCAGCGGCGTGCCTTCCAGCACATAGCCGATAGCATCATTGTTTAGGCCGCGAACGGTCAGGTTGGTGTTGGGCGAAAAGCCGAACGGATCGGATGTGGCAACATTCGCACCGGGCAGCATGGAGGCAAGCTGATAGGCCGTCGCCATCGGGGGCTGCTTGTCCATGTAATCGCGGCTGACTGTGCTGATAGAGCGCACACTGTTCTCCGGTCGGATCAGTCCACCGCCGGGCTGGTGCCCGGGTGCGCTGTCAGAAACGCGGTGAACGGTGATGTGCTCGGGCTTCGGGGCGATGGACGCAGGCGGGGTAAGGGCTGTGGTATCCGCCGCGCGCACTGTACCGGCACAAACGGTCAGGCCGAGCAGGAAGACAGGAACCTGGCGGGATTTGCGCGCAAATACGGTGGTCATGATGGTGCTGTCCCGCCTGCAATACTGCGATCCCCACATGCGCAGCGGGGACGACGAGAGACACCGAAAATCCAGTCTGTGGATCTGTCAGTAGCCACCATCCCTCCGCCAGCATGAACTGGATCAGGTTCTATGGGTCACTGCGCTGGTATGGCTTTAAAGCGCATACCCTCAGCAGTCTCTCAGCCCTTTGTCAGGGCACCCCAAGGTGAAGAAGCACTCCTTCATGGGCTGCGAGAGAATGTCAATAAATTCCGTAAGGCGCGGGGGGATCAAAATTTCGTCGTCAGGGATGGAGCAGCGATGCAGAGCAGGATAGAGTATTGTTATAAGATAACATTTCTAGGATCTGTCATGCGTGTTGTGAAGCGCCTGTTACCTACTCTGCTCATTGCAGGCACAGCCCTCGGTTCAGCTCAGGCTGAGGAAGGAATGTGGACGTTCGACCATCTGCCAGCCCGTCAGTTGAAGCAGCAATATGGCTTCGAGCCTTCGGCTGAATGGATCAACCACGTCATTCAGTCTTCAGCACGTCTGGCAGAAGGATGCTCGGCGTCTTTTGTCTCTGGGGACGGGTTGGTGATGACAAATCATCATTGTGCCAATACCTGCCTGACCGACCTGTCGGACAAGACGCACGATTATTTTCATGATGGATTTTCGGCAGCAGATGTTTCCAAAGAGCCGCAATGTCCGGGTATGGAGCTGGATCGTCTGGATCAGGTGAAAGACGTGACAGGCCGTGTCGTTGACATGACCTCAGGCAAGCACGGTGCGGATTATGCAAAGGCGCTTCAGGCTGCCAGTAGCGTTCTGACGAAGGAATGTGCGGGCGGAGATGCAACACACTGGCGGTGTGATGTTGTGACGCTCTATCACGGTGGTCAAACTGCGCTCTATCGCTATCGTCGATATCAGGATGTGCGTCTTGTGATGGCGCCGGATCAGGATATCGCATTCTTTGGCGGTGATCCGGACAATTTTACTTTCCCACGTTATGATATCGACCTGTCGATGTTGCGGGTGTTTGAGGACGGTAAGCCGGTCCACACACCTTTCTTCAAGTTTGATCCGAAGGGACCAAAAGCGGGAGAACTGGTGTTCACGTCTGGTAACCCAGGGCGAACGCAGCGGTCTCTTCCGGCCAGTGCATTGACGTTCCAGCGGGACGTTATCCTGCCAACCATCATTGGGGTGTATTCTACCAGTGAAGGGGCGCTCTGGCAGTATTCGCGTGAAAGCAAGGAACATCTGATTGAAGCGCAAAATACGCTGTTCGGCGTTCAGAACGGCCTGAAATCTCTGTCGGGCACCGTGAAGGCCCTGCGGGAACCCGGCGTCATGGAAAAGCGTGAAGCGGAAGATCGTGCTCTACAAGCCTGGATTGATGCGGATGCCGAGCGCCGCAAGACCTATGGCGAGCCGTTCAAAAAAGTGGAGGCTGCACTGGCCATACAGCGCCAGTCTTACGTCCATGACTTTGCCATTGCCCGTACAGTTCATGGCCTGCTGGGTGATGCTGTCATGCTGGTATCAGCCGCGCAGGAGCGACAGAAGCCGGATGCTGAGCGTCGTGCGGGCTACCACGATGCCGAACTGGCTGAACTTGAAGCCGAAATGTCTGCCAACGTGCCGGTGCATGTCGATCTGGAAACCATGACGCTGGCTCTGGGCATGACCACGATGCGTCAGATGCTGGGTGAGGACGATACTGCCGTGCATCTGGTTCTCGGCACAAAAAGCCCGGATGAACGCGCGGCAGAACTGATGCAGGGAACGAAGCTTGCTGATCCTGCGCAGCGCCTTGCGTTGTATAAGGGTGGTGCAAAGGCCATTCAGGCTTCTACAGACCCGATGATTGTTCTGGCACGTCAGTTGCAGCCGGTTCTGGATGTGATCCGCAATCGAAGCCGTGATCAGATCGAAGCACCAATGCATGAAGCTCAGGGTGCGATTGCCCGTGCCCAGTTTGCGCGCGCGCAGGCAGAAGGACAGGCAGATACGCTTTATCCGGATGCTACATTCTCACCAAGACTATCTTACGGCACCGTCAAAGGTTGGCAGGATGGTGCCAAGACCATTGCGCCCTTCACAAACTTTGCCGGGATGTACAAACATGCGACCGGGAGCGATCCATTCCGCCTTCCGCAGGTCTGGCTTGATGCGAAGCCTCATCTGATACTGTCCACGAATCTCGATTTTGTTTCGACGAATGATATTGTGGGTGGAAATTCAGGCTCCCCGGTCATTAACCGGCAGGGCGATGTGGTGGGCCTGATTTTCGACGGTAATCTCGATAGTCTGGCTGGCGATCTTTATTACGATGGCGAGCGCAATAGAGCGGTTTCGACGGATACGAGCGCCATCATGGCTGCACTCAAGACCGTCTATCATGCCGATGCCCTTGCTCAGGAACTGGAACAGGGACACCTGTAATCATGATGTGAGGGTCATTCCTGCGGAATAACCCTCGACATCTAATGTAAGATTCCTGACAGTGGGTGGATGCCAGTCTGTCCGTCTTCCTGTTGTTTTCAGCCTGGAGTGTCCCCTGATGCTGGGTGACACTTTCCGCTCTCTGGGGCGGCGCAATTATCGTGTCTGGGTTTGGGGAGCACTGTTCTCCAACATCGGAACATGGATGCAGTTCACGACGCAGGACTGGCTTGTTCTCACTGAATTGACCCATCACGATGCCATGGCCATTGGCATCGTGATGGCCCTCCAGCTTGCCCCGCCTCTTTTGCTTATGCTCTGGACCGGACTGATTGCAGACCGGGTTGAGAAGCATCGATTTCTGCTTTTTACCCAAGGTGCTTTGGGTGTGCTGGCCGTTGCACTGGGCCTTCTCGTCGTTACGGGATCGGTCCGTCTCTGGCAGGTGGATCTGTTTGCTTTCCTGAGTGGCTGTGTCGCCGCGTTTGACAGTCCTGTCCGTCAGACGTTTGTCGGTGAGTTGGTGGGAGAGACCGATCTTCCCAATGCCGTGGCCATCAATTCCATGTCCTATAATGCTGGGCGGATGATCGGGCCTGCGGTCGCAGGGTTCTGTATTGCGGAAATTGGTTCAGGCTGGTCGTTTGTTTTGAACGGGTTTTCTTTTTTCGGCGTCATGGGCTCTTTGCTCTTTATTCGCCGTGAAGACCTGTTTCGGCATGCCAAAGCGAGAGAAACCGAGCGCAATGCCCTGACCAGCGGACTGCGCTATGTCTGGGCGCGCGAAGACCTTCGGACGATTCTGATTATGTTGTTCATTATCGGAGCGTTTGGTCTCAATTTCCCGATCTTTATTGCGACCATGGCAGTTGGCGTGTTTCACGTCGGCGCGCATGGTTATGGAATTCTGAATTCCGCCATGGCCGTGGGCACCATTCTGGGGGGCTTTCTGGCAGCCGGCCGCAAAAAGGCAGATTTTGACGTTCTGCTGAATGGTTCATTGATTTTTGGTGTGGGGTGCCTGTTGGGAGCATTGGCCCCGACATACTGGCTTTTTGCCTGCACGTTGCTCATTACCGGCGTATCATCTCTTACATTTACAGCAACTAGTAACAGCTTCATGCAGCTCTCGAGCGACCCGTCCATGCGAGGACGCGTGCTGGCTATCCGGTTTGCTGTTTTTGCAGGATCATCCCCATTCGGTGCTCCTGTTGTGGGATGGGTTGCCAATTATTTTGGGCCGCGGTGGTCCCTGGGTGTCGGAGCACTGTCAGGGTTTTTGGCGGCAGTGGTGGCGTTGTTATACATCCTGCGCATGCGGGAGCAGCAGGGCGAGAAGCACTCGTGACCGTTCGCTGGGGAAAGCGGATTGCGGCAGCGGCGTTGGCTGGCGGTATTGTATGTACGATTTGGTGTGCATGCGTTGCCGTGATTGGTATGCGTGCGTCTGCCAGATCAGCAGAAATGGGTGTCATTTTCGGCACAGCTGTCACGGATACGGGCGTGCCAAAGCCAGCTTTGCAGGACCGTCTGGAAACCGGATTGTTACTCTGGAAAGAAAAGCGCGTTCGGGAACTGATGGTGAGCGGAGCTGTGGAAACTGCCAATCATCAGGATGAAGCTGAAATCATGGCGCACTGGCTGGAAAATCACGGTGTTCCGGCAGAAGCGATCATCGTTGATTCACAGGGAAACAATACCTGGCTGACGGCTCTGCATGTTGCGCAGGAAGCGCCGGAAGGGGCAGTCGTCGTTTCGCAGTGGTTTCATATTATGCGGGCGGAATGGGCATTACGGCATGCTGGCGTGAAAGATGTGTCAGGCGCGTATCCGAAAGTCTTTCGACTGCCAGAGCTCTACTATCTGTTCCGGGAGGCCGTGGCGCTCCCGGTGTACTGGGTGACGAAACCGACCCCTGCTCAGTAAGGCACGCCAATCTGTTCGATCGCTGTTGCAAGTGACGGAGCCAAGGGCATCATCGGTGCCAGAGTGGACTGGTAGGCATGGTAAAGGTCGCCTTTACCTTTGTAGATATGTTCTGTCGGCTCGCCTTCTGGGCTGACTTCGTTGAACCAGCTTCCAAAATCCCGATCGATCAGAGTTGTGTCGATATAATCCCAGATCGTGCGATACCAGTGCTCGTAATGTGGATTTCCCGTGCGCTTATACAGGTTGATCGCCGCAGTTAGCGCTTCTGCATGAGCCCAGTGGACGCGGGAAGGCACATGGGGTTTGTGATCCCAGTCAATTGTGTAGACCATTCCGGGAAGACCATCGACGTTCCAACCTGATTTCATACCGGTTTCGAAGAGCGCCTGTGCGTCATGAAGCATCCAGCCCGGTGCTGTTTCGCCTCTGCGGAGTAGAGCTGCTTCCAGTTTCACGGTCAGGTGAGACCATTCAACGAAATGACCCGGTGTCATGCCGTAGGGGCGTAGATCGTCCGTAGGTTTGTCCTCATGATAATTCTGCAGCAGATCCCAATTTCGGTTGAAGTGCTCGGGCATTGCGAAGCCCTGTTGTGGGGCCAGTTCATGCACAAACCGGGTGACAATCCGCAGCGCGCGGCGCAACCACTTCACATCACCTGTAACGTCCGCAAGGGCCATGAAGGCTTCTGTGGAATGCATGTTGCTATTGGCGCCGCGGTAGTTCTCTTCGTCTGACCAGTCGTCTGCGAAGCTCTCGCGCATGACGCCTTCGTCTTCAGACCAGAAATGCGTCTCGATCTGATGGATGGCATCCTTGAGGAGTGCGTTGGCACCTTCCACTCCAATCAGAACAGCAGAGGACGCGGCAAGTGCGACGAACGCATGCAGATAGGCCTGTTTGCGCTCATGAGGCTGATCCGCGAAGTGGTTCCAGCCTCCGTGCTGCTGGTCCCGAAAGGATGTCATGAGCGCATTCACGCCATGTGCGACGAGCGGCGCGCTTCCTGGAATGCCTTGGAGTTCCGCAGTCGCATAAGCGTGGACGCACCGCGCAGTCAGGGTTGCTTCTGCTTTGGCGCCTTCAGGAAGATGACCTTCCATATCCAGCCCTGCAAAACCCCCGTCGATACAACCTTCCTTGCTGAAATCCAGCAACCGACGGCCTTGCATTTCGAGCCATGCCCGGTGAGATGGTCGGCGGATCCAGGCGTCTCTACTGAGCAGAATAGGGGACAGGCGATCGGTCATAAAAACTCCATACTACGGTGGTAGTAGTCAGACAGTCTGATGAGGACGCATCAGCAGCGGTTGGGTTCCTGAGGGCCTCGTCGGCGGTACTCGCTCACGAACGCGCGGGGATGTGCGGAACTGTCTTGCGTCTGGAGGTTGCTTTGCCGATACATAACAACATGACAGAACGATCCCCGATCATTGTCGCCCCCAGCCTGCTGGCTGCCGACTTCGCCCGTCTTGGAGATGAGATTGCATCCATCTCCCGCGCGCCCTGGTTACATCTGGATGTAATGGACGGTCATTTCGTGCCGAACATCTCGTTCGGTCCTGGGGTGATCTCGGCCTTGCGAAAGCACACGGATGCGAAGTTCGACGTGCACCTGATGATCGATCCAGTGGATCCGTATCTGGAAGCAACAGCCAAGGCTGGCGCGGATCACATTACGGTGCACGTGGAAAACGCTCCCCATATTCACCGGACTCTTCAGACTATCCGTGCGCTTGGTTGCCGCCCGGGAATTGCGATCTGTCCGGGGACGCCGCCTGAAGCACTGTCAGAGGTGCTTGATCTGGTCGACATCATTCTGGTCATGACAGTGAATCCCGGGTTTGGCGGCCAGAGCTTTCTGGAGAGCCAACTGCCAAAAATCCGAACCCTGTCGCGCATGATTGAAGACAGTGGCCGTGATATCGTGCTGGCGGTTGATGGCGGCATTGACCCGGTCACAGCCCCAAAAGTGGTGGCTGCCGGCGCGCGGATGCTGGTGGCAGGGTCTGCCGTCTTTGGTAAGCCGGACCGTGATTCAGCCATTCATGCACTTGAAGGCCCGTTCAAGGAAGACAGCGCCTGATGCCCATTCGTCGCTGGATTCAGGACGCACGACTTTCACTCGCACGGCTGCCCGTTGGTGGCGGAACTTCAGAGGGACCGGTTTATATTTATCGTGACCCGTGGAAGGGGGACGCCGAGCAGGGCGCCCGCCTTGTCGCGGGTCGCTTTCGGTTTGAGCGACAGGACTATGATCTGCCGCGCGGAAAGTGGGAACGTGGCCCTTGGCCGGAACCGGCAAAACAATGGCTGCAAAGTTTTGCATGGCTGCGGGATCTGCGCGCATTAGGCAGTGACGATGCCCGCATGACGGCCCGCGCGCTTGTCGCGGACTGGGTATCGCATCCTCCAACGGATCCGTTGGTCAAGGATGCCTGCGTAACAGGTGCGCGCCTCTCATCCTGGCTGGCAAACCACGAATTCTGCCTGGCTTCGGCGGACCGTAAACTTCAGCAAAAAATCATGGATCGGATGTTGGTAGAGGGACGGACCATTGCCGCCCTTTTGCCGCTGGAACCGCAAGGCTGGCGCGGGCTGACGGCCTTGCGTGGCCTGCTTGCTGCGGCTCTGGCTATGCCGGATCACAGCGGGTTCATGACGCGCTTCCTGCGTTACCTTCCAGCGGAAATTGAACGTCTGATTCTTTCCGATGGGACGGTTGCTGAGCGGTCTCCGGAAGCACAATATCAGACGGCGCGTGAGCTTGCAGAAATGTCCGTCATGTTCCGCACAGCGCATTCGAGCGTGCCGCCCTTTATTGATGTGGCCCTGGACAGAGTCTGCCCGGTGTTGCGTGCCATGCGTCATGGTGATGGTGGTCTGGCCGTTTTTAATGGTTCCAACGAGCGTTACAGCGCGATGGTGGAAGACGTTCTGGCGCAGGGCTCCAGGCAGAAGCTGATTGCGCCCGCCATGCATCAGGGGAAATTTACCCGGCTGGCGCTCGGGAAGTCTCTGCTGATTGTGGATAGCGGTGCGCCTCCACCGACCAGTTATGATCAGGCAGCGCATGCTGGCACGTTGTCTTTCGAGTTTTCAAACCAGCGGCATCGTCTTTTCGTCAATTGCGGCAGTGCGCAGGTGGGGGCATGGGCGCAGGCGCTGAGGGCCAGTGCAGCGCATACGGTTCTGGTCGCGGATGGTTTGTCGTCCTCAGACTTCGGGCCTGACGGACATGTCACGCGGCGTCCGGCGCACGTCACCTGCGAGCACCAAAGCAGTGGGGAAGCCCATTGGCTGGATCTGTCTCATGACGGGTATCATCCACCGCTTGGAATGAAGTGGACGCGACGTCTTTACCTTGGGGCGGACGGAGAAGACCTGCGCGGGCAGGAAGTGCTTGAAGGTGAGCGCGAAACGCCGTTCGCCCTGCGGTTCCATATTCATCCGGACGTGCATGTCACACGGGACGACGAAGATATCATTCTTCAGGTGGGCGGCATGATCTGGCGCTTCCGTCAGAAGGGCGGCATGTTGCTGCTCGAAGATGACGTCTATCTGGCGCGCGGCCGGCGTGAAAAGACCAAGCAGATCGTTATCGCTTCTCTCAGGCGCGTTGTTCCTGCGGCGGAAGAGACAGCCGAGAATGGTGGAGAAGCGCAGGAAAGTGCCAAACCTGCGGCACCCTCAAAACCACTTCAGGTTGTCTCCCAGACTGTCACCTGGCTTCTGGAACGCATCCCGGAATAAAGGTGCTGTTGTGAAAATCCTTGAAATCACAAATGTTGATTTCTCCCTCCGCCAGTTCCTGTTTCCCTTAATGAAGGCGCTTCGCGCCGCCGGGCATGAGGTTCAGGGGGCCTGTGCGGAAGGTCCACATCTGGCTCCAGTACGGGCAGACGGGTTTGTCGTTCATGCCGTGCCGATGGCGCGCTCATTGTCACCGGTTGCGCAGCTTCGCGCGTTTGTCGCGCTTATCCGGCTTATTCGCCGGGAGAAGCCTGACGTCGTGCATGGACATATGCCCATCAGTGGCATTCTGGCGAGGTTTGCTGCACGTCTTTGTGGTGTCAGGATCATTGCCTACACCTGTCATGGCTTCCTGTTCAATCAACCTGGATCTTTGGCACGCCGGGTGCTCTCCGTTGTTCTGGAATGGGCCGCAGGTCGGATCACCGATTTGTACATGACCGTCTCGGTTGAAGAGGCACGGGACGCACGACGCCTGCACCTGAATGCGCATCCCGTTGCTATCGGTAATGGCCGTGACCCCAAGCGCTATCATGCCAATCCCTTGGTGCGCGCCCGGATCCGTAGGGAGTTGGGTGTTCCGGAAGATCGCCCTGTGGTCATCGTGGTTTCGCGACTGGTGCGCCACAAAGGCCATCCCGAACTTCTGCGAGCCATGGAAGATGTGCCAGGAGCTGAACTCTGGGTTGTGGGGGAACGGCTGCCATCTGATCATGGCGATGCCCTCGGGCCCGCGTTTGACAGAGCCAGACAGCTTTTGGGCCCGAGGTTGCGGATGCTGAGTTATCGGGAAGATGTGCCCGATCTTCTTGCCGCCGCAGACGTGTTTGCGCTTCCAAGCCACTTTGAAGGGCTTCCCATGTCCGTCATTGAAGCGATGCTGACGGAATTGCCTGTGGTGGCGACTGATGTTCGCGGTCCACGAGAACAGGTCGTCGATGGACAGACCGGCTTTCTGGTGCCTCCCGGCCTGTCGGCGCCCTTGGCTCGTGCGCTGAAAACAGTGACACAGGATCTGCCTCTGGCGCGCGCTATGGGAGAGCGGGGGCGGCAGCGGGCGGTTGCGTCCTATAGCGAAAAACGGATCATGGACCTCGTGGTGCGTCTGATCGAGGCTGAAGCGCGATAGACGTTTTTCTCGAAATTCTCTGGTATTTTCTAGTTATTCCGAAATTTTGATTTTCGCCTTTCAGGAAAACAACGAGAATAGGCACGTTCTATTTGGAGAGGGACGATGTCTGACGAAACGAGTGTTCAGACTGACGGGAATAGCCGGTCAGGTGTTCTTCTGGCGCGCCGTACGGTTCTTTCGGGGGCGGCGGGGCTGGTCTGTCTTAGTGCCGCCAAAGCCAAAGCGGCTCAGCCGCAGGTGGCAGTAGAACCGCCGAGTGTTGTCAGCCAGCCACCTAGAGCGTGGGGCGAGAAAGCAGGTCCCAGTTATCTGCCTGATCCTGACGTGATTGCGATTGATCCCTCGTTTCGTGATCTGACGTATTTCGCGGCCCCCATTCGTCGCGTGTGGGATCAGGGCGGTTGGCTGGAAGGCCCTGCATGGAGCAGTGAAGGGCGCTTTCTGGTTCTCAGTGATGTTATTCGCTCCCGTGCGTTACGCTATATTTGGGAAACTGGAGAAATCACGGATTTCCGCCCCGATGGCTATGCAGCCAATGGGAACTGCTTTGATTTCGATGGCCGGCTTGTTGTCTGTGAAGATTTTTTCCGGCGCGTCGTGCGGTGGGAGCACGACGGAAGCGTCAAGGTTCTCGCGGATAAGTTTGACGGGAAGGGGTTAAATTCCCCCAACGATGTTGTGCCTCACCCCGACGGGAGCTTGTGGTTCACGGACCCCGGTTACGGCACGAATATTACGGAAGGTCATGCGGATGAACCCGGTGGGCCCGCCAATCCGGACGGAAAAATTCGCTGGAATATTGGCCGTGAACTGACGGGTGAAATTGGGGGGACCAAACGACAGAGTGACCATGTCTTTCGCATTGCCCCGGATGGAACGCTTCAGGCCGTTTTGCAGGAAAAGGATCTACTTGATCCGAATGGCTTGTGTTTTTCTCCCGACTACAAAAAGCTTTACGTCGTTTCGACGCCTAAAGGGCCGGGGCAGAAAGCGGGTGGCGATCAGGCCATCCATGTCTATGACGTGAATGGCAGTAGCCTTACCAACGGGCGCATTTTTGCGGACATGAAGTTGAATGGCGCGCAGATGAACCCGGATGGCATTCGTGTGGATGTATTCGGGAACTTGTGGTGTGGCGCGTCGGGTCCGCTCGGCTTATGCGGGGTGTTTGTTTTTAATCCGGCGGGCAAGCTCATTGGTCGGCTTCGCTTGCCGCAGGGGTGCTCAAACCTGACGTTCGGTGGCCCGAAACGCGACCATCTGTTCATGTGCGCAGCCGGGTCACTGTTTGTGCTTCAGGTTGGCGTGCAGGGATTTGCGCCGTCCTGAGCCCGCGTTGCGGCTGGGGTCAGAGCCAGCCGTTCTGCCGGGCGACGCGCCCGGCTTCAATCCGGTTACGGGCATCGAGTTTCTGAACAATTTCCGAGAAGTAGTTACGGACTGTCCCGGCTGACAGCGAGAGCTCTTCGGCAATCTCCTTGTTCGTGCGCCCGGCTTCAGCCAGACGGAGCATGGACCGTTCACGGTCTGACAACGGGTCGGGCAGGGCATCCCAGACAGATTCTGCCAGATCTGATGCAATGGCCCGTCCCCCGGAAGCGACTTTCCGAATAGCGTCTGCAAGTTGCGTAATCGGGGCATCCTTGAGCATGTATCCCCGCACGCCTGCCTGAAGGGCACGGCGCAGATATCCGGCACGGCCAAAGGTCGTCACGATCATGACACGGCTTGGAAGGCCCTGCTCCCGAATTTTTTCTGCCAGTTCAATGCCTGTCATGTTCGGCATTTCGATGTCTGTGATGATGACATCCGGGCGCAGGTCGGCCGCGAGCTGGAGCGCTCGTTGCCCATCTGGTGCGCGCCCCACGATCTGAATGTCTTCTTCAAGGCCAAGAAGCGCTTCAAAAGCATCCAGAAGCATGGCTTGGTCTTCGGCCAGAATAAGGCGGATCATGGGGTAATACTCGCTGTGAGTCGGAGGCCGCTGGAGGTATGGCTTAGCATTAAAGAGCCTCCCGCAGCGGCAAGACGTGTTCTCATGCCACGAAGGCCGTTTCCTTCCTGCGGAGGGGCCGGAGACCGGCCTGACTGCTGGGCGCCATCATCTTCAATGCGAATGGCACAGGGTTGCCCCCCAGCATCACAGTCAAAACTGATGGTGCAATGTCGCGCACCGGAATGACGGATCACATTCGTGACGGCCTCTCGCAATGCCATCGCGAGAACGCTGCTTTGTGGGTGATCTTCGAGGCGCTCAGCGTGATGAATGGTCAGACTGATGGACGCTGCTTCAAGCGCCTTGCGGGCACGCTCCAGCTCATGCTGCAGGGAGGCACCATTCATGCCGGTGACGGCCTCACGGACTTCTTTCAAAGACGTTCGGGCAATCTGTGTGATGTCCTGAAGTTCTCGCTGTGCGCGGTCGGGGTGAGTCTCGAACAGGCGGTTGGCCAACTCGGCTTTGACTGAAATGACCGTCAGGGAATGGCCCAGAAGATCATGTACATCCCGCGCGATACGCTCGCGCTCTGCTGTGGCGGCCAGAGTCCGGATTTCGTGTTGTGCCTTGCGGAGTTGCAGGTTTTGCAGGCCCAGCTTCCACTGCATCCACGTCCCGATATAGGTGATGATGCTAAAGAAGGCCCCGATGCTCGCGTGGAGCATGGATTTGTCCTGAAGCCAGACAAACGCGAACAGGGCGATCTGCAAACATACAATTGTCAGGACAGCTTGCCGCATCTGCCTGAAACAGGCGCACATGGCGGTGGCATAAATATTGAAGACCAGCCAGTCGCCCTGCGTCCATGCGGTCGCAAAGCCGATAAGGGCCGTGAAGATAATTTCTGGCAGCCCATAATACCGGTCATTGCGGTAAGGCGCGAAATATAGCAGCAGGAAAACGCCTGTTGCCCCAGCAGAAAACAGGGCTGCCGGAAAGGTGGGTGCTCCATGGATCAACCAGGGAATAGGGTAGATCAGAAGATAAACGAGATAAGAGACCCGATACCGGTTGAAGCTCGGCCAGTTGTCTTCCTTGTTTCCAGGAAGCGGAATGAAGGTCTCTATTTCTGTCATGAGGGCAACGCGTTCTTCGGCAGAAAGGACAGGGTTCCGGAATTGCGCAGACGGATAACGGCACCGACCCAGATGGCCAGAGCGGTTCCAAAGCCTGCGACTTCAAGATGTAGCGGTTCTGGAAGCAGGAAAGAAAGAGCTGACACGCTGACAATCACAAAACCCATGATGACGTGAATGGGTTCGTGCATCGCGCGGCCCATAGGGATGTACGAAAGGCCAATAATGCATCCGAGCAGCGGGTAAAGCAGTTCCGGATGATGCGTGCTGCGGACGGACGTAATCATTACAGTAATGGCAATGATGCGCATGATCTTTACACGGCGCAGCAGGGCCGCGTCCCAAATGCGCTCGGGGCGACACTGGATCAGGTCGCGTCTGGCAAACCCGGCAAGCAGGACTAGCGTGATGACAGCAATCGGGATGGCCATGGCCATTGTGGAAACATGCGCTGCCATGGCACCGCGTGCTGCCCAGACGACGGCGAACAGCAGTCCGGCGGCATCGGTGGAAAGGGCTTTCCAGTTTTTCTGATTTGTCACGACCGCAGACTCCACTGTTTCGGAAAGATTATGACACAAGCCATGATCCGAAACAGTGAAGGACGTCATGACAAGGTCATGACATCTGTCAGGTTCAGACCGGACGGATAAGAATGTGCTTCTTTTTGCCGGACGAGACCTTCAGCGTGCCTTCGCGTAAATCCTCAAGGGTGAAGGTCTGGTTTTCATCGGAAATGACGGCGTCATTGACGCGGCCACCACCGCCACGGATCAGCCTACGGGCCTCACCGCCACTGGCGGCCAGTCCGGCCTCCTGAAATACTCGGAACGCCGGTAGACCTTCGGCCAGCATATCGGCGGGAAGATCGACTTCCGGAAGAGCTGCCGTTGTGGAGCCCTGTTCAAAGACCTTGCGGGCCGTCTCGGCAGCCTCTTCTGCCGCCGTGCGTCCGTGACAGATCGCAGTAGCTTCCGTGGCAAGGATCTTCTTGGCTTCGTTGATGTCTGCCCCTTCAAGTGCGCCCAGACGTTCGCATTCTTCCACAGGCAGATCCGTGAAGAGCTTGAGGAAGCGGCCGACATCGGCGTCTTCCGTGTTGCGCCAGAACTGCCAGTAGTCAAAGACCGAGCGCTTCTCGGCGCGGAGCCATGTGGCACCTTGTGCAGACTTGCCCATCTTTACGCCGGACGACGTGGTGACGA
This sequence comes from Gluconobacter sp. P5E10, assembly GCF_018812145.1. NCBI lineage: Bacteria > Pseudomonadati > Pseudomonadota > Alphaproteobacteria > Acetobacterales > Acetobacteraceae > Gluconobacter > Gluconobacter sp. P5E10. The sequence continues at coordinate 68,427 of NZ_JACRVZ010000002.1, read as the reverse complement.
GAGGCGTGGTGAGACCAAACACCTGCTTGCCATCAGTGCGGCGCGTCAGGTCGATACCGGCAACAATGTTGCCCCACTGGTCCGAACCGCCCATCTGAAGCACCGCACCATGGCGACGGTTCAGTTCACGGAAGTCGTAGGACTGAAGGATAGAGTAGTTGAACTCCAAAAACGTCAGACCCTGCTCACGGTCCAGACGCTGCTTCACACTCTCGAAAGACAGCATACGGCTGATGGAGAAATGAACGCCGACGTCCTGTAACAGGTTGATGTAGGACAGCTTGTCCAGCCATTCCGCATTATTGGCGAGGATCGCGCCGCTGGATGGGTCTTCATCGCTGAAGGTGATGAACTGACGCAAGGACTGCTCAATGCCAGCGATGTTGTGCGCGATGGTGTCGTTCGTCATGAGCGAGCGGGCTTCGTCACGGAAAGACGGATCACCGATCTTTGCCGTGCCGCCACCCATCAGGGCAATCGGGCGATGACCATGCTTCTGCAGCAGGCGCAGCGCCATGATGGACATGGCATTTCCCACATGCAGGGAGTCCGCCGTCGGGTCGAAGCCTACATAGGCAGTAATCGGTCCAGCCAACATGGCTTCATCGAGGGCGTCGAGGTCGGTGCACTGGAAAATCAGGCCGCGTGCCTGGGCTTCGAGAAGGAACGGACTCTTTGGCATGGATCGGTCTTGCTGCTGCGCTGTCGGAAAAGGGGAAGGTCTGTTTATCATAACATCGCGCAAAGCACGACCATGTGCCCCATGACACTGGACGCAACGGGATGGTCATTGTTTGTCGCTTGAATGACGGCACCGTCGGTCACTAGAGATATGTTATATCGTAACATAATGTCTGAGTGTGTATCCCTCATGTCTGTCCGTCCTTTTCGGAAAGCTGTTCGTCCTCTTTATCCGGCTCTGATTGGCGGCATGATGTGGAGCCCTGTCGTTTTTGCAGATGACCGGACAGAGACCCTCAAGTCCTCGAAGTCCGAGGATATTGTTGTAACGGGATCTTATCTTGGAGGGGCGGGGAACAAGACCGCCAATCCGGTTCAGATCATTTCGGCGAAGGATATTCAGAAAACTTCGGCCATCTCCCTTGGAGATTATCTGACGCGTCTGCCCTCTGTCGGCTCATCAGGAACACCCAATACCCGCACGAACGGCGGTGGGGGCGTGTCCTGCACAGACCTGCGCAATCTGGGGCAGGGGCGTGTTCTGATCCTCATGGATGGCAAGCGCACGGCGATGAATGCTGGCTCGGAATGTGTGGATCTCAATGCCATCCCCGTACAGCAGATCGACCGGATCGAGATCCTGAAGGATGGGGGGTCCGAGCTTTATGGAGCGGATGCTGTCTCAGGCGTCATCAATATCCGGCTGAAACATGATCTGACGGGTGGAAACCTGACGATCAAGGGCGGCATCACACAATATGGAGATAGTCGATCCGGGCTGATTTCTGGCTACAAGGGCTTCAATTTCGATCATGGCCGGGGCAACGTCACCCTGTTTGGTCAGTACGATACGACCGGACCGATTTCTTCACGGGATCGACGATGGGCTGCGCTGCCGCAGAACGACAATCCGGCTTCTGGAGCGCCAGGTTTTGGCTCCTCCATCATCCCATCAGGCGTGGCGTTTAATCCGGTTACGGGGAAGCGCATGGTCCCTGACGGCAATGGCAGTTTTCGGGCCTTTCAGTCTTCGGATCTGTATAATTTCGCTGAAGGCTCAATGCTCCAGAACTATCATCAGAATGCGGCCTTGTCTGGTGATACCCATTACGATCTGAACTCACACATCACGCTGTATTCCAACGTTCGTTACAGTCACACTACGGCGTCCCGGCAGCTTTCCCCATCTCCTGTGCAAGGAAGCATCCCGCCTTCCAGTCTTCCGTCTTCCTGGATCATTCCAGCGGATAGCCCTGATAATCCATGGGGTAAGGATTACGCTGTGACGAAGCGGATGGAAGATGTCGGATACCGGCAAAATGATTTTGCTGTGGATACCTGGACGGTCATTGGTGGTGCCAAAGGACGCATTGTCGGGGACTGGCAGTATGATGCCTCTATGACTTACGGCGTCAGTCAGTTGACGGCGCAGACGCAGAATATGGTCAACTATCGCCATCTGCTGGAAACGACAGGCACGGAACAGCTTGATCCATCCCGTTCGTCGAGTGCGGTGCGATATAATCCGGATATCTGTGTGGCTGCTTCAGGCTGCATTCTGCAAAACCCGTTCGCATCGTATTCAGAGCAGGCTGTAAATTACGTCCGGTTTACGCAGCGCGACCACGCGGATTACCAGATGCGGGACGTCAATCTGCGCTTTCATAACAATCATGTTCTGAGCCTGCCATACCGTCACGGCGGTCAGCTCGGTCTCGCATTCGGGATGGAACACCGGAGCGAGCAGCTAAGCTACAAGCCTGATCCCGTTGTGGAGCGTGGGGATTCCACGGGCGCAACAACGGCTTACACGGGTGGCGGCTTTCATGTGACGGAAGGGTATGTCGAAGGGAAAATCCCGCTTCTCGAGCATGCGTTTCTGGCGCGGGATCTAACCGTCGATCTTCAGGGCCGTGTCTCGGCCTATAATACATTCGGCACGACGAAGAACTGGAAGGTGGGGCTGCACTGGACGCCTGTTCAGGACATAGCTTTCCGCGCGACGCTGGGAACGTCCTACCGGCAGCCAAGCATTTACAGTCTCTATGGCGGTCGCACGCTGAGCTATCCATCCGCGTCCGACCCATGCAGTCAGGCGGGAGCTTACGGTGCGCGGGCTGGGACGGTTCGGGCAAGGTGCCTGTCTGAAGGGATCAACCCCGAGACGTTCAATTCGGCGTTCGTGGGGCAGTTGCCCACGCTGTCGGGCGGAAATGCGGCTCTAAAGCCAGAAACGGGCCGTACCTATACAATCGGAACAGTCGTTACGCCGCACTGGGTGCCGCATCTCTCGCTATCCGTAGAATACTGGCACTACACGTTGCAGAACATGATTTCAGCACCGGGGACGCAGTATATTCTGGACGGATGCTATACGGGAACGGAGCCTCAGCTTTGCTCGCTGGTTTCGCCACGGTCCACAAGCGGGCAGCTTACGGCGATTTCTGCCGTTCAGCAGAATCTTGGTGGCCTGCGCACGAACGGTCTGGATATCGACCTGACATATCGGATGCGTCTGGGGCGGCAGGATAGTCTGTCCCTGTCCGAGAACTATCAGCAGTTGATTGGGTATTTCCAGCAGTACACACCCGGTGGTGCATGGCGGAATTACACGGGGCGACTGCTCTATCTGTCTGGCAGCGGGATGCCGCGTGAGCGGAGCTACACTACGGTCAGCTGGCAGCATGGCGCATTCAGCCTGACCTACATGGTGCAGTATATTGGCGGGATGCACTGGAATGACGGCACGAACGATCTGGCACCGCAGACGGTCGGGCGTACGCGCTCACCGGGCGTTTTCCTTCAGGATGTGACGGTGGGATATCGGGCAGGACGCTGGACGGTCAATACGGGCATCAACAACCTGTTCAACAGGCAACCGCCTTTCGTGGTGGATGGGGCATCCAATACGGCTGTGGCGCAGTATTCGGGCTTTATTCCGGGCCGCTACGTGTTTGCGCAGGCAGGTGTGGATTTCTGAAAAGCATAAAAGAGAGGCGTCCGCGTGTGACGCCTCTCTGGTTTCAGTCCGGGTATTCAGTCTGGACTGACCTGCCCATACTCAGTTGTACAGGCAGGGGTTTGCATAAGTTTTTCAGTGCTTGATGGCGTCTGGCAGAGCGTAGACCACAAGCTGGTCAGTAACCGGTGTCATCATGAAGTGATGTCCCCCAGCCATGATGGCAACGTACTGGTGGCCGTTGGCTTCGTAGGTCATCGGGTTGGCCTGACCGCCACCCGGGAGCACCGCGCTCCACACAACCTTACCGGTGTGTTCGTCAATGGCACGGATCTGGTTATCCGTAGCCGCGGCGATGAACACCAGACCACCAGCCGTCACGACAGAACCGCCATTGTTCGGTGTTCCAATCTCCCATGACAGGCCGGTGGGGAGCCCCCAGGGGCCATTGGCACGAGCTGTTCCCAGCGGATGCTGCCACAGCACTTTCTGACCATGCTTCATGTCGATGGCCGTGATCATGCCGTAAGGCGGGCGATGGCACAGCATCTTGGTGAACGGGTCCCAGAAAGGGGCAATGGCGATGGCATAAGGTGTGCCTTCCATCGGGCCATTCCCTTCAGCCGCCCCGGCACCCGGTTTGTAATGCGGGTCGTCGATCGGCATCAGCTTCAGGGCATCGGCCTTCCGGCGGGTGATGAGCTGGGCATACATCGGTGATGCATTCCAGTTGGCAATCAGGATGCCGGTGTTTGGGTCATAGGACATGGAACCCCAGTCACTGCCACCATTGTTGCCGGGATACATGATCCAAGGCTTGTCCAGACTTGGGGCCGTGAACTCACCGTCATAATGCGCGCTGCGGAATTTGATCCGGCAGTAGAGCTGATCGATCGGAGACATGCCCCACATGTCTTTTTCGCGGAGTTCCGGCATCCGAAGGGCGGGCATTCCGACAGACCAGGGCTGCGTCGGCGCGCGGCTGTCACCAGGGACATGTCCTGCTGGAGCAGGGCGCTCCTCCACGGGCAGGATTGGCTTGCCCGTTCTGCGGTCCAGCACAAAAGTCTGGCCACGTTTGGTTGGAACAATCAGAGCCGGTGCCAGCACGCCGTCTGGCCCCCGAAGGTCCATCATTGTGACCTGAGAACCCATGTCATAATCCCAGACATCCTTGCGGGTCGTCTGATAGACCCAGCGTGGGGAGCCTGTCTTGACATCGAGGGCAACGATCGACGTGGAAATGGCATTTTCTGCTGGGCTACGCAGCCCGCTGTAGTAGTCGCCGCCAGCATTGCCAGTCGGGACGTACACAAGGCCCTGTGCATTATCTCCGGTCATGGCCGCCCATGAGTTCGGCGTACCACGGCTATAGTGGTGATTGCCCGTTGGCTGGCTGTGATCGTCAGGATTGCCAACATCCCAGGCCCAGACAAATTTTCCGCTTTCAGCATCGTAACCCCGGATCACGCCAGACGGTGCCCAGCGACGCTGACCATCCAGCACTTCGTGATTGACGACGACAATACCGTTCACCACAGGTGGCGGAGCCGTTATGGCCACGAAGCCGGGGACGGATTCACCCATGCCCTGCATCAGGTTGACCTGTCCGTTATGGCCAAACGCGGGGCAGAATTCACCTGTTGCCGCATCAACGGCCACGAGGCGCATATCCAGTGTGCCTTCAATGATGCGGTTGTGGCAGGGCTGACCCTCTGGCACGGCAGCAGACGTGAAATACGTCACACCCTTGCAGGCTGCCGTGTAGGGAATAGATTCGTATTTGACGTTCAAATTCTGGCGCCAGATCTCTTTTCCAGTCACCGGGTCCAGCTTCATGATGTCGTTCTGAGCTGAGCACATGTAGAGGCCGTCACCCACCTTGATGGGTGTGGTTTCAGCCGCCCATTTGTTGGTCTGACCCGGGCGTGGATAGCTGCCCGTATGGTAAGTGAACGCGACCTTCAGGTTGTTGACCGTCTCGGGGGTTAGTTCTGTCAGAGGGGAATAGCGCGTCTGGTTATCGTCACGGCCATAGGCCGGCCAGTCTTCATGCGCCGGGCTTGCACTCTGCTGGGGCGCCATGGATGGAATTTCGGAAATGTCGATTGATTCGATATCCGGCAGGTTTGCAGCATTGACGCCCGGAGCCTGCGGGGCATACGGAGAGGGTCCGGCAAAATAGCTTGAATCCGCCGGTGTGTTTTCCTTGGGTTCGTCGGCGTTGCCCGGGCCGGGAATAGTCGCCGAAGGTGGCCCCCCAGAGCCTGCGGGAGCAAACTGAGCGTGGGCGGCGAGAGGTGAACAGGCAAGCGCGAGGCCTGTGGCTGTTGCGAGAAGGTGAGACCGACGCATCAGACGGCTCCTCTGAGTGTACGGCGGGATTCCAGGCGGCGAAGGACCGGAATGGTCAGGACCACAAGAATGCCGAGAATGGTCGGGCCGAAAGCGCGCGGCAGAAGGTCAATCGGGCTAACCCCGACTTCCCACAGAGACCAGACCCATGTGTAGGCCAGGGCGCCGAGGTACAGGAACGCGCCGAGCGTGCGGCCCATCACCATGAACACCCCGCTGGCAACCAGCACGATCCCGCAAATGACGTAGTAAACAGAGCCGCCCAGCATCGCGAGGTCAGCCCCCATGATGACAAAGATCAGGCCCACAAGAAGAATAACGACCCCCAGAAGCAGCGTCAGCCACTCCGTCAGGGTCTTCGTGCCGTTACGGACAGCCATGGACGTGTTCTCCGGTAAGGGATGTCCTATTTCTGCCGCAAGAATTGATTTTGGAATGATTCATGATTCCGGTTTCCATGTGTGGTCTTAGAAAGTAATTCCGGTTTCGAAATCCAGTATCAGTGGATTTTTGTACCGGTTGGTTCCGCCTGTGCTCCAGATGTACTGGGCACCAGGGCGGATCAGCAGCCATGGGGTGGGGCGCCATCCGTAGTTCAGTTCGATGGCGTGTTCGCCACTTGGGCGGTAAAGACCGGTGGCGCCATTTTTCTGAAGTTCGGCGACCCAGTTGGCCATCTTGGCGTTCACCCAGAGGAACTTCATGCCGAGGCTAACTGTGTCATCGGGGCGATTTTTGAACGTGCCTTTGCGTGTCAGGCCCCAGTCCACGAAGTATGGCGCGATGGCCGTTCTCGGATCACCCCAGGTGAAGGACGCAAAAAACGATGTGCCGCGATGTGCATCCCCTGCGTCGCGCTGGATCATGCGATCGAACTGGAACCATCCGCCGAAGCGTCCCCTGACTTTTGCTGTTGGTGCACTAACTAGATAGTTACTTGGAATTTCAAACATTCCATATTGGGAGTACACATTGTTGACCTGTGACGTATCCCAGTATCCGCCGATCTTGACGTTGGTCTGAAGGGGGCCACTGTAATCGTCTTTTCCGCCCTGATGCCAGACAAGCTGGAAGGGCAGAAAGGTGCCGGTGGCGCCGTGCAGGTTCATCTTCCACCCGTTATGGGTGTTTCCAATCGTCGGATCAGCAGAATAGACGCCAAACTGAATGGAATAATGGTTGTTTCCGGCAGGGTAGAATTTCACCCATGCTCCGGGATGGGCCGTCGGATAGTATCCATAGCCTGAGTTGTAAGCGATGGACTGTGGCATGCCGCAGATGGCGTTGGTCTGGAACTGACAGTAGTTGTTCATGCCCCAGTAGATGGACCATGTTTCGAAGTCGGTTTCAGAGTTGATTTCGCCGATCGTCGTTGAAACGTAGCGGTTCCAGTTCATCTCCCAGGACAGCAGAGACAAACGCACTGTGGGAGAGCCATAGATTTCCTGCGGACTGTTTAGTGCAGGAAGTTTTGCACCGAGGCCCTGTCCCGCGCGGGAGGTCACGATGAAGTGGAACAGGCCGATGCTGTAGCCTGTGAGCTTCTTGAGATCGAAATCAAAATTCAGGCCGATTTCGTGTGCGTACCTCACATTCTGGGACTTGCCGCCCATCGGGTTGCCAGCAGAATCCTGAAAGTAATGGCCCGTGATGTTCACGCCCTTGTCCGTCAGCCATGGGCGCCAGCCGCCCCAGTCCCCGGTCATGGTGCTTTGCTTCATCCAGTCATGCAGGCTGGCGGGAAGAAAGGACTGATCCGTTGTTATCGGCTGGGCAAGATCGTTCACGCTAGGTTGGGATGGTGTGACGGTTACGGGCTTGGGAGCAGGACGGATGGTCTTGATACGGGTTTTTGCATTGCTCCTGTAGCGAAGGGCTGCATGTTCCGAGGTTGTTCGCTCATCCTCGGATACGGTTGCGGTGGAAGATTGCGCCCGTGCAGTGCCTGTGGTGAAGGCAAATCCTGACGTAATGGCGCAGACCAGTCCCAGCGATTTGACCCATTGTCTCTCGAACGGCTGCATATTCTCAACGGCCGGGCGGGCCGTGTCCCAACTCTGCTTAAGTAACGGACCGTTCCGTTACATGAACATGAATCTATCTCACGAGACGGACGAGGCCCGGGAATGACAAAGAAGAGAGAAGTTTTACAGACGCTCTTTTTGTAATTTTGAAGAAAGGGTTCTATTTGTTTTCATTAATGTTTTTCTTGGAAAGACTGCCAAAATCCATTTGAGCGGTCATAATCCAAAGGCAGGATCACGCTTGCGTGTCCCTCCGCACAAGGCCTGCCTGGTGAAGGTCCTATTCGGTTTCGTAGGGCCAGTCTGCCTTGCTGAGACTGCGAGGCGCAAGGACATAGGCCACGCAGCCCAGAGCTACGGAAAGTCCTGCGATCACGCCCGCAATCCGTGTTCCCATAATGAATGGGTTGCAGGTTTGCAGAAGGAAGATCGGAATGAAATTGAAGGCATAAACAACGCCCTTCCAAGGATTTCCGCTCACCAGAAAAGGAAGAGCCCCGCAGAGGGCAAAGCCAAGCGCCAACCCCATAAATTCCAGACTGAACACCAGAGTGTCGCGCAGAGCGAATGATGTAATCAGGGCGTATGGAATGATCAGGCTGAGAACACGCAGCGGTATCGTGACGGAAAGGCGGGAAAGCTTTGCCGAAAAGACAGACCGGACAAAGGAAAGACGATCGCCAAAACGCCCGGTAATCAGCAGGAGAGGCCAATGCTGCCGTTGAGTAAGCCAGTTGTCGCTAACGGCGATCATCGCGCCTGCGCTGAAGACAAGTGGCTTCCAGCATGCTGCGAAACTCTTGTGAGTGAAGAGCGACATTCCCATTGCCGATATGGACATCAGAACAGGAATGAACAGGCAGCTTAGCAGGATGTCAGTTTTGAGTGTCAGAGGTGAGGTCGGTGCCAGCAGCATCTGGCGAAGCTGATAGAATGTGATGGGTTTGCGGGCCCGTGCCTTTGCTTTGCCATAAGGAAAATCTGGCAGGGCATCTTTCAGAGACGCAGAAGCGTCGAGAGCATGCGGAGTAGCCGGAGCACCGTGAAGGCGGTTGGGCAGGGAGAGAATACTGACGATCATGACCAGCAAAAGACAAACATCTGCTGGAATGGTGAGGATGGGTGGACGCGTCAGAAGCCACAGGCTGGCATTTGAGAGGAGGAGGAGGCCGAATTGCCCCAGTATCAGCATGCCCCCTGCCAGACCGATCAGAACGCGTAGTTTCTGGGACTGGCCTTGGGGCGGGACGTACCACTGCAGCACGGTAGGGATTGAATTGAACAGCACAAAGAAGAGGGCGTCGTGGAACGGAATCGGCGCGAAACTCAGGGCCGTGCTGAGCAGTAAGACGGACACGACATCCACGATGCAGACTGCTCTTGCTTCCGCTAAAGCCAATCCGGGAATAGCAGGAGCCTGAGCTGCACCGATCTGTCTTGTAGCATGCAGTTGCAGGCAGTTCTGGATGAACATGGATGTGAGGATGAGACTGACAACATTGGCGTGCGACAGAGCCTGCTCAAATGTCTCATGCGTCAGAAGCCTGTGCAGCCTCCGAAGATCCATTAAGGACGTAAACAGAAAGAACCCAACTGAAATCAGCAGGTAGTTTGCACGAAGGAATACGGGGCTGGCGTAGAGTTGCAGGGCTCGCCAGAGGTCAGACCATTCCTGCCGGGTGAGGGAGAGGCTGCCCATGGTCAATGCTCCCGCGGAGCCGTGATTTCAAGAAAGGCGTCTTCAAAGTCGGGGATGGAAACGGATGTTCCGTCAGGAAGGGCGAGGTCCTCGGTCCATCCGTGAGCAAGAATGCCGCTCTCCCGCTGCCCGAGTATCTGGCATGGCAGAGTGTGCAGTACTTCCGGAGTGCTGTGATCGAGCCACCGGGTCTGTGTTCGGAAAACTTCTGCAGACACATCCAGAACAAGATGGCCTTGCCGAACAAACAGCAGGCGTGAGCACAGACGTTCGAGATCGGACAGAATATGTGATGAAATCAGAATACTGGCGCCAACGCGCGTTGCATAACTGCCCAGCAGATTCATGAAATCCCGCCGGGCATGAGGATCGAGGCTGGCGACAGGCTCATCCAGTACGAGGAAATCGGGCTCGTGTCGCATGGCCAGAAGAATAGCCAGACGCTGTTTCTGGCCGCCCGAGAGGTTGCGAACAATCTTTTTGAAATCCAGATCGGCCCATTGCAGCAAGATGGGATCAATAGGTGGCAGATCGCCGTAAAACGCTCCGATATAATCAATCAGTCGACCGACACTGAACGCTGTAAATCCACTCATGGTCTGGGGGACAAACCCGGTGCGGGCCCGGAGGTCTCGCGGCAGCGCGAGAACACTTTGGCCAAAGATGTCCACAGACCCCTGATCGGGGATCAGAAATCCCATGAGACAGCCGATCAAGGTGGATTTTCCGGCACCATTGCGCCCGAGTAGAGCTACGGTTTCACCGGGTTCGACGGTAAAAGAAACGTGGTCGAGCGCAGTGAAGCTGCCGAAGCGTTTTGTGAGGTCCGTCACACGGACGGGTAAGGTCGGGGGGGCGGGCCGGATTGTCATGCAATAAACGTTGCACAATGTTACTGAACCGACAAACAAAAAAATAGCCTGCGATCCGGACAGGAAAGCAGGCTATTTTTATAGTCCTGGTTGAAGAACCGGGATCAGTCGGCGGCCAGTGCGAGAGCCTTGCGGCCACGCATGGTCATGACGTGATCTTCCAGTGCTTCTCCGACGCGCTCAGCCTGCTTGGCGAAAATGTGGTCGGCATCGTCGAAGATACGATAATCGACCGTCACATTCTTCTGCGTGTTGAGCTTGTCGACCAGCTTGCGGATGCCTGGCTCGGGAGCCATTTCGTCCTTGCCGCCAGCGATCATCAGACCACTACACGGACAAGGTGCAAGGAAGCCGAAGTCATAATCATTGGCTGGAGGTGCAACGCTGATCCAACCACTGATTTCCGGGCGGCGCATCAGAAGCTGCATGCCGACGAACGCACCGAACGAGTATCCGGCGATCCACAGTTCGCTGGAGTTCGGGTTGACCATCTGCATCCAGTCAAGTGCTGCAGCTGCATCGGAGATTTCTCCGATACCGCCATCGTAACGCCCCTGGGAGCGGCCGACGCCGCGCGAGTTGTAGCGCATGACCGAGAAGCCCATCTTCTCGAAGTGGCGATACATCGTGTACGTAATACGATTATTCATGGTGCCGCCGTGAAGCGGGTGTGGGTGCAGCACCAGGGCGAGGGGAGCGTTTGGTTCGCTGGAGTGGTGGTAACGACCCTCAAGCCGGCCATCTGGGCCGGCGAACATCACTTCAGGCATGAATACTCTCGCTCTATGTCCGGCAGGATTACGGCCCTGCCTTCCGGTGGGCGTCTGTATATCGAGTTGAAAGCCAGAATTTCCACCAAAATCGACTCGGGATTGCGATTCCTGCAACTCTGCACGATCTAGAGAACATGACGAACGCATCTGCTCCGACCTATCTTGACGCCAATGCAACCGAGCCTCTGCGCCCCGCAGCGAGGGAGGCTGTGCTGTCCGGTCTGCTGCTGTCCGGCAATCCGTCTTCGGTCCACGCGGAAGGGCGCGAAGCTAGGCGATCTCTTGAAGATGCCCGTAGTCGTATCAGTGCGGGTTTCGGGCGGATTTCCGGGACCTGTGTGTTCACGTCCGGTGGCACGGAGGCTGACGCAATGGCCATTCATGCGTTCGGTAAGGGACGTAGGATCCTGATCGGCGCAACGGAGCATGATGCCATTCGTAAAGCCACCCCGGACGCGGACATTATTCCGGTGAATGACCAGGGCATTCTGGACCTTGAAACCCTCCGCCAGCGTCTCGCGGATGGGGCACCAACACTTGTCTGTGTCATGGCTGCCAATAACGAGACAGGGGTTTTGTCGCCACTAGAGGATGTGGCTGCGCTCTGCCGCGACTCGGGCGCACATCTGCATGTGGATGCGGTTCAGAGCGCTGGGCGACTGCCCTTCAGCCTGAATGAGTGCAGCGTTGCTCTCTCGGGGCACAAGATGGGCGGACCAAAAGGCGCAGGCGCGTTGCTGCTGCCACGGGATGAACCGATTGATGCCCTGATGGTGGGCGGTGGTCAGGAGCGCGGTCGGCGAGGAGGAACGCAACCTTTGCCAGCTATTCTGGGCATGGCTGCTGCTTTTGACGAGGCGCAGGCGCAAGACTGGTCCGCTATTGAGGCACTGCGGGAGCACGTCGAACAGGTGGCGATGGCAGCGGGAGCCCGTGTTGCCGGGCGTGAGGTCGCTCGCCTGCCGAACACAAGCTGCCTGATCCTCGACGGGGTTGCTGCACAGGTGCAGCTCATGACGCTTGATCTGGAAGGGTTTTGTGTTTCTGCCGGTTCGGCATGCTCTTCTGGAAAGGTCGCGGCATCTCATGTTCTGACGGCGATGGGAGAGACAGCCGGGGCCTCTCAGGCAATACGAGTATCGTTGCCGTGGAATGTGAGGGCAGAGCAGGCTGACGCGTTTTGTGATGCCTATGAGCGTATGGCGCGTCGTTTGAGCAAACGTTAAGGCGCGCTCATGTGGTCATTTTCCAGTCTGAGTTTCCGGGCCTGCTCTTTCAGAAAGGCTCGCCGGGCGTTGATCCATCGGCCTAAAGGGGAAATGAGGCTGAGGAGTAGAATACCGAAGGCGATGGCAAACAGAGTGCTGCCAGGGGGATCAGGTCCATGAGGCATTCTCTGCCTGAAACAGGCTTCGAGGCTGAAAAGCCCATCTATATCTGGAACCGTAACGATCTGTGTTGGTCAGTGGAAGGTATAGCGTGATTTATCTGGACTATTTTTCCACAACGCCCTGCGCCCCTGAGGTTGTGGAAGCAATGCTGCCCTGGTTCGCGGAGGATTTTGGTAATCCACATAGTGTTCATGGCCCGGGCCAGAAAGCGGCGCAGGCTGTCGATGCAGCCCGCCAGACTATCGCTGACCTGATCGGCGCTGAAGCCCGGGAGCTCGTTTTTACGTCTGGAGCCACGGAAGCCAACAATCTTGCCATCAAGGGAGCCGCTCGCCACCTGAAGCGCATGGGCAATGAGCGTCGTCGCGTTGTTACCGTTGCCACTGAGCATAAATGCGTTCTGGAATCCGTTCGGGATCTGGAGACTGAAGGCTTTGACCCTCTTATCTTGGGAGTGGACGGGCAAGGGCGTGTTGATCCCGAGGCTCTGCGGGAGGCACTGTCGGTGCCGACACTGCTTGTCAGCATCATGACGGCGAATAATGAGACGGGCATCCTGCAGGACATTCCACTCCTGTCACGAATCGCCCGTGAGGCTGGGGCGTTGTTTCACACTGACATGGCGCAGATGGCCGGGAAGTTGCCTGTTTCGCTGGATGGTATCGATCTAGCGTCTTTTTCCGCGCACAAGATGTATGGCCCCAAGGGGATCGGTGCCCTGTATGTGCGGCGTCGTCCCCGTGTGCGACTACAGCCGCTCTTTTCCGGGGGAGGGCAGGAACGGGCCTTTCGTTCAGGCACGTTGCCTACCCCTCTTGTCCTGGGGTTCGGGAAAGCTGCGGAGCTGGCGAAACAAAGATTGGATGTGGATATTTTGCAGATTTCCGCCCTACGGAATGATCTGTGGCGCCAGATTGAAACGGCACTTCCAGGATGTGAACTGAATGGACGTGAAGTCTCGCGCCTGCCGGGTGCGCTGAATTTCTGTCTACCGGAAGGCGTGCGGGCGACGGACATCCTTGAACGGGTCCCGGAAGTTGCCATGTCTACAGGGTCAGCCTGTTCGGCCGCAGAAATTACCCCCTCTTATGTGCTGACGGCGATGGGACTTTCTGCAGAGAAAGCATCGCGGTGCTTGCGCCTGTCGGTCGGACGCTCTACCTCCAAGCCCGGTATTGACCGTGCGGCGGCTCTTCTGATCGATGCTGTCCGTACCTGCCAACCTTCAAGAGACTGAAACAAGACGGACAGCCCATGCCCAAGATGACCTTTATCGAACGTGACGGTTCCCGCCGTGAAGTTGACGCGCCTGTCGGCCTGTCGGTGCTGGAAATCGCTCACAAGCATGACATTGACCTCGAAGGCGCCTGCGAAGGCTCCCTGGCCTGTGCGACGTGCCATGTCGTGGTGGACCCGGAATGGGCTGGCAAGCTGTCCGAGCCGACCGACGATGAAGAAGACATGCTGGATCTGGCCTTCGGCCTTGAGCAGACATCCCGTCTGGGCTGCCAGATTGTCATGACCGAAGATCTGGACGGTCTGACCGTTCAGCTTCCAAAGGCGGGCTGAAGACCATGCGTATCCTCGTTGCCATGTCGGGAGGCGTGGACAGCTCCGTAGTGGCCGCGCTGCTCAAAAGGCAGGGCCACGAGGTGATCGGTGCGACCCTCCAGCTTTACGATCACGGTCAGGCGTCCAAGCCGGGCGCCTGCTGTGCCGGGCGGGACATCATGGATGCCCGCGCCGTGGCGGATAAGCTGGATTTTCCGCATTACGTCATTGATGCGGAAAGTCGCTTTCGTGACAGCGTGATTGAGAACTTCGCAGATGCGTATGCGCGCGGGGAAACCCCCGTGCCGTGCGTGGCCTGCAATCAGGGCGTGAAGTTCACGGATCTTCTGGGCATGGCCCGCGATCTGGGCTGTGAAGCGATGGCGACCGGGCATTATGTCCGGCGTGTTGAAGGTCCGTGTGGTGCTGAAATGCATCGCCCCGTTGATGCAGAGCGGGACCAGACCTGGTTCCTGTTCGCGACGACGAAAGACCAGCTTGATTACCTGCGCTTCCCGCTTGGCGAGATGCCGGACAAGGCGCATGTGCGTGAACTGGCACAGGAGCTTGGACTGGAAATCGCGGCCAAGCCGGACAGTCAGGATATCTGCTTCGTCCCAAGCGGGTCTTACGTTGATATCGTAGAGAAGCTTCGTCCCGAAATTCGGGGTGAAGGCGAGATCGTGGATGAACAGGGCAAGGTCCTTGGGCATCATGAAGGCGTTGCGCGCTATACGGTTGGGCAGAGCAAGCGGCTGGGAGACATCCATACGGCCGTTGGCGAACGCCAGATGGTAACGCGGATTGATGTGCCAAAGCGCCGGATTGTTGTTGGACCTCGCGTTCAGGCGACCGAAGTTGAGACGCGCAAGGCGATCCGTCTGCGGGACATGAACTGGCTGATTGATGCTCCGCCGGAAGGTGTCTCCTGTGGCGTGCAGATCCGTGCCCGGGAGAAGCTCCGGGATGCGGTGGTGAAGCCTCTTGAGAATGGTGGCGCGCTAGTCGAACTGCTGGAGCCAGCCATGCCGGCGCCAGGGCAGGCCTGTGTTCTGTATGATGGAAGCCGCGTTCTGGGTGGCGGGTTTATTCTGGCTGGAGAGTAAGAATGGCAGGGACACTTCTGATCGGGTCGCGGCGGTATTCGTCCTGGTCTTTGCGTGGCTGGCTGGCCGTCAAGCTGGCGAAGCTGGATGTGGAAGAGAAGGTCATTGCTCTCAAGGGCGGTGGCAAGACTACGGAAATCCACGCACTGTCGCCCAATAAGCTGGTGCCGTATTTGCAGCATGATGGCGCGCATGTCTGGGAAAGTCTGGCCATCTGCGAATACTGCGCCGAGCATAAGCCGTCTCTTTGGCCGCAGGACCGTGTGGTGCGTGGTCATGCCCGCAGCGTCAGCGCCCAGATGCACGCCGGTTTCCGCCCAATCCGGCAGAATTGTCCGATGGATGTGGAACGTGTTCCAGCACCTTTGTCAGAAATTAGCGAAGACCTGGCCAAGGATGTTGCTCTGTTAAGCGAGACGCTGAAGGGGGCACTTCTGCGCTCCGGCACGGCCACGCCGTATCTGTTCGGGGACGTCCTGACGGTGGCTGACTGCATGTATGCGCCCGTCGCTATCCGGATTCACACGTATCAACTTAATGTTGACCCCGTTGTGAAAGCTTGGGTTCAGAGCATGTTGCACCATCCGCTCATGAAGGAATGGTACAGCCTTGCGGATGCAGAGCCTGCTGAGTGGCGACTGAGTTACGAAGACAAATAAGGGTCTGGCTTCGTTCAGTGGTGAACGAAGCCCATTCCAGTTTGTAAGGCGGTGCGAAACACATCAGACCAGATGCTGCTACCGCCACCACCACGGCCTCCACCAGGCCCGCTGCCCGTCTGACTGAATGGTGGGCCGTCGTTGCTGTCAGCAGTTTCTGACATATCGGATGGTGCATGCGATGCGCAGCTTGCGAGCAAGAGCATACTGCATCCCAACAACAGTCGTTTCACATCTGTATTCCCTACCCGTAATGTCCTCCTTGTAAGTCACCTGTGGAAAAGCAGGTGTCATGTCAGGAAGTATCAGGAAGCGTAAGCAGATCTGACGAAACTCCGGTTCCAGCAGCACGCTGTTACAGTTGGACGGACAGGGAACCGCGAAACCGTGACAGCAAGACTTTCACCTGAGCAGAAACAGGCCCGGCGCGCGGGTTTGCATTATGTGGACAGGACGGAACCAGGAATTACCCGCAGACGAGCCGGCAAAGGCTTCGCCTATTACGATTCTTCCGGAGAGCGCATCACGGATCAGGACGTTATTGGGCGCCTGAAACGCCTGGGAATTCCTCCGGCTTATCGCGATGTCTGGATTTGTGCTGATCCCGATGGTCATCTGCAAGCCGTCGGCACCGATGCGCGGGGGCGGTTGCAGTATCGCTATCATCCCAAATGGCGGGAAACCCGGGACGTCGCCAAGTTCGGTCGAATGCTTGTCTTCAGTGAGCATCTTCCTGCCTTGAGAGCGCAGGTGGCAAAGGATCTGGCGCGCAAGAAGCTGGACCGGGACCGCGTTCTGGCCGCGATTGTCTTCATTATGGAACGGACAATGGCCCGGATCGGAAATGACCGGTACGCGCGTGAAAACCGTAGTTATGGCCTGACAACGCTGCGGCACCGGCATGTTGATGTGACCGGAAAGCACGTCACGCTTGATTTCCGGGCCAAACATGGAATTGAGCAGCATCTGGATTTGTCTGACGCTCGACTGGCGCGGCTTGTGTCACGCCTCGAAGATCTGCCGGGGCAACGTCTCTTCCAGTATCTGGATGAAAACGGTGAACGCCACGATGTGCACTCACAGGATGTGAACGACTACCTTCAGACCATCACTGGTGAAGACATTACGGCCAAAGACTTTCGCACTTGGGCTGCCACGCAACTGGCTGCCGTCACGCTCTGTGCCTTCAGCGGCTACGATACGAAAGCGAAAGCCAAAAAGCAGGTTGTGGAAGCCGTGAAGTCCGTGGCTGCCCGGCTTGGAAATACGCCTGCGGTCTGTCGGAAGAGCTATATTAATCCCTGTGTGGTGGATGGGCATCTGGACGGGACTTTGAGGGCCGCGTTTCAGAAGCGCGCGCAGGATGTTCTGGATATGCCGGAGCATGGATTATCGGCTGAGGAAGCAGCGGTGACGGGCTTCCTGGCAAACCGTTTGCCGCATCTTCGAAATAACGGCACATCAAAGTCCTGAACCGCAGTATGTTGAAATCTTTCGCAGGAAACTCTGCCTGTTACAGAAGCTTCTGTTTCTGACGGACCGTATAAAAATGCGTCGTAACGGAATTGATGGCTGGCGACGGAAGGTCAGTGCATGATGCACTGTCAGGAGGAGAAGAACGGATGAACTCGCTGGGTCTTTTTGCCTTGCTGATGCTGGGAGCGACGTGTTTCGGGGTTTTGAACGAGCGCCTTTTCAAGCTTCCCCTGACCATCGGTATTCTCCTGATTTCCATGGTCATTTCGATGCTGATCATGCTGATCAATCCTCTGGTGCCAGGCTACGACCTTCAGCACATTCCCCGGACCCTCCTTGGGCAGGTCAATCTTCCAGAAACGCTTCTGGAAGGGGCTCTGTCCTTCCTTCTTTTCGCTGGGGCCATGCAGGTTAATCTCGGACTGCTGCTCTCCCGCGGAAAGGCTGTGGCTGCACTGGCTATCTTGGGAACGGTATTGGCCGTGGGGCTGCTGGCAGGCGCAGCATGGTTGGTCTTTCCGCTGCTGGGTATGAATGTTCCCTTCAGCTGGTGTGTCGTTCTGGGGGCTATTCTCGCGCCGACGGATCCGGTTTCCGTCGTGGGAATGTTGCGTCGGTTGGGTTTGCCAGAAGCTCTTCAGGCCACTTTTGCAGGAGAAAGCCTGTTTAACGATGGCGTAGGCATTGTGATGTACGGGACCGTCATCGGTCTTGCGACCGGCGAGGTCCATAGCGTTGCAATGACGGACTTTATCGTTCGTTTTCTCGTGGAAGCGGTCGGTGGTGGCGTGCTGGGAGGTGTGCTGGGCTGGGTCGCCCTGAAGATCATTCGGGGCGTGCAGGACATGCAGATTGATCTGCTGGCTTCGCTGGCCTTGGCAACGGGCACTTACAGCCTTGCCAGTTCTTTGCACATGTCCGGCCCGATTGCCGTGGTTGTGGCAGGGATGTGGCTGGCGACTGATACAGGCAAGCGTGCGATTCCAGAGCATTCCCGCCAGGAGCTCACCACGTTCTGGGGGCTTATCGACGAAATCCTGAACGCATTGCTGTTTCTGCTGATTGGATTTGAGCTTCTCGAAATTACCCCACATTTGCCCAACCTTGTAGCGACACTCATCATCATTCCATTGTCCGTAATTGTTCGAGGACTGAGTGTGTTCCTGTCCACAATGCCGGTTCACCTGAAAAAAGGTGAGCGTGGTAGAGCTCTCGGTGTTTTGACCTGGGGGGGGCTTCGGGGCGGGATTTCCGTGGCATTGGCCCTGGGGTTGCCCCCGGGGGAACTGAGGGAGACGCTACTGCCGGTTTGCTATGGGGTGGTGGTCTTTACAATCATCGTGCAGGGACTGACGATGGAGAAGGTGGTCAATCGGCTTTACCCGAAAGCTACCAGTTGAGTGTATGCCTGCTGAGAGATTTTGGCAGACTGAAAATGGATCGGCAGGAGTGCGGTAAAATGGTGACTTTAAAGCGGGTGATGGGTCTACTAATCGTGACGGGTGCCGTCATGGGTGTGTCCGGGAATGCATTTGCCGCCAAGGGATTCCCGGGACAGGCAGGATGCTGGGCTGCTCTTCCGGGTGAAGACGAGCGACCGGAAGTGACGTGTCGGAGCTTCACGGAAGATTTGCTGAAAAGTCTTGAGAAAGCCACGCCTGCACAGGTGACGTCTATTCTGGGTGTTCCAGGCAAGGACCATAAGCCCACCTATTTCGAGAGCGCGAACAAAACGCCCGGAGCCTATAACGGCTACGTTGAGCTGACGTATACCGCCGGACACGTCTCGGATCTGTCTGCTGTTTTGACGCAGGTTCAGCCGAACGGCATGGCAAGTGACGAGAAGGATTATCAGTGGGGCGTCAGTAAGGCTGGCTGCTCCGATTTTCCGGGAAGCAAGAAAGCCTGCGATACGTCCAACTAAAGAACGGTGCTCTGGATTCAGTCCCTGAGGTCCAGAGCCACCAGTTTTTCGCGGCAGGTAATGAAGAGGCGCCTACTCTCCGGGCCACCAAATGTACAGTTCGTTGGTGACCACGGAAGAGGGATGAACCCAAGCGTGCAGCCCGAGGCGTCGAGCACGTAAATCCCATTATCTGCGGTGGTCCATACCCATCCGCGATGGTCTACGGCCAAGCCATCAGGTACGCCGTTTTCTGTGCTGTACAAGGGGCGTTTCCCCGTTAGCTTTCCATGGCGGCCGACATCAAATGCATGGATGTGGCAGCCGTGACCGCCAATTTTTCTGGATGTGTCCGTTACGTATAGGGTTTTCCTGTCTGGCGAAAACGCCAGAGCATCGGGCTGGTCCAGATCAGCCATGCGCGTCAGATCGCCAGTTTTTCGATCGTATCTATACACGCTGCGATGGGGAAGTTCTGGTGCCGCGATATACCCTTCTCTCGCAGAGTGGATGCCGAAGATTGGGTCAGTGAACCAGAGGGTATGATTGGGGCCAGTGATAATGGCATTTGGGGCGTTAAGGCGGCCGCCCTGGTAGTGCGTGATGAGGGGCAGGGTTTCCTGACCGTCCTGTGAAAGACTGATGCAGCGACGTCCCTGTTCGCAATGCACCAGCGTGCCATCCGGGAGGAGGGCATTGCCGTTGATGAACCACGTGGGATCAATAATGGTGTGGACATGGCCGTCCGGGTGCCATGCCATCACTCTGCGTGAGATGACATCTGACCAGATGAGCCTGTTGCGGTCCTGATCCCAGACCGGGCTGTCGCCCAGCGTTGTTCCCTCGTGGAGCAGCAGAAGCGGAATATCGAAATCCAGAACGGCAGCGAGTGCCGGGTCATCAATCCGGATGCCTGGAAGAGGGCCTGATGTTTCTGGTGCACCCGGTAACCGCAGGAATGTACCAATCAGAGCGTTCTTCACGCGGCGCGTCTTATCTGAATACGCATTGCGACTTTCTCAGCCATATTTGTGGCGCAGGCCTACAGCAGTGTTTGGCTTCCCCGGACAGAGCCTTCGGAAAAGCGATATCTTACAAAAACGCCCTGATGTTCACGGGGTTCATGCCGGATACATTTTGCATCCTTCGGGGGTGGCCTGCCGTAGAAAGATGCCGAGTTCCCGGAATGTGCTGGCACGTGGATCTGAGGCGCGCCACACGAGGCCGATTGTCCGACTTGCTTCGGGTTCGGAAAGGGGGCGAACGGTAATGAGGTTCTCAAAATCCATCCGGTTGCGCAGAGCAAGCCGGGGAATGAGCGAGAAGCCTTCGCCCGCACCAATCATGTGCCAGAGCATCTCCAGGCTTGTGGCCAGTCTGGTTTCGCGCTGTCTGGGAATGGTGGGACAGATGGACAACGCCTGATCGCGAAGACAATGGCCGTCTTCCAGCAACAGAAGATCAGGTCGCCCCAGTTGTTTCAGCGAGATCCTGTTCTTGCCAGCCAGTTCATGCGTGACTGGAAAAACCCCCAGAAAAGCCTCTTCGAAAAGAGGAAGTGCTTCCAGTGCCTCCGACGGAGCAGGCAGCGCCATCAGAGCCAGATCGAGTTCGTTGTTTCGCAGAGACTGGACCAGCGTATCCGTCGTTCCTTCTGTCAGGCGCAGATTCAGGTTCGGATAGGACTGCCGCAAATGGGGGAGCGTGCCGGGGATGTAATACGGGCCAAGCGTCGGGATGACGCCCAGGCGCAGAATGCCATCCAGCGGACTGGTGCGCGTCCGTGCGACTTCCAGAAGATTCCGGGCTGCCGTTAAAACTTCACGGCCAAGCGCAATCAGGCGCTCTCCATCAGGTGTGGGGGCGACGTGCCTGCGCGAACGCTCGAACAGCGTAACGTCGAGAAGCTGCTCCAGCTTGCGGACCTGCTCTGAAAGGCCCGCCTGGCTCACACCACAGCGTTCTGCCGCACGAGAGAAATTGCGCAGGTCATCCACTGCCACGACATATTCGATGTCCCGCAGGGACAGGCCGGAAAGGGGAACGTAACTCATGAATTATAGATAATACCGAACACCAAAATATGGAAGTGCGGTTTTTCCTATATTTGCATGAAAGCGTCATCGGCCTTGGCAAGACACATCTGCTGACGAAGCGTATAAGGTTTCAAAGAATTTCCACAGCAAGGATAGAAGACTCCATGACACAGCGCGCTGCTCTCGTGACCGGTGGTTCCCGTGGTATCGGGGCCGCAATCGCCCTTCGTCTCGCCACAGACGGATATGACGTTGCGATCTCTTATGCCAGCAACGAAAAGGCTGCTGCGGATATCGTCAGCAAGATTGAAGCCAAGGGCCGCAAGGCTGTTGCGATCAAGGCCAATGGCGGAACAGCGGAAGGTAACCGCGCTGTTGTCACGAAGGCCGTGGAAACATTTGGTCGGCTGGATGCACTCGTCTGTAACGCCGGCATTTATCCTTATGGGCCGATCGATCAGATGACTGTTGAGCAGATCGATCAGGTGCTGAACCTGAATGTTCGTGCCGTTATGATCGAGACGATGGAAGCTGTGAAACATCTGGGGCAGGGTGGCCGCCTGATTTACATCGGCTCTGCTTTTGGTGCCCGCGCACCTTTCCCGGGTATTTCTCTTTACTCCGCTACCAAGGCGGCTCTGGAAGGCTTTGCCCGCGGCGTAGCGCGTGATGTTGGGACAAAGGGGGTTACCGTTAATGTGGTCGAGCCAGGTCCGATTGATACGGATCTGAACCCGGCTGACGGCGAAGGTGCGGCCCTGATCAGCAGTTTCACCGCGACGAACTCCTACGGCAAGGTTGCTGATATTGCGGATTTCGTAGGCTTCCTTGCAAGCCCTGCTGCCTCCTACATTACCGGCGCTTCCCTCCCGGTAGATGGCGGTCTGACGGCCTGATCTAAATTAACGTGCGGTCTATCCTGTTTTCTCTCCTTGTTATCGGAGCGGATGCGCAACATTCTCCCTGCGAAAGTCGTGGGCAGGGGGATGCCGCGTAAACGCTAAAGGAAAACAGGATGACGTTCGGGCGCAGGTTCTTTCTGGCAAATACAATGCTGTTTTCAGCCAGTATCGCTTTGACCGGGCGTGCATCGGCTGTGGCAGCTTCAGACGGAGCGGGCGATGATATGACCCGCTTCATCTATGCAATGCCAAAGGCCGAAATGCATGTGCATATTGAAGGCACGCTTGAGCCGGAAATGAAGTTCCGTCTGGCCCAGCGCAATGGGGTCTCCCTGCCGTACAGCACGGTTGAAGACATGCGGGCCAGTTATAACTTCCACGACCTTCAGAGCTTTCTGAAGATTTTCTATGAGGGCAAAACCGTTCTGCTCAAGGAGCAGGATTTCTATGACCTCACATATGCCTATCTGACCAAAGCAGCCTCTCAGAATGTGCTGTATGCGGAGATATTCTTCGATCCGCAGATGCATACAGACCGTGGCATTCCGTTCGCTACGGTTATGAGTGGCCTCACGCGGGCGCAGGCTGATGGCCGACGCAATCTGAAGATCGACTCCCAGCTTGTTCTTTGCTTCGAGCGGGAACTGACGGCTGAGTCTGCCATGAAGACGCTGGAGGCAGCGCTTCCCTATCGTCAGCATATTGTCGGCATTGGGTTGGACTCTGACGAGAAGAACAATCCCCCTGACAAATTCCGGGAGGTGTTTGCCCGCGCCCGTAAAGCCGGTTTCCACCTGACGATGCATTGTGACCTGAACCAACTCGATACGCATGAACATATCCGGCAGGTGCTGGAAGACATTCAGGCAGACCGCATTGATCATGGCGGCAATATTCTGGAGCGTCCGGATCTGGTGGCTGTGGCAAAACGCCGAGGCACAGCGTTTACTGTTTGCCCGGTTGCCTGTGGCTGGCTGCGGGAGAATGGTGAAAACATCAACATCATTCGCGGAATGCTGGATCAGGGTCTGAAAGTTACGGTCGCGTCTGATGATCCCGCCTACATGAAGAGCAATTATGTGGCGGAGAGCCTTGTCGTGGCGCAGGGCGATGGCGCGTTGAGCAAAGGCGATCTTCTGACGCTGGCGCGAAACAGTTTTGAGGCTGCCTGGATCAGCACGGCGCAGCGCAAAATCTATCTGGGCAAGCTGGAAGCCTTTCGTCGTCAGTGGGCTTGAAGGACTGGTCAGTGGGGCTGATATGAAATAGGTAGTGGTGATGAGGGTTTGATCTCTGTTCGGTTTGACCGATCAATCATATTGACAGGAACTGTTTCCTGACCTTCTCATTTTGTGGGACATAGGTTCCGCAACCTAACACGAGCGACAAAGCAGGAGACCTTCTGATGGTTCGCATTAACTCCACACTGGCCCCGTTCTCGACCGATGCATTCCGCAACGGCGAATTCCTGACGGTCACGGATGCAGACGTCCGTGGCAAGTGGTCCGTCTTCTTCTTCTATCCGGCAGACTTCACGTTCGTTTGCCCGACGGAACTCGAAGATCTGGCTGACAATCAGGCCGCTTTCGACAAGCTGGGCGTTGAAATCTATTCCGTTTCCACGGACAAGCATTTCACGCACAAGGCTTGGCACGACACGTCCCCGGCTATTGGCAAGATCAAGTACACCATGCTGGGCGACCCGACGGGTGCGATCTCCCGCAACTTCGGTGTTCTGATCGAAGAAGCTGGCCTGGCTGATCGCGGCACGTTCCTGCTCGATCCGGAAGGCAAGGTTCAGTACATCGAAATCACGGCTGGTGGCGTTGGCCGCTCCGCGACCGAACTGCTGGAGAAGATCCAGGCTGCACAGTATGTCGCCACGCATCCGGGTGAAGTCTGCCCGGCCAAGTGGAAGGAAGGCGGCGAAACGCTGAAGCCTTCTCTCGACCTCGTCGGCAAGATCTGATTTTGCCGGGTGAGGCGGGATCGCCTCACCATTCCCTGCCCCTTCATCGGGGCAGGGCTCTTCAAGATTTCACCAATTTTAAATTGCTGGAGAAAACGATGCTTCAGGACGACCTGAAAACCCAGATGCGCGCCTATATGGAATATCTGCGCAGTGACGTCGTGCTGGAAGCTACCCTTGGCACCGACGAGCGCTCCGCCGAAGTGCGTGGACTGCTGGAAGACATGGCCAGCCTGTCCAACAAGGTGACGTTCTCCGACGCCGGAACTGCTTCCCGCCGCCCATCTTTCCTGATCCGCCGGGCCGGTTCGGTTGAAGCCGTGACATTCGCCGGCCTCCCGATGGGGCATGAGTTTACCTCGCTGGTCCTGGCGCTGCTTCAGGTGAGCGGTCATCCGCCCAAGATCGACGCTGATCTTGTTGAGCAGATCAAAGCGCTGGACGGGGATTTCCATTTCGAGACCTATTTCTCCCAGTCCTGCCAGAACTGCCCGGATGTGGTGCAGGCGCTGAACGCCATGAGCGTCCTGAACCCGAAAATCCATCACGTCGCGATTGATGGGGCGGATTTTCAGGAAGAAGTCGAACGCCTTGGCATTCGGTCTGTGCCGCAGGTCTATCTGAATGGGCAGCCATTTGCCTCTGGCCGCATGGAAGTCGCGGATATTCTGGCAAAGCTGGATGCGTCGTCTGTTGAGCGTGCGGCTGCCAAGCTGAACGACGTTGCACCATTTGATGTTCTGGTACTGGGTGCGGGCCCGGCGGGTGCATCCGCAGCAATTTATGCTGCACGTAAAGGCTTGCGGACGGGCCTCGTTGCGGACCGTTTCGGTGGTCAGGTGATGGATACGGCTGGCATCGAGAACTTCATTTCCGTCAAGGAAACAGAAGGCCCACAGCTATCTGCTGCGCTTGAAGCCCATGTGCGCCAGTACGACGTGCAGATCATCGCGTCCCAGAAAGCTGCCAAACTTGTTCCGGCGGCTCAGATTGGTGGCTTGCATGAGATCGCTCTGGAAAGTGGGGCGAGCCTGCATTCCAAGACGGTCATTCTGGCAACCGGTGCACGGTGGCGGCAGCTAGGCGTTCCGGGTGAAGAGGAATATCGCACCAAGGGCGTGGCCTACTGCCCACATTGCGATGGCCCGTTCTACAAGGGGCGCCCTGTTGTTGTGACGGGCGGTGGCAATAGCGGTGTAGAAGCTGCAATTGATCTCGCGAATATCGTTTCACACGTTACGCTTTTGCAGCGTGGTGCGCATCTGAAGGCAGATAAGGTGTTGCAGGACAAGTTGCTGAGCCTGCCTAATGTCACGGTTCTGATGAGTGCGCTCACCACGAAGATCGAAGGTGATGGCAAGGAAGTCACGGGCCTGACTTACAGCGATGCCGATGGTGGCCTGCACCACATCAAGACGGATGGCGTATTCGTTCAGATCGGTCTGCTGCCAAATACAGACTGGTTGAAGGGAACCCTGGATCTGAGCCCGTATGGTGAGATCGTAATCAACGATCATTGCGCAACATCAGTGCCGGGGATCTACGCTGCGGGTGACGCGACGACAGTGCCGTACAAGCAGATTGTCATTGCCATGGGTGAGGGCGCAAAGGCCTCCCTATCTGCCTTTGACTACCTGATCCGCTTGCCTGTGCAGGCATAATTGGTGAGGCCTTGGGGGGAACGGAAAGGATGTATATGGTTCAGGCCATGCATCCTTATCTGCTCCCCCTCCTTGCCTTCGCACTGACTGCCGCCGTTTTCACCATTACGCCGGGCCTGGATACCGCCATGACCCTCCGGACGGCCACGACGTCTGGCTGGAAAGCCGGGCTGGCAGCCGTTATGGGAATCTGTCTTGGGCTTGGCGTCTGGGGCCTGGGAGCGGCTTTTGGCCTGACCGCCCTTTTGGCGGCATCAGAGACAGCATTCACAGCCGTCAAATGGGCAGGTGCGCTTTATCTGGGATGGATAGGCATCAAGCTGCTTCTACATCCCCGATCATCCTTGTCGAAAGAAGAGGCTGAAGCAGCCATTGAGCAGCCGACGAACCGTCCAGAGGCAGGACTGGCCTTTCGGCGCGGTTTGCTGAGCAATCTGCTGAACCCCAAGGTTGGCGTCTTTTACATGACGTTTATGCCGCAGTTCATTCCGCCTCATGTCAACGTGCGCGAATTTTCGCTTCTGCTAACCGCTATCCAGGCGTTGCTGTCTTTTGCATGGCTTGGACTGCTGGTCGCCTTGACCATTCCCCTTGGACGCTTTCTGTCCAGCCCGACTGTCGTACGACGTATGGACCGTCTAACCGGCAGTGTTTTTTTGCTGTTCAGTCTTAAGCTGGCACTTGCCCGTCGGGCTTGAGAGCAGACTCGATTTTTCAGCACTTTTTGTGGCAGGCTCAGAGCAGCAGGTCTTCTTGAATCTGGTATGCGGGGTCTGCTGATGAATGCTGTTCTGAAAGGAGCTCGATCATGAGTGCAAAATTTGAACTCTATACCGACACTGCTGGCGAATATCGTTTCCGCCTGAAAGCAGCTAACGGAGAGAATATTCTTGCCAGTGAAGGGTACAAGCAAAAAGCCAGTGCGGTGAATGGTATTGCTTCCGTTCAGAAGCATGCCCCTGACGACGCCCATTATGAGCGTAAGATTTCAGCGTCTGGAAAGCCATTCTTCAATCTGAAGGCTTCAAACGGGCAGGTGATTGGTAGCAGTCAGGCGTACAGCAGTGAAAGTGCGCGGAATGCCGGGATTGAATCCGTTAAGAAAAATGCACCGTCAGCTGTGACAGTGGATGCTGTATAAGAAGATCTGTTAATCTGCCTCTGCATCATTTTAGTACTATTGATGCAGGGGTGTGTAATAAAACTAGGCTATAAAGCTGATATTCTTAACAAAAGCCGTAAGTTGGCTCTGGCTATTGACGCCTAACCTGACAAAAATATCTTTGACCATCTGTCGGGCAGTTCCTTCGGTGATATTCATTTTCAAAGAAGAGTCCTTAATGGAATTCCCATTCGCGATCAGGCAGGCAATTTTTGATTGAGACGCTGTAAGGAAAAGGTTGCTCAAAATAGCTTCCGTTTCAGAATTGACTCTATGAATGGAAAAAATAACCATTCTGGTTTGTTCCATTTGGGATGAAACGTTTATTACTTTCGCAAAGAAAATCTTATCTGTTTCGGTTTTTATTTTTATAGGATTGTAAATATCGCCGGATCCGGAGAGGAGGCGAGAAAATTTACTGTTACCATCAGAACTCTTCACTTGTATTGTGTTGTTTTTTATAAAAATTCCATCGGATTCCATCCGGATTAGGTTGTTGTTCGCATATACAATTTTATTTTCTGAATTAATCAGAGCAATTCCAAACGGCATTTCTTTAAAGGAATTCTCAAATATTTCATGAAAATTCTTGCTCTTGTTAAAGGAGATTCCGGTTCCAACTGCTTGAATAACGTGCGGAATTATTCGTGTCAGGTTTTGCTTGATGATTGCGCTTGATTGTATTGTTAATCCGTCTGGAGACTGTACAGACAGTAGAAACCTATTCCCATTTTCAGTTTTGAACATGGCATGATGTATTCTTCGAACACCAAATTCCCTTAAAAATTCCATGTAAAACGGTATTTTGTCGATTTGTTTGTCAGATAAGAAGCTGTCATCAACATACAGGAAATCATTCTCTATTTTTTTTCTTGTATAGACAGACAGAGGTGATTTGTTTCGCCAGTGATTGTAATATAATTCTTCTGTTTTCGGATCCTGATTGGAGCCAAACCGCCATTCAGACATGTCTTCGTCTAATGGAATTAAAGATGCGCCGCCAAAACTGCTATCTGTGCAGTATTTTGCGATATTTACTAAGGCTTCATTCCATTCAGAACGGTCTTCAATAGTTTTGTAGATATTTTTTGTAATAAAAATATGAGTTTCCATTTGATGGATTCTTTCTTTTGAAGCCGGAATCATCAGACAAAAATATTCAAAAAAAAGCAAACATCCACTACCATATGGGAGTGGTGGCCAAAATTCTCATGCTTCAAAAAAACAGGCGCGGTGAGTTGCAGATCTCATCTGGCTAGAGGCAGGAGAAAACAATGGTAGCGTCAGTAATTTTCACCCCAGATGGGGGAGATCAAGCTGTTCTTACGGCCCAGAACGGCATAATAACCATAGATAATTCGGGAAGTATAACGGGAGCAGCGTTCTATACGGGGCTTCCGGTGGCAGATGTAAGTAAATCTACTACAGGATCTGTTGTTATAAACAATAATTCTGATGTAAGCGCATCTACTTGGAAGGTCGGAACGACTGCCGACGCAGCTGTAGTTACCGTAAGCGACGGAGCATCTCTGTCTCTCGATAACACTGTTACGGTTTCAAGTAACTCTAAAATAATTATTGGAAACGGCGGAACGGTAGTTCTTGGCGGGTATGCGACAACAACTGTCGGACTTATCCAGTTCGATGAAGGTGGCGGCGGTACAATTGAAATTGCAGCAGGAACAACGCCAAGCATTATCGGATATATTACAAATATTAAGGAAAACGACACAATTATTTTGAATGGCCTCTCGGCAGATGGCTACACGTATGTGAATGGAGTTTACACGCTGACCAGTCAGGGGCAGCCAATTTCTGGAACGTCTTCATTCCAGCTTCCCGAAGCGAATGAAGGAACGACTTTCACGGTTTCGACGATCAACGGCAAAACTTATCTGAGAACACTGGTTGTCGTGTGCTTTTTGCGGGGATCAATGGTCCGCACCGCACAGGGAGAGGTCGCTGTTGAAGATATCTGCATTGGCGACGAAGTTACCGTTTATGACTGGCAGGCTCAGGCTGAAGTAAATCGCCCGGTCGTGTGGGTTGGAACCAAAAAGGCCTTTGTCTGCCCCGGACTGCCTGATGACAAAGCTGGTTATCCGGTCCGTGTTCTCAAGAATGCCATCTCAGATGGTGTGCCCTATGAAGATTTGCTGATCACTGCTGAGCATTGCCTGTTCTTCGACGGTAAATTCGTACCTGTGCGGATGCTCGTAAACGGTCGCTCCATTTTTTACGACAAGAGCATCACGTCTTACGACTATTACCATGTAGAGACAGAGCAGCACTCTGTTATTACCGCGAATGGCGTTCTTACAGAGAGCTATCTGGACACAGGAAATCGTCGCTCATTTGCTCAAAGCGGCAATGTCGTCACCTTGGGGGGGCGTGCTAAAACATGGGCTGAAGACGGGAATGCGCCGCTGGACGTCAGGCGCGAGTTTGTGGAGCCGCTATTCCACCAGTTTGATGCGCGTGCCAGCAAGGTCTGCTCAGAGACGGTTTCCGAAGATGCACCTCTTACGGACGATGCCGATCTTCACCTGGTGACGGACACCGGCACGGTTATTCGCAAGACCCGTGAAGCCAATGACCGTGTCATGTTCATGATCCCTGCCAACGTCAAAAGTGTGCGGATTGTCTCCAGAACCAGCCGCCCGAGTGACGTTATCGGCCCGTTTGTAGATGACCGACGCAACCTCGGCGTTCTGATTGGTGATATCACTCTGTTTGAAGAGAGCCGTACTCACCGGATTACAGCTCATCTGAAGACTGAGGCGCTGGAAGGCTGGAGTAATCCGGAGAAGGGTAACATGCGCTGGACAGCTGGTCGTGGCCTTCTGCCGCTTGGCAGCCGCCCTTCCAACAGCATTGCCATTCTTGCTCTGCAGATCAAGGCTGGCGGACCATACAAGCTGGCCCCTCAGAACGACGCAGGCCTGTCTCTTACAGCCTGAGACACGGTATTTTCCTGCTTTGGCTCTGTCCCCTTGTCGGGGGCAGAGCCTTTTTTGTTCAGGCCGCAGCCATACCGCGCAGGACGTAAGGCAGGATGCCGCCATGGCGATAGTAATCTGCCTCGTCCACCGTATCGATGCGACACAGGAGGGGAACGTTTTCCTGTGTGCCATCACGACGGGTGATGGTCATAACCAATGTTTTGCGAGGAGTCAGATCACTGATGCCCGCAATATTGATGGTTTCAGTCCCGTCCAGATTCAGTGTCTTGCGCGTCGTTCCAGGTTCGAACGTGAGTGGCAGAACACCCATTCCCACAAGGTTTGAACGGTGAATGCGCTCAAAGCTCTCGGCGATGACGGCTTTGACACCAAGGAGACGCGTACCTTTCGCGGCCCAGTCGCGGGACGAGCCCATGCCGTATTCCTTGCCGCCGAACACGACAAGTGGTGTTCCTTCGTCAGCGTAGCGCGTGGCCGCATCATAGATGGACATGAGTTCCCCATCCGGCTGATGACGTGTCATGCCACCTTCGGTACCCGGCGCCATTTCATTGCGGATACGGATATTGGCGAAGGTGCCGCGGACCATCACGCGGTCATTGCCGCGGCGTGACCCATAGGAGTTGAAGTCTTTAACCGCGACCTGATGTTCCTGAAGGTATTCGCCTGCAGGAGAGGACGTTGCGATGGAGCCGGCAGGCGAGATGTGATCGGTAGTGATGTTGTCACCAAGCAGCGCCAGAACGCGTGCGCCTGAAATGTCACTCGTTGTTTGTGGGTCAGCTGTCAGGCCAGAAAAATATGGCGGATCCTGTACATACGTGGAGCCAGGCTGCCATTTGAACGTGGCTGAATCACTGGCTGTTCCAAGCGCCTGCCATTCCGGCGTGCCTTCCGTGATGCGACCATACCGCTCAACGAAGGCATCCCGGGTAACCGCGGACCCAACCAGTTCTGCAACATCATGGTTAGAGGGCCAGAGATCCTTCAGATAGATGGCCTTGCCGTCCGGCGTGTGACCCAGAACGGCTGTCGTAATGTCCTGACGCATCGTTCCGAGCAGGGCGTAAGCAACCACAAGTGGAGGGCTTGCAAGGTAATTTGCGCGAACGTTGGGTGAAATACGCCCTTCAAAGTTCCGGTTGCCGGACAGGACGGATGTTGCCACGAGGTTATGTCCCTCAATGGCATCAACTATCGGCTGGGCCAATGGGCCTGAGTTTCCGATGCAGGTCGTGCAGCCATACCCAACGGTTTCGAAGCCCAACGCATCCAGATCTGCCGTTAGACCTGCACGATCCAGATAATCGGTCACGACCTGCGACCCTGGCGCGAGCGAGGTCTTGACCCATGGCTTGGGCTTGAGGCCGAGTGCACGTGCCTTACGGGCAACCAGTCCTGCGGCAATCAGAACGGCCGGATTGGACGTGTTGGTGCAGGATGTAATGGCCGCGATAACGACCGAACCATGCTCCAGCGCGTAATCTGTTCCAGCGACCGGAGCGGTGACGATGGTATTTTCCGGTTTGACGCCGAGCGTCTCCGTTAGGGCCTTCTCGAAAGCCTCGGAGGCAGAGCGGAGTTCAACGCGATCCTGTGGGCGCTTCGGGCCTGCAAGAGACGGCGTGACGGTGCTGAGATCCAGCGAAAGCGTGGAAGAGAAAACTGGCTCTGGCGTAGAGGCATCACGGAACATCCCCTGAGCCCGCAGATAGGCTTCAACAAGCGCAATACGGTGTTCGTCACGGCCGGTCTGGCGCAGGTAATCCAGTGCCAGCGCATCGACCGGGAAGAAGCCGCAGGTTGCGCCATATTCCGGGGCCATGTTGGCGATGGTTGCGCGGTCTGCGACGGGCAGATGGTCCAGTGCAGGGCCATAGAACTCGACGAATTTCCCGACAACGCCCTTGGCGCGCAGCATCTGCGTGATGGTCAGGACAAGGTCTGTGGCAGTGGTGCCTTCGGGGAGCTTGCCATCCAAACGAAAACCGACGACATCCGGAATGAGCATGGAAATTGGCTGACCGAGCATCGCGGCTTCGGCTTCAATGCCGCCAACGCCCCAGCCCAGAACACCCAGTCCATTGACCATGGTGGTGTGGGAATCTGTGCCATACAGCGTGTCCGGATAGGCGTAGGTCACGCCATCAATCGTGCTGGTCCAGACAACTTGGGACAGGTATTCCAGATTGACCTGATGACAGATGCCCGCACCTGGCGGCACAACGCGGAACTGGTCGAATGCCTGCTGGCCCCAGCGGAGAAACGCATAACGTTCGCCATTCCGCTCGAATTCCAGAGAAACGTTCTGTTGAAGGGCGTCTGCACGGCCTGCCACGTCGACCATGACGGAATGGTCGATCACAAGATCAACCGGCACAAGCGGATTGACCTTCCGCGGGTCTCCGTTGAGCGCCAGAATGCCATCGCGCATGGCGGCCAGATCGACGACAGCCGGAACACCTGTAAAATCCTGCATCAGAATGCGGGATGGCTTGAACGGCACTTCCTGCGTTGAACCCGCGTACTGCAGCCAGTCTGCAATGGCCTTTGCATCTTCAGCTTTGTAGCTCGTGCCGTCCGTGAAACGCAGGACGTTTTCGAGTAGAACCTTGAGGCTGACGGGAAGGCGGGAAATGTCCCCGATCTTCTCCGCTGCGACAGGAAGAGAGAAATAGCGATAGGTCTGTCCGTCAACGGACAGGTCGCGCTGGCTGCCCAGAAGATCGCGTCCAACCTGTTTCATGATGTGTGTTCCCTGCTGGTCGTGTCGTCTGGTTTAGTGAATGGCGCGCAGGAGGGCCTGCGTGACGTCTTCTGTTGTAGCCGTGCCGCCAAGATCGCGGGTGCGAATATTGCCTGTCGTCAGGACCTGCTTCATGCTGGCATCAAGGCGGGCGGACAGGTCCTGACGTCCCACATGGGCCAGCATCATGCTGGCTGCCATCATCAGTGCGAGCGGATTAGCAATGCCCTGACCTGCAATGTCAGGTGCTGAGCCATGAACGGCTTCAAAAACAGCCATTTTCTCGCCAATGTTCGCGCCTGGTGCCATACCCAGTCCACCGACAAGCCCCGCAGCCAGATCAGACAGGATATCGCCAAAAAGATTGGTCGTGACGAGAACGTCGTAATTTTCCGGCTTGATGACAAGTTCCATCGCGCAGGCATCGACAATGCGCTCTTCAAGCTCCACGCGGCCTTCATATTCTGCGGCTACGCGGCGGCCTTCATGCAGAAAGATGCCGCTCAGGATCTTGAGGATATTGGCCTTGTGAACCAGCGTAACCTTCTTGCGGCCGTTCTTCACAGCGTATTCGAACGCAAACCTTACGATCCGGTTACATTCCGCTCTCGTGTTGAACCCGGCGCCGTATGCCACAGCTTCCGGATCGTCCCCAACGCGCATGTAGTGTTCCATGGCGGCGTAAAGGCCCTCAACGTTTTCCCGGATCACGACCAGATCGACGTTCTCATAACGACCACCTGGCACGATTGTCTGCGTCGGACGAACATTCGCATACAGATCGAACTGCTGACGGAGTGTCACATTGATAGAGCGGAAGCCTTTGCCCACAGGTGTTGTCAACGGGCCTTTCAGCACCAGGCCCGTACGGGCGATGCTTTCCAGCGTCGCATCAGGCAGGGCGCTTCCCTGGCTCTCCAGAGCACCCATGCCTGCGCTCTGATGGTCCCAGACAAAAGGCGCTCCTAGAGCATCAAGCACTGTTGTTACAGACGCCATGATTTCTGGTCCGATACCATCACCGGCGAGAAGGGTAGCGGGGATCTTGTCGGTCATGGGGGCGTCCTGTCTGTCCGTATGTGAGAAGGCGTGCGGACTTTAGAGAGGAAAACTGTTAGATCCAATATTTCCATACAGGTTTCATCATACCTTAAAGGTATCGCATGGTTGAGCTCCGTCATTTCCGCGCCGTTGTTGCCATCGCGGAGGAAGGCACCCTGACCCGGGCCGCAGAACGGCTGGGGATTCAGCAGCCTCCTCTCACGCGGATGTTGCGCTCCTGTGAAGAAACCATGGGCGTTCAACTTTTCGAGCGTCATGCCAAAGGGATGCGCCTGACGGCTGCCGGACGCAGTATGCTCAAGGGGGCCTATGATATTCTCGACCGTGTGGACGAGACGGTTGAAGATGTCCGTCGTGTCGTGCGGGGCGAGAGCGGGGAGCTATCGGTCGGCTTCACCAACTCAGCAATGTGCCACCCCAGTTTACCAGCCGTTTTGGGGTATTTTCGCGAAAGCTGGCCAGATGTCACGCTTGGCCTGACAGAGGGGAATTCCAGTCAGCTGCTCGGCGCCTTGCGAGACGATCTGGTGGATGTCGCGTTTGTCCGTGCGTCCATCCCGGATGTTTCGGACGTTATGGTGGAGTTGATTCTGGAAGAGCCCATGGTTGTGGCTGTGCCCAAGGCCCATCCCCTTGCGGACAATCCTCCACCAGAGGGGCTCAGGCTGGCTGATCTGGAGAATGAAGACTTCATTCTTTATCAAAGCCAGTACAACAACGGTCTGTACAAGACGATCGTGGATGCCTGCCTCGGGGCAGGTTTTATGCCCAATATCCGCCAGAAAGGGCCGCAGCTCATGGCGGCCCTCAGTCTTGTCGCCGGGGGGTTGGGGATTTCGGTCGTTCCCCATTCCATGCAGCAGCACCATGCGGGGCAGATCACCTATATTCCGCTTTCGTCCCGCACGGCGCTGACCGCGCCGGTTTATCTTGTGTTCAGGTCTGTGCGTATGACGGGCGCCAAACTGTACTTCATCCATCAGGCTCGGCAGATGCGCACGCGCCAATTCGGGACAGGAAAGGCGGTTTCCTAGCCGAGCGCCTGTGTCTCCCGGATCAGGGAGTGAATAAACGCCAGCTTTTCCCGCACCCCGGACGTCAGTACGAAGGGATAAAAATCTGAGAGGCCCATGGAGCGGTTAAGGCTGTTAACCGCTGATGTCAGGGGGACCCAGGCCTCCATGATTTCGTCAAATGTGGACGTCAGATACGGGTCGTTTCCGGGGCCGTTGGTTGAGAGGGGTGATGCATCCGGCAGAACAGGATGAATGGTCACGCCATAGGCCCATGCGGTCTCCAGAGTGGAAACGATATGGAGGTAATGGGCCCATGTTTCTGCAAAATCTTCCCAAGGATGGGACGTCGCATACATGCTGACATGCCGTTCCCGCCAGTCTTCCGGCGGTGGGTTGTTGTAATGATTTTGCAGGGCCTCCTGATAGTCCTGCTGGTCATCGCCGAACACTGCGCGGCAACTCTCCAGGCGCCCTGCATCCCGAACCAGAACATTCCAGTAATAGTGTCCGATTTCGTGCCGGAAATGACCGAGAAGCGTGCGGTAATACTCGCCCATCTCTACCCGCATCCGCTCGCGTTCAGCGTCATCGGCTTCACGGATGGCTAAAGTAATCAGGCCGTTGTTATGTCCGGTCATAATGGGGGCAGAGCCGTCTGCGGCATCGTCCAGGAAATCAAACGCCAGACCGTTATGAGGGTCTTCCCAACGGCTCCGGATTGGAAGTTTGAGGCGAAGCAGCGTGTAAAACAAACGATGTTTGGCGACTTCTATCTTCCGCCAGCGCTCAAGATTTTTCGGATTGTCGAGGTTGGGAATTGTCCGGTTGAAGCGGCAGGCAAAGCAGATGGCGGGCCTGCCGGATCTGTCTGGCGTCGTCAGCCAGTTGCAGGCGTCATAGGCATGGTTCGCACAGTAGACGAGTTCTGCATGCTGGACTTGTTCTTCCACGGGGTGCCAACGGCCCGTTCCAGTCGGTTCCAGCGCGGTCAGCGTTGCCAAACCAGGGAGATAGCCCACGGGATGATGGCAGGATTCACACGCAATATTTTCGAAATACAGAGCCTGCTGGCAGCACTGACATGAGAAAAGCTTCACTGTTTCGGCACCTTATTGCAGCTCTTGCGAAGCATGATGTCAGGTATTGGTCTCTCTGTGCAAATGTTGTGCTTCCATTAGGACATCAAACCGCGCCTGACAGTGATCCAGAAGCCCTGAAACAGGCGCAGCCTCTTCCGGTGTCGCCGAAACGGCGAGGGGAATATGGTTCTGGGCTGTGACCAGACCCGAAGTCGTGTCGAATCCGAACCATCCTGATTCCGACACCCAGATTTCAGCCCATGCATGCAAGTCGCAGGTCAAGGTCTGGCTGTCTGTATCCAATAGCTTTGGCTGAATCAGGTATCCGGAGACAAACCGAGCTGCGAAGCCCAACCTGCGTGCGAAAGCAATCATTAGCCACGCACTATCCCGGCATGAGCCCGTCAGGCGGGACAGGGTCTCAGCTGGCGCCCAGGTGCCGGGCTCCATACGGGTCTTATAGTGGAGCGATTGTGCCAGTTTGCGATTGAGCCAGATCAGGCGAGCCAGATCTGTTTCTCCCGCTGAAAGGAATTGACCGTCAAGAAAGCCGTCCAGCAGGTCTGGCTCAGACGTAGCCACTCTGTAGGCGGGATTGTCGGGTGTTTGTGAAAGCGGCTGGCCGCCCTTCTGAAAGGGGTCATAGGGCGTGATATCTACAGTCATACGGACTTCGATATCGAAGTGGGAGACCTGCTCGGCAAAGATGGCTTCGGCAACCGTATTTTCGTGGGCGTCCAGCCGCCACGCGATCTGACCTTCGCCAGGACCGACGTTCAGGGCATAGGTCAGGACAGGGTTGCGTGCGTTAACGGGCGGCCGCAGCCGGATAGTCTGAGGGCCCAGAAAGACGGGACGGTCATAGCGATAGGACGTGTGGTGGCGAAGCGTCACGAGCGTGTTCATTGTGGCAGATTTCCGCGATCCACTCTCATGACCTGATGTTCCCTGCTCCCCTGATGTCCCGTTAGCTCGGGATTATCCTTCCTTTATCGTAACAGGAAGAACGGCAACGGCAACTCTCTTGATATATTCTGGGAAAAACAAAACTGCTTGCTGCTTTTATTGCTTGGCAAACAGAAGGGAGTTGATAGGTTAATAAATAATCGTAATGATCCGGCCGGGTATGGTTCATACAGCTGTCGGGTAAGGAAACGGGGCAAACAGATGAGGTCCAACGTCTTGCAATCCCAGGTCCAGGAAGCCGGCATTTTCTCCGCTTATCTCAAGCCCGCGTTTTTCTGTGAACTGATGAACCGGGGAGAGGCGTTACCTGAGGCCCTGCAACTGGTTCAGGAAAGGCTGTCCCAGTTCGACATCAAGGAACTCCGCCACCGTACATCCAATGCGGAAACCCAGTTGTACCGTCTTGGTATCACCTTCACGGTTTACTCTGACCGGGAGGCCATTGACCGGGTTTTACCTTTTGATGTGATCCCCCGCGTTCTGACAGCCGACGAATGGGCGTTTATCGAAAAAGGCGTGCAGCAGCGCGTCAAGGCGATCAATCTTTTCCTGTGGGACATCTATCATGATCGCAAGATCCTGCAGGACGGTATCATTCCCGCAGATCTGGTTCTGAAAAATGCCAATTACTGTCAGGCTATGGTCGGCGTTGATGTCCCGGGTGGCGTGTATGTCCATATTAATGGAACGGATCTGATCCGCGATCGCAGCGGGCAGTTCCTTGTTCTGGAAGACAACGCCAGAACCCCGTCAGGCGTGTCGTACGTCATTGAAAACCGACACATGATGCTGCGGTTGATGCCGGATCTGGCATCAGGGATGCCTCTTCGTTCGGTAGAGGATTATGGGCTGCGTCTGCATCGGGCGCTTTGCGATGTCGCTCCGGAAGGCGTGACTAACCCGCAGGTCGTTCTTTTGTCTCCCGGGATCTATAACTCAGCCTATTTCGAACATGTCTTTCTGGCACGCGAGATGGGTGTTCCTCTTGTTGAGGGGCGCGATCTCCTCGTTGAAAACAACCACGTTTACATGCGAACTGTCGCCGGGCTCCGACCTGTGCATTCGATCTACAGACGCATTGATGACGCTTTCTTGGACCCGCTGGCCTTTAATCCGGAAAGTCTTCTCGGCGTTCCCGGACTGGTGGAAGC
The DNA here is from genome assembly GCF_018812145.1 of Gluconobacter sp. P5E10. Taxonomy (NCBI): domain Bacteria; kingdom Pseudomonadati; phylum Pseudomonadota; class Alphaproteobacteria; order Acetobacterales; family Acetobacteraceae; genus Gluconobacter; species Gluconobacter sp. P5E10. Next base: position 30,265 of record NZ_JACRVZ010000002.1, on the reverse strand, counting down.
CTACCGTCAAGGCAACGTGACGATTGCCAACGCTCTCGGGACCGGCGTTGCGGACGATAAGGCCGTGTACGCGTATATGCCGCGGATTATCCGGTACTATCTGGAAGAAGAACCCATTCTGGGAAGCGTTGAAACGCACATCTGCGCTGAGCCAGAAGGGCTGGCCTTTACTTTGGCCAATCTGGAGAAGCTTGTCGTCAAACCTGTCGGGGAGTCCGGAGGCTATGGGCTTCTGATAGGGCCACACGCAACGGAAAGCGAACTCGAGGAATTCAGGCGCCGACTGACGGAGAACCCTTCCAATTACATCAGCCAGCCCGTGATCGATCTTTCGGTGACGCCAACCCTGTGTGACGCTGGCGTTGAGGCGCGGCATGTTGACCTACGTCCCTTCGCATTAACCGGAAAAACGACGTGGGTGCTGCCGGGGGGCTTGTCGCGTGTGGCTCTCCGCAAAGGATCTCTGGTTGTTAATTCTTCCCAGGGCGGAGGATCGAAGGATACATGGGTGATGTCCGTATGACACAGCTTTCCCCAACGGCATCAGGCATGCTTCCCGGCCTGAATACCCTTCTGTCCCGCTATGCCGAAAGCATGATGTGGCTGGCGCGCTACATGGAGCGGATTGAAAATCTGGCACGCCTGATTGAGGTGACCGAGGCGTTCGTACGAGGCCCGGACGGACGGACGTCCTGGGATACAATCGTTCAGATCAATTCAGACGAAGAGCGGTTCAGCGCTCTTTATCCAGCGGCTACCGAGCAGGACTATCTACAGTTTTACATTACGGATGTTGCAAATTCGAGTTCCATTAAGGCGATGGCCAACTCTGTTCGTGAAAATGCCCGCTCGGTTCGTCCACTGATTTCCACAGAAATGTGGATGCAGTTGAACGTCTTCACCCGTTGGGTCCTTGATCTTCAGGCGTCTGATATCCGCAGGACTGGCCTTTCTGCGTTGTGTAATCGCATCAAGCAGGACTGCCAGACCCATACAGGCGTAACCGAAGGCACTTTATACCGCGATCAGGCATGGCTCTTCTACCTTCTGGGGCGGCATATGGAGCGGAGTGACCAGATCACCCGTCTCATAGACACGCGATATCATACGTTGCTTCCCCAGGAAGAAGTGGGCTCTGAAATCGATACGACACAATGGGCTTCTGTTCTGCGATCTGCGGCTGCATATCACGCATTTCGACGCTTGCAGCCGGTCACGACAACGCCAGCAAATGTGGTCGGATTTCTACTGAAGAACGAAGGATTTCCCCGGTCTCTTGCCTTGAATTTACGGCAGACTGATAGCGTTCTGGGCGCATTGTCCACGCACTACAATCTGCGCAAGCAATGCTATGCCGTACAGGAACGTCTGGCCGACCTACGCGCAAGTCTCGAAGATCAAACGGCAGAAGAGATCATTATTCGTGGGCTGCATGAATATATGCACTGGATTCAGGGGCAGATAGAAACAATCCAGACGGAACTGGTGACTGCTTACTGGCCCCCAGCAGCTACGCAGCACGTATCGGATGCCAGTGTCGCGCAATAGAACAGGAAGGGGCTGATCGCTCGAATAGGGGAAGAAGTGGAAATCCTTCTTCTCAGGCATTGAGAATAAATATGAATTACTTATTGAGATCCATATTATGGATGAAGAAATCCACAACTTCTGAAACCAGTTTTTTCGAATCTTGCCGCCAGTAAACCCCTACGTTGAGGGTAATATCGGAAAGGTCCTCGATGTTTTTATTTTCTTCAAATTTATATTTTACTGATTTTAAATAGGATATCGTAGACATTCCTATAGTATCAGGATTATCTATCAAGCTGGATGCACCAATGATTGAATTTAGTTCAATCAGGTTTTTCGGTGTTTTCAAGCCATTATATTCGAGAATAGAGTCGAATCTATCACGCATAGCTGTTCCACGAATGGGTAGAACCCATACTTTCGATTGAAAGCTATCCCAGTTTCTAACTATCTCTTTCATTGAATAGGCACGATCTTTATCGATAATAACACATTTATCTTGGATGAGATATTTATAGTTAATCCTATCATCTATTATGTCATTATAAGCACTGGCAAAGATTATATCTGTCCTTCCTTTCAAAAGAGAGGAAAATAGGTGCTCTCTTGATCCATAGTTCACTGTAAAATTTACATTTTTAGATGAAACTATAGACAAGATACATTTCATAATCTCTGAAATAATAGAGTTTGATTGAAATGATATATTCACATAGTTTTTTTCGTTATAGATATTATCTATATCGATAATCATCCTATCTATTTCTTTTTCAATTAAAATACTAGATTCTACAACACGTTTCGCAATCTCATTGGGTATAAGTCCATGTATAGTTCTTGAAAAAAGTGTTTTACCAATAATTTTTTCAAATTCTATACACGTTTTGGATATTGCTGCGGGTGTTAAAGACATCACTTCGGATGTTTTTTTTAAGTTTTGTATTTTATAAATATGTTTTATTACGTTTAAATGACGAATTTTAATGTTGGATTTTCTATTCATTTAAATTCTTCCCACGAATTTTAAGAATTATTGAATATTTACCGCGTGCTATCGAGTGGATCGCTTTGTTTTTCTAGGCTCATTCTTTGTTGCAATAAGAAATATTCATCTCTTTTTCTGGGGCGCTTTCTTATTTCGTGGACGAAGATCAATAGCATTTCTTAAAAGTGTGGATATCAACTTTTTTTTGACATACAAAAGATTATCTATTTTTTCGGATTTTTAACTAATTTTACCGATTGAGAAAAATGCAAAATTAAAATGGATAAATATAATATTCCGAAAATATCATATGTGTTTTAATAATTATAATTTATTTAATGTATACTTATTTATGTATTATAATTTTCATTAGAAATATGTTCGATTTTAAATTTACAATTAATTAAATTAAAAATAAAACTATTCCGTAAACTTAGTTTTTCTTGGTTTTGATTTTTCAGAAGAATGATGCATTCGAAAACCTTTGATGAGTACCCTTACTTTTTTAACTCAGGGTCACTCGCAGTGGGGGGAAGGACCGGACAAGCCATGTCCAGTGCGGCTCGCAGATTTTCCCAGCTTGTGAATGATGTCGGTCAGAGCACTGATTTCGAGAGCAATTTTCTCAAGCACGCTGGAAACCCGCTGATGGTCTTCCATTCTTGCAAGAAGGTGCTCGGCGTTCATGGTTCTGTCGCAGGACTTCAGAGCCTGAATCTCACTATCGTATGCTTGGACAATGGACTGGAACAGAATGCAGGTTAGGTGTGACCAGAGCCTCCTGAAAGGTCTTAATTGCCTTGTTGAGCGAGGATGTTTCTTCCGATGAAGACATGGCCAGACTGATGCACTCGAAAAGCTGAGAGGGTTCTGGCAAGATTTCTGTCGAGGGTTTCCAGAGAGTGCCAGATTTCCCGTTTTCCCAGAGCAGGCCGAAAGCGGACGGGAATCCCGCGTCTGAAATGGAAACCGGATTGCAGACGAATCAGCACAACGGGGCTCGTTTTGTAGAAGCCTTTTGTAGAAGAATGGAGGCTCCGGGTTGCTGAGAACCCTAAAAGCCATTTATTTTCAATAACTTAGATGTGGTGCGAGCTGCGGGACTCGAACCAGCTCCGCATCATTTTTGAGATGCTTGGAGTGTCTCAATTTCGGCAGAAAACGGCGGAATATGAAGCTCTTCTCAGTGAACGTGATGGAGTACAGGTTTGGAGAAAAACTTTGGTCCGTCAAGGGCTGCGCGACACTACACATATCCGGATGAAAGGATGAGAAATCTTGTCATGAAATCGGTCTAGGCCGTTGCGGGTTATTCCGGGTTTATGTGCGGGAAAATTGGCCGTAAGGATGATTGATAGATTAAACTTCTATCAATCATAAAACACGGATAAAGTGATCGATATAACTCTGAGGTATCGATCATGCGTTGGAATTGGCAGCTTCCGGATTGGCCGCACTTTCAGTTTGAGAAAAGCCGGTTGCGGGATGCTGAAACGCAGTTCCTAAAGGGAGCAGGCGTTGTCTTAGGCGCGATGGAGCATCTCGACAAAGACGCCAGTCAGCAGCTTGTCGTTCAGATGATCTCTCAGGAAATGGTCGAGAGCTCAGCCATTGAAGGCGAGGTGCTTGATCGGGCCAGTGTTCAATCCTCGATTGCCCGACAGCTAGGCTTTGCAGCAGACAGGCGACGTTCCACGCCTGCCGAGGCAGGAGCCGCTGAACTGATGGCAGATCTGTATCGTCATTATGCCTCTCCTTTAACGGACCAAAGTCTGTTTGACTGGCATGCCATGCTCATGAACGGCCGTCGCGATCTGGACGTCATCGGTGGATATCGAACTCATGCTGAGGCCATGCAGATTATCTCCGGCCCCCTTCATGAACCGCACATCCATTTTGAAGCCCCGCCATCTCAAAGCGTGCCTTCCGAGATGACCCAGTTTATTGACTGGTTCAACAGAACAGCTCCACATGGCACTGCCCCCTTACCCGCGATTGAACGGGCTGCGATTGCGCATTTGTGGTTTGAAACCATCCATCCCTTCGAAGACGGGAACGGTCGCATCGGAAGGGCCATTGCTGAAAAAGCACTGGCGCAAAGTCTTGAAGCCCCAACGCTGACGGCTTTGGCCGCGACCATCAATACGCACAAGAAGGCGTATTATCTCGAACTGCACCGAGCCAGTGAGACAAACCGGATAGAAGGCTGGATGGTCTGGTTTTCCCAGATCGTACTGGAAGCTCAATCTCGCACGCTTCAGACCATTCGGTTCCTGATTGAGAAGACGAGGCTTCTGGACCGCCTTCGGGGAAAGCTGAACATTCGTCAGGAAAAGGCTTTGCTTCGGATGCTGGCTGAAGGGCCTGATGGATTTCAAGGTGGTCTGAGCGCCCAGAATTATCGGTCCATCACCGGGGCAACGTCTGCCACGGCAACTCGTGACCTGGCAGAGCTTGTCACGCTCGGAGCGCTCAACCGGACAGGAGAAAACCGGTATGCTCGGTATTCTCTGCCGATAGCAACAAGCCCTTAGCCATCGACGGGTTTTCCAGGCTGTGGCAAGTCTGGTGGCTATATCGTTGAAGTTACTGACATCCTGGTTTTAACAGTTTTTTCTATCGTGCGTACAGACAGGCCTTCAAATATGAACCATCAAGCACTTTCATCTTTCATCTGGTCCGTCGCGGACCTGCTGCGTGGGGATTATAAACAGTCTGAATACGGACGGGTCATTCTTCCCTTCACGGTCCTGCGTCGTCTGGACTGCGTGCTAGAAGCAACAAAACTGGCGGTTCTTGAAGAGTTTGAACTCCGAAAAAAAGCTGGAATGGCCGATCCATCCTATTTCCTGCTGCGCAAGTCTGGTCAGTCATTCTACAACACCTCTCCGCTCGATCTGGAAAAGCTGCTGGGCGATCAGGACCATATCCGGCAAAACCTGCATGCCTACATTCAGGCTTTTTCGCCTGAAGCGAGAGATATTTTCGAGCGCTTCGATTTTGCGTCTCAAATCGAGCGTCTAGCCAAAGCGGACCTCCTGTATCTAGTGACGGAGAAGTTCACCAAAATCGATCTTCATCCTGACGTCGTCGATAACGCTCAGATGGGACTGGTCTTCGAGGAACTTATCCGAAAATTTGCGGAAATCTCGAACGAAACAGCCGGTGAGCACTTTACCCCGCGTGAGGTCATTCGCCTCATGGTCAATCTGATCTTCATTGAAGATGATGATGTTCTGACGTCTGGTAAGGCTGTCGTCCGCACGGTTTACGATCCTACCGCCGGCACGGGGGGGATGCTCTCTGAAGCTGGAGAATTTCTCCATGAACATAACCCGGCTGCCCGCCTCACGATGTTCGGGCAAGAGTTAAACGATGAGTCCTATGCCATCTGTAAGGCAGATATGCTCATCAAGGGCCAGAATGTTTCCAATATCGTGGCGGGCAATACACTTTCAGAAGATGGGCATGGCGGGCAGAAATTTGACTACATGCTCTCCAATCCACCCTTTGGGGTAGAATGGAAAAAGGTCCAGAAAATCGTCACTAAGGAGCATGTGGATAAAGGCTTCGACGGTCGTTTTGGGCCCGGTCTTCCGCGTGTGTCTGATGGGTCTATGCTGTTCCTCATGCATCTTCTCAGCAAGATGCGCCCCGCACAGGACGGGGGAAGCCGCTTCGGGATTGTTCTGAATGGTTCACCTTTGTTCACAGGCGGCGCTGGCTCTGGAGAGTCCGAGATCCGTCGCTATGTTCTGGAGAATGATCTGGTTGAGGCGATTATCGGCCTCCCAACAGATATGTTCTACAATACTGGTATTGCGACCTATGTGTGGGTTCTCTCCAACAAAAAACTGGCACAGCGCAAAGGGTTTGTGCAACTCATCGATGCTTCTAGCTTCTGGCAGAAGATGCGCAAGAGCCTTGGCAGTAAACGCAAGGAAATGAGCGACGAACATATTGCGACTGTCACCAATTTGTTTGGGCATTTTGTTGAGGCCCAGCAGGCGACGGTTATGGATGCTGAGGGCAAAGAACTCAGCCGTTCTATTTTGCGTGAGGGCGAGATTGCACCGGAGGCGCCAACGGGCGGCAAGGTAAAGCTGGCCCCTATTTCTCGCATCTTCCGCAATGAGGATTTTGGCTACACGACCATCACAGTTGAGCGTCCGCTTCGTGATGAGCAGGGCAGGGTCGTGCTCGGTGTCAAAGGGAAGCAGAAAGGCAAGAAGCAGCCTGATAGTGCCTTGCGCGATACGGAAAACGTCCCGCTCTCGGACGATATTGGGGCGTATTTTACCCGTGAAGTTCTGCCTCATGCGCCAGATGCGTGGATTGACGATGCGAAAAGCAAAGTCGGCTATGAAATCCCATTCAACCGGCATTTCTATGTGTTTGAACCGCCTCGTGATCTGCATGAGATTGATGCGGACCTGAAGGCTGTTTCTGCCAATATTATGAAGATGCTTGGGGAGTTAGCAGAATGAGCTTTCCTGCTTATCCCGAATATAAAAATATTGGCATTGAATGGCTTGGACGTGTGCCTAAGCATTGGCAGGTTGCTCCGTTGAAACGTGGCTATACCGTACGCCTTGGCAAAATGCTTCAGACAGAACTGAAAAGCGTTGACGACGTTAAATGCAATTATCTTCGGGCCGCAAATATTCAATGGTCTGGGGTTGATATATCCGACGTTAGATCTATGTGGCTGTCTCCTTGGGAGCGAAACCAACTTCGTCTTCAAAAAGGAGACTTATTGGTCAGTGAAGGTGGCGACGTTGGACGCTCTGCAATTTGGGAAGATGAGTTACACGAGTGCTATTTTCAAAATTCAATTAATAGAGTTAGATCAAGAGAGTATAATCATACAAAATTTTTATATTACTGTATTTCAACAATAAAATCAAAAGGATATATAGATATTATATGCAATAAATCGACTATTTCTCATTTTACGGCAGAAAAATTATCCGAAATTCCCGTAGTATTCCCTCCCCTCGAAGAACAAACCGCCATCGCGGCGTTTCTTGATCGTGAGACTGGGACGATTGATGCGCTGATTGCGGAGCAGGAAAAGCTTCTCACGTTGCTGGCGGAGAAGCGTCAGGCCACCATCTCACACGCCGTCACCCGCGGCCTCAACCCCAACGCCCCAATGAAAGATTCCGGCATCGCATGGCTCGGCGAAGTGCCAGAACATTGGGAGATAGTACCTATTAAATATCTGGTTTCATTGAAAAGCGGCGGAACACCAACCAAAGATAATTTAGATTTTTGGGAAAATGGGGAGATACCTTGGGCATCAGCCAAAGATCTTAAGGTTGAGCGAATTTTTGATACCTCAAATCATATAACTGATTTGGCCATCGAAGCCGGAGGAGCATCTCTTCTGCCTGCGGGAACTATAATTATAGTTGTGCGAGGAATGATACTGGCAAGAATTTTTCCTGTAGTTGAAGCCATGGTTCCGATGTGTATTAATCAAGACCTCAAAGGAATTCAAGGAAATGAAAATATTAATAATAAATTTTTAGCCTGGCTATTGCGAGGAAGTGCCAGAGAGTCATTATTTAGGCTTGATGAGGCCGGGCATGGTACAAAAGCTCTCAGAATGGACGCGTGGAATTCAATGCAACTACCAGTCCCGCCCATTCACGAACAAATAGAAATTACAAGTTTTTTAGCTTCTAAAACCAATGAACTAGATCAACTGAGTTCATCGGCTGAAGAGGGCATTCAGCTTTTGAAAGAACGTCGTAGCACGCTCATAGCCGCAGCAGTGACAGGCAAAATCGACGTCCGCAATACAGTTTCTGAAGTACAAGCCGCATGACCGATATTCAGCTTTTCCGCCTCTCCAACGGCATGGCAACCGAATTATCCAGTCAGGCTGCCAAATTGGAGCGCGACCTCCAAACCCTTATCGAAGCCAATATGGCGACCTGCCTTGGCGTGCGTTTTCTCGCCAGTGAATACAAAACCGGCAAGACCCATCGAGGGCGTATCGACTCTCTTGGTCTGGATGAAAATGGCTGTCCGGTCATTATTGAATACAAGCGCCACAGCAATGAGAACGTCATCAATCAGGGGCTATTCTATCTAGATTGGCTACTGGACCATCAGGCGGAATTTCGTTGGCTGGTAATGGAAACACTCGGTAAAGAGGCGGCCGATCAAATTGAATGGACCGGCACACGTTTGCTCTGCATCGCCGCTGATTTTACGCGATATGACGAATATGCGGTCCAGCAAATCCCAAGAAATATCGAATTGCTGCGTTACAAGCTGTTCGGAGATGATCTGCTGCTCTTGGAACTCGTCAATTCCCAGAGCGTGCCGGATGCAACGGCGGCAAAAAACATTACCAGCAGCGCACCAGAAGACCAGACTGTCCTTAAGTCTGCGGGGCACAATAAAACCGTAGATATACAACTCTCCAGCATGTCTGACGACATTCGTAGCATTTATGATCAGTTGGTTGGTTATCTTATCAGCCTCGGCGATGATGTTCAGGAAAAACAACTGAAGCTTTACATGGTGTTCCGTCGTTTGAAGAACTTTTCATGTGTCATTCCATACAGCAACCGACTTTTAGTCATGTTGAAAGTCGACCCGTCATCGGTCGCCTTGGAAGATGGGTTTAGCCGGGATGTTACCAATATTGGACATTGGGGTACGGGGGATTTGGAGTTGACGTTGCGTACGCAAGACGATTTCGAAAAAGCAAAACCTCTGCTTGAGCGCAGTTATCGCGAAAACTGAACACTTCCCGTTTTCTCGGCCTACACTGAACGAACAGGGCGATTGATGAGCACGCTGCATCAGGAACATCACTTCGAGACCGAAATCTGCCAAAGCCTAGCCAGCAAAGGGTGGCTCTATGCCGAGGGTGATGCTGCTCAGTATGACCGGACAAATGCCCTGTTCATGCCTGACCTTCTGGCATGGATTGAAGAAACTCAGCCAGAGAGCTGGCAACGTTTGAACAAGACGCACGGTATTTTACTTAAAGATCGTCTGGCAGAACGCGTCCGTAAAAGCCTTAATGAACGTGGCACGCTTGATGTGTTGCGGCGTGGCGTGGAAATGCTTGGCCTCAAAGAACCGTTGATGCTGGTGCAATTCAAACCAGCTCTAGCTATCAATCCAGTGACGCAAAAGCGTTACGAGGCCAATCGCCTGCGTGTCGTTAGGCAGGTGCGTCATTCGGTCAATAACCCGCAAGACGCGGTCGACCTGGTGCTATTCGTCAATGGTGTACCCGTATCAACCGCAGAATTGAAGTCCAACTTCACGCAGGGCGTAGACGATGCGGTGGACCAATATCGTTTTGACCGTAACCCACATCCCAAGGGCAAGCAGAGCGAACCGCTGCTGAGTTTTCCGGGTGGAGCATTGGTCCACTTTGCTGTCAGCCAGACGGAAGTCATGATGACGACCCGTTTGGCTGGGCCAGAAACGTATTTCCTGCCGTTCAATCAGGGTAATCATGGTGGGGCAGGAAATGAGCCCAATTCCAAAGGGTTTGCGACGTCCTATTTGTGGGAAGAGGTCTGGGCACGGGAAAGCTGGCTCGACATTCTGCACCGTTATCTCATTGGCAAGCGCAACGAAAAGAAGCAGCTCAAAAGTGTCATTTTCCCGCGTTATCATCAGCTCGATGCCACGCGTAAACTTGTGGCCGATGTGCTGGAGAAAGGTGCTGGAGAACGTTACCTCATTCAGCACTCTGCCGGGTCAGGTAAAACCAATTCCATCGCCTGGACGGCTCATTTCTTGGCAGATCTGCATGATGCAGATCACAAGAAGATTTTCGATAGTGTACTGGTCGTCTCAGATCGCACGGTGCTGGACGCCCAGCTTCAGGAAGCCATCTTCGATTTTGAACGCACGCATGGTGTGGTGGAGAGCATCACCAACGAGCATGGAAGCAAAAGTGCTCAGCTTGGCAAGGCTCTTAAGAACGGCAAGAAGATCATTGTTTGCACCATCCAGACCTTCCCCTTTGCGTTGGCAGAGGTTCAAAAACTAGCAGCTACCGAAGGCAAGCGTTTCGCTGTCATAGCGGACGAAGCTCACAGTTCGCAGACGGGCGAAGCAGCCTCCAAGCTCAAACAGCTTCTCTCGGCAGAAGAATGGGCTGAGTATCAGGATGGCGGCGAGGTCGATACCGAAGTTCTGTTAGCCGCACAGATGGCATCACGCACGGACTCAAACGGACTGACCTATATTGCCTTCACGGCCACACCAAAGCAGAAGACGCTTGAATTGTTTGGTCGTTCCGGCCCGGACGGAAAACCTTTACCTTTCCATGTATATTCCATGCGCCAAGCGATTGAAGAACGCTTCATCCTTGATGTTCTGAAGAACTACACAACCTATAAAATGGCCTTCAAGCTGGCTCATAATGGGCAGGAGTTCGATCAGACGCAGGTCGAACGCAGTGCAGCGATGAAGGGTATTATGCAGTGGGTTCGACTGCATCCTTATAACATCGCCCAGAAGGTTCAAATTGTTGTCGAGCATTATCGGGAAAATGTTCAGCCGCTTCTGAATGGTAAGGCCAAAGCCATGGTGGTGGTCGCCAGTCGGAAAGAAGCCGTGCGTTGGCAAAAGGCTATTCGATCTTACATTACAAAGCGGAATTACCCACTTGGCGTTCTGATTGCCTTTTCTGGTGAGGTTGCAGATCCAGAAAGTTATCCAGATCCGGTAACTGAGAACAGTAAAGATCTTAATCCAGGCCTCAAAGGGCGGGATATCCGCGATGCCTTTGCAGAGCCGAACTATCATCTGCTTTTGGTCGCCAATAAATTTCAGACGGGTTTTGATCAGCCACTTCTGTGCGGCATGTATGTGGATAAAAAGCTTGGCGGTATTCAGGCGGTGCAGACGCTTTCACGCCTGAACCGATCTTATCCGGGCAAGGATACGACGTACATTCTGGACTTCGTGAACGAGGGCGCGGATGTCCTTAAGGCATTCAAGACCTACTACGAAACGGCGGAACTCGAAGCGACGACAGATCCCGAGCAGGTGTTCGATCTCCGTTCCAAGCTGGATGCAGCAAACTGCTATGATGATTATGAAGTCGATCGTCTTGCACAGGTTGAATTAGATCCCAAAGGCACTCAGGCGCAGTTGCAGGCTGCCATAGCCCCGGTCGCTGATCGATTGTTGAAGCGTTATAAAGCGGCTCAAACAGAGAAAACGGCGGCAGAAGCTCAGAATGATGTATCTGCGGCTCAAGCTGCACGTGATACGCTGGAAGCATTGGTTCTGTTCAAAGGAGATATGGGCGCGTTCGTTCGGCTGTATGCCTTCCTGTCGCAGATCTTTGACTACGGTAACACGGATATCGAAAAGCGGTTTCTGTTTTACAAGCGTCTCATTCCTTTGTTGGAATTCGGTCGCGAACGTGATCAGGTCGATCTTTCCAAGGTTACTCTAACGCATCACAGTCTGCGCAACACCGGCACTCAGCCGCTAAGTCTGGGGCATGGTGAAACTCCGAAACTGCCTCCGATGGATGGTGTCGGCAGTGGAGCGGTGCAAGACAAGCAGAAAGCACTCCTGGATGAAATCATCCAGAGTGTGAACGGCCTTTTTGATGGCGAGCTGACAGATAATGATCAGCTCGTGTACGTGAATGGCGTTATAAAGGGCAAGCTACTGGAAAATGCGATGCTCAGGGAGCAGGCTGCCAGTAATAGCAAAGAGCAATTTGCAAACTCACCGGACTTAAAGACAGCGCTTCTAGACGCCATCATGGATGCGCTGGATGCTCATCACGTTATGAGCCATCAGGCACTCGGGTCTGAACGTGTTCGAGAAGGCTTGAAAGACGTGCTTCTTGGTCCTGCGCAGCTTTATGAGGCTTTGCGGGAATACTCCAATACGCGAGGTGCTGGATTATAAGCCGCCACGTTCTCCATCTGTGAATTGCGAGGAATAATGGGTTCTAGGGAAGAGTAGCAATATCTTCTCTAGAAAATTTTACACCTCTTCTTTTCGCCTGCGACGCCTTTAGCACGCCTCAAACCTCTAAGTGCGTGCTTATGTGCTGCGATGGAAGCTCTCATCTCCTTCAGCACATAAGCAGGCACTTAGAGGTTTAACCGGACAAAAGAAAAAAAGCTCTGCCCGGTACACTCATTCCAGTGAGCAACATCGACCCTAACAGTAAAAATTCAGGCTCCGACGGTAAGCATTCAGATTGGCTACATTGGTAGAGCAAGCCGTGGCGATCTGCGGATACTTTGTATTCCTCAATCGCCATCTTGCCAGGAGGAACTTCGTTCCCCCGTGGACCCCCTTTGTACCAGCCGAATGGCGGAGACTGACCATGGTCAAAAAATCACCTGCTGCACAGGGCCGCAAACGTGATGTTCGTGTCCGGCTTCCTGATGATCAACATGGCGAAGCCGTTGCTGAAGCCGCTCGTCAGGATGTCTCATTATCGCGTTACGTGAGAACACTCCTACGAGAACATTGCCTGACAGGAAGGGCGCCAGACGAAGTTGCATCCGCGTTGACCAGCCTGTCCCGACAGCTTTCAGCCATCGGGAACAATCTCAATCAGATCGCTTATGTTCTGAATGCCGGAAACCACGCACCCGTCTCTCAGGTCCTGAGAGATATTCAGGCTGCAAACTCCGAGACCCGGGCTCTGCTGAGAAACCTGCGACCATGATTATCAAAGCGACCAGAATTCGCACGGGCAGCGGTCATGGAAAACTGTTTCGTCACCTGTTGAGAACGGACGAAAACGAACAGGTCTCAATCCTCCGAGGCACGGAGCACGATCTGATCGAAGCTGTCAAAGACGCCCACGCCAGACACAACACCTATGCTCTCCGTCATGTCATCTTCAGCCCCGACGAACCGCTCAGGAAAGGCCAGTTAGGCTGGCTGCAGAAAACGTTTCGCGAGGAATTCAAGGCGGACGGCCCCCTCTTCGCTGTCCGTCACGACAAGAAACGGGCGGGCAACACAGTCGAGGCCGAACACTACCATCTCATTTATGCCGAAGCTCTGGAAAGCGGCCTGGTTCTGGACAGTCGCTTTTCAAAACGACGCCATGAGAAAATTGCCCGACTGGCCGAGATGGCATTCGGTCACGCCCTGACTCTCGGCAAAGGCACACAGGCCGTCATTCATGCGCTTGAGACACACGGGAAAGCCCGTCATGCAGATGTCCTGCGTGCTGCAACCTATGAGAATGACCGAACGCCGGACGCTGCTTTCACTCACGCCCAGCACCAGGCGACGAAACGCCGTTCAGGACAGTCGGTTCTCCCAGCGATGCGGGCAGACATCCTGACCCTCTGGAATGCTCATCATCGCATTCTGGGGGATTTCATAAATGCCGCAAACGAGGTCGGTCTCCTTATCTTCGAAGGCGACAAGGACGGTGTCTATCTGATCGAAGACGAAGCCAGAAACCGGCTTGCTCTTCATCGTGTGCTTGGCCTGAAAAAGCGTGAGCTGGCGCATTTGATGCAGAATGCCAATCAGCCAGCACCGAAGACTCCCAAACCTCTGAAGGCTCGGGATGTGATGGAACAAGGTCTGGTGCCAGTTCGTGTTCCTCCCCGGCCTGTGCAAGACTATTTTGACAGTCTGGCGTCCATTATCCGTCCTCAATGGACGCGGGCCGAGTGCAGGCCAAAGATCATTTCTCGCCCCTGGCGCGCTGAGATCAGGCGGCTTGAAAACATGTCTCTTGAAGAAGAGCTGTCCCGGCATCTCGAAGCCCTGATTGCCCGGATGCTGAATGCTCTGTTCGGGTGGAACCTGACGGTGCCTGTCACCTCTGCCGAAGAAGCACGGGGGCTTGTTGATGACTATGCCAGACGGTGCGCTGAAAACCGACAGTCCGATGTTCAGGAGCATTTCAGATCGCCTTCCGTTCGCGCTGCTCTCAGGGAACGGCGGAGACTCCGGAAAGCTCTCTTAAGTCGAGACCCAGAGATCGTCTCTGCACTGGAACTGGGTCTTTTCGACAACCTGCGTTTGCCCCGCCGGGAAACTCACCCCACTCCTGCCGCCTCGAACCCGGTCGTATCCGCAAGGCCGGTATTTTCCGGTCCGGGGCGGTAAGAAAATGTACCTCGTGTCTCACTTTTCTGTACTTTGTGACCTGTACTTCGTGTCTATATTAAGACACTGAAAAAGCTTCGTTTTTTCAAGGTTTCCCGCCTCAGAAAAAGGATGGATATTTTCCCTTCCCTGCGTTGCTGTCTCACGGACAGAACAGGCTCCTTTTACCCACGGCATGCTGCCGTAAAGTCTCCCGCTTCAGGCGGCCTTTCCAGTCTCCATCCTCTCGGTTGTCGCTTCTAAAAGCCGATAGATTGTTCGGGGTGCAACACCATACCGCCGCGCAACACTGCGCACCGCTTCACCTCCGTTGTGGCCCTGACCGCCTCCTGACGACCTGCCGGACTCATGGCATGACGTCTTCCCAGCAACTTTCCTGATACCCGAGCGGCATGAAGACCAGAGATCGTCCGTTCCCGGATGATATCCCGCTCCCATGCCGCCACACTGGCCAGAACACCGATGATCAGGTTTCCTGCCGCCCCTCCCGTATCTGCGCCCAGAGCCAGAATACGCACACCAACCCCTTTGGCCTTGAGGTCCTGAATCAGGGTCAGGGTGTCGATGGTATCTCGTCCCAGCCGGTCGAGCTTCACCACCGTCAATGTGTCGCCGTTGCAAAGGTGCTCAAGAAGCTTTTGCAGCACAGGACGTCTGGCAGCACTCACACTGCCGGAGACGGTTTCCACAAAACAGTTCTCCAGGTCGACCCCGGCCTGTTTCAGCTCCAGCACTTGCGGATCTGTCGTCTGCCCGTCAGTCGAAACCCTGGCATATCCATAGGTTGTCATTTCGCATGCCCTTTCTGTCACACTGGACGCCGCAAAACCTCTCGTTCCCCCGAGATGATGCGAAACCGGTCGTTTGTGTCACTGGGTTTGGGAGGTGGACGTGCCCGACAGAGCGCAAGTTCAGCTCTAGTCCTTAAAAATCGTCGGTCTACGCATTCCCTGACGGGATGAATTGCGGTGATGGCACCTTCTTGGTTCTCCCTTATAAGAATACTAAAAACATTAGAAAGCTGCCGTTTTTCTGGATTTACGAATGATGTACGGCGTGTCTTGGGAAGAATGTTCTGACGTCCGTGAATACAGAACTGCAAGTCGGCGATCCTAAGTGTCGTCCACTCATCGGTCAGCGTCAGCTGCTTTAAATTAATGTGCCACTTCGAAATCTCATTGAGGGAGGGCTCTGCAAAACCGCGAAGAAGAAACAGGATACTTGCCGGGTTTTTTAAGTCTTCTCGGTCTTTCAAAAGACGCCTGGCTTTGAACAGACGGTTGTTAGAAAGATGTGACAGCTTTGAATTGCCATAATCTCTTTTATAAAAATGATCCCAGAAAGTCAGGAAGCCCGCCTTCAAACCAATAAATTTGATCTCACAAAAGGTCTCATCATCCTCAAGGCAGAAGTCTCTCAGGAGATATGCCAAAGCTCCGTCATGATCATAGATTTCTTGAAAAGCTTCATCTCCGTGCTTTTCATCATTGATAAAGAACTTCCAGACTGTTTCCCTGATGAAACCTTCATGGATAGGATTACAGTACAGGCTTAAATGAATATGAGGAGTTTCATCTTTATGAAGATGAATTTTCTTAACACCAAGAACGATTATTCCCTCCGCCTGGAGGATTTCCATAATCTTCTTCCACCTGTCGCGTATTTCTGCCATAGCGACTTCGTAGCTTGTTTTGCGGAACTCCGATGGCATAGTAAGTGTCAGGAAAAACCCCTTATATAATAAAATATCGATTGAGCTATGTTTTATAAGTTTTGCTATAAGGTTAAATTTTTCACGTCGAATATTTTTTCTATATTGAGCATTTTCGTATGCACTGATCTTTTTCCCAGATTCCGTTTTCTTTACGATATAGGACTCTGCTCTCGCGACTTTTCTGGAATTGAATTCCTGTTCAACCGCATCTTCAGGAACAGGTATATTCAGATAACGCCTGATATTCCGTCTGACTTTTTTGGATTTCCTACTCCAAAGTTTCCGACTTTCCTTCAATGAAGGATCTGAAAATTGCCAGGGTTCCAAGCCTAAGTAAGAAGACATGTACAGTAGTCTTTCGGTTTCGCGATCGAACCCCGCAAAAATTTTCAAGATCTCTTTGCAAACATCCAGTTTTTCGGGGGCCTCTACTCCAGCCTCTAAAACTGTTTTGTAAGCAAGGTTAGCCAGTCGCTCCTGATAAAACGGATGGAGTGCTCGGAGTGGCTGCTCAATCTTATGGCTATATTCCTTTAAGACAGGAGCCAACGTTTCATACGAGAAAGACATGATCGCATTCATCCATCTCCGGCTGATGCGGGCAGGCGAGATGCGAGGTTCATGTCATTGAAGCCAGATCTTCACCAACGTTTCCTTCGCCGGAAGATCTGAAAGGAAACATCAGTATATAGACTATTCCGGCGCAACAATTCCAATTACGAGGGATTGTGGATGATTTCTAATAAATAACCAAAAATCTTCATACTTATTTTATTCTGTCAATTTTTTGGAAAACTCAGAATTAACCTATCAATTAATTCCGTTCATATTTTTTGTTACTGTCATTTTTCTCACCATGATGGATTTTCCCTGACCAAATTCTTAATCCTGAACAGATGCTATGATAGTCGCATCAGGAATGTTCCCGCTCAGGAGGTCGGTCATGGCACGGTACGGATACGCTCGGGTCTCAACCGACGCCCAGACGACCGACCCCCAAATCCTGGCTCTTCGCAATGAGGGGGTGGAAAACATTGTCGTGGAAACGGTTTCCGGTTCCGTTCCAGCTCATGACCGGGTCGCGCTGTCTTCCCTTCTCAAAAAACTGGAACCAGGTGACAGCCTTACTGTTGCACGGCTGGACCGCCTTGGACGCGATACAGTCGACGTGCTCGAACTCGTCAGGCTCCTGGACCAACGGGATATCCGTCTACGCATTCTGAATCTGGGTATCGAGACGGGCACGTCGAATGGCCGTCTGTTTCTGACCATTCTCATGGCGATGGCAGAGTTTGAACGAGAGCTCATTCGTGAGCGGACTCAGGCAGGCATCGCCGCAGCCCGGGCGGCAGGAAAGCTCATCGGACGTCCACCCCGCCTGACGTCCGTTCAGCGGCAGCACATTCGCGAAATGGCGCAGCAGGGTAAGTCTCTCAGAACGATTGCCAGACTGTTTCGTGTCGGACCAAGCACTGTCCACCGCGTCGTGCAGCAGACAGCTTAAAGCCAGTCATAGGTATCAGCTTAGTGGCGTATCCCGCCCTGCCTGTTCTTGAGTGCAAGACCGGCAAGACCAAAAGCTGCGATGAGTGCGAGCCAATACCCGCTGTTCCAGGACGTCGCGTGAATCAACGAGGAGACCTGCTTCTCGACCATCACCTGCATATCGCGCTGCATTGCGCCATCGCCTCCCAGACCGCCGAAAAGCTGGCCGGTGCTTTTCACTGCATCCGCTGCGAAATGACGCAGCTTCGTATGCACCACCAGCGGGAGAGTAATCAGGAAGACAAGAGGTAGGATATTCAGCATCTGCGCTCGTTTGAACGTCAGCCATGGTGCAATCCAGGGCAGGACGATCACCAGACATCCGATCAGACGCCAAAAACCAAAGTGAACCGTAAGATCGGCGGCACTGGCATCAACGCCCAACAACTGGCTGACGGTGTAGGCCAGATTGACGCCAAGGATCGTATTGCCAGCTTCAAGGCTCCAACCGGGTAGCACGAAAAAACCGAGCAGCAATGCACTCGACAGGACAACACCTGGCCCCGTCATGCGGTCTCTCTGTGCCTGGAGCAGAGGCAACACTTTCTCGCCAAATGTTCCACCGTTCGAGCGAAAGGTTTGACCCAATGCGCTGAGCGTTTCATGGGTTAAAACCTCACGCCCGAGCAAACGCACTGCGTTGACGTCGCCATTCGCTGCCAGTGTGAACACAACTTTCTGGTTGCGGGCGGGAGCGGCTGTTCCCTGCCAGACCTTGGGCAGTACGAAGGAATATTGCTGGCCATCCGCGACGATCAGACCCGGCGTAGCATCGGGTGTTTTGATGACCACCCCCCGATGTTCCGGCTCATGAGGCACTCTGCAAGCCTGACTGTTACCAGGAAAGATATTTGCTTCTTCTGGTGCTACGTTTTGCAAAGGGGATACGGTCATGGTCACGCCCTCACAGTGCTGGCTTGACGGTATTGTGGGCCAGCTTTGCGTCTACAGCCGCATTGAGCTGCTTGATGACTTCAGCCGTTATGGTCTGGACAGCTCCGATATCCTCGATTGCAATGCTCAGATGACTGACGGCTGACGGATTTTGCGGGACCACATCAACCGCTATCTGCATCCAGGCTTGCGTAACAGACGCCCGTGGATCGGAGGATGGCGAGAATGCAACAGGGTCGCCATGAGCTTTTTCGGTGACCGTGCCATCCTTGAGTGCATACAGAGCGGTCACGGCAGAAGCATTGTAAAGAGACGGGAGATGGGCGCTATACCGGGTGACAAGCTCCGCTTTCAAAGCATCGTACCCCGGAGAATTAACGGCCGGATAATCGACACTGCGCGCGACTTTGATGACGACGCCGCCCATGACGGGAGGTGCCAGCGATACATTGATGGCATCGCCATTTCGTTGGCAGGATAGCATCGACGGATAAGACTGGGTCTCCATATCGACGCCCTTATAAGAAGTCCGCAGGGTCTCGGTACGAATTGATGGGTCCGCCTGGCAGGCCTGGCGAAGTTGGGCTGTTGCCTCCAGTGCAGACATGCCCAACGAGATCCCCATGAGAGAGGCATGTCCCAGTGCATTGTCCATTGGACGATACGTCAGGGTCTTTTGCAGTGTCACGCCGCCATTATCCTGAGGAGCCTGCGGCGTTGCGGGAGTATTGGGAATGTGACCAGCGCCCATCCCCATGGCGGCGTTGACCATGCTGCGGCGAAAAGCTGCTACGGCATCCTGTGCATGGGCGACCGGTGGCAGGGCACCGCACAGTAAGAGACAGACGACTACCCGTTTCATGAATTTCTCCGGACCAATGACCTGACGCTGGCGTGACGACGTTGCCGCAGAGAGACAAACACACAAAAGACACTGAGAACTCAGACACAACCCGCTCTTTGTCTGCTGTTTTTCTCGTCTGGTTCTGTCTCGACGACCTGCAACGCCGGGTTTCACAATCCGTCGTTTTTGGAACAGGCCAGGAAAAACGGGTCCTGCTGTTCCGAAATCCTGTTCCGGAATGCAGGGAGGTCAGAAGCATGACACGGTATGGCTACGCACGGGTTTCGACGGGCGACCAGGTCTGTGACGGGCAGGTATCGGCTCTTCAGAAAGAAGGTGTGACGGAAATCGTATTTGATACGGTGTCAGGCAGCGTGCCTGCTGCCAGTCGACCGGGGCTTGCTGGCCTGCTCAGCCGCCTCAAAGAGGGAGACAGTCTGGTTGTGGCGTGTCTGGACAGGCTGGGTCGTAACACGCTCGATGTCATGGGGCTCGTGAACAACCTGACAGACCGGCACGTCCGGGTGCGTATTCTCAATATCGGGATTGAGACGGGTACCCCGAATGGTCAGTTGTTCCTGACCATCCTGGCAGGCTTTGCGCAGTTTGAACGGGAACTGATCCGCGAGCGAACAAGGGCTGGGCTTGCGGCTATCCGGCTGGCCGGAAAACAGCTCGGAAGACCGCATGTTCTGACAACCCGGCAGAAGAAACATGTGAAGGAACTGAGCGCTGCTGGAAGATCACTGGGCGAAATCGCAGGGATTTTCCGGGTCAGCCGTACGACAGTCTGGCGGACGGTTCACTGCGGCCTCCACTGTTCCGATACTCGGAGTTGAGGAACAGGACTTACCGCTTCCCTCACACTGTTATTGACAGCATTCCACAAATGACCGGTTTCGGGACATTTTAACGTTTGAAAATACATTCGGTTTGTCTATTCTATAGACTGCACTAACATAGGAAAAAGCAAAAAATGTTTATCTTATAACATTATAAAGCCAGCCCCTTAGGATAGGCATGATTCATGAGAATTAATGCAGCGAAGCCTCTAAGCATAATATAATTTTCATAAATTTGTTATTATTGGAATTATAATGGAAAATTTCAATTACATATCTTTCTACAATATTAGCAAAGTAGATGGTAATATTGATTCCATATCAATGGAATTGGGTCGTATGTTTGAATATACTCCACCAGATATAGAAAAAAGATTACAAAATTATAGTGATATCGCCAAAGATTTTCTTGAAAGCCTGCCAACATTTCTTTGTACGGAGATTCAAAGGGATGATGATGGTTACTATTCAATAATAAAATATGGAAAAATAAATAATATAATCAAGAAAAATAGCGAAGTAGAAGCAAATTTTCAAACAGAAATTGATTTCGGTAAAGTAAAATTTGATGATCCTAAATCTGCGAAAGACCTTTTCTACCTAGATCGATTCCAAATTTCTCGTACTCACTGGGCAGTCCGTGAAGGGGATGCGCAAGAAATTCTAAAAAATTTAGTAAAACTTAAACCTGATTTATCGAAATTTGTCATTCCAGGTAACAATTTTCTCCAAGATAAAAAAGATATTCAACCGCCTCCACGTGAAAAAAATATTCTAGGACTAGCCGATAGTGTAGAATCTTTTTTAAAACTTTTGTACCAATCTCGTACAGGAGAAGAGAAAGAATTTTTTTTTCGTGGCCATAGTGATTCTAGTTACGAACTGACTCCTTCTCTTTTAAGAAAATGGAGTAACGGAAATTGGCAGTTCATGCCCAATGAAGATAGACTTTGTAAAGAATTATTAATTTCCCATTATGACGAATTTCAGAGTGATCAGTATTGTTTTGATCGACTTGTACGAATGCAACACTATGGACTTCCAACCAGATTACTGGATTTGTCTGGTAACCCCCTTGTAGCTTTGTTTTTTGCATGCTCAGGTAATGAAGAGAAGAATGGAGAAGTAATAATATTCAATATCATAGCAGATACAATAAAATATTATGATTCCGATACTGTTAGCTGCTTATCAAATATATCGAACCTTAACTTCAATCAGAAAAATTCTATTAACCTCAATTTGGATACGGATGATTTTAACAAATCCGATTCAATTCGGAAATTATTACATCACATACGTTCAGAGAAAGGTTTTTTTGAGGATAGAATTATACCAAAAGATTTAAGTAGCATAATTTGTGTAAAAGCAAAAAGAAATAATACCCGTATAAAATCTCAATCTGGAGCGTTTTTACTTTTTGGTCATGAAGTAGAGTTGCCAGATCATGGGCAATATAATATCGGAGTAAGCAGAATTACAATAACCAATAAAGAAAATATAATTCGTCAATTGAATAGTATTAATATTAATTCCACAACTGTGTACCCAAGTATTGACCAAACAGCAATGCATTTACGAGAACAAATTAAATTATGTTGAATTATTATTTTCTCTTGCGGGTTTCATTGGGCTCAGGACCTAAAAGATTTTCTTGTAGCATCTTATTCAAACCCCGTGAGGAGATCTAAGATGAACGACCTGTTTTGGATGACAGATGAAACGTCTCCCGCCGTTCTTTCCCAAGAGCCACGGCAAACCTCGAGTTGATAACCGCCGCGTGCTGGGCGGCATCATTCCCATAAATCGTAGTGGCCTGTGCTGGTGCGATGCGCCTCGGAAATACGGTCAGCACAAGACGCTCTACAACCGCCTGAAGCGTTGGAGCGACATGGTGATGAAGGTCTTATCCCAGATGGCGGACGGCCTGTCTGCTGCAAAGGTCGAGGCTTAGAACATCATGATTAATTCGACGTATCTCAAGGCACACCGAACGGCTTCAAGCCTCCGTCTAAGAAGGGGGATTCGGGCTGTCTGATCAAATCGACAAAAGTTGGCATGAATACGAAGCTGCACTCGGTTACTAACTCAGAGCGGAGGACCGCTGAGCTTCTTCATGCCAGCAAGACAGGTCAGTGATTACACCGGAGCCTCTGCCTTGCTAGACAGTCTTCCTGCTGCACAAAGGATACTGGGGGGGACCGAGGGTATGACGCCGACTGGTTCAGGGATGCCCTGGAAGAAAAAGGGGTTAAACCCTGCATTCCAGGACGGAAATCTCTCGGGAAATCTGTCAGATACGACAGGCGGAAATACAAACGCCGCAACCGCATCGAGATCGTGTTCGGAAGGCTCAAAGACTGGCGGCGGGTCGCAACTCGCTATGACACATGCCTGACCGTCATCTTCTGGATATGATTCCTGAGCCTAAAAAAATTGAAAAAGAATAAGTACCCCAAAAAAGTTAGAGATATATCGAAATTGCTCTCCAAAAATTTCTTTTATCCAAACGGGTTTTTTATAATCGTCATATCGAAAATGGACAGGCGAGCCTGCATATCTTCTGACAGTACCGTTTCAAGGCCATTTTCGATGACGCATGCTAAAATCATACTGTCATAAGTCTGCAAGCCATAGCGGCGTACAATTGCCCAGCCTCTGGCATAAATACCTGTCGTCAGGTCATGTACGGTTGTCAGGCTTCTAATATCTGCAATCAGCTCGCCAATATCATCTAGAGACAGCTTCGTTTTACGAGGCAACGTATTCGTCATCTCGTTCAGAGATATGACAATCCGTATGGCGGATAACATCTTCAGCGATCCGCATCTTTTCCACATCCTACTCTATGAACGCATAGAGCAGGATATTGCTATCCAGAAGAACAGGCATATTCAGTCTTGCGGACGCTCAAATCGAAAGTTTTTGGGCAGTTTCCGACCAATTGTTTTCAAAGACTGCAAAGCTTCTTCAGGGCGTTTCAGGTGAGAAAAGACTGTCTCAACATTGTCTCCCTCCTGCAAATCAAGCTGACGGACGATATGGGCGGGGATACGAACAGCAAGGCTGTTAACCCATTTTGAAACCTGCATGTCATTTTCCGTGGATAGATATCCATATTACGACAAGGAAAATCATACTAAGATCGATCCTTGACCTGACCAGAACGTTAGCCGCTGGTTCCCGGACAGTTCAACGCCCATGATGCGAGGTGATTGCCGGGAGGATACGACTTCAGATATTGGAGATAAGCGGAAAGGAATTTTATGCATCGTTGGGATGGCCAAACATGCGCTTTGGCATCATTCCTAAGAACACGTCCATGGATACATGTAGGAAATTATGGTCTGCTATTTCCTGTAGATCTAGCAATACTATTGGGTTTGAGAAGGCATTGGCGTCTTCAGCCATTCTGTTTGAGTAATTTCAAATTCATATTCGTGACTTTTTGCTCCTTTAAAGAAGTCTGCGTCATGAATTCTTCTGACCTGTTTGAAGCCTAGTTTGTGTAGCAGGGCTATAGAGGCGTGATTTCTCGTATCAACAAAGGCGCGTGCGATTTTGATGTCGGGATTGTAGAAAATAGTTGTGAGGGTGATCTTCATGGCTTCTGCTGCGATGCCTTGACGCCAGTAGAGAGGGAAGACGTGATAGGCGACAACCGCTTCCTCTGCTGTCAGTGTCGCTTGCGTATACCCAACAGTCTTCTGATCCACACCTTGTCTGATGATCCAGTTCAGCCAGATTTCGGTACCATTTGAATTCCCGCCTGAAGACAAAACAACATACCTGTCACGAAGAGCTTCAAGACTTATTGGTGGTTCATCAGGAATGAATTGATAGGCGCGATTATCAGATAGTCCTGAAAACATATCTTGTGCATCTTCAGGACCTAAAGGCTCTAATTTAATCTTTTTTGTATCGCTCATAGCCTTTTTCCCAAATAAAAGTCTGGATATTGAATAGCCTCGACTGTTGTTTGCAGATTGGTGAGATCGATACCGCTCAGATATGTCGTGGCCCCCTGACTCTTGTGGCTGGATTCATGACCTAACAGAGCATCAATCCAGATTTCGCGAATGTCGCTTTTCTGATTGCGCAGAAGTGTTGACACTGTATGCCGGAAACCGTGGAAAGTAACAGCCGGAGGAAGGTCCATTATCATTTTGTAGCGTGAGAATGCCCGGCTGAAGTCAGCGCCACGGTTTCCGTCTCGTGAGTCTTTAAGATCAGAAAAAAGGTATTTCTGATTGGCTTTTTGAAAAGCTAGCAGCCCCCAGCTCAGTAGGGTGGAGTGAATGGGAACAATGCGTTCTCCTGCGTCAGTCTTGGGGGACCAGTTGTCTTCTGGATGGGCACAAATCCGGAAGCACGGAACACCCTCCACGTCTTGGATGTCTTCATTTCTCAGGTTACTGATTTCGCCAAGCCGCATACCGCTGTAAGCAGCAACCATCGTGATTCCCATGAAGGTCTCGTTAGAAATACTGCCTACTGGCCAAGGGGTATTAACGAGCTTATTCATTTCTTCCTGTTTCCAGGCTCGACGCGATATTTGGTTGGACAGGTTGAAACTCCACTTGTTCCATGGATTTTTCTCAACCATGTCCCGTCTTAAAAGTTCATTCCATAGAGAAGACAGGCGCATGAAGTGGTTTTTTACCGTCTTTGTGCTTAGCAATGGCACATCCTGAGAAGCTGCACGGTCTATCTCATCTTGAAAAGAGAGGTTGCGGCGCTTGCCATGTGATGCCGGAAGGGAAAAGAGAACGTCGCGGAAATCACCTGAGATTTTGCCATCAATTTCACGGACGGGAAGATCTCCAAATGCCTGTACGAAAAGTGCGACAGTTCTGCTCGTGTCTCGCTGAGTTTCGAGGCTTTTGGCGGGTTTGGTGTTGAGAAAACGCTTTAGGGCCGCCGATAGTAAAAGAGGTGAGGGAGCCTTTGATTGTAGTTTGGTTTGAGTTTCGGCTACTACGGGAAGTGCCACTTCGGAATAAGGTGTTGGAGACTGTGGTGCTGGTCGGGAAGTTGTAGTTTCAATGGCTTTTGTTAAAGTTGTAACGAGAGTGTTATGGAGGCGGTCAATTTCGCTTCTTAGGACTTCTTTCTCAGCGGAAGAGATTTGTAGCCTCCGAACAAGATCTTCCATAGACTCCAAAAATTCTGTTCGAAAAGTTTCTATAGCTTTTTCGATTTCGTCAATTTCTAAAGAAAAAAGTAATAAATCTTTAGTGTGTTGAAAAACAGTTTCTTTGTATTTTATTTCTGCCATTTTTTCTGCGTTGTGAATTCCTGTTATTCTAAGGTTTTCATGTATTTTTATTATATTCTTTAAAATTCTTATTTCTGTATCACGGGCATAAAGTTCTTTTTTTAAGACGTATTCTTCGTTGGTGGATTTGATTTCTTCCGGTAGGGAAGTGAGCGCATCAGATGACTGCTTTATATCGCTCACACTGAAAAGTCCTTCAAACAGGTCAGTCGTTTGTCCATGCAGTTGTGCTGCACGATGTCGCGCCTCGATTTTGCCTGCTCTTCCCAAGGAAATCCAGATCTCGCTCTTACCAAGAATCGGGCGCAAGGGGACTGGGACGACGCGTCGAAAATGGAATCGCGAGCCGACAAGTTTGAGCATAAAATTTCTCCAACTTTGGAGAAGAGCTTTGGAGAACCAACCCACTTGTTATGGGTCATATCCTCGCGTTTCCAATGAAATCAAATGGTTATGTGGTGCGAGCTGCGGGACTCGAACCCGCACGCCCTTACGGACTCGAGATTTTAAGTCTCGTGCGTCTACCATTCCGCCAAGCTCGCACACGCCTCATGCTGCTCGCAGCAGGGCGGTCCCGTTTTGGCTCAGCCAGCGTTCCGCTGCAAGACGTCCTGTGCGTCCATTTGTGCAAAATCTGTCAACAAGACCCCAAAAAGCAGCGCTATGGTCAAAATGTTGAAGATGAGCGAGTTCATGGATCACGACGTAATCTCGAATTTCCGGCGGCGTCATGACCAGACGCCAGCTCAACATGATGCGTCCTTTTCGGGTGCAACTGCCCCAGCGAGACCGGACTTCCCGCAAATCGACACGGGACGGCACAAGCCCCATTCTTTTACTGTGAAGTGCCACAGCCGTTGAAAGGCGCTCTTTGGCCAGGCTGTGAAGAAAGTCCCTTACGCGACGTTCGGTATGAGCCGCATCACCGCTGACATGAAGGCCATCTGAATCCAGCCATGTGCCACGGCGGGCATCTGGCTCGTGCAGAATGGGAACCGGTGATCCTTCGATCATGACTTCGTGGCCGTTAGCCAGTACGCGTTTTTCAGGCAGAGCAGCGAGAGAGGACGTAATCCAGTCCATATGCTGATGGACGAACGCAAGACCCTGCCGCTGGCTGATGCGCTCCGGCATTGTAACAACAACCCTGCCGTCTTGAGCATCAATGCGGAGGGTCATGCGGCGTGCACGAGGCGAACGTCTCCATACGAGAGGGACGGTCGGCGGAAGCATGGGGTTAGCCGGAGCGCTTTCTAGAAATGCACGCGGGTGCATTCGCAGGCCATTCGCCGGGCCATGCGGTAATGTAATTCTCCAATGGACCCGCGCGGCGCTCACTTACGCAGCGCCCACCTGCTGAAGCACCGGCAAGCAGAACGCTGTCCTGCGTCCCGGAGCGCAGAGGGTGCCATTCCGGGAGATCGAACCCGTCTCGCAGCAATCGATAAGCGCAGCTTGGTGGAAGCCAGTCGATTTCAGCCAAGAGTTCAGGCGTTAGGGTAACGCAGTCCGGCACCTTGCGATGGCGCTTCGGATAATCTGTGCAACGGCACGTCTGTGTGTCCAGAAGTCGGCAGGCAACGGTCGTGTAAACGATCTCGTCCGTATCTTCGTCGCGGAGCTTGTTCAGGCAGCAACGCCCACATCCGTCACAAAGGGATTCCCATTGCTCGGACGTCATCTGATCTAGCGGCGTGGTTTGCCAGAAAGGAGAAACTGAAGTCATGGCCGATCCAGTATCACACAGCCGAGGCACAACAGAACCGCTATTGTCAGGGAAAGCAGGGCGGCGGGTAAAAGCAGGGGAAGCCATATTAATTTCAGGCGGGTCGTCAGATCTGCTCCCAGGCCGATTGCTGCGCGTGTTGTTCCGATGGGCAGTCCAAGTAACGTGGCTCCGAAGGGCATCATGACGGCTGGGGAAATCAGAACACCCTGGAGGATGTCATAATGTCGGCCGACAAAGCTCAGTCCAGCGCGATGAAGTTCAGGAAGCGCAAAAGCGAGAGCAGGGCCGGGCAATAAAACCAGCAAACCAAGAAGGCGTACGTGTCTGGCTGGCAAAAGACGCATCAGCAGCGTGATGACACCACAGCCAATGAGAAGGCCAAGTATAATGGCAGGCAAGTGAAGCCGCATGGAAATGGCCATCATGGCTTGCTGCTGCCGTACCAGTCCTGAAACCGCTGCTCCAGCTGGTCGCCGTATTTCGTCCAGAACGCGTCATTGACGGACAAAGCTGTTCCTCTCGGATCAAGGACGCTGTCGGGCATGTCGTTCAGGTGTGGAGACTGAGTGTGCAGTTGGATTAGGGTTTTTTGGGCTGTCGTCGTCGGGTTGTTAGCCGGGATTGCCCAATAGAGTGCCGTGCTGAGAGTTTGCTCTGGTTGCGCGACAAAAAGAGAAGCCGCTGGTCCCGCTTTGACTTTCATGCTGACGCTGGAAATTTCCGTCATGGGGGCGCTGGTCATGAGCGCACTGCTTTGCTCCATAATCCGGGCGGCATCATCGGGTGTTTTCCACCACACAATATAGGGGCGAAGCAGATCCAGCTTGTGGAACGCACGACTAACGCCCGCGGGCGTGGACAGCGCAGTGTAAATGTCACGCGCGTCTATGCCGTCCGCAAGCAGGGCAATTTCCAGCGTTGTACGTGCGCCCAGATAAAGACCGCGGCGTCCTGGATGACGTGCAACGTCCCAGAAGTCTTTCCAGTCAGGGGCGGCAGGTAGTCGTGAACGATCCCATGCGAGTGCCATGATTGTCTGGCCTCCGGGCAGGCCACATCCCAAAGTACCGTCCAGCGGGTGAACCCAACCTTTCTGACAGGCATCTGCAAGCTGGCTGCCGTTTAACAGGATAGCAGCCCAGCTTGGGTTTGATGAATGAACGCCCGTTTCCAGCGTGCTGTATTGGCCGTCCCATTCAACCTGCTTCAGCGACTTGTCGCTTGTGATCAGGGCATTCGCAGTCACCGCCCCTTCAGGAATGGCCCAGCCGGGGGCGGGAGGAGCAGGTTTGGCTGCACGACGATGTTTTGTGGAGTGGTGTGTAACAGCTCGTTTATGCGCGTGCGCCGAGGCTTCGGATGGCGAGAACACCGAGGCGACACTCTGGCCGACATGGGAAAAGAAATCCCCGATGTCATCGGAAGGGCGGGTGCTACTCGCGGATGTGGCGTGCGCGTGCATATTGGCAGGCAGAACCTGTATCGCAAGCAGGCCCACCAGAAATGCTGCAGGACGCATGATACGACCGAGACCCGCCCGGCATCGTGCCGGGAGCGTATGTCGCAGAAAGAAAGCGGGCCGGGTCAGAATGGTGTCCTCAATCAGCATGAAGAAGCCAGGCGCAGATGCCTGACCGAATGCGGCGGCACTTTAATACAGGTCGGCACGAAGCGGAAAGGCCGTTGCATGGCCCGCTGGCCACGCGAGCTGAACGGCGGCTCCGGCGCGTGGCAGCTTCTGGGCCTGAAGGGGCGGGCGCCGGAGCTCAATCTCGGTACCATCCGGGCAGCGCACCCGCATTCTGATATGATCGCCAAGATGAACGCTGTCCGTCAGTGTGCCGCGAACAGGTGGAGCTTCCTCATCATCAAGACCAAGAGACTGGCTGCCGAAAAAGGGCGAGATCCGATCCGGGCGAACGCACACCAGACAGGGGTGACCTTCTTGAAGCGTATCGTCGGATGCGAGAGCTTCCACAATGCCGCCGCAGGCAAGTTGAACGCGCGCGACGTCATCCGCAATATCCAGAACCTGCCCGGTCAAGGCATTGGCTTCACCAAAGAGTGTCGCCACTCCAACGTCTGATGGGCGATCATACAGTTCGGCTGCTGTTCCGCACTGAAGCAACGCCTCTTCATTAAAGAGGGCGATCTGTCCTCCTGCGCGCAATGCATCTTCCTTGCGCGTGACGCTTTGCAAAACGCTGAGATTTCGCGCGCGCGACAGTTTCGACAGCAGAGACGCGATACGTCGACCAGCCTGGATGTCCAGACCACCGTATGGGTTGTCGAGCAAAAGAATGGTTGGGGCGGTTACGAGGGCGCGGGCCAGCATTGCACGGAAGGTCTGCTCTGGATTGAGGTCCTGCGGAGAAAGATTTCCCAGTCCATCCAGTCCCAGAAGAGACATCATGCGGCCTGCACCCGCATCGGCTTCTGCGCGGCTTTGTCCTTGGGCGCGCAGTGCGAAAACGATGTTACTGCGCGTATCGAGGTGAGGAAACAGCGGATCTCGGGTGCTGATCAGGACAGTGCTGCGTTGCCCGGCGGGACGGGATGTAACATCTGTTTCCTGCACAAGGACGCGCCCGCCCATTGGGGGAGAAAAGCCTGCGATCAGATCCAATAGGCCAGATAATGCAGCTTCATCAGTTCCATAGGCGGTAACCGTTTCCCCCTCGGAAACCGTGAGGTCAAACGCTTCTCCCCGTAGTCCAGCGCGTAGAGCTTCAAGCCGGAGAGCCGGAGCCAGGCGTGTGGCGGGCTTCTTGCGGCGTGTGGGGGAAGGTGGGGCGCCGGGTG